>NZ_JAKUKB010000003.1:0-506118 GCF_022436665.1 Stenotrophomonas sp. Y6
GCCGGCCGCCGCCGCCGCCGCTCGCCACGCCCGCCGCGGGCGTGGCCGCCACCGCCCCGGCCGCGCCCACCGCCAGGCCGCGCCCGGCGGCCGCGCGCTTCTTCGGCGTGGTGCTGGACCCGCATACCTATGGCGCGCTGTTCTACATGCTGCTGTCGCTGGTCACCGGCGTGTTCTTCTTCACCTGGGTGGTGACCGGGCTGTCGCTGTCGGTGTCGCTGCTGATCCTGATCATCGGCATCCCGGTGCTGTTGCTGTTCCTGGGGTCGGTACGGGTGCTGTCGCTGGTGGAGGGGCGCATCATCGAGGCGCTGCTGGGCGTGCGCATGCCGCGCCGGCCGATGTACACCGACCGGAGCCAGGGCTGGCTGGCGCGGATCGGGGCGATGTTCACCGACGTGCGCACCTGGCTGACCATGCTGTATTTCGTGCTGATGCTGCCGCTGGGCGTGGTCTATTTCACGGTCGCCACGACCCTGCTCTCGACCTCGCTGGCACTGGTGTTCGCGCCGCTGGCCGACGTGGCGCTGGACCAGCCCGTCGGCATCTGGATCAACGATGTCAACCTGGGCGGCGGCCTGTGGGTATGGCCGCTGTCGGTGGCCGTGGGGCTGGTGCTGCTGTTGGCGACCCTGCACCTGGCGCGTGCCATCGGCCGGCTGCACGGGGCCATCGCCAAGCACTTGCTGGTGCGGCTGTAGGCGGACCGGCGGGGCCATGAACGACGGGGCACTTGGGTGCCCCGTTTTTTTTCGCCGGCAGCGCTGCCCGCGGTTCGCCCGGTGCGCGGGCGCGTGCGGGACGGGTGCGGTGGCTCAGCGCTGCGCGCGGCGGCGCAGCGGGGTGACGTTGCTGGCGGCGGCCTTGCGCGGCTTCTTCGCCGCCACTGGCTGCGATTGCGCGATGAAGAAGTCGCGCACCTTCGGGTACACCACCTCGCGCCAGCGGCGGCCGCTGAAGATGCCGTAGTGCCCGGCGCCCTCGACGATGAAGTGGCTGCGGCGCGCGGCCGGGATGCCGGTGCACAGCGCCTGCGCGGCTTCGGTCTGGCCGAGGCCGGCGATGTCGTCCAGTTCGCCTTCGATGCTCAGCAGCGCGGTGTCGCGGATCGCCGACGGGTCCACGCGTTCGCCACGCACGTGCCACTGCCCGCGCGGCAGCAGGAACTCCTGGAACACCACGCGGATGGTGTCCAGGTAGAAGCGCGCGGGCATGTCCAGCACCGCGTTGTACTCGTCGTAGAAACGACGGTGGGCGTTGGCGTCGTCCAGGTCGCCCTTGACCAGGTCGGTGTAGAAATCCCAGTGCGACATCAGGTGGCGGCTGGGGTTCATCGCCACGAAGCCGGCGTGCTGCAGGAAGCCCGGGTACACGCGCCGGCCCTGGCCCGGGTAGGGGGCGGGCACGGTGTGGATGACGTTGTTCTCGAACCACGACAGCGGGTTGCGCGTGGCCAGGTTGTTGACCGCGGTGGGGCTGCGGCGGGCATCGATCGGCCCGCCCATCATCACCAGCGAGCGCGGCGTGGTTTCGCCACGGGCGGCCATCAGCGACACCGCGCCCAGCACCGGCACGGTCGGCTGGCAGACGCTGACCACGTGCAAGTTGGCGGCGCCGAGGTGGCGGATGAACGCCTGCACGTACTCGACATAATCGTCCAGCCCGAACTCGCCCTGTTCCACCGGCACCATGCGCGCGTCGATCCAGTCGGTGACATACACGCGGTGGTCGCGCAGCAGGGTACGCACGGTGTCGCGCAGCAGGGTGGCGTGGTGGCCGGACAACGGCGCCACCACCAGCACCGCGGGCTGGGCAAGCAGGGCTTCGACACGGGCGCCGTCGTTGCTGTGGCGCTTGAAGCGCAGCAGGCGGCAGAACGGCTTTTCCAGTTCGGTGAGCTGGGCCACGGGCACGACTTCGCCATCGAGCTCGAGCTCGTGGATGTCCCACTCCGGCTTCTCGTAATCCTTGCCGAGGCGGTGGAACAGTTCGTTCATCGCCGCCAGCCGGTCGGCCCCGGGCATGGACGACCACCAGTGGCCCGGCGTGTTGAAGAACGCCGCGTTGGCCTGCGCCTGGTGGACCCAGGGCGCGAGCAGATTGCGGGTCATCTCATGCAGTTGATAGAGCATGCCGGGCAATATGTATGGTCATATGGTGCCTTGCAGCATAACGCAAACAGGCGGGTGCGGCGTTAAGCGGAGAATGACGGACGCGGCACCGGCGGGATCCGGCCGGTGCGCGGAGTGGGGCCCTGCAGGACCGGCGGGGCGGCAGAGCCCCGTACCTGCGGAACGTGTCCGGAGAACATCCCCCTGAATCACGGGCGCGCCGCAAGCCGCGGGGTGTGTCAGGCGAAAGGCGGGGCCGGCGGTGTGCGGTGCAGGCCGTGGGGCGACCGCGCGACGCGATGGCGTAGCGCGGGTTCAGCCGCCGCGCTCCAGCGCTGCCATGTCGTCGGCGCAGTGCGGCCCCAGCCAACAGTGCGAGCCGGCGGCGCGGAAGCCGGCCTGCGCCAGCTGGCGACGGTACCAGCGCGCCGGGCGCGCCTGGAATCCCTGGTGATCGCCATGGAACTCGTCGTCGGCGGTGAAGGTTTCCAGGAACGCCACGCCGCCGCACAGCTCGGCCAGCCCGGGCAGGCCCTGGCGCAGTTCGCGGCTGGGTACGTAGTGCATGACGTCGGCGCAGACCAGCAGGTCCACCGGCGCGCACGGGCGCAGCCACTGGAAATCACCGAAGCGGGCCAGGTGCAGGTTGCGGGTGCGGCCGTAGCGCTGCACCGCGTACTCGCTGCCGTCGAAGCCCATGTACTGCAGCTTCGGCCGCAGCTTGAGCAGCGGCGCGCGCCACGCGCCTTCGCCGCATCCGATGTCGAGCACGCTGCGGATCGGCCGCTCCAGGTAGTACTCGGCGGTGGCCACGGCCAGCTGCACCTTGCGTGCCAGCCGCGCCGGTCCGCCGATGTCGCCGCGGCGGTACCAGTGTTGGAAATAGGCGGCGTCGTAGTGCTTTTCCTGCATGTGCGTGTCGGCGGCGGATGGGCGAAAATGCGGCCATCCTACGCCGCCGATGGAGCCAGCGCATGCAGTCGTATTTCTGGGTGAAGACCTTCCACCTCGTGTTCGTGGTGGCGTGGATGGCCGCGGTGTTCTACCTGCCGCGGATCCTGGTCAACCTGGCCGAGGCCGCCGGCCAGGCGCAGGTCGGGCAGCGCCTGCAGCTGATGGGGCGGCGGCTGTACCGCTTCGGCCACGTCATGTTCGGCCTGGCCTTCGTGCTGGGGCTGGTGCTGTGGCTGGGCTACCGGGTGCTGCCGGACTTCCCGACCATGGTCGCGCCCGGCGCCGCCGGCTGGCTGCACGCCAAGCTCGGCCTGGTGGCGCTGCTGTTGGTGTATTTCATCTTCACCGGCCGCTGGCTCAAGGGCGTGGATGCCGGCCGCGCGCTGCCGTCGGCGCGCGCGTTGCGCTGGTTCAACGAACTGCCGCTGGTGCTGTTCATCGCCACCGTCTACCTGGTGCTGGCCAAGCCGTTCTGACCCGCCGGCACGCACACCGTGCTGAAAACGGAAAAGGCCGGCGGATGCCGGCCTTTTCGCTCGCGCCGCCGGAACCGGCTCAAGCGGCCTCGTAGGCACCATAGCCGCGCAGCCGCGCGTAGCGCTTGGCCAGCAGCGCGTCGACCGGCAGCTTTTCCAGCGCGTCCAGTTCGTTGAGCAGGACCGCCTTCAGGCGCCGGCCCATCTGCTTCGGGTTGCGGTGGGCGCCGCCGATCGGCTCGCGCACGACCTTGTCGATCAGTCCCAGTTGCTTGAGCCGCGGTGCGGTCATGCCCAGCTGCTCGGCCGCTTCCTTGTTCTTGCCGGCGTCCTTCCACAGGATCGAGGCGCAGCCTTCCGGACTGATGGTCGAGTAGACGCTGTATTCCAGCATCACCGTGCGGTCGCCCACGCCCAGCGCCAGCGCGCCACCGGAGCCACCCTCGCCGATCACGGTGCAGATCACCGGCACCTTCAGTTCGGCCATTTCCATCAGGTTGCGGGCGATGGCCTCGGACTGGCCGCGCTCCTCGGCGTCGATGCCCGGCCAGGCGCCGGCGGTGTCGATCAGGGTCAGCACCGGCAGCCCGAAGCGTTCGGCCATCTTCATCAGCCGCAGCGCCTTGCGGTAGCCCTCGGGCTTGGGCATGCCGAAGTTGCGCTTGATCTTTTCCTTGGTGTCGCGGCCCTTCTGGTGGCCGATCAGCATCACCGGGCGGCCGCCGATGCGGGCCAGGCCGCCGACGATGGCCTTGTCGTCGGCGAACGCACGGTCGCCGGCCAGCTCCTGGAACTCGTCGCAGAAGATGCCGATGTAATCCAGGGTGTAGGGGCGCGAGGGATGGCGCGCGACCTGCAGCACCTGCCAGGACGAGAGGTTGCGGAAGATCTGCGCGGTACGCAGGCGCAGCTTGTCCTGCAGTGCCCGGACCTCGGCCTCGACATTGACCGCCGGGCCCGCGCTGGCGCTGCGCAGCTCCTGGATCTTGGCTTCCAGATCGGCGATGGGCTGCTCGAAATCGAGGTAATTCGGGTTCATCGGAAACCGTCTTGAATGAAAGTGGGGAAGTGTAGCCGAACGCGTCGGGTGCACCCGTACGCGGCCGTCCGGACCTTCAGCTGGCCCAGGGCGGGCTGTAGGCGAGCTTGACCCGGCGCACCGCCGGGTCCTCGCGCAGGGCGTCGAGCAGCTGCGTGCTGACCCGCACCGCGCCGGCGCCGCCGAGGTCGAGCATGCCGGCCACGCCGCCGTCCTTGCCCTTCAGCAGCAGGTCCAGGCGGATCGGGGTGCGCCCGGGGCGGTGCGTGGCCAGCAGCGGTTCGATGCGCTGCCATACCGGGCCGCCGCGGCCGTCCACGCGCAGCGACAGGCGCACCGCGTGGTCGGCGCACAGCTGCTCGAAATCCCAGCACTGGCGGATGCGCAGCGCGTAGCCGCCGTTGAATTCGTCCTCGCGCAGGCCGCCCTTGACCACCAGGATACGGTCCTTGGTCATCAGGTGGCCGAACTCGGCCAGGCCGTCGGAGAAGGCGCTGCACTCGACCCGGCCCTTGCCGTCCTCCAGCTGCACGAACACCTGGCTGTCGCCCTTGCGGCGCATGCCCACGACCATGCCGGCCAGGATCACCTGCGCTTCCTGGCGCCAGCCGCGTTTCTCGCCGTCGCGCGGCGGCGGGGCCGGTGCGACCAGCTTGTCCAGCGCGCCCAGGTCGGTGCCGACCAGCTCCCTGACGTCATCGGCATACGGGTCGAACGGATGCCCGCTGAGGTAGAAGCCCAGGGTCTCGCGTTCGCCGCCCAGCAGCTGCGCCACCGGCCATTCGCGGCTTTCCGGCAGGTCCAGCTGCGCGGCGGCGTTGACCGGATCGGGCGCGCCGAACAACGAGTTCTGGCCCGATGCCTTCTCGCGCGCCATCTGGTCGGTGGCCTTGAGCACTTCGGGCAGCTGCAGCATCAGCGAGGCGCGGTTGCGGCCAAGGCCGTCGAGCGCGCCGCACTGGATCATCGCTTCCAGGGTGCGGCGGTTGAGCTTGGCCGATTCCACCCGCGCGCAGAAATCCAGCAGCGTGGTGTACTCGCCGCCGCGCAGGCGCTCGGCCACCACCGCTTCGCAGGCGCCCTGGCCGACGCCCTTGATCGCGCCCAGGCCGTAGCGGATGGTGTCGGCCGAGGACGCCTCGAACATGTACGCCGATTCGTTGACCCGCGGCGGTTCCACGCGCAGGCCGAGGTTGCGCACCTCGGCCAGGAAGCCGACCACCTTGTCGGTGTTGTCCATGTCCGAGGACAGCGTCGCGGCCATGAACTCGGCTGGGTAGTGGCGCTTGAGCCAGGCGGTCTGGTAGCTGACCAGCGCGTAGGCGGCGGCGTGCGACTTGTTGAAGCCGTAGCCGGCGAACTTCTCCATCAGGTCGAAGATCTCGTCGGCCTTGGGGCCGTCGACGCCGCCCTTGGCCGCGCCCTCGCGGAAGATTTCGCGGTGCTTGGCCATTTCCGCCGGCACCTTCTTGCCCATCGCGCGGCGCAGCAGGTCGGCGCCGCCCAGCGAGTAGCCGCCGACGATCTGCGCCATCTGCATCACCTGCTCCTGGTACACCATGATGCCGTAGGTGTCCTTGAGGATGGCTTCGGTGCGCGGATCGGGATAGATGATCTCTTCCTGGCCGTGCTTGCGCGCGTTGAACGAGGGAATCAGGTCCATCGGGCCGGGGCGGTACAGCGACACCAGCGCGATCAGGTCCTCGAAGCGGTCCGGGCGCGCGTCCTTCAGCAGCCGGCGCATGCCCGAGGATTCGAACTGGAATACCGCGCCGGTGTTGCCGTTGGCGAAGATGTCCTTGTAGGTGGGCGCGTCGTCGAGCGGGATCGCGGCGATGTCCACCGGCGGGATGCCGGCGCGCGCATGGCGCTTGTTGATCGCCTTCACCGCCCAGTCGATGATGGTCAGCGTGCGCAGGCCGAGGAAGTCGAACTTCACCAGGCCCACTTCTTCCACGTCGTTCTTGTCGAACTGGGTGACCGGGTTCTTGCCCAGGCTGCCTTCGTCGTGTTCGGCGTACAGCGGGCAGAACTCGGACAGCGGCTCGGGCCCGATGACCACGCCACCGGCGTGCTTGCCGGCGTTGCGGGTCAGGTCTTCCAGCTGCAGCGCCAGGTCGATCAGGTCGCGGACGTCGTCCTCGTTCTGGTAGCGCTGGATCAGCTCGGCCGAGGCCATTTCCGAATCCGGCCCTTCCTTGCCCTTGCCCAGCGCGTCCTTCAGGCCGATGCCCAGGATGTTGGGGATCAGCTTGGACACGCCGTCGACCAGGCCGTACGGGAAGCCGAGCACGCGCCCGGAATCGCGCACCACCGCCTTGGCGGCCATGGTGCCGTAGGTGATGATCTGGCTGACCCGCTCGCGGCCGTACTTGCGCGCGACGTAGTCGATCACCTCGTCGCGGCGGTCCATGCAGAAGTCGATGTCGAAGTCGGGCATCGACACGCGTTCCGGGTTGAGGAAGCGCTCGAACAGCAGGTTGTACGGCAGCGGATCCAGGTCGGTGATCTTCAGCGCCCAGGCCACCAGCGAGCCGGCGCCCGAACCACGCCCCGGGCCGATCGGGATGCCCTGGTTCTTGCCCCACTGGATGAAGTCGGCCACGATCAGGAAGTAGCCGGGGAAGCCCATCTTGATGATGGTGTCGAGCTCGAACTCGAGGCGCTCGAAGTAGTCCTCGCGGGTCTTGCCCGGCGCCAGCGGGTTCTTCTGCAGGCGTTCTTCCAGGCCGTCGCGCGACTGCTTCTGGATCCAGGTGTCCAGGGTCTCGTCGTCGGGCACCGGGTAGTTGGGCAGGAAGTAGGTGCCCAGCCGCATCTCCAGGTTGCAGCGCTGCGCCAGCGCCAGCGTGTTGTCGATGGCGTCGGGGATGTCGGCGAACAGCTCGCACATCTGTTCCGGCGACTTCAGGTACTGCTCGCGGCTGTACTCGCGCGGGCGCTTGGGGTCGTCGAGCACGCGCCCGGTGGAGATGCACACCCGCGCCTCGTGCGCGTCGAAGTCCTGCGGCGACAGGAAGCGCACGTCGTTGCTGGCGATCACCGGCAGGCCGCGCTGGCCGGCGGCCATCAGCGCGAACTGGTTGAAGGCTTCCTCGCCGTCACGACCGGTACGGGTCAGTTCCAGGTGCAGGCCATCGCCGAACACGCGCTGCCAGTCGGCCAGCTGCTGTTCGGCCAGGTCATGGCGGCCTTCGCCGGCCAGGCGCCCGGCCAGGCTCTGGCGCCCGGCCAGCGCGAACAGGTTGTGGCAGCCGTCCTTGAGCCATTGCGGGTGGATGGCGACGCCGCCCTCGGGGCGGTGGCCCTCCAGCCAGGCGCGGCTGAGCAGGCGCGACAGGCTCAGGTAGCCGTCGCGGTCGCGGCACAACAGGGTCATGCGCCACGGGTCGTGGCCGTCCTCGGCGATCAGCACGTCGGCGCCGGCGATCGGCTTGATGCCCACGCCTTCGGCGGCCTTGTAGAACTTCACCAGCGCGAACATGTTGTTCAGGTCGGTGACCGCGAGCGCCGGCGCCTGCATTTCCACCGAACGGCTGAGGAGGTTGGCCTGCTTGGCCTTCTTCGGATCGGCCTGGTCCGGCTTGGCGGGGACGCGGATGGTGGAGTCCACCATCGAGAATTCGGTGTGGACGTGGAGGTGGACGAAGCGGGGAGTGCTCATGCCGGATCACTGCGGTGAACGGGCAGGGTAGCGGCGGGGGCGGGAGCGGACAAGGCTTGACGGGCGGCCAATGCACCCGCGGCCGTGGCTAGGCCACGGCCAGGGCGTCGCGCACCGGTGCGAAACTGCGGCGGTGCTCGGGGCACGGGCCATGCGCACGCAGCGCGGCCAGGTGGGCCGGGGTGCCGTAGCCCTTGTGCTGGTCGAAGCCGTATTCGGGATGGCGCAGGTGCAGGTCCAGCATATAGCGGTCGCGGCTGACCTTGGCCAGGATCGAGGCGGCCATGATCGCGCGGTCGATGGCGTCGCCGCCGACCAGCGCTTCGGCCGGGCACGGCAGGCCCTTGGGCACCTTGTTGCCGTCGATGCGCGCGAACTGCGCCACATGGGCCACGCCCTGCACGGCCCGGCGCATGCCCTGCATGGTGGCCTGGAAGATATTGATGCCGTCGATCTCGGCCACGTCCACCAGCACGATGCTGTAGGCCAGGGCGCGTTCGACGATGCGCTCGAAAAGCTGTTCGCGGCGCGCGGCGGTGAGTGCCTTGGAGTCGTCCAGGCCGTTGATGCGCGGCCGCTGCGGGTCGAACACCACGGCGGCCACGGCCACCGGGCCGGCCAGGGGGCCGCGCCCGGCCTCGTCGATGCCGGCATAGGGCAGGAGCCCGGGACCGGCGGCCGGGGCAGAGGGGAACAGCGGCAGGCTGCCGGCGTCGGCCTTCATCGCGGGTGCGCCTCGGGCTGCTGGCCGCCGGCTTCCGGACCCAGCAATTCCGCCACCGCGTCGGCGGCGCGTGCCGACGCGTCCTGGCGCAGCTCCAGGTGCAGGCGCCGGTAGTCGTCCTGCAGCCCCGGCACGTGGCCGGGGTGCTGGAACCACCGCAGTACCGCCGCGGCCAGGCGCTCCGGCGTGCAGTCGTGCTGGATCAGTTCCGGCGCCAGGTCGCGCCCGGCCAGCACGTTGGGCAGGGCGTAGCGGTCGACCTTGACCAGCTTCAGTGCGCGGGCGATGCGGTAGGTCAGCTCCGACACGCGGTAGCCGACCACCATCGGCCGCTTGACCAGCATGGTTTCCAGGGTGGCGGTACCCGACGCCAGCAGCACCACGTCGGCGGCGGTCAGCGCGTCGCGGGCCTGGCCGTCGAGCACGTGCAGGCGCGCGGCCGGCAGCGCCGAGGCGGCGATCTGCTGGTCGATCAGCTGCCGGCAGCGGGCATTGGCCGCCGGGACCACGATGTGCAGGCCGGGCATGCGTTCGGCCACCTGCCAGGCGGCCTCGAAGAACGCCGGGCCGAGCCGCCCGATCTCGCCCAGGCGACTGCCCGGCAGCACCGCCAGGATCGGCGCGGTGGCGGGCAGTGCGAGCCGGGTGCGGGCATCGGCGCGGTCGCTGTCCAATGGGATCGCATCGGCCATGGGGTGGCCGACGAAGCGTGCGTCCACGCGATGCCGCGCGTAGATCGGCGGCTCCATCGGGAACAGGCACAGCACCCGGTCGGCGCTGGCGCCGATCTTCTCGGCGCGCTTCTCACGCCAGGCCCAGACCGAGGGGCTGACGTAGTGCACCGTGCGGATGCCGCGCTGCTTGAGCCAGCGTTCGACGCCAAGGTTGAAGTCGGGCGCGTCGATGCCGATGAACACGTCCGGGCGCCAGTCGAGCACGCGCTCGCGGAACGCGCGGCGCAGTTTGAGCAGGCGCGGCAGGTGACGCAGGATCTCGGCCAGGCCCATCAGCGCCAGCTCGCTGGCATCGAACCAGGTCTGGCAGCCGGCGCCGCGCATGGCATCGCCGCCGATGCCGGCGAATTCGGCGTCGGGGAAGTGCCGGCGCAGTTCGGCGATGAGGCCGGCGCCGAGCTGGTCGCCGGAGGTTTCCCCGGCCACCAGCGCGATCCGCGGGCCGCGCGCCACGCGCTCACGGGCGACGGCGATGGGTGTCCCGTCGCCGCCGTCCCCGGGCCCTGCGTGCCCGTTCCCGGTGCTGCCTTCGGCGCTCATCGCTGCAGCGGACGGTCCGCGTGTTCGATGAAGTCCAGCATCTGCCGCACGTCGTCGCTGTCCCGCGCCTGCTCGGCCAGCTGCTGCTTGGCCTCGGCCAGCGGAATGCCGGCCACGTACAGGGTACGGTAGGCGCGCTTGATCGCGCCGATACGCGCGGTATCGAAGCCGCGGCGCTTGAGGCCTTCGCTGTTGATGCCGCGCGGACGGCCGTGGCCGTCGATGCCGACCATGGTGAACGGCGGGATGTCGCCGGTCACCAGCGCGCCCATGCCGAGGAAGGCGTGGTCGCCAATGCGGCAGAACTGGTGGGCGCCGGCAAAGCCGCTGATGATCACCCAGTTGCCGACGCTGACGTGGCCGGCCAGGGTGGTGTTGTTGGAGAACACGCAGTGGTCGCCGACCTGGCAGTCGTGGGCGACGTGGGTGTAGGCCAGCAGCCAGTTGTCGTTGCCGATGCGGGTGATGCCGCCGCCGCCGCCGGTGCCGCGGTTGACGGTGACGAACTCGCGGACCACGTTGCGGTCACCGATCACCAGCTCGGTGCGCTCGCCGGCGTACTTCTTGTCCTGCGGCTCGCCGCCGATGGCGGCGTGGCCGATGAAGCGGTTGTCGCGGCCGATCCGGGTCGGGCCGTGGATGCTGCAGTGCGGGCCGACCACGGTGCCGGCGCCGATCTCGACGTCGGCGCCGATCAGGCAGAACGCGCCCACGCGGACGTCGTCGGCCAGCCGTGCCGACGGGTCGATGACCGCGGTGGGGTGGATCAGGGGGGCGCTGTCGTTCATGCGCGGGCTCCGGTCGGGATCATTCGCGGGTGCCGGCGCACAGCACCTCGGCATGCGCCACCACTTCGCCGTCCACCTTGGCCTCGCCGTAGTAGACGGCCATGTTGCGGATCACCCGCTTGACCTGCACGTGCAGCTCCAGCACGTCGCCGGGCACCACCTGCTTCATGAAGCGCACGTTGTCCACCTTGACCAGGTAGAACAGCTTGGACTGCGCGTCGCGGCCGAGGCTGAGCTGGGTCAGCACGCCGCCGGCCTGCGCCAGCGCCTCGATGATCAGCACCCCCGGCATGATCGGCTGGCCGGGGAAATGCCCCTGGAAGAACGGCTCGTTGATGGTGACGTTCTTGTGCGCGACGATCGTCCTTGCCTCGGTATCCAGCGCGACCACCTTGTCCACCAGCAGGAACGGGTAGCGGTGGGGGATCAGCGTGCGGATCGTGTTGACGTCGATGGGCAACGGCAGCGGTGAGTTCATTCCTTCTCCTTGCTCACAGCCAGGACCCGGCGCGCCAGGCTGTCCAGCTGCTTGAAGCGCGCGGCGTTCTTGCGCCACGTGCGGTTGTCGGTCAATGGGGTGCCGGACGAGTACTCGCCCGGTTCGGTAATGGAGTTGCGCACGACCGACTTGCCGGTGACGACCACGTGGTCGCAGATCTCCAGGTGGCCGACCACCCCGACCGCGCCGCCGAGCAGGCAGTAGCGGCCGATCCGGGCGCTGCCGGCGATGCCGGTGCAGCCGGCGATCGCGCTGTGCGCGCCGATGTGGCAGTTGTGGGCGATCTGCACCAGGTTGTCCAGGCGCACGTCTTCTTCCAGCACGGTGTCTTCCAGTGCGCCGCGGTCCACGCAGGTGTTGGCGCCGATCTCGCAGTCGTCGCCGATGCGCACCCCGCCCAGCTGCGGCACCTTGATCCAGTGGCCGGCGTCCATCGCCAGGCCGAAACCGTCGGCGCCGAGCACGGCGCCGGGGTGGATGCGCACGCGCTTGCCCAGGCGCACGCGGGTGACCAGGGTGACGCGGGCGACCAGCTCGCAGCCGGCGTCCAGCGAACAGTCCTCGCCGATGATGCTGCCGGCGCCGACGATGCAGTTCTCGCCGACCACGCTGCGCGCGCCGATGCTGACGAACGGGCCGATATGGGCGCTGGCGGCCACCCGCGCGGACGGGTCGATCACCGCGCTGGGATGGATGCCGGGCTCGCGCAGCGGCACCGCCTCGAACAGCGCGCCGATCTTGGCGAACGTGGTGTAGGGGTCCTTGGCGACCAGGGCGGTGCCGGGCGCGGCCTCGGCGTCGTCGGCGCGCAGCACCACGATGCCGGCCCTGCTCTCGGCCAGCTGCGCGCGGTAGCGCGGATTGGCCAGGAAGGTCAGTTGTCCGGGGCCGGCATGGGCCAGCGTGGCCACGCCGTGGATCGCGGTGGACGGATCGCCGTGCACCTGCAGCCCGAAACGGTCGGCCAGTTCCTGTGCGGTATGGGTCGGAGTATTCACGCCGGGAGTTTAGCGTCTGGAAGTGGCGCGGTCATGCGGCAGGTGGGGCACAGGCCGCGCGCAGGCCGGCTCGGCTTGGAACCGCCGGAATGATTCTGGAGAAGAGCCCCCTTGGTAAGGGGGTGCGCCGAAGGCGGGGGGATCGGAAGGCCAGGGCGCGTCCCCAGGTTTCGCTCAGCGAAACCTGGGGTGCCCAAGGCGACGCCTTGGGCGCGCGGGCAGTTCCCTAGAACTGTCCGCCGAAGGTGAACTGCAGCCGCTCGATCTCGTCGCCTTCCTTCTTCTTGAGCGGGAAGGCATAGCTGATCGAGATCGGGCCGACCGGGGCGCGCCACAGCAGCGCGACACCGGCCGAGGCGCGCAGTTCGCCCGCGTCGAAGTTGTCGGTGCCGTTGTAGACGTTGCCGAAGTCGAGGAACGCCGACACGCGCGCCGACGGGCTGTCGAACAGCTTCGGGAAGTACGCCTCGACCGAGCCGACGGTCTTCAGCGAGCCGCCCAGCGGCTGGCCGCGGTAGTAGCCGCCGAAGATCTCCGAGCGCGGGCCCAGGGTGTTGTCGCGGAAGCCGCGCACCGAGTTGGTGCCGCCGGCGTAGAAGTTCTCGAAGAACGGCAGCCCCGACGCCTTGACCTGACGGTGCTTGGCGGTGGGGTTGGTGGCGCAGTCCACCACCTCGGTGGTGGCCGGCGTGCCCGGGACGGCCGGCTTGTCGCCATCGGCCGGGGTGCCGGGGACGGCGGGCGTCTCGAACCAGCAGATGTCGCGCACCTTGTCGTTGCCGTAGGAGTCGCCGTAGCCGAACTCGACGCGGGTGTTGATCACCAGCGACGGCATGATCGGCCAGTACTTGGAGATCTGGTAGCTGAGCTTGTAGTACTCGGCGGTGGAGCCGGGCAGGGTGGCTTCCAGGCCCAGGCGCTGGTAGGTGCCGCGGGTCGGCATGAAGTAGTCGTTGCGGGTGTCGCGCGCCCAACCCAGCTCGGTGCGCCAGGAGTGGAACGTGCGCGTGCCCATCGCATCGATGTAGTCGATGATCGACTGCGGGGTGTAGCCGCTGTAAGTGGTGATCTGGTTGCTGTCGATGCCGAACATCAGCGAGAAGCTGTCGTTCTCGGTGATCGGCACGCCGAAGATCATCTGCGCCGAGCCGTTGGTGCTGTTGTACTGGGCGGTGTTGAAGTCCGAGTAGTCCAGCTCGCGCCAGGACAGGTTGTAGCCCAGCGAGACGCCGTCGTCGGTGAAGTACGGGTTCATGTACGAGAAGCCGTAGCGCTGCAGGTAGCTGCTGCGCGAGGCCTCGACCGACACGCGGTTGCCGCCGCCCAGGAAGTTGTTCTGCGACAGCTGCACCGAGGTGGTCATGCCGTAGGACTGCGAATAGCCCAGGCCGAACACGAAGCTGCCGGAGGTGGTTTCCTTGACGTTGTAGACCACGTCGACCTGGTCGTTGCTGCCGGTGACCGGCGAGGTCTCGACGTCGACCGATTCGAAGTAGCCCAGGCGCTGCAGGCGGATCTTGGAGCGGTCGATGGCGGCCTGCGAGTACCAGGCATTCTCGAACTGGCGCATCTCGCGGCGCAGCACCTCGTCGGCGGTGCGGGTGTTGCCCTTGAACACGATGCGGCGCACCGACACGCGCGGGCCGGGCACCACCTGCATGTTGACCGCCACCGTGCGCTCGGCGCGGTTGCTGGTCGGGATCGGGTTGACCTTGGCGAAGGCGTAGCCGATGTTGGACAGGGTGTTGGTGATCGCGTCGGCGCTGAACTCCAGCAGGCCGCGCGAGAACGTGTCGCCGGCCTTCTGGAACACCATGCGCTCGACGTCTTCCTGCGGCAGGATGGTGTCGCCGGTGACCTTGATCTCGGAGATCTTGTACTGCTCGCCCTCGGTCACCCCGGCGGTGATGAACATGTCGCGCTTGTCGGGGCTGATCGAGACCTGGGTCGAGTCGACGCTGAAATCGATGTAGCCGCGGTCCAGGTACCAGGAGTTGAGCTTCTCCAGGTCGCCGGACAGCTTTTCCTTGGAATACTGGTCGTCGCGGCGGTACCACGAGGCCCAGTTGTGCTCCTTGGACTCCCAGGTATCGAGGATGTCGGCGGCCTCGAACTTCTCGGTGCCGACCAGGTTGACGTGGCGGATCTTGGCCGCCTTGCCTTCCTTGACCGCGATGGCCACGTCCACGCGGTTGCGGTCCAGCGGGCTCACCGTCGGGGTGATCTCGACGTTGTACTTGCCGCGGTCGTTGTACTGGCGGCGCAGCTCCTGGGTCACGCGGTCCAGGCTCAGGCGGTCGAAGGTGCCGCCCTCGCTCAGGCCGATGTCGGCCAGGCCCTTGAGCAGCTGCTCGCTCTTGATGTCCTTGTTGCCGGTGACCGTGAGCTTGTTGATCGCCGGGCGTTCCTTGACCGTGACCACCAGGATGTCGCCCTGGCGGTCCAGCTGCACGTCCTCGAAGAAGCCGGTCTTGTACAGGGCGCGGATGGTCTCGCCGACCTTGGCGTCGTCGACGCGGTCGCCGCGTTCCACCGGCAGGTAGGTGAAGACGGTACCGGATGAGATGCGCTGCAGGCCGTCCACGCGGATGTCGCTGGCGGTGAAGGGCTCGGCTGCCTGCGCGAGCGCGGGCGCGGCCAGACCGGCGGCGAGGGCGAGGGCAAGCAGGCGGCGATTGGGAAGTCGCGTCATGTCACGTCCGGTTGGAGTCGATTTCATTGTTGCGTGGGTGCCGGCGTATGACGACGTCAGCGGGAAAAAGTTCATCGCGGGAACAGCCCGAGGATGTCGTTGTAGAACGCCAGCCCCATCAGTCCGGCCAGCAGCGCCAGGCCGACATATTGCCCGGCGGCCATGGCGCGCTCGCTCAACGGGCTGCCCTTGAGCAACTCGATAAGGTAATACAGCAGGTGACCGCCGTCCAAGATCGGGATCGGCAGCAGGTTGATGATGCACAGGCTCAGCGACAGCAGGGCCAGGAAGTACAGGAACCAGTCCACCCCGCGCTCGGCCGAGGCATTGGCGACGCGGGCGATGGTGATCGGGCCGGAGATGTTCTTGACCGAGGCGTGCCCGGTCAGCATCCGTCGCATCATTCCCAGCGAGTCGCCGGCCAGGCGGCCGGCTTCGCGTACCGCGGCCGGCAGCGCCGCCAGCGGCCCGTACTGCTGGCGGGCGTCGTAGGCCGGCGCCTGGCCGGTGACGAAGCCCACCCCGAGCAGCCAGCGGCCGTCGCCCGGCGCCTTGCGCGGCAGCACTTCCAGGGCCATGCGCTGGCCGTCGCGTTCGACCTCGACCATGCCCGGGCCGCCGCGCTCGCCCAGTTGCTGCACCAGCGGCGCGACCTGGTCGGCGCTCTCCACGCGCTGTCCGTCGATGGCCAGGATCAGGTCGCCGCGCTGCAGCTGGCCGCTGGCGGCCGAACCCTCGGCCACCGACTCGACCTGCGCCGGCTGCAGCATGAAGCGCCAGGCCAGCCCGGCCTGCTGCGGGACCGTGCGTTCGTCGAATCCGGCCGGCAGGGTGGACAGCGGCAGCACCCGGGTGTGCGGGGTGTCCAGCGCGTCGAGCACCCGCACGCGGGCATCCTGGCGGTCCATCGCGGCCGTGGTCAGGGCCATGCTGGCCTCGGCCCAGGTCGCGACCGCCCGGCCGTCGATGTCGATGATGCGGTCGCCCGCCGCCAGCCCGGCGCTGGCGGCCATGCCGCTGCTGCGGCCGACGGTGGCCGAATAGTCCTGGCGGCCGATCACGAACATCGCCCACAGCAGCGCGATGCACAGCAGCAGGTTGGCGGCGGGGCCGGCGGCCACGATGGCGATGCGCTGCCAGACGCTCTTGTTGTTGAACGCCACGGCGCGCTCGCCGGCCGGCACTTCGACCTCGCGCTCGTCGAGCATCTTCACGTAGCCACCCAGGGGGATGGCGGCGATGACGAACTCGGTGCCGTTGCGGTTGCGCCGGCTCCACAGCGGGCGGCCGAAGCCGACCGAGAAGCGCAGCACCTTCACCCCGCAGCGGCGCGCCACCCAGTAGTGGCCGAACTCGTGGAAGGTCACCAGCACGCCGAGGCTGACGATCATCCACCACACGGAACCGAGGAAGTCAGCCATGGGCGCGGCTCGGTTGGAAGACGGGGTCAGGCATGGGGCAGGCGGGCGATGGCGGTGGAGGTGACCTGGCGGGAGCGGGCGTCGGCCGCCAGCAGGGCGTCCAGTGTATCGGCAGCCATGTCAGGCAGGGTGGACAGCGCATGTTCCACCAGCGCCGGGATCGACAGGAAGCCTATGCGGCCCTGAAGAAAGGCTGAAACGGCGACTTCGTTGGCGGCGTTCAGGATCGCCGGGGCGCTGCCGCCGGCCTCCATGGCCTGCCAGGCCAGGCGCAGGCAGGGGAAGGCCTCCAGGTCGGGCGCCTCGAAATCGAGCCGGCCCTGGGCCAGCAGGTCGAGCCCGGCCACGCCCGATTCGACCCGCCGCGGCCAGCCCAGGCCCACCGCCAGGGTGGTGCGCATGTCCGGCAGGCCGAGCTGGGCCAGGGTGGAGCCGTCGATGAACTCGACCAGCGAATGCACCAGGCTCTGCGGGTGCACCAGCACCTCGATGCGCGCCCCCGGCACGCCGAACAGGTGGTGGGCCTCGATCACTTCCAGGCCCTTGTTCATCAGCGTGGCCGAATCGACCGAGATCTTCGGCCCCATCGACCACTTCGGGTGCGCCACGGCCTGTGCCGGGGTGACCGCTTCCAGTTCGGCGCGACGCCGGCCGCGGAACGGGCCGCCGGACGCGGTCAGCAGGATGCGGCGTACGCCCGCGCCCTCGACGCTGGCGTCGCGCGAGCGCAGGCACTGGAAGATGGCGTTGTGTTCGCTGTCGATCGGGATGATGTCCGCACCGGCGGCGGCCGCTTCGCGGGTCAGCAGTTCGCCGGCCAGCACCAGCGATTCCTTGTTGGCCAGCAGCAGGCGCTTGCCGGCGCGGGCGGCGGCCAGGGTCGAGGACAGCCCGGCGGCGCCGACGATGGCCGCCACCACGGTGTCGCAGGCGTCGCCGGCGGCCAGTGCGTCGATGGCCCCGGCCCCGGCGTGCGCCTGGGTGGCCAGGCCGGCATCGCGCAGCCCGTCGCGCAGGCGCGCATACAGCGCCGGGTCGGCGATGGCGGCGTGTTCGGGGCGGTGGCTGCGGCACAGCGCGAGCAGCGCGTCCACGTTGTTGCCGGCGGCCAGCACGCTGGCGCGCATCTGCCCCGGGTGGCGGGCGATGACGTCCAGCGCGGAGGTGCCGATCGAGCCGGTGGCGCCCAGGATCGCGACCCGGCGCGGGAGAGGGAGCGGGGCGGCGGACATGTCAGAAACCGAAGATTTCCTTGCCCAGCGCGAACACCGGCAGCGCCGCGAGCACGCCATCGATGCGGTCCAGCACGCCGCCGTGGCCGGGGATCACGTTGCCCGAATCCTTGAAGCCGGCATGGCGCTTGAGCAGGCTTTCGAACAGGTCGCCGAGCACCGAGGCCAGCACCGTCGCCGTTGCCACCAACAGCAGCCAGCCGATGGCGCCGGGCTGCACGCCGGCCAGCCAGCCGAAGCCGACCGCGACGACCAGGCCGGCCACCAGCCCGCCCAGCAGGCCTTCGATGGTCTTGTTCGGGCTCACCCGTGGCGCCAGCTTGTGCCTGCCGAACGCGCGCCCGGCGAAGTACGCCCCTGAGTCGGCCGCCCAGACCACCGCCAGCGCGGTCAGCAGCCAGCGGTTGCCGTGCGGTTCGCCGGCGTGGATCAACACCAGCGCGGCCCAGGCCGGAACGATCGCCAGGGTGCCGGCGGCCAGCTTGAGCATGCGCGCGCTGCTTTCCTCGTGGGCGCCGAAATCGAAGAAACGCAGCCACAGCAGCGCCAGCAGCCAGAAGCCGATTCCGGCCAGCGTGGCCAGCTGGAACAGCACCAGGCTGCCGGCCGATGCCCACACCAGCAGCACCATCAGCAGCAGGTTCAGCACCAGCAGCACGGTGCGCGGCAGCCCATCGACGCCGGCCAGGCGGAACCATTCCCATAAGCCGGTGAGGAACACCAGCGCGGCGGCCGCGGCCAGCCA
Organism: Stenotrophomonas sp. Y6; assembly: GCF_022436665.1. NCBI lineage: Bacteria > Pseudomonadati > Pseudomonadota > Gammaproteobacteria > Lysobacterales > Lysobacteraceae > Stenotrophomonas > Stenotrophomonas sp. Y6. The sequence continues at coordinate 18,618 of NZ_JAKUKB010000003.1, forward strand.
TTGCGGCGGCAGCAGCAGGATCGCGCAGATGGCCGCCGGGGCCATGATCAGCGCGGCGATGACACGGGTCTTGGTCATGGGGAAACGGTCTCCGTGGCCGCCGCGGCGACCTGTGCGCTGGTCAATCCATAGCGGCGTTCGCGCCGCGCGTAGTCGTCCAGGGCCTGCTGCAGGATGCCGGCATCGATGTCCGGCCACAGCACGTCGGTGAACCACAGTTCGGTATACGCCAACTGCCACAGCAGGAAATTGCTGATGCGGGTGTCGCCGCCGGTGCGTATGAACAGGTCCGGCGGCGGCAGGTCGGCGAGCGCCACGTGGCGGCCGAGAAGGTCTTCGTCGATCTGCGCGGGCTGCAGCGCACCGGCGGCGACCTGCTCGGCGAGCAGCCGCGCGGCATGGGCGATGTCCTGGCGGCCGCCATAGCTGGCGGCGACGTTCAGGGTCATCGCGCCGTTGCCGGCGGTACGCTGTTCAGCCCGCGCCATGCGCTGGACGATGCCGGGGGCAAAACGCGCGCGGTCGCCGATGAAACGCACGCGCACGCCACGGCGGTCGAGTTCGCCCACCTCGCGGTCGAGCGCGCCCAGGAACAGCTTCATCAAGGCGTCCACTTCTTCCGCCGGCCGTCCCCAGTTCTCGCTGGAGAACGCGAACAGGGTGAGCGCGGCGACGCCGCGCTCCAGGCAGAAGTCGATGGTGCGGTTGACCGCGCGCGCGCCGGCGCGGTGGCCGATCATGCGCGGGCGGCGCCGCTGCTGCGCCCAGCGGCCGTTGCCATCCATGATGATGGCAACGTGCGCGGGCACGCCGGGTGCTGGCATGCCGTCGGGCATGACGGACGGCACCGGTCAGACCGCCATCAGTTCCTGTTCCTTGAGCTTGACCACCTCGTCGACGTCCTTGATCGCCTTGTCGGTCAGCTTCTGGATCTCGTCCTGCGCGCGGCGGTCCTCGTCCTCGGTGATCGCCTTGTCCTTGAGCAGCCGGGCCACTTCCTGGTTGGCGTCGCGGCGGATGTTGCGGATGGCGACCTTGCTGTCCTCGCCTTCCTTGCTCACGGTCTTGGCCAGTTCCCGGCGGCGCTCTTCGGTCAGCGGCGGCAGGTTGAGGCGGATGGTGGTGCCCACGGTGGTCGGGGTCAGGCCCAGGTCGGAAGCGTAGATGGACTTCTCCACTTCCTTGATCATGTTCTTGTCGAACAGGGTGATGACCAGCGAGCGGCCTTCGGAGACGCTGATGCTGGCCACCTGGTTCAGCGGCGTGTCGGTGCCGTAGGCCTTGACCTTGATGCCGTCCAGCAGGGCCGGCGAGGCGCGGCCGGTGCGGATGGTGGTGAGGGTGTGGCGCAGAGCGTCGATGCTCTTGGCCATGCGCGCCTGCGCATCTTGCTTGATGTCGTTGATCATCGCCGGAATCCTGGATGTTTCTGGAACCGGCCGATTATAGGCGAACAGCCCTGCCGGCCGGACGGGAATCGTGAAGCCGGGCGCGGCCGATCCCGCGCGCCCGGTGCGTGGTCCCGCGGCGCGGGCCGGGGTCAGTGGGCGTCGCGGCCGTGCACCAGGGTGCCGATGTTCTCGCCGCGCAGGATCTTCAGCAGCTCGCCGGGCTGGCCCATGTCGAACACGCGCAGCGGCAGGTCGCTGTCGCGGGCAAGGGCGAAGGCGGCGGTGTCCATGACTTCCAGCCCCTGGCTGATGACCTGGTCGTAGCTCAGGGTGTCGTAGCGCACCGCGTCGGCATGCTTGTTCGGGTCCTTGTCGTAGACGCCGTCGACCTTGGTGGCCTTGAGCAGCAGGTCGGCGCCGATCTCGATGGCGCGCAGCGCGGCGCCCGAATCGGTGGTGAAGAACGGGCTGCCGACGCCGGCGGCGAAGATCACCAGCCGGCCCTTCTCCAGGTGGCGGATCGCGCGGCGGCGGATGTAGTCCTCGCACACGTCATTGATCTTGATCGCGCTCATCACCCGCGCCTTGGCGCCGAGCTTCTCCAGCGCGTCCTGCATGGCCAGTGCGTTGATGACCGTGGCCAGCATGCCCATCTGGTCGCCGGTGACCCGGTCCATGCCGCCGGCGGCCAGGCCGGCGCCGCGGAAGATGTTGCCGCCGCCGATGACCAGCGCCACCTCGGCGCCGGCCTGCTGCGCTTCGATGACCTCGCGCGCCAGGCGGTTGATGACCTTGGGGTCGATGCCGTAGTCCTCGTCTCCCATCAGCGCCTCCCCGGAAAGCTTCAGAAGGATGCGTTGGTAGGCGAGCTGGGACATGGACGACCTCGATGGCTGGAAAACGCGGGAATTCTAACGGATCGAAGGCCCGCCGGGCAGCGCTTTTGTTGCACTGCAATGACCGGCCCGGTGCCGCACCCGCGCGCGTTCAGCCGGAAGCCGGTTGCGGCTCGGGGGCGCGGGCGATCACCCGGTTGCGGCCCAGGCTCTTGGAACGGTAGAGCACGTCGTCGGCGGCCTTGAGCAGGTCCTGCACGTTGGCGAAGCGCTCATAGTCGCCGTGGGTGGCCACGCCCGCGGAAAAGGTCACGTGCAGTGGTGCGCCCTCGATCTCCGCCATCGGCGTCTGCGCGATGGTGTCCAGCACCCGCCGCACCACTTCCAGCGCGATGCGTTCGTTGGTGTCGGGGAACAGCACCACGAACTCCTCGCCGCCGAAGCGGGCGACGGTGTCGCTGGTGCGCAGCTGCTCCTGCAGGTGCGAGGCGAAGGACTGCAGCACCTGGTCGCCGGCCAGGTGGCCATGGGCGTCGTTGATCTTCTTGAAGTCGTCCAGGTCGATGAAGGCGATCGACAGCGGCCGGTTCATGTGCGCGGCGCGGGCGAACTCCTGCTCCAGCACCGTTTCCAGGTGGCGCCGGTTGAGTACCCCGGTCAGCGCGTCGAGGTGCGCCTGTTCGGCCAGGCGCCGGGCCATCAGTTCGAAATCATCGGCGCGCCGGCGGCTGGCGGAGGCGTCCTGCAGCTCGCGCAGGTTGCGCAGTTCCTTCAGTTCGTCGGCGTGGTCGAGCAGGAAGCGCAGGCGCGCGGAGCTGGGTACCGGCACGTCGAGCAGCGCGCACAGCTCGGGCAGCATCTGGCTGACCCGCTGCAGCACCAGCTCGAAGCCCTGGCTGTCCATGCCCAGCTCGCGGTAGGCGCGCTGCAGCGCATGGCTGCGCGCGGCGTCGGCATCGGCCGCCAGCCAGATTTCGGCCACGCAGCCGGACAGGGCGATGCAGCGCTGGAACAGGTCTTCGGGTTCGGCCGGGGGTTCGCTGCGGGCGATGCCCTCGACCAGGTACCGGGGCAGGTGCCATTGCTCGCACAGCTGCGCGCCGATGTCGGCATGGCTGCAGCCGAGGATGGCGCGCTCGTGGGCGAGCAGTTCCTCGTTGCAGGTGGCCTTGTCGAACAGCGCCGGGTAGATGTCCGGGCTGGCCTGCATCAGCGCCAGGGTGCCGACGTCCTGCAGCAGCCCGGCGAGCATCAGTTCCTCGACCCGGCGTACCCCGCTGCCGAGTCCAAGGAAGCGCGCGGCCAGCGCGCAGAGCACGCTGCGGCGCCAGATGCGCTCCAGCAGGCGCGGGTCCAGCCCCTCCTTGTCCATCGCGTTGGCCAGCGAGAAGCCCAGTGCCAGCTGCAGGGTCGCGTTCAGCCCGAGCATGGTCAGCGCCTGCCCGAGGTTCTCGATGCGGCGCCGGCTGGCATACAGCGGTGAATTGGCGATGCGCAGCATCCGCGCGCTCAGCGCCATGTCCATCGCGATGGCATCGGCCGCGGTGGCGATGTCGGTCTCCGGATCCTGCGCCAGCTCGATGATGCGGATGGCGATGCCCGGCGGCGAGGGCAGGTTGCGGCAGAGTGACAGCGCTGCGTTGAGCTCGGGGGACATGTCGGGGGAGGTGTTCAGCAGGCCATCAAGGATACAGGCAGGGCGGGGGCGGGCGGGTTTGCGTCACAGTATCGGGCAAAGGGACTTGAAGTCCACAGCAAAAGCCGGTCCGGCCGCCGTATGGCGGAAAAAAAAAGAAGCCGCGGAGTCCGCGGCTTCTTCTGGGCTCCGGATCGGGGCCGGGTCAGACCTGCATCGCCTTGGCGACTTCGGCGGCGTAGTCCTCGACCACCTTCTCGATGCCTTCGCCGACCACCAGGCGCTGGAAGCCGACGACGTCGCCGCCGGCGGCCTTCACGGCCTGCTCGACGGTCTTGTCGCTGTCCAGCACGTAGTTCTGGCCGTACAGGGTGACTTCGCTGATGATCTTGTTGATCTTGCCGCTGATGATCTTCTCCAGGATTTCGGCCGGCTTGGCCTTGTCCTTTTCGCTCATCTTGGCCAGCTCGATTTCCTTTTCCTTGGCAACGAACTCGGCCGGCACGTCGGCGGCCTTGTTGTGCGGCGGGTTCATCGCGGCCACGTGCATGGCCAGGCCGTTGGCCAGCTCGGCGTTGCCGCCGGCCAGGTCGACCAGCACGCCGATCTTGCCGTTGCTGTGCACGTAGGCGCCGACGGTGTTGTTGCCGTCGACCTTGGCCAGGCGGCGGATCTGGATGTTCTCGCCCAGCTTCTGGATGGCGGCGGTGCGGGATTCCTCGACGGTCTCGCCGGAGGCCAGCTTGGCCGACTTCAGCGACTCGACGTCGGCGGCGCCGGAAGCCAGCGCGGCAGCGGCGACGGCGTCGACGAACGCCTTGAAGTTGACGTCATTGGCGACGAAGTCGGTTTCCGAGTTCACTTCGACCAGCACGGCCTTGCCGCCGTTGACGGCGACGCCGATGCGGCCTTCGGCGGTGACGCGGTCGGCCTTCTTGTCGGCCTTGGCGGCGCCGGACTTGCGCAGGGCTTCGGCAGCGGCGTCGATGTCGCCGTTGTTTTCGGCCAGAGCCTTCTTGCATTCCATCATGCCGGCGCCGGTGCGCTCGCGCAGTTCCTTGACCAGGGAGGCGGTGATTTCAGCCATGGGATTACCTCAACGATAGAAAGGGGCAGGCCGGCGATGATCGCCGGCCGTTGTTACGTGGCCCTGTCAGTGGCCGGCGCCGGTGGCGCTGCCGCAGGGGAGGCGGGTGGGGGCGCCACCCGCCGGGTGCATCAGGCCGAAGCCTCGTCGCCCTTCTTGGCGCCCTTCTTGGCCGGAGCGCGGCGGGCCGGCTTGGCTTCTTCGGCGGCAGCGGCGTCGGCGAACTCTTCCTCGCGCACCGAGGCGGCGTGCGGGGCGGCGGCCTTGCCTTCCAGCACCGCGTCGGCGGCGGCGCGGGCGTACAGCTGCACGGCGCGGATGGCGTCGTCGTTGCCCGGGATGGCGTAGTCCACCAGTTCCGGGTTGTAGTTGGTGTCGACCACCGCGATCACCGGGATGCCCAGCTTCTTGGCTTCCTTGATGGCGATGTCCTCATGGCCGATGTCGATCACGAAGATCGCGTCGGGCAGGCGGTTCATGTCCTTGATGCCGCCCAGCGAGGCTTCCAGCTTGTCGCGCTCGCGGCGCAGGCCCAGCACTTCGTGCTTGACCAGGCGGTCGAAGGTGCCGTCGGTTTCGCCGGCTTCCAGCTCCTTCAGGCGCGCAACCGACTGCTTGACGGTGCGGAAGTTGGTCAGGGTGCCGCCCAGCCAGCGCTGGTTCATGAACGGCATGCCGCAACGCTCGGCTTCTTCCTTGATGGCATCGCGCGCGCTGCGCTTGGTGCCCAGGAACAGGATGGTGCCGCGCTTCTGGGCAACCGACGAGATGAAGTTCATCGCGTCGTTGAACAGCGGAACGGTCTTTTCCAGGTTGATGATGTGGATCTTGCCGCGGGCGCCGAAGATGTACGGGGCCATCTTCGGGTTCCAGTAACGGGTCTGGTGGCCGAAGTGGACGCCGGCTTCCAGCATCTGGCGCATGGTGATCTGGGACATTGCAGAACTCCTGACGGGGAACCGGCGATTCCGCCCGCGGGCAAAGTGTGCGGGACGCGTGGAAGCGCGATGGGTTCCGGGGTTGGGCTTCCCTGTTGCCTCCGTGGCCGAACTCCTCGCGGAGCACCCCGGCACGGATGGGGGCAGCAGGTGTGGATTCACCGGTGACGCCCGGTGTGGGCGGCCTGGGCAGGCGCGGGGGCCGGCAACGCAGCCGCCGGATTATAGGGTGCGCGGGGGTGCCACGCAAATTGCCGGGCCGGGCGGGCGGCGGTGGCGCCGGAAAACTCGTTCAGGCAGGCGCCGATGGGTGATAATGGCGGCCATGAGCGTGAACCTGAAAACCCCCGAAGAAATCGCCAAGATGCGCATCGCCGGCCGCCTGGCGGCCGAAGTGCTGGACATGATCGGCGCGCACGTCAAGCCCGGTGTCACCACCGAGGAACTGGACCGCATCTGTCACGACCACATCGTCAACGTGCAGGGCGCGATCCCGGCCAACGTCGGCTACCGCGGCTTTCCCAAGACCCTGTGCACCTCGGTCAACAACGTCATCTGCCATGGCATCCCCAGCGAGGCCAAGGTGCTCAAGGACGGGGACATCGTCAACATCGACGTGACCGTCATCAAGGATGGCTGGCACGGCGACACCAGCCGCATGTACTACGTCGGCACGCCCTCGGTGATGGCCCGGCGTCTGGTGGAGACGACCCGGGAGGCGATGTGGCGCGGCATCCGCGCGGTCCGGCCGGGCGCCACGCTCGGCGACATCGGCCATGCGATCCAGGAATACGCCGAGTCCGAACGCTTCAGCGTGGTCCGCGAGTACTGCGGCCACGGCATCGGCAAGGTCTACCACGACGAGCCGCAGGTGCTGCATTACGGCCGTCCCGGGCAGGGGCTGGTGCTCAAGCCGGGCATGACCTTCACCATCGAGCCGATGATCAACGAGGGCACCCGTTACACCAAGGTGCTGCCCGACGGCTGGACCGTGGTCACCAAGGACCGCAAGCTCTCGGCGCAGTGGGAACACATGGTCGCCGTGACCGAGGACGGCGTCGAGGTGCTGACGCTGTCGCCGGCCGAGGCCGGGCACGCGCAACCCGGGGCGGCATGAGCCTGTTGCCGGCGGATCTGGTCCAGCACGTACCGGACGCGCCGGCCGACCCCGCGGGCGATGCGCAGTGGGCTGCCGCGGCGCGGCAGTCGCTGGCCCAGGCCGACGCGCGGCTGTGCCGGCGCTTCGAGCAGGGCGACAACATCGAGCGGCTGCTGGCACTGCGTGCGCGCTGCGTCGACCAGTTGATCCAGCAGGCTTGGCGGCGTTGCCTGGCGGGCGAGGGTGGACTGTCGCTGTTCGCGGTCGGCGGCTATGGCCGTGGCGAACTGTTCCCGCGTTCGGACATCGACCTGCTGGTGCTGGGCGAGCCCCAGGTGCAGCAGGCCAGCGAGGCCGCGCTGGCGCGCCTGTTCGCATTGCTGTGGGACGCCGGGCTGCCGGCCAGCCACGCGGTGCGCTCGGCCGCGCAGTGCGCGCAGGCCGCGGCCGACCAGACCGTGCTCACCGCGCTGATCGAGGCGCGGCCGCTGTGCGTGGCGCCGGGCGCGCAGCAGGCGCTGGCGCGCGCGGTATCGCCGACCCTGATCTGGCCGGCGCGCGATTACTTCCTGGCCAAGCGCGAGGAGCTGCTGCTGCGGCACCAGCGGTTCGGCGATACCGCCGACAACCTGGAGCCGGACATCAAGGATGGCCCCGGCGGCCTGCGCGACCTCAATACCCTGGGCTGGATGGCGCTGCGCGCGTTCGGCGTCAGCGACATCGACGCGCTGGTCGGGCTGGGCCACCTGGGCCTGGACGAGGCCGCCGCGCTCAAGCGCGAGCGCGCGGTGCTGGCGCGGCTGCGCTTCGGCCTGCACCTGGTCGCGCAGCGCGCCGAGGAGCGTCTGCGCTTCGACCACCAGAAGGCGCTGGCCGAGCGCATGGGTTTTGCCGACGACGCCGGCAACCTGGGCGTGGAAAAGATGATGCAGGGCTTCTACCGCAGCGCGGCGGTGGTGCGGCGGATCAGCGACCGCCTGCTGCAGCGGTTCGAGGAGCAGTTCGACGGCGAGGCATCGCCCGAGCCGGTCGGCGACGGTTTTTCGCTGCGCCGCGGCTACCTGTCGGCCGACGACCCGTTGTGGCCGCATGGCGACATCGCCCGCATCTTCGCCCTGTTCGCCTGCTGGGCGCGCACCCCGCAGGTGCGCGGGCTGCATTCGCTGACCGCGCGCGGCCTGGCCGAGATGCTGGACGAGATTCCCGCCTATACCGAAGTGGACGCGGCGGCGCGCGAGCAGTTCATCGCCCTGCTGCGCGGGCCGCGCGCGGTGGACACGCTGGCGCGCATGGCGCGGCTGGGCGTGCTCGGGCAGTGGATACCGGCGTTCGCGCAGGTGTCCGGGCGCATGCAGTTCGACCTGTTCCACGTCTATACCGTGGACCAGCACACGCTGATGGTGCTGCGGAACATCGGCGTGTTCGCCGCCGGCCGCGCCGACGAGCGGTTCTCCATCGCCCACGAGGTCTGGCCGCGGCTGCGCAAGCCCGAGCTGCTGCTGCTGGCCGGGCTGTTCCATGACATCGCCAAGGGCCGTGGCGGCGACCACTCCGAACTCGGCGCGGTGGACGCGCGCGCGTTCTGCGCCGCGCATGGCCTCAGCGCCACCGACACCGAACTGGTGGCGTGGCTGGTGGAACAGCACCTGCGCATGTCGGTCACCGCGCAGAAGCAGGACATCACCGACGCCGAGGTGATCCACCGCTTCGCCGGGCTGGTCGGCAGCCGCGAACGGCTCGATTACCTGTACCTGCTGACCTGCGCGGACATCGCCGGCACCAGCCCGAAGCTGTGGAACGCCTGGAAGGACCGGCTGCTGGCCGACCTGTATTTCGCCGCGCGCCGCGCCCTGCGCGAGGGGCTGGAACAGCCGCTGCCCGAGGCCGAACGGGTGCAGGAAGCGCGCGCCAGCGTGCGCGAACTGATGCGCGCGCTCGGCCATGCCGATGCGGTGATCGAGCGCCAGTTCAGCGCGATGCCCGACGAGAGCTTCGTGCGCTTCCGGCCCGAGCAGCTGGTGTGGCAGGCCACGTCGCTGATGGAAGTGGCGCGCGGCGGCACCCTGGTCAAGGCGCGCCGGATCGCACCGGAAAGCGACGCGCTCGAAGTGTTCGTGCATTCGCCCGACCGCGACGGCCTGTTCGCCGCGATCGTGATGACCCTGGACCGCGCCGGCTACAGCATCCACCGCGCGCGGGTGCTCGACGGGCCGGAGGACACCATCTTCGATACCTTCGAGGTGACCCCGGCCGGCAGCTTCGCCGACGGCGATACCGCGCGCCTGGAGCTGCTGCTGCGCAAGGCGCTGGCCGGCGACATCCAATGCCTGCGGCCGGCGCGGCGGGTGATCCCGCGCCAGCTCCGGCATTTCCGCTTCGCGCCGCGCATCGAGTTCATCGAGAACGCCGAGCATGCGCGCACGGTGTTGAACCTGGTGGCGCCGGACCGCCCGGGCCTGCTGGCCGACGTCGCGCACGTGCTGCGCGACCAGCAGCTGCGGGTGCAGGATGCGCGCATCGCCACCTTCGGCGAACGCGCCGAGGACCAGTTCCAGCTGACCGATCGCCACGATCGCCCCCTTACCGAAACTTCCCGGCAGGCACTGCGCGACGCATTGCTGGCCTGCCTGGAGCCCGACAGAACGCCAGGAGACCCCCGCTGATGGCCACCCGGAAGCCCGCCGCCAAGAAGCCCGCCCCGACCAGGACCGCTACGACCAGGACCGCCGCGAAGAAGGTCGCGCCGAAGAAGGTCGCCGCTGCGGCGGCGCCGGCCGCGAAGCCGGCCAAGGCGCCCAGGAAGACGCCCGCGGCCCGGCCGAAGGCGATCGAATCGATCGGTCCGCGCAGCCTGCGCAAGCCGCCAGCGCCGGGCGTGGCGGAAATGAAGTTCGGCATCGAGAGCGCGTTCGAACGCCGCGCGATGCTGACCATGGACGAGATCGAGGGCTACACCCGACCGCTGGTCAACCGCGTCATCGACGGCCTGGAGTCGGGCGAGTTCCGGGTCGCCGAGCCGGACGGCAATGGCGGCTGGAAGGTCAACGAGTGGTTGAAGAAGGCGGTGCTGCTGTACTTCCGCGTCAACGACATGAGCGTGATGGACGGGCGTCCGGCGCCGTTCTGGGACAAGGTCGAATCGCGCTTTGGCGGCTATGGCGAGGCAGAATTCCGCGCCGCCGGGGTGCGCGTGGTGCCCGGCGCCATCGCCCGCCGCGGCGCCCACTTCGGCCGCGACGTGGTGCTGATGCCCAGTTTCACCAACATCGGCGCGTACGTGGGCGAGGGCACCATGGTCGATACCTGGGCCACGGTCGGCTCGTGCGCGCAGGTGGGCAAGCACTGCCACCTGTCCGGCGGCGCCGGCATCGGCGGCGTGCTGGAACCGCTGCAGGCCAGCCCGACCATCATCGAGGACCACTGCTTCATCGGCGCGCGCTCGGAAGTGGTCGAAGGCGTGGTGGTCGGCCACCACAGCGTGATCGGCATGGGCGTGTTCCTGAGCCAGAGCACGCGCATCTACAACCGCGCCACCGGCGAGATCAGCTACGGCTACATCCCGCCCTACAGCGTGGTGGTGTCCGGCTCGCTGCCGAGCAAGGACGGCACCCATTCGCTGTACTGCGCGGTGATCGTCAAGCAGGTCGACGCCCGCACCCGCAGCAAGACCAGCGTCAACGACCTGCTGCGCGGCCTGGCCGATTGATGTTCCTCCTCTCCCTGGCCGGAGAGGGCAAGCCCTGGATCCTGCAATGACCACACTCTACGGACTCAAGAACTGCGATACCTGCAAGAAGGCCAGCAAGTGGCTGGACCGTTTCGGTGTCGCCCATGCTTTCATCGACTACCGCGAGCACAAGCCCAGCCCCGAGACCCTGGTCGAATGGGCCGGCAAGGCCGGTGGTTTCGACGCGCTGGTCAACAAGTCCTCGACCACCTGGCGGCAGTTGCCCGATGCGCGCAGGGCGCCGGGCTCGGACGCCGAGTGGAAGCTGCTGCTGCGCGAGTACCCGCAGCTGATCCGGCGCCCGCTGGTGGTCACCGACGACGGCGCGCTGAGCCAGGGTTTTTCCGACAACGGCTTCAAGCAGCGCTTCGGCATCGGGTAAGGCAATGGCGCCGATGGACGATGTGGTCGAACTGACCTGCGAACTGATTGCCCGGCCGTCGGTGACCCCGGACGACGCCGGTTGCCAGCAACTGCTCGGCGGCCGCCTCCGCGCCGCCGGCTTCCACTGCGAGCACCTGCGCCTGGGCGAGGTCGACAACCTGTGGGCCACCCACGGCAGCGGCGCGCCGGTACTGGTACTGCTCGGCCATACCGACGTGGTCCCCAGCGGCCCGGTTGCGGCCTGGACCAGCGATCCCTTCCAGCCGGAGGTGCGCGACGGCATGCTCTACGGCCGCGGCGCGGCCGACATGAAGGGCAGCGTGGCCGCGTTCGTGGTCGCCGCCGAACAGTTCGTCGCCGCCCATCCCGATCACCCGGGCACGCTGGCGGTACTGCTGACCAGCGACGAGGAGGGCGATGCCATCGATGGCGTGCGCCACGTCGCGCGCCTGTTCGGCGAGCGTGGGCAGCGCATCGACTGGTGCATCACCGGCGAGCCGTCGTCCACCGCGACCCTGGGCGACCTGCTGCGCGTGGGCCGCCGCGGCAGCCTGTCGGCGACGCTGCAGGTCAGGGGCGTGCAGGGCCATGTCGCCTATCCGGACAAGGCGCGCAACCCGATCCACCTGGCCGCCCCCGCGCTGGCCGAACTGGTCGCGCGGCACTGGGACGACGGCTACGAGAGCTTCCCGCCGACCTGCCTGCAGATTTCCAACATCAACGCCGGCACCGGCGCCGGCAATGTCATCCCCGGCGACCTGCAGGTGATGTTCAACCTGCGCTACAACCCGCACTGGAATGCCGGGCGGCTGGAGGCGGAGATCGCCGCGCTGCTGGACCGCCATGGCCTTGATTACACGCTGCGATGGCACCGCAGCGGCGAGCCTTTCTACACCCCGGAAGGACGCCTGCGCAGCGTCGCGCGCGAGGTGCTGGCCGGGTTCGCCGGCGCCACGCCCGAGGAGAGCACCGGTGGCGGCACCTCCGATGCCCGCTTCATCGCGCCGCTGGGCGCGCAGTGCATCGAGGTGGGGCCGGTCAACGCCAGCATCCACCAGGTGGACGAGCACGTGCGCCTGGACGACCTGCGGGCGCTGCCCGACCTGTACCGGCAGTTGATCGCGCGGCTGCTGGCCTGATCCGCCCGCGGCCGCCGCGGCGGCCGTGGGATCGCAGGCGCACACACACGGGCGCATCGGTTGCCCACGAAACAGTTGCACGCCGTCGCTGGGCCACGCTATCGTCGGCCCCATGAACCGCAACGCCCGCACCAACGTGAACGTGTCGAACAACCGCAATAATGCGGTTGCGAACAATCGCGCGCGGCCGATGCGGGTCTGCGACTGAGCCACAAGCACCATACGCCCAGTGACCAGAAAACCCGCATCGGCCGATGCGGGTTTTTTGTTGCGTGCGTGGGTCCCTCCACAAGCGCCCGGCCAGCCATGACCGGGATTCAACGAAAAGCCCCCACAACCAGGAGCAGTCCCCATGTGTTCCATCTTCGGCATCTTCGGCCTGCAGGCGGGCGACGACCTGCAGGCGCTGCGCCGCCAGGCCCTCGAACAATCGCAGCGCCAGCGCCACCGCGGCCCCGACTGGAGCGGCGTGTACGTGGACGAGCGCGCCATCCTCGTGCATGAACGCCTGGCCATCGTCGATCCGGCCGGCGGTTCGCAGCCGTTGCTGTCCGAGGACGGCACGCTGGCGCTGGCGGTCAACGGCGAGATCTACAACCACCGCGAACTGAAGCAGGAACTGGTACAGCCCTATGCGTTCCAGACCGGCTCGGACTGCGAGGTGATCAATGCGCTGTACCGCGAGGACGACCCCGCGTCGTTCCTCAACCGGCTCAACGGCATCTTCGCCTTCGCCCTGTGGGACAAGGTCGCCGGGCGCGCGATCATCGCCCGCGACCCGATCGGCGTGGTGCCGCTGTACTGGGGGCATGACAAGCAGGGCCGCCTGTGCGTGGCGTCGGAGATGAAATCGCTGGCCGATACCTGCGCCGACGTGGCGCAGTTCCCGCCGGGTCACTGGTACGACAGCGCCACCGGCGAGCTGCTGCAGTACTACGCGCGGCCGTGGCGCGACTACGACGCGGTGCAGGGCGTGGAGGTGTCCCGGCAGGCGCTGCGCGAAGCCTTCGAGGCCGCCGTGCACCGCCAGCTGATGACCGACGTGCCCTATGGCGTGCTGCTGTCCGGCGGGCTGGATTCGTCGCTGGTGGCGGCGGTGGCCGCGCGCTACGCCCGCCATCGCATCGAGGACGGCGACCGCAGCGAAGCCTGGTGGCCGCGCCTGCACAGCTTCGCCATCGGCCTGGCCGGCTCGCCCGACCTGGCCGCGGCGAAGATCGCCGCCGACATGCTCGGCACCGTGCACCACGGCTTCGAGTACACCTTCGAGGAAGGCCTGGATGCGCTGCCGGAAGTGATCCGCCACATCGAGACCTACGACGTCACCACCATCCGCGCCTCCACGCCGATGTTCCTGCTGGCGCGGCGGATCAAGGCGATGGGGGTGAAGATGGTGCTGTCCGGCGAGGGCAGCGACGAGATCTTCGGCGGCTACCTGTACTTCCACAAGGCGCCGAACGCGCGCGAGTTCCACGAGGAGCTGGTGCGCAAGCTCGACGCGCTCAACAATTACGATTGCCTGCGCGCCAACAAGTCGATGATGGCCTGGGGCGTGGAGCCGCGGGTGCCGTTCCTGGACCGCGCCTTCCTCGACGTGGCGATGCGCATGGACGCCCGCCACAAGATGGTGGACAAGGCCAGTGGCCGCATCGAGAAGGCGGTGCTGCGCGAGGCGTTCGAGGGCTACCTGCCCAGGGAAATCCTGTGGCGGCAGAAGGAGCAGTTCAGCGACGGCGTCGGCTACGGCTGGATCGACGGGCTCAAGGCGCATGCCGAGGCGCAGGTCAGCGACCGCGAACTCGCCGCCGCCGACAAGCGCTTTCCGTACAACCCGCCGCAGACCAAGGAGGCGTACTACTACCGCAGCCTGTTCGAGCAGTTCTATCCCAGCCCGGCGGCGGCGGAGACGGTGCCGGGCGGCAAATCCATCGCCTGTTCCTCGCCGGCGGCGATCGCCTGGGACGCCAGCTTCGAGACGATGGCCGATCCGTCCGGTCGCGCGGTGGCCGGCGTGCACGCGCAGGCGCTGGCGGGATGAGCAGGGCGGCGGCGCGTTGCTGCGCCGCCGGTCTTTCCCCATCGCACGGCGCGTCTGTCCCTGCGGCCGGCGCGTCCGTATCCATCGCGGCGGCGGCGGTTCCTGCCCGGAGCTGCCGCCGCTCATCTCACTGTTGCGCTCAAGGGGGTTCTTCGATGCGTGCGTATTCGTTGCTGGTGTCCGGTCTGTTGTGCGCGGCGCCTGCCGCTGCCGCGGAGGTGCCGCTGGAGCGCCACGCGCTGGGCAGTTGGGAGGCGGATATCGGCTACAGCGGCGTGGTGCGCGATGGTGACACCCTGTATGTGTCCGGCGTGCCGTGCCGCGGCCAGGACATGCAGGCCGCGGTGCGGGCGTGCTATGGCGAATTGACGAAGATCCTGCAGCGCTTCGGCGCCGACAGCAGCCAGGTGGTGAAGGAAACCGCGTACACCACCGACATGGATGCGCTGGTCAAGGCCATTCCGGCGCGCAAGGCGTTCTTCGCCGACGGCAGGTACCCTGCCGCGAGCTGGGTGCAGGTCAGCCGCCTGTTCAACGCGGAGGACATGCTCGAGGTCGAATGGACGGTGCGCCTGAAATAGCGCCGCGCGTTGGCTGATCCGTGCTGCGCCCGCCGCTTCAGCGCGGGCGCAGCACCAGGGTGTGGGTGGTGGCGCCCGGCAGGAACGGCGTCGGCCGGCCGTGTACCCAGTCGTCGTGGCCGGCCCCCCAGAACGGCGACAGCGGATGGCCGCTCTGGCCACCGGGCATGTGCACGATGCCGTCGGCTTCATGGCCGGGCGAGACCACCATGCGCTCGGACGCGCCGAAGTCGGGCGTCTGCACGCGTGGCATGTTGCCGTCGCCGGGCAGCGCCTGTGCCGGCATGCACAGCCAGCGCCTGAACAGCGCAGGCAGCGCACGCGACACGGGGTGGCAGATCGCCGCGGTGTTGCGCTCGCCCCAGGTACGCGCGGCCAGGTCGTGGCCCTGCGCGGCCAGGTCCGCTTCCAGTTGCCGCGCGCTGTGCGCCAGCAGTTCGTCCCAGCGCTTGAACGGCGCTGGCAGCAGGTGCGGCGGGCGCTGTTCCAGCAGCGGCCAGGCCACGCCCTCCAGCTGTGGCAGGCGCGGCGCCACGAAGTCCTCCCCGAGCCGCTGCCGCGCGGGCGCCAGCAGGCCGTCCTCCAGCGTATCCAGGACGATGCCGCGGAAGCCGCGGGCGATGCGGTAGCTCGCCGAGTCGACCGCGGCGCGGCCGTCCCAGTGGCGGCTGGCCGCTTCCAGCCGCCGCAGCGCCGGGTCGTCACTGTGCTCCACGGTGGCGCGCAGCAGCTTCCACCAGCGCTCCATCAGCACGGCACGATCGTCGAGCTGGATGGCGAGCAGGTCGCGCTCGTCGAACTGTTCGCGCGCGAACAGGCCGTCGCGGACCTGGCGTGCCCGCGCGCCGAGGTCGTAGCCGCCATCGCCGGCCTCGGCCAGCATGGCACCATCGAGCACGCGGCCATTGGCGGTCCATAGGCGGTGGTCGGCGGGATCGACCAGCGACGGCGCCTGATCCGTGCGCAGTGGCCACGGATGGCAGGGTTCGTTGAAGGGCGACGTGCCCGGCGGCAACGGCGCATCGGATGTGTTGGCGATGCCGCCGGCGGTGCACGTCCCGCTGCGGTCCGGGCGTGCGCCGGCCAGGCGCCAGGCAATGCGGCCGTGGCGGTCGGCCAGCAGCAGGTTCTGCGCGGGGATGCCGGCGCGGTCGGCCACCGCCAGCGCGGCGTCCAGGTCGCCGGCGCGGGCCATGTCGGCGAAATCCAGGCGCACCGCGCCCGGCAGCTGTGCGGTCCAGCGCAGCGCCAGCCGGCTGCCGTCGGCGTTGTCGTGCAGCACCGGGCCCCAGTCGCTTTCGCGTACGACCAGGGTGTCGGCGGGCGCGCCGGCCACGGCGATGGTTTCGTGGTATTCGCGCAACGGCGCGGTGGCCGGCAGGCGCGCGAAATCGGCGGTGTCGATGTAGCTGTTGGTGAAGCCCCAGGCCACATGGGTATTGCTGCCGACGATCACCACCGGCAGCCCCGGCAGGCTGAACCCGGCCACGTCGACCTTGCCGCCCGGGGCGGCCGCATCGGGATGGCGCAGGCGCACGCGGAACCAAAGGTTGGGCGCGCGCAGGGCCAGGTGCATGTCGTCGGCCAGGATCGCGCGGCCATCGCGGGTGAGCGCGCCGGCGACGGCGAAGTTGTTGCTGCCCGGCGCGCTGTCGGCCGCCACCGGTGGCCAGCCGATCCCGCTGTCCCGCCGCGGCGCGGGGGCAGGACGCGCGGCCGTGGCCTCGCCGCCGCCACTGCCGGCCAGCTGGCGCAGGTCCAGCGTCGCCGCATCGGGCAGCGGTGCATCGCCGCGCGCGGCGCCGAACAGTGGCGCATCCCAGCTGCTGCCGTCGTGCGCGAGCAGGGCATAGAGCGCGGGTGGCACCACTTCGCGGATGCGGGCCAGGGCCAGCTCGCGGCTGTTGCCCGGGTCCTGCAGGTCGGCGTACATCGCCAGCCCGGCCAGCACCGAATCCTCCAGGCGCCAGGGGCGCGGCTGCTGGCGCAGCAGCAGGTAGGGCCAGGGCCGTGCCGGCAGTGCCGCCAGCCCGGCGTTGACGCCGTCGCGGTAGGCCTCGAGCACCGCGCGGCGCTCGCCCAGGGCGACGTCCAGGGTGTCGTGCGCGCGCGTGCGCAGGCGGTGCACGCGCATGCGCCGGTCCAGCGGCAGGGCCTTGGCGCCGAACAGCTCGGCCAGCTCGCCGGCCGCCGAGCGCCGCATCAGGTCCATTTCGAAGTAGCGTTCCTGGGCGTGCACGTAGCCCAGCGCGCGGGCCATGTCGCGCTCGTCGGCGGCATCCACCGTGACCATGCCGTTGCCGTCGCGCTGCACCTGGACCGGGGCCGACAGCCCGGGCAGGGCGAGCTCGCCGTCCAGTTCCGGCAGGCTGCCGCGCAGCAGCAGCCAGAGCCCCCCCGGCACAAGGATCGAAAGCCCCAGCACGACCCACAGCGAACGCAGCAGCCAGCGCCTCATGCGCCTCTCCCCCGGCCCCAGGAAGCGCGATTGTAGGCGAGGGCGGTGCCGTACGCAGGGCGCAACTGAAACTGATTCCGATTAGATCATCGCCGTGCCGGATCGGGCATCCTGTGCCCCTACGCATATCAGGAGCACCCCCATGCAGGGACACCCGGAAGTCATCGATTGCCTGAAGGAGCTGCTGCGCGGCGAACTGGCCGCGCGCGACCAGTACTTCATCCATTCGCGCCGGTACGAAGACCAGGGTCTGCATGCGCTGTACGAGCGCATCGGCCACGAGATGGAGGAGGAGACCGGGCATGCCGACGCGCTGCTGCGGCGGATCCTGTTCCTGGGCGGCGACCCGGACATGCGCCCGCACGTCTTCGCCCCCGGCAAGAGCGTGGTCGAGATGCTGGAGAAGGACCTGCAGACTGAATATCAGGTGCGCGCCAACCTGGCCGCGGCGGTGAAGCTGTGCGAGTCGCACGGTGACTACGTCAGCCGCGACATCCTGATCGCGCAGCTGCGCGACACCGAGGAAGACCATGCCTGGTGGCTGGAGCAGCAGCTGGGCCTGATCAAGCGCATCGGCCTGGAGCTGTACCAGGCCAGCAAGATGGATGCGAAGGGGTCGCCGGCGCATTGAGCGTGGCCAACCCACGCCCATGAGCGACGAAGGCCGGGAATTCCCGGCCTTTTCGTTGATGCAGGGAGCGTGCCTGTCAGTCGCCGGCGCGCCGCATGCGGTAGACCGCGGTGGACAGCGCGCTGACGCCTTCGGCGCGGAAGCCGGGCTCCTGCGCGAGGATGTCGCGGCGCTCGGCCAGTTCCACCCGCCACGCCGGCGCGAACGATTCCACTTCCGTCTGGCCCACCGCGAATGGCGGCCCGGCCTTTTCCGCCTGCGGGTATTCGAGCGTGATCAGCAGCGCGCGGCAGCCGGCCGGCAGCCGTGCGTAGACGGTGTCGCGGTAGCGCTGGCGCAGTTCCGGCGGCAGCGCGATCAGCGCAGCGCGGTCGTAAAGCCCGGCGATACCGGCCAGGGTCGCGTCATCGAGGGTGAAGGCGTCGCCCAGGATGATCTCGATCGGGCCGGCGCTGAAATGCTCGCCCAGCGCGCTGCTGCGGCGTTCGGGCCGCAGCCCGGCCTCGGCGAAGAACTGCGTCACCGCCAGCGGCGAGATCTCCACGCCGAGCACGCGGTGGCCCTGCGCGGCCAGCCAGTGCATGTCCAGGCTCTTGCCGCACAACGGCACCAGTACCCGGCTGCCGGGATCGAGCTGCAGCGACGGCCAGTGCCGCTCGAGCAGCGGCATCACCTCGGCGCGGTGAAAGCCGATTTGTCCCTGTTGCCAGCGCTGCAGCCAGAATTCGGGTTGCATGGGAGCTTCCAATGAGTTGGGGACAAGGTGAGAACAATAACCCTCATGCGCCCGAAGGCCGGCCATCCGTAGGTGCGGGGCTTGCCCCGCACAGGGCTTCCGGTGCGTTGAGGGCAAGGGGAAACAATAGCCATCCTGCGCCCGGCGGCAGGTCATCCGTAGGTGCGGGGCTTGCCCCGCACAGGGCTTCCGGTGCGTTGAGGGCAAGGGGGAAACAATAGCCATCCTGCGCCCGGCGGTAGGCCATCCGTAGGTGCGGGGCTTGCCCCGCACGGGGCATTGCCGGCGATGCTCCATGCGGGGCAAGCCCCGCATCTACGACGGCGCTCGACGTCCAGCCCTTCCACCTTCTGCCGCGCCACGCCTGCGCATGGCAACGGCGATGCCGGCCGCGCCGCCGCGCGCCAGTGAAACGGGTTATTGGACGTCCAGGCCTTCCACCTTCTGCCGCGCCACGCCTGCGCGTGGCGACTGCAATACCGGCCGCGCCGCCGCGCGCCAGTGAAACGGGTTATTGGACGTCGAGGCCTTCCACCTTCTGCCGCGCCACGCATGCACATGGCAACGGCGATGCCGGCCGCGCCGCCGCGCGCCAGTGAAACGGGCTACTGGACGTCGAGGCCTTCCACCTTCTGCCACCCCCTTGGCAGCAGGTGCCCGCGGCTGGCCCGCGCGCCCACGTACGCATCCAGCTCCTTGAATGACAGGTTCATGGTGCGCTGGCCGCTGCGCACCTGCAGGGTGGCGCCGGGCGATACCGCGACCACCGCGACCACGCG
The DNA here is from genome assembly GCF_022436665.1 of Stenotrophomonas sp. Y6. Taxonomy (NCBI): domain Bacteria; kingdom Pseudomonadati; phylum Pseudomonadota; class Gammaproteobacteria; order Lysobacterales; family Lysobacteraceae; genus Stenotrophomonas; species Stenotrophomonas sp. Y6. The sequence goes on from NZ_JAKUKB010000003.1 coordinate 38,078, forward strand.
CTCGGTGGCGAGCTTGGCCTTGGGGATCTCGATGATCTTGTTGCCCTTGCCCTTGTCCAGCTCGGGCAGGTCGCTGGCCGGGATGGCGAGCATGTTGCCGGCGCTGGTGACCGCGACGATGCGGTCGCTCTGCGGGTTGGCCACCACCATCGGCTGCAGCACCGCCGCCCCGGGGGACAGGTTGAGCATGGCCTTGCCGGCCTTGTTGCGGCCGGTGAGGTTCTCGAAGCGGGTGACGAAGCCGTAGCCGTGCGAGGAGGCGAGCACGAAGCGGGTGTCGTTGTCGCCGCTGGCCAGGGTGACGAAGCTGCTGCCGGCGGCCGGCGAGAAGCGGCCGGTCAACGGCTCGCCGTTGCCGCGCGCGGAGGGCAGGGTGTGCGCCGGCGTGGAGTAGGCGCGGCCCTCGCTGTCGAGGAACGCCACCTGCTGCGTGCTGCGCCCGCGCACCGCCGCCAGCAGGCTGTCGCCCTCGCGGTAGGACAGGCCGGCGGCGTCGACGTCGTGGCCCTTGGCCGCGCGCACCCAGCCCTTCTCCGACAGCACCACGGTGACCGGCTCGCTGGCGACCAGCTCGGTCTCGTCGATGGCCTGGGCGGCGTCGCGCTGCACCAGCGGCGAACGGCGCTCATCGCCGAACTTCTTGGCGTCGGCCAGCAGTTCGTCCTTGACCAGTTTCTTCAGCTTCGCGGCGCTGCCGAGGATGGACAGGATCTTCTCGCGCTCGGCGGCCAGCTCGTCCTGCTCGCCGCGGATCTTCATTTCCTCCAGACGGGCCAGCTGCTTGAGCTTGGTCTCCAGGATGTACTCGGCCTGGTCCTCGGACAGGCCGAAGCGGGCGATCAGCGCCGGCTTGGGTTCGTCCTCGGTGCGGATGATGTGGATCACCTCGTCCAGGTTGAGGAAGGCCACCAGCAGGCCTTCCAGCAGGTGCAGGCGGCGCTCGACCTTCTGCAGCCGGTGGTTGAGGCGGCGGGTGACCGTGTCCTGGCGGAAGCGCAGCCACTCGTCCAGCAGCTGCCGCAGGTTCTTGACCTGCGGGCGGCCGTCCAGGCCGATGACGTTGAGGTTTACCCGGTAGCTCTTCTCCAGGTCGGTGGTGGCGAACAGGTGGCCCATCAGCTGCTCGGCGTCGACGCGGCTGGAGCGCGGGATCAGCACCACGCGCACCGGGTTGGCGTGGTCGGATTCGTCGCGGATGTCCTCCAGCCAGGGCAGCTTCTTGGCCCGCATCTGCTGGGCGATCTGCTCGATCACCTTGGACGGCGACACCTGGTGCGGCAGCGCGGTGATCACGATGTTGCTGCCTTCCCTGAGGAAGGTGGCGCGGGCGCGCACGCTGCCGTTGCCGGTCTCGTACAGCTGCCGCAGGTCGCTGGCCGGGGTGATGATCTCGGCGGTGGTCGGGTAGTCCGGGCCCTTCACGTGCTCGCACAGGTCGGCGACGGTCGCGTCCGGGTCGTCGATCAGCCGCACCAGCGCGCTGACGATCTCGTTGAGGTTGTGCGGCGGGACGTCGGTGGCCATGCCCACGGCGATGCCGGTGGTGCCGTTGAGCAGCAGGTGTGGCAGCCGTGCCGGCAGCCAGCTCGGTTCCTCCAGCGTGCCGTCGAAGTTGGGCGACCAGTCGGTGGTGCCCTGGCCCAGCTCGCCCAGCAGCACCTCGGCGATCGGGGTCAGCTTGGATTCGGTATAACGCATGGCCGCGAACGACTTGGGGTCGTCGCTGGAGCCGAAGTTGCCCTGGCCGTCGATCAGCGGGTAGCGGTAGGAGAACGGCTGGGCCATCAGCACCAGCGCTTCGTAGCAGGCGCTGTCGCCATGCGGGTGGTACTTGCCGATGACGTCGCCGACGGTGCGCGCGGACTTCTTCGGCTTGGACGCGGCGTTCAGGCCCAGCTCGCTCATCGAATAGATGATGCGGCGCTGCACCGGCTTGAGCCCGTCGCCGAGGAAGGGCAGGGCGCGGTCCAGTACCACGTACATGGAATAGTCGAGATAGGCGCGCTCGGCGTACTCGCGCAGCGGCTGCTGCTCGAAGCCGTGGAAGGCGGGGCGTACGAGTTCGGTCATGCGGGGCTGTTACCTGGTGCTGGGGGGCGGCGACGGCCGTCGCCCCCGCGAGCCGGTGATTATCCGGATGCGGTCGGGGATGCCAAGCCACGGGCCCGGGCCCGGGCCCGCGCCGGCCGCTGGCGCGATTGATCCAATGCTGCAACGGCGCATTTCATGCCGGATGGAATATTTCCATTGTGAATTATTCCGGATGCAATAAAATGCGCGCCCATGATCTGCGCGACCACCAACCCTCCCAGCTTCGGCCTGCTGCTGCGCCAGACCCGCGACGGCCTGGCCCGGCAGCTCGACGCCTCCATGGCCGAAGAGAACATCGGCATCGGCTTCACCCATTTCGTGGGCCTGAAGACGCTGGCGCACATGGCGCCGTGCACCGCCAACGAACTGGCGCAGGCGCTGGACCAGGTGCCCAGCGCGGTCACCCGCCTGCTGGACAAGCTCGAATCGCTGGGCTGCGTGCGCCGCGAGGCGCATGCGCAGGACCGGCGGGCGCTGCAGATCGTGCTGACCGAACAGGGCCGCGAGCTGTGCGCGCGGCTCAAGAAGCGCGGCGACGCGGTGATGGATTACGCCATGCGTGACCTGAGCCCCGACGAACGCGCGCAGCTGATGTCCCTTCTCACCCGCATCCGCGACTCCCTGACGCCCCCATGATCCCTTTCCCCGTCTCCCACTCCATGCGCCAGCGCGCGCGGCCGCTGTTGCCGGCGACGCTGGTGCTGGCGCTTGCCGCCTGCGCCAGCAGCGGCGGACTGCAGCCGCAGGGGCGGCTGCTCGACACCGACAGCCTGCACAGCGAACGCACCCTGGCCACCAGCGACCTGTCGGTGGCCGCATTCCCGGTCAGTGACTGGTGGCGCGCCTTCGGCGACCCGCAGCTCGACGCGCTGGTGGCCGAGGCGCTGGCCGGCCATCCCAGCCTGGACGCGGCCGACGCACGCCTGCGCCAGGCCCAGGCGCAGGCCGGCATCGCCCGCGCCGAGCGCCTGCCGAGCCTGTCCGTCTCCGGCGGCTACACCGGCGTGCGCCTGCCCGAATCGATGGTCGGCGAGGAACTCGGTGGCCGCTACATGGGCAGTGGCCAGGTCGCATTCGATTTCAGCTACGGCTTCGACCTGTGGGGCGGCAAGCGCGCCAGCTGGGAAGCGGCGGTGGACACGGCGCATGCCGCCGCCGTCGATGCCCAGGCCGCGCGCCTGAAGCTGGCCTCGGGCATGGTCCAGGCCTATGTCGAACTGGATCGTGCCTGGCGCGCCCACGACATCGCCGAGCAGGAGCTGGAGCGTGCGCGCAAGACCCTGCAGCTGGTGCGCCAGCGCCGCGCCGCCGGCATCGACAGCGACCTGCAGGTGCGCCAGGCCGAAGCCCGGGTTCCCGCCGCGCAGCAGCAGCTGCAGGCCGCGCAGCAGCAGATCGACGCCGCGCGCACCGCGCTGGCCGCGTTGCTCGGCCAGGGCCCGGACCGCGGCCTGGTCATCGCCCGTCCGCAGGCGCTGGACGTCACCGCGCTGCAGCTGCCGGGCGTGCTGCCCAGCGAGCTGCTTGGGCGCCGCCCGGACATCGTCGCCGCGCGCTGGCGGGTGGAAGCGGCCGCCAGGCAGATCAAGGTCGCCAAGGCCCGGTTCTACCCCAGCTTCAACCTGACCGCGCTGGCCGGGGTGGTCGCGCCCAACGTCGGCGACCTGCTCAGGAGTGGTTCCACTTTCGCCTACCTTGGTCCGGCACTGAGTCTGCCGATCTTCGAAGGTGGCCGCCTGCGCGCCGGCCTTGCCGGTGCCGACGCCAGCTACGACCTGGCCGTGGCCGGCTACAACCAGACCGTGGTCGATGCGCTGCGCGAGGTGGCCGACCAGGTCAACGCGGTGCGCTCGCTCGAGCAGCAGGTGCAGTCGCAGCAGCAGGCGGTCGCCACCGCCGGCTCGGCGTTCGAGCTGGCCGGCCAACGCTACCGCGCGGGCATCGGCAACTACCTGGACGTGCTATCCGCGCAGTCGCAGCTGCTCGGTGCGCAGCAGGCGCTGACCGCGCTGCATTCGCAGCAGCTGCTCGCCGCCGCGCGCTTGAGCCAGGCGCTGGGCGGCGGCTATGCGCCGTCGGCCGACGGCGTCGCCGCCCCGCTGTCCTCCTCTTCCCCCGTGTCCCCGCATTCCTGAGAAACACCCCATGAGCCAGACCCACACTCCTGAAGCTCCCGTCGTTGGCAGCCGCCGTGGCCGGCTGCTGCGCGGCCTGCTTGTCCTCGTCGTCCTGCTGCTGGCGGCGTTCGCGCTGTGGTATTTCGCCTTCGGCCGCTGGTTCGAGGAAACCGACGACGCCTACGTGCAGGGCAACCAGGTGCAGATCACCCCGCAGGTGGCCGGTACCGTGGTCGCCATCGCCGCCGACGACGGCATGCGCGTGGAGCGCGGCCAGCTGCTGGTGCAGCTGGACCCGGCCGACACCGAGGTTGCGCTGCAGCAGGCCGAAGCCAACCTGGCGCGCACCGTGCGCCAGGTGCGCGGCCTGTACCGCAGCGTGGAAGGCGCGCAGGCCGACCTCAACGCCCGCCAGGTCACCCTGCGGCGCGTGCGCGAGGACTTCGCCCGGCGCCGCGACCTGGCCGCCAGTGGCGCGATCTCCAACGAGGAACTGGCCCATGCCCGCGACGAGCTGGCCGCGGCCGAGGCCGCGGTGGCCGGTTCGCGCGAGACGGTGGAACGCAGCCGCGCGCTGGTCGACGACACCGTGGTCGCGACCCAGCCGGACGTGAAGGCCGCCGCCGCGCAGCTGCGCCAGGCGTGGCTCAACAACGCCCGTGCGGGCATCGTCGCGCCGGTCGCCGGGTATGTCGCGCGGCGCTCGGTGCAGGTCGGCCAGCGCGTGCAGCCGGGCACGGCGCTGATGGCGGTGGTGCCCGCCGAGCAGATGTGGGTGGACGCCAATTTCAAGGAAACCCAGCTGCGGCACATGCGCCTGGGCCAGGAAGTGGAACTGCGCTCGGACCTGTACGGCGGCGATGTGAAGTACAAGGGCCGCATCACCAGCCTCGGGTTGGGCACCGGCTCGGCGTTCTCGCTGTTGCCGGCGCAGAACGCCAGCGGCAACTGGATCAAGATCGTGCAGCGCGTGCCGGTGCGCATCGCCATCGACGCCAGCCAGCTGGCACAGCATCCGCTGCGCATCGGCCTGTCGATGAAGGCCGAAGTGAGCCTGCGCGACCAGAAGGGCGGCGTGCTGCCGGCCAAGCCGGCCGAGGGCACCGTGTTCGATACGGACGTCTACGCCAGGCAACTGCATGACGCCGACGCGGCGATCGCGCGGATCATCCACGACAACCTGCCGCGCCAGGCCGGCTGAGGTCGCCGCGCATGTCCGCTCAAGCTCCGGCCATGCCGCAGCCGGCCGCCGGTTTCGCGCCGCCCAGCGTGGCGCTGTGTACCGTGGGCCTGGCGATGGCCTCGTTCATGCAGGTGCTCGACACCACCATCGCCAACGTCTCGTTGCCGACCATCGCCGGCAACCTCGGCGCCAGTTCGCAGCAGGCGACCTGGGTGATCACCTCGTTCGCGGTCAGCACCGCCATCGCGCTGCCGCTGACCGGCTGGCTCAGCCGCCGTTTCGGCGAACGCAGGCTGTTCGTGTGGGCGACGCTGGCGTTCGTCATCACCTCGCTGCTGTGCGGCCTGGCGCAGAGCATGGGCATGCTGGTGCTGTCGCGTGCGCTGCAGGGTTTCGTCGCCGGGCCGATGTACCCGATCACGCAGTCGCTGCTGGTGTCGATCTACCCGCGCGAGAAACGCGGCCAGGCGCTGGCGCTGCTGGCCATGATCACGGTGGTCGCACCGATCTGCGGGCCGATCCTCGGTGGCTGGATCACCGACAACTACAGCTGGGAATGGATCTTCCTGATCAACGTGCCGCTGGGCATCTTCGCCGCGCTGGTGGTCGGCGCCCAGCTCAAGGGCCGGCCCGAGCACATCGACACGCCGAAGATGGACTACGTCGGCCTGGTCACCCTGGTGATCGGCGTCGGCGCGCTGCAGCTGGTGCTCGACCTGGGCAACGACGAGGACTGGTTCGCCTCGACCAAGATCGTGGTGCTGTCGTGCGTGGCGGTGGTGTCGCTGGCGGTGTTCCTGGTCTGGGAACTGACCGACAAGGACCCCATCGTCGACCTGCGCCTGTTCCGCCACCGCAACTTCCGCGCCGGCACCCTGGCGATGGTGGTGGCCTACGCGGCGTTCTTCAGCGTGGCGCTGATGATGCCGCTGTGGCTGCAGCGCGACATGGGCTACACCGCGATCTGGGCGGGCCTGGCGACGGCGCCGATCGGCGTGCTGCCGGTGATCCTGGCGCCGCTGGTGGGCAAGTACGCGTCGCGCTACGACATGCGCATGCTCGCCTCCATCGCCTTCGTGTTCCTGTCGTTGACCAGCTTCATGCGCTCGGGTTTCAACCTGCAGGTGGATTTCCAGCACGTGGCCGGGGTGCAGCTGATCATGGGCGTGGGCGTGGCCCTGTTCTTCATGCCGGTGCTGCAGATCCTGCTGTCGGACCTGGACGGGCGCGAGATTGCCGCCGGCTCCGGCCTGGCCACCTTCCTGCGCACGCTGGGCGGCAGCTTCGCCGCGTCGCTGACCACCTGGCTGTGGGCGCACCGTACCCAGCAGCACCATGCGCACCTGACCGAACATGTATCGGTGTATACGCCCGGCATGCAGGAGCAGGTGCTGGCGATGGGGCACGGTGACCTGCAGCACGGCGCCGCGCTGTTGAACAGCATGATCGACCACCAGGCCTCGCAGATGGGCTTCAACGACATCTTCTATCTGCTGGGCTGGACGTTCCTGGCGATCATCGCCTTCCTGTGGCTGGCCAAACCGCCGTTCGGCGCCGGTGCTGGCGCGGCCAGTGCCGGCGGTCATTGAGTCACCGCGATCCCCGCCCGCAAGGCGGGGATCGTCGTATCCGGGCGGGGGCGGTGGACGGGGCGCAACCCCGGCGGAGTCGCAGCGTGCCGCAGATACGAAAAAACCCGCTTGCGCGGGTTTGATCTGTTGAGTCGTGGTGCCCAGGAGAGGACTCGAACCTCCACGGTTTTACCCGCTAGTACCTGAAACTAGTGCGTCTACCAATTCCGCCACCTGGGCGACTCAGGGCGGCAATTGTGCCGATGGCCGGACGCGGTGTCAACGCTTCGTGCAGGCATTCGTGCGCGCTGCGCAGGGAGGGAAGGAGGCGTGCAATACAGGGCGTGCACGCCGCAGCGGGTGCGGGGTTCCGCTGCCGTGCGTCGATCGCCGCCGGAAGATGGCAGCCGGTTCCGGACGACGCGCCTGGGAATGAAACCAGGGCCGCCGTCTGCCGGCGTGCGCCCGACGCATGGTGCATGGTCGCAGATACGAAAAAACCCGCTTGCGCGGGTTTGATCTGTTGAGTCGTGGTGCCCAGGAGAGGACTCGAACCTCCACGGTTTTACCCGCTAGTACCTGAAACTAGTGCGTCTACCAATTCCGCCACCTGGGCGACTCAGGAGCGGAATTATGCAGGGCGTCCGCGCCGGCGTCAACCACTCAATGCATGCGCTGGCGGCCGGCAGGCGCCCGCCTGCGGCGGGAAGGGTGCCGGTGCGCGACGCATGCCAGCGTGCGCGGTCACGGGCACGCGCGCCGCGCATGCCACGGGAGAACCCGCGGTGGCGGTTTCCGGCAGCACCGTCGATGGCCCGGCGGGAAGGGCGGCGCGGATGGCGGGCACAAAAAAACCCGCCTGCGCGGGTTTCGTCGTTTCGCATCGTGGTGCCCAGGAGAGGACTCGAACCTCCACGGTTTTACCCGCTAGTACCTGAAACTAGTGCGTCTACCAATTCCGCCACCTGGGCGATGCGAGCCGGCAATTCTGGTGATCGCTGCCGGGTTTGTCAACGGGTTCCGGCGTGGCGGCGGCGCCTGTCGTACGCACTTCATGCACGTCGCACCGGGTACCATGGGGGTTGATGAAAAACAAAAAGACCACCGGGGCCGGCAAGGCCCCCAAGTCCGCCCCCGGCGCAACGCCGGGCAAGCCGCGCAAGTCGGCCAAGCTGCCGCCGTGGATGCCGGAGAGCCTGGCCACGCCCGCCAAGGGCGGCCGCGGCAAATCCCGCGACACCGCGCCACCGAAGAGTTTCGTGCGTGGTCGCTCGCGGCCGGCACCGGCCGCGGTCCTCGACGACCCCTATGCCGCGCGCGAAGCCGAACGCTACGCCCAGCCCATTGCCAGCCGCGAGGCGATCCTGCAGCTGCTGGACCGCTGCGACGGGCCGCAGAACGCCGAGGAGATCGGCGCCCGGCTCGGCCTGACCGAGCCGGATCGGGCCGACGCGCTGGCCAAGCGCCTGGGCGCGATGGTGCGCGACGGGCAACTGGTGCAGAACCGCCGCGGCGGCTTCGCCCCGGTGCTGGTCACCAACCTGATTCCCGGCGTGGTCATCGCCAACCCCGAAGGCTTCGGTTTCCTGCGCCCGGACGAGGGCGGCGACGACCTGTTCCTGCCGCCGTACGAAATGCGCAAGGTCATGCATGGCGACCGCGCGCTGGCCAATGTCACCGGCATCGACCGCCGCGGCCGCCGCGAAGGCAGCATCGCGCGCGTGCTCGAGCGTGGCGTCAACCGCCTGATCGGCAACTTCAGCGTGGAGCTGGGCATCAACTACGTGGTGCCCGACGACAAGCGCATCCAGCGCAGCATCCAGATCCCGGCCGACGCCACCGGCGGGGCCAAGGACGGCCAGCTGGTGGTGTGCGAGCTGACCCAGGCCCCGGATACGCGGCGCCCGCCGATCGGCAAGATCATCGCGGTGCTCGGCGACAAGCTGACCCCGTCGCTGGTGGTGGAAACCGCCATCCACGGCCACGACCTGCCGCATGAGTTCCCGCCGGAAGTGCTGGACGAGGCGACGGCGATCCCGATGACCGTGGACCCGGCGATGATCGGCACCCGCGTGGACCTGCGCGCGCTGCCGCTGGTGACCATCGACGGCGAGGATGCCAAGGACTTCGACGACGCGGTGTTCTGCGAGCCGAACCGCGACGGCTTCCGGCTGGTGGTGGCCATCGCCGACGTCTCGCACTACGTGCGCCCCGGCACCCCGCTGGACGAGGAGGCGCTCAAGCGTGCCACCTCGGTGTACTTCCCCGGTTACGTGGTGCCGATGCTGCCGGAGACGCTGTCCAACGGCATCTGCTCGCTGCGGCCGAAGGAAGACCGCATGTGCTTCGTCTGCGACATGCAGGTGGACCGCAAGGGCGAGGTGGTGCAGTCGCGTTTCTACGAGGCGGTGATGAACTCGCACGCGCGCCTGACCTACACCCAGGTGTGGAACGCGGTGGGCGAGGACGACGCCGACGCCAAGGCCTTCATCGGCCCGCTGCTGCCGCAGATCCAGAGCCTGCACCAGCTGTACCGCATCCTGGCCAAGGCCCGCGAACGCCGTGGCGCCATCGAGTTCGAATCCTCGGAAGTGCGCTTCGTCCTGGACAACCGCGGCGAGGTCACCCAGGCCGGGATGCTGGTACGCAACGACGCGCACAAGCTGATCGAGGAATGCATGATCGCGGCCAACGTCGAGGCCGCGCGCTACCTGCTGGCCACCCACATCCCGGCGCCGTTCCGGGTGCACGAGCGGCCGCCGGAATCCAAGTTCGCCGACCTGCTGGAGTTCCTCAAGGAGTTCAAGCTGAGCCTGCCGGCGTGGAGCAAGGTGCAGCCGGGCGACTACACCCGGTTGCTGAAGAAGGTGCGCGAGCGCCCGGACGCGGCGCTGCTGGAATCGGTGCTGCTGCGCAGCCAGTCGCTGGCGGTGTACTCGCCGGACAACAACGGCCACTTCGGCCTGGCGCTGGAGGCCTACGCGCACTTCACCTCGCCGATCCGCCGCTATCCGGACCTGCTGGTGCACCGGGCCATCAAGTACGCGCTCACCGGCGGCCCGCGCGACAAGTACACCTACACCCCGCGCGAGATGGCGGCGCTGGCGCTGCAGTGTTCCGAACGCGAGCGCCGGGCCGACGAGGCCGAGCGCGAGGTGGACGAGCGCTTCCGCGCGGCATGGATGGAAAAGCACGTCGGCGGCCAGTTCGACGGCGTGATCAGCGGCGTGACCAGCTTCGGCCTGTTCGTGGAACTGGACGACTCCAAGGTCAACGGGCTGGTGCACGTCACCCAGCTGCCGCACGATTACTACCAGTTCGACCCGCTGCGCAAGACGCTCACCGGCGACCGCCGTGGCGTCCAGTTCCGGCTTGGCGACCGGGTACGCATCCTGGTGCTCAAGGCCAGCATGGAAGACCGCAAGATCGACTTCCGCCTGGTCGAGCGGCTCGATGGCGACGCCAGCGCGGCGGACCAGGGCCTGCCACCGCTGCCGCCGCGCGGCAAGCCGGCCAAGCGCGCCAAGCAGAAGTACTGAGGCACGCAACGGCCGGTGCCCCGCACCGGCCGTTTCCGTTGCGCTCGCGGGGCGGCGTGACGCTCAGAAGAACAGGCCGTGGACGGCCTGTTCCACGCGCCCGGTGGCCAGGTCCACCAGCAGCGCGTCATGGCCGTAGCGCACCCATTCGCAGCCGACCGGCGGTGTTTCCAGGTTGAACAGCCAGTAGTCGCCAAGCCGGTATTCGGGCGCGAAGAACGCCTCCGGCAGCAGCTCGCCGACGTACCAGGTGCGTTCCACCCAGCCGGGTGGCGGCAGGTAGGGGCCGATGCCGTAACGGCGGTGGGCGCGGAAATTGTGGTTGAAGTGATCCCGGTCGATCCGCGCCGGGCGGCGGTCCCAGCCCGGGGGCGGGGTGACCGGGCGGTAGCCGCGGGGGCCGTGGAAGGGCTCCGGCGCGTGTTCGCGGCCGGCCACCGGCGGGTGGCCGCCGCGCGCGTGTTCGTGCTCCTGGGCGGCGACGGCCGCGGCGGCGGACAGTGCGCCGGCCAGTAGCAGCAAGGTCCAGGCCCTGGTCATGGGTTTCCGGTTGCCGGTCATGCGCGTGCTCCTGTGGTGTCGACGGCGCCGGGCGGCGGTGTCTGCCGGCAGGGTCGCGCCAGGCGTTCCAATGATGGAAGCGGCCCTGTTGGGTGCGTCGCAGGGGCGCATTGACCATCGTTGATCCAGGGTGGCCAGCGGGCATCCGTTCAGCCGCCGCGGTGCCGGCCGGGCCGATGCACTACCATTACGCGCCCAACTCCCCCTCGCGCGGTCGCAATGAGCAAGCAGAACCAGTGGATCGTCGGCGTCAACGCCGTGGCTTCGTCGATCGAGAAGGACCCGGACAATGTCCGCGAGGTGCTGATCGAGGCCGGCAGCAAGAACCCGCGGCTGGTGGAGATCGAGGAGAACGCGCGGCGCAAGGGCATCGACGTGCGCCGCGTGGCCGCGCAGGCGCTGGGCGGCGTGGCCGGGCAGGTGCGCCACCAGGGCGTGGTCGCGCGCTATGCCGCGGCCAAACTGTGGGGCGAGAACGAGCTGGAAGGGCTGGTCGAGGCCGCCGGGGGCAAGGCGCTGCTGCTGGTGCTGGACGAGGTGCAGGACCCGCACAACCTCGGCGCCTGCCTGCGCAGCGCCGCCGCCGCCGGCGTCACCGCGGTGGTGATCCCCAAGGACAAGAGCGCGCCGGTCAATGCCACCGTGCGCAAGACCAGCGCCGGCGCGGCCGACCGCATTCCGGTGGTGGCGGTGACCAACCTGGTGCGCTGCCTGAAGGACCTGCAGAAGCAGGGCGTGTGGCTGTATGGGCTGGCCGGCGAGGCGGAGCAGACCATCCACCAGCTGGACCTGCGCGGCAACGTGGCGCTGGTGATGGGCGGTGAGTCCGACGGCCTGCGCCGGCTGACCCGCGAGACCTGCGACGGCCTGGTGCGGATCCCGATGCCGGGCGACGTGGAAAGCCTCAACGTGTCGGTGGCCACCGGCGTGGCGCTGTTCGAGGCGGTGCGGCAGCGGCTGGGGTAAGGCGCTGTCGGTACCTGGAATGACGCCGGGCGCTGCCCGGCGTCTTCGTTTTCAGGTGTGGTCGACCGTGCTGGTTTCGTCGCGCTTCTCGCGCGGCGGCAGCGGTGCGTCGCCATGCACGAGGAACCAGACGTTCTCGGCGATGTTGGTGGCGTGGTCGCCGATCCGCTCCAGGTTCTTGGCCATGAACAGCAGGTGCGTGCACGGGGTGATGTTGCGCGGGTCTTCCATCATGTAGGTGAGCAGCTCGCGGAACAGCGCGGTGTACTGCGCGTCCAGCCGGGCATCGTCCTGGCGCAGCGCCTGCGCGGCGTCGGCATCGCCGTTGCGATAGGCATCGAGCGCGCGCCGTACCTGCTGCGCGGCGAGCCGGCCGAGGGCGCGCAGCCCCTGGATCTGCGGCAGCGGCGGCACCGCGGCCAGCGCGATGGAGCGCTTGGCGACGTTGGCGGCATAGTCGCCGATGCGTTCGATGTCGGCCGGGATGCGCAGCCCGGCGAGGATCTCGCGCAGGTCGCGCGCCATCGGGCCGCGCAGGGCCAGGCGCATGACGTCGTGGCTGATCTGCTGCTCCAGCGCGTCAATGGCCTCGTCGTTGGCGATGATCCGGCGCGCGGCGCTTTCGTCGCGGCGCTCGATCACGTCCAGCGCGGCTTCGAGCTGGGCGACGGACATCTCGCCCATGCGCACGATCTCGGCCACCAGGCGGTGCTGTTCTTCGTCGTAGCTTTTCACGATGTGGTCGTTGGGATGGGTGTTCATGGGCGTCTCTGGGCGATGACGGAAGCGGGAGTGCGGAAGGGGGCTTGTTCGAGGCGGATCGCCGCTGCCGCACCGGCCCGTGATTCGCTGCGGCCGTGGCGGCGGCAGCGCCCGGGCGCGTGGCCGGCGCAGCGCGCGGTGCGGCCGTGCGGGTGCGGCCGATGCCGTGGCGGCATCGGCCAGGCGCGCCGCTTCAGCCGAACCTGCCGGTGATGTAGTCCTCGGTCTGCTGCCTGGACGGGTTGGAGAAGATCACGTCGGTGCGGTCGTGTTCGATCAGGTCGCCCAGGTACATGAAGGCGGTGTAGTCGGACACGCGCGCGGCCTGCTGCATGTTGTGGGTGACGATGGCGATGGTGTAGTCGTTCTTCAGCTCTTCGACCAGCTGTTCGATGCGGCTGGTGGAGATCGGGTCCAGCGCCGAGGTCGGCTCGTCCAGCAGCAGCACGTCCGGCTTGAGCGCCACCGCGCGGGCGATGCACAGGCGCTGCTGCTGGCCGCCGGACAGGCCTAGCGCGCTCTGGCCCAGCTTGTCCTTGACCTCGTCCCACAGCGCGCCCTGGCGCAGCGCGTGCTCGACGCGGTCGGCCATCTCGGCCTTGGACAGCTTCTCGTGGTGGCGGATGCCGTAGGCCACGTTCTCGAAAATGGTCATCGGGAACGGCACCGGCTTCTGGAACACCATGCCCACCTTGGAGCGCAGGCGGTTCATCGGGTACTTCGGCGAGAGGATGTTCTCGCCGTCCAGCAGCACCTCGCCGCGGGCTTCGAGCTTGGGGTACAGCGCATAGATGCGGTTGAAGATGCGCAGCAGGGTGGACTTGCCGCAGCCGGACGGGCCGATCAGCGCGGTGACGCGCTTTTCCGGGATTTCCAGGTTGATGTTCTTCAGCGCATGGAACTGGCCGTAATAGAAGTCCAGGCCGCGCGCGGCGAGCTTGACCGGTGCCGGCGTCTGCAGGTCCTGGTGCGCGGAGGGCACGGCGATGCGCTGCATCGGCACGGCATTGCTGAGGTCGTTCATGGGCAGGTCCATGGAAGTAGGTCGGTCGTTCGGATCAATCGTTCGAAATGCGGTTGCGCAGCAGCAGGCCACGCGCGGACAGGCTGACCAGCAGCACGAACACGGTCAGCACCAGGGCGCCGGCCCAGGCCAGCACCTGCCAGGATTCATAGGGGCTGCCGGCGAACTGGTTCATCACCACCGGCACCGAGGCCATCGGCTGGAACACGTTGCTGTTCCAGTACTGGTTGCCGAAGGCGGTGAACAGCAGCGGCGCGGTCTCGCCGGAAATGCGGGCCAGCGCCAGCAGGATGCCGGTGACGATGCCGGCCATGGCGCTGCGGTACAGCACCTGCACGATCACCTTCCACTGCGGCACGCCCAGCGCCAGCGCCGCCTCGCGCATCTGCACCGGCACCAGCCGCAGCATTTCGTCGGTGGTGCGGATCACCACCGGCAGCACGATGAAGGCCAGCGACAGCGCGCCGGCGAAGGCGGAGAAGTTGCCGCCGGTCTGCATCACGTACAGGGTGTAGACGAACAGGCCCAGCACGATCGACGGCGCCGACAGCAGGATGTCGTTGACGAAGCGCACCACCGTGCCGGCCTTGCGCGCATTGCCGTACTCGGCCAGCCAGGTGCCCGCGGCCACGCCCAGCGGGGTGCCGATGGCAATGGCCAGCGCGCACATCACCGCGCTGCCGAAGAACGCGTTGAGCAGGCCGCCTTCCTGCATCGGCGGCGGCGTCATCTTGGTGAACAGGTCCAGGTTGATGCCCGGCAGGCCCTTGGCCAGCAGGGTCCACAGGATCCAGCCCAGGAACAGCAGGCCGAACGCGGCGGTGGCGCAGGCCATCAGCAGTGCCGCGCCATTGACCAGGCGGCGGCGCAGGTACAGCGAATCGGCGGTGGACATCAGTTGCCCTCCTTGCGGGCCAGGCGCATCAGCATCAGGCGGGCGATGGCGAGCACCACGAAGGTGACGATGAACAGCACGAAGCCCAGCAGCAGCAGTGCCGACCGGTAGGTTTCGGTGGCCTCGCCGAAGTCGTTGGCGATCAGCGCGGCGATGGTGGTGCCCGGCTCCAGCAGCGACGGCGTCAGGCGCACGCTGTTGCCGATCACGAACGCCACCGCCATGGTCTCGCCGAGGGCGCGGCCGAGGCCGAGGAAGATGCCGCCGATCACCGCCGAGCGGGTGTAGGGCAACACGATGTCCCAGCTCACTTCCCACTTGGTCGAACCCAGCGCGTAGGCCGATTCCTTCAGCCGGGTCGGCACGGTCAGGAACACCTCGCGCATCACCGAGGAGATGAACGGGACCACCATGATCGCCAGCACGAAGCCGGCGGTGAGCATGCCGATGCCCAGTGGCGGGCCCTGGAACAGCGGGCCGATCAGCGGCAGTCCACCGAGGTGGTCGTTGAGGAACGGGGTGACGTATTCGGTCATCACCGGCACCAGCACGAACAGGCCCCACATGCCGTAGATGATCGACGGGATGCCGGCCAGCAGTTCGATGGCGGTGCCGACCGGGCCACGCAGCCAGCGCGGCGCGACTTCGGTCAGGAAGAAGGCGATGCCGAAGCTCACCGGCACCGCGATCAGCATGGCGATCAGCGCGGTGACGATGGTGCCGTAGATCGGCGCCAACGCGCCGAAGCGGTTTTCGACCGGGTTCCAGTCGGCGGTGTAGAAGAAGCTCAGTCCCTGCTCCTGCAGGGCGTGGCGGCCGCCCCACAGCATGGACAGCGCGGCGCAGGCCAGGGCGGTGAGCACCAGCACCACGGTGACGATCAGGAACCCGCGGAACAGGCGGTCGTTGCGGGCGTCGCGCAGGTCGCGCGAGGTGGGCGGTGCGAGGGAGGCGGCAGTGGCGTTCATGGCAGCGGCAAGGCCTGTGGGGAAGGACGGCGGAGGCGGTGCGGAGCGCCGCGCCCGCTGGGCGCGGCGGTGGCTCGCTAGGTCCCGGTCACTTGAACTCGCTGGCCCAGTAGCCCTCGATCTGGGTCACCAGTTCGGCCGGCAGCGGCACGTAGTGCAGTTCGTTGGCCTGCTGCTGGCCGTTCTCGAATGCCCACTTGAAGAAGGCCAGCGTGTCCTGGTTGCGCTTGGCATCCTTGGGCTGCTTGCGCATCAGCATGAAGTTGGTGGCGGTGATCGGCCACGCCTGCTCGCCCGGGGCGTTGGTGATGACCAAGTTGAAGTCCCTGGCGTTGGCCCAGTCGGCGCTGGCGGCCGCGGCGGCGAAGCTCTCGGCGGTCGGCTGCACCCAGTTGCCGGCGGCGTTTTGCATCGACGCGTATGGCATGTTGTTCTGCAGCGCGTAGGCCAGTTCAACGTAGCCCAGCGAGCCCTTGATCTGCTGCACGTAGGAGGCCACGCCCTCGTTGCCCTTGCCGCCGACGCCGTCGGGCCACTGCACCGAGGTGCCTTCGCCGACCTTGTCCTTCCATTCGCCGCTGACCTTGGACAGGTAGTTGGAGAAGTTGAAGGTGGTACCCGAGCCGTCGGAGCGGTGCACCAGGGTGATCTTGGTGTCCGGCAGCGCCACGCCCGGGTTGGCGGCGGCGATGGCCTTGTCGTTCCAGGTCTTGATCTTGCCCAGGAAGATGTCGGCCAGCAGCGTGCCGCTCAGGCGCAGCTGGCCCGGCTGCAGGCCTTCCAGGTTGACCACCGGCACCACACCGCCGATCGCCGACGGGAACTGGCCGAGGCCGGCCTGGGCCAGTTCCTCGGAGGACAGCGGCTTGTCGGACGAGCCGAAATCCACGGTCCCGGCCTTGATCTGGGCGATGCCGCCGCCCGAGCCGATGGACTGGTAGTTGATCCGCGCACCGGTGGCGGCGTTGTAGTCGGCCGACCACTTGGAGACCAGCGGGAAGATGAACGAGGCGCCGGCGCCGGAAATCTCGGCAGCGACCTTGTCGCCGGCGGCGGCGGGCGTTGCGGGGGCGGACGCCGCGCCGGGGGCGGAGTCGCTCTTGCCGCCGCAGCCCGACAGGCCCAGCGCGATGGCCAGGGAAAGGGCGGCAAGGCCGGTCGTGTGCAGTTTCATGCGGGAGCTCCATGGCGGCAGAAAGGCCGGCGCTGCCGGCGGATGCGGCTATGAAATGATGTTTTTGTTACAGCCTGATTACATGGGCTGGAAAACGGGGCGGCGGCCATGGGGGCGCGCGCCCGGCGGCGGTGTCGCGCCGGGAAAGCGGGCGCCTGC
This sequence comes from Stenotrophomonas sp. Y6, assembly GCF_022436665.1. Lineage (NCBI taxonomy): Bacteria > Pseudomonadati > Pseudomonadota > Gammaproteobacteria > Lysobacterales > Lysobacteraceae > Stenotrophomonas > Stenotrophomonas sp. Y6. Next base: position 55,088 of record NZ_JAKUKB010000003.1, read on the forward strand.
CGGGGCGGTCCCCGCGCGCGGCATCGCGCCCCGGTTCCCCTGCTTCCTGTCCGCCGCCGCCCACGCAAAAAAAAGCGCGGATCACTTGATCCGCGCCCGAGGCGACGAGGGAGAGGGCCCGCCGGCTCTTTACTCAGTAACGCATGTTCTGCTGCCAGTAGGTCTCGATCTGGCGGACCAGCGGGGCCGGCAGCGGCACGTAGTCCAGCTGGCGGGCCTGGGCGCTGCCGTTGGCATAGATCCAGCGGAAGTACTCGACGGTGGCCTTGGCGCCTTCCACGGTCTTGGGCTGCTTGCGCATCAGGATGAAGTTGGTGGCGGTGATCGGCCAGGACTGCTCGCCCGGGGCGTTGGTCATCACCAGGTAGAAGTCCTTGGCGTTGGCCCAGTCGGCGCTGGCGGCGGCGGCCGAGAAGGTCTCGTCGCGCGGCTGCACGAAGTTGCCGGCGGCGTTCTTCAGGCGCGAGAAGGTCAGGCGGTTCTGCAGCGCATAGGAGAACTCGACGTAACCGATCGCGCCGCGGATCTGCTTGACGTAGGCGGCCACGCCTTCATTGCCCTTGCCGCCGATGCCCACCGGCCACTGCACAGTGGTGCCTTCGCCGACCTGCTTCTTCCAGTCGGCGCTGACCTTGGACAGGTAGTTGGTGTAGTTGAAGCTGGTGCCCGAGCCGTCGGAGCGGTGCACGACGGTGATCTTGGCGTCCGGCAGGGTCAGGCCGGCGTTGAGGGCGACGATGGCCGGATCGTTCCACTTGGTGATCTTGCCCAGGAAGATGTTGGCAAGCGTCGGCCCGTCCAGCTTCATCGCACCGGCTTCCACGCCGGCCACGTTGATCACCGGGACCACGCCGCCGATCACCGACGGGAACTGCACCAGGCCCGCGGCGGCCAGTTCCTCGGGCTTGAGCGGGGCATCGGACGAGCCGAAATCCACCGTATTGGCCTTGATCTGGGCAATGCCGCCGCCCGAGCCGATGGACTGGTAGTTCACCTTCTTGCCGGTGGCGGCGCTGTAGTCGGCCGACCACTTGGACATGACCGGGTAGATGAAGGAAGCGCCGGCGCCGGTGACGTCGGCGGCATTGGCGGCGAACACGGACGACGCGGCGAGGATGGCGACGACGGCGCGCGATTTGATGGCGTGGATCACGAATGGCTCCTGGCAGGTGAATGTGCGGTCAGTTCCGCCCGGCGCCTATTCCATAACCATTCGATGACAACGCCGCGTCTGTCATGTGACGCGGACATGACAGGCGCCGCGGAGCCGGACCGGTGTTGCGGCGGCGGCCAGCGGAGGGCGGCGAGCCCGTGGCCTGCAGGTGGCGGGCGCCGTCGCCGGGCGCGACGCCGGTAGCGTGGGGGAGCTGGAAGACGCCGCAACGCCGCCGGCGACGGGCTGCCACGTGGCCTCGCGTAAGGCAGGAGCGGAGGGGGGCTCCCGCGGGTGGCGTGTCGGGGACCGTTGCGAGCGCCGTGCACAGTGCGCGATGCGCAAGGGCGAGGGTGGGGAGTGCGCCGGCCGGCAACGGCCACGCCGCGGCAACGGGCAACCCGCACGCCCGGCCGGTGGCCTGCACGGGCCGCAGCGCGGCACGCGCGAGCGGCGCAGGCTGAAACGACGAACGCCCCTTGCGGGGCGTCCGTGGTACAGCGTGGAGCGGGAGCCGCTTACCAGAAGAACTGCAGGCGGGCTTCCAGGATGTTCGGCTTGTCGGCGACGAAGCCGCGCGCGCTGGAGGAGTACTTCTTGCTGTCGACCATCACGTAGTTCAGCGAGGCCTTGAAGTTGGAGCGCCAGTACCAGTTGGCGCCGACGGTCCAGATGTCCATCTTGCCGCCCAGCACGCCGTCCACCAGCGGGGCGCCGCCGGCCACGGCCGGCGCGCGCAGGCCGCCGTCGTTCAGGTCGATGTGGTCGAAGCGCGCGCCCAGCTGCCACATGCCACGGCCCGGCTCGTCCGGCAGGCCCAGGCTCGGGGTGCCGCCCTTGTAGCCCCAGGTCTCGCCGGTGACGTTCCACACGCCGCTGACGTAGTAGCCGTCGGTGGTGTAGTTGCCGTGGTCGTAACGCTTGACCTTGGCGCTGTAGTACTCGCCCTGGGCCTTGAACGGGCCGTGCACGTACATCGCTTCGGCGCCGAGCGTGCCGATGCGGTCGGTGTCCTTCAGGTCGCCGCTGTCGACCAGGCGCACGGTGGCCAGGTCGGCGTTCGGGCGCGCGCGCAGGCGCAGGGTGTCGGCGTCGGTGTCGTAGTCGGCGTAGCTCAGGCCGAAGTGCAGGATGTTGCCCTTGTCGTTGATCGGGGCGAAGGTGCCGCGCACGCCGTAACCGCTGCCGTGGGCCAGGTTGCGGGTCAGCTCGCGGCCGAAGGCCGACGCGGTGAGCGACCAGTTGGCGTCGCCGATGCCGTAGCCCACGCCGAGGCGGCGGGCGACGGCGTAGGTGTTGGTCACGGTGGCCTTGGAAATGAAGTCGTTGTTCTTGGTGCTGGACAGTTCTTCCAGGCTGTTGGGCTGCTTGAACTGGCCGGCCTGCAGGAAGTGGTTGGCGTTGCCGCCCAGCTTGTACTTGAGGTTGGTGTCCAGGAACTTGTCGGCCTTGGCGTCGTAGCCGACCACCCACTCGACGTTGCCCGGGCCCTTGCCCTTCAGCACCAGCTCGGCGCGGCGCAGCTCGAACTCGCTGTCCTTGCCGTTCATCCCGGTGGTGCCGTTGAGGTCGGCGCGGTCGTTGCTGAACCAGTTGCCGTCAGCCTGTACCAGGCCTTCAAACGTGATCTCGGAACCGCCAATGACGTCGATGGCGACTTCGGCATGGGCAGCCGGCGCGAACAGTGCCGCGGCGACGGCCGCCGTGAGGAGTTGGCGATGCAGTTTCATGGGATGGGTAGCCTTGCAGGCAGGTTGAGGATGGTGTGCAGGCTAGGGCGTAAAGATTGCGTAAATGTGACAGTCCCGCGACCTGCGCCGGCTGCCGCGGCGCCCACCCCGGCGTAGTGGACGGATCGGCTGTTACCGGCAGGTGTCGCGCAGATGGCAGTCGCGTGCGCCGGCGGGCGGGCGGCCCGCGAGGGGACTGTCGGCCCCTGCATGGGCGCCGCGCGCGGCGGCCACGCGCGGCGGCATCAGGCGACGGTTTTGTCCTTGCAGTGGAACAGGTCGCGGATGACGCACTGCGCGTAGTGGAGTCTGCGCGCCGGCCCGCAGCGACGGATCGGCGCCATTGGGTCGATGCCGCGCCCGCGGCCGGCCCTGCCGCCGCCTCAGGCGACGGTTTTGTCCTTGTAGTGGCACAGGTCGCGGATCACGCATTGCGGGCAGTCCGGTTTGCGCGCCTTGCACACATAGCGTCCATGCAGGATCAACCAATGATGCGCATCCTGCAGGAACTCCGCCGGGATCACCTTCAGCAACCCGTCCTCCACCGCGCGCACGTCCTTGCCCGGCGCCAGCCCGGTGCGGTTGGACACGCGGAAGATATGCGTGTCCACCGCCATCGTCGGTTCGCCGAAAGCGGTATTGAGCACCACGTTGGCGGTCTTGCGGCCAACCCCGGGCAGCGCTTCCAGCGCGGCGCGGTCGGCGGGTACTTCGCTGCCGTACTTCTCCACCAGGATCGCGCAGGCGGCGATCACGTTCTTGGCCTTGGCGTTGTACAGGCCGATGGTGGAGATGTAGGGCTTCAGTCCTTCCTCGCCCAGCGCGAGGATCGCCTGCGCGGTGTTGGCCACCGGAAACAACTTGCGGGTGGCCTTGTTCACCCCGACATCGGTGGCCTGCGCCGACAGCGTCACCGCCACCAGCAGCTCGAACGGGGTGCGGTATTCCAGCTCGGTGGTCGGGTGCGGATTCAGTTCGCGCAGGCGGGTGAACATCTCACGCACTTCCGCGCCGTTCATGCGCCTGCTGCGTGACGCGCGCGCGCCCGCAGCGGCGCCGGCAGCGGGGCGCGCGCGCCCGGGCTTCGCCGCCGTCGTCATGCCGGCACCGGTGCCGGTTGCTGCCTTGGCCGCGGTGCGCGGGCTCGCCGGTTTCTTCATGGCTGCTTCGCCTTTGCCTGGGCGCGGGCCAGGATGGCCGCCGCGGCCGCGGGCAGGGCGGGTCTGCGGTCCGGCGCCGGCGGCGGTGCGCGCCGGGCCTCGCGCTCGGCGGCGCGCCGCGCCAGGCGCACGGCGCGGGCACGGTACCGCTCACGCGCCGCCCAGGCGCCCTGCAGCCGCTGCTGGGCCTGGGCCAGCCGTTGCGGCAGGTCCGGGTGCTGCGGGTCCAGCGTCGCGTCGCCGGGCTGCGGCGCGTAGTCCATCAGGCCGGCGTCGATCGCGGCGTCGAGGTTGTCGTCCAGCACGTACTGCAGCAGCTGGCGGGGGGATGCGGAAGCAGCGGGCATCGCGGTGCGGGTCAGCAGTTGCGGAATTCCGGGGCGCGGCGTTCCAGGAACGCGCGGGTGCCTTCGCGCATGTCCTCGGTGGAGAACATCAGCCCGAACTGCGCGCTTTCGTACTCCAGCCCTTCCTCGATGCCGCATTCGCCGCCGATATTGACCGCGTCGAGCATGCCGCGCAGCGCCAGCGGCGCGGCCTTGGCCAGCTGCGTGGCGATTTTCAGGGTTTCCGCTTCCAGCTCGGCGGCGGCGACCACGCGGTTGACGATGCCCAGCTGCTGGGCGCGGGCGGCGTCGATCGGCGCGCCGAGCAAACACAGTTCCAGGGTGGCGGCGCGGCCGGCCAGGCGCAGCAGGCGCTGGGTGCCGCCGAAGCCCGGGATCAGGCCGAGGTTGATTTCCGGCTGGCCGAGCCGGGCGCTGTCGGCGGCGATGCGCAGGTGGCAGGCCATGGCCAGTTCCAGCCCGCCGCCCAGTGCGAACCCGTTCACCATGGCGATCACCGGCCTGGGCAGGCGCTCGATGCGCCGCATCAGGCGCTGCCCGAGCAGCGAGAAGTCGCGCCCCTGGACCGCGCTGAGGCCGTTCATCTCGGCGATGTCGGCCCCGGCCACGAACGCCTTGGGGCCGGCGCCGGTCAGCACCACCACGCGCACGTCCGCGGCCGTGGCGGCGTCCGCGAACGCGGCGTCCAGCGCCTCCAGGGTCTGGCGGTTGAGCGCGTTGAGCTTCTCCGGGCGCTGCACGGTGATGGTGCGGACGCCGTCGCGGGTGTTGATCGAAACCGGTGCGTCGGACATGCGGACTCCACGAAAAGTTAAGAAAAAGTGATTGGGGAACTCCCGCCACGACCGTTGGTCAGAAGCCCTTGTCGTCAGTGGCGGTCCGCCGTTGTGGCGGCTATCCTAACCCGTCGCCTCTAGCGGCATGGTTGCCCTGAGACATCTTTCCTGGAGAACTGTTTGATGAAGTTGCGTTCTATCGCGGTCGCCGTGGCCGCCCTGGCCCTCACCGGCACTGCAATGGCCCAGGACGTCTCGTCCGAGAAGGGCAAGCTGAGCTACTACTTCGGATACGACTACGGCAACAACCTGGCCGAGCTCACCGGCCGCGGCGAACAGCTGGACATCGCCTCGGTGGTGAAGGGCCTGCAGGACGCGTACGCGAAGAAGCAGCCGGCGATCACCGCCGAGCAGCTGAAGCCGGCCGTCGAAGCGTTCCAGAAGCGCGAGCAGGGCCGTGCCGCGGCGGCCAAGGCCGAGTACGAGAAGGTGGCCGCGGAAAACAAGACCCGCAGCGACCAGTTCATGGCCGCCAACAAGGCCAAGGCCGGCGTGCAGACCCTGCCCAGCGGCGTCCAGTACCGCGTGATCGAGACCGGCAACGGCGCCAAGCCGACCCAGGCCAGCACCGTGCAGCTGCAGGTCGCCGGTCCGTTCCCCTACGGCCAGCGCCCGGAGAACGTGCAGGCCCACGACGTGCCGGCGCTGAAGCTGAGCGACGTGGAGATGCAGGCCATGCGCGAAGCGCTGCTGCAGATGCCGGCCGGCTCCAAGTGGGAAATCTCGCTGTCGCCGGACAAGGCCTTCGGTGCCGATCCGCGTACCGGCTTCCCGCCGAACGTGGCCGTCCAGTACGAAGTCAAGCTGGTCAGCGTCAAGTAACCACTGCCCGCAGTGGGCAGGACGAATGCGCCGGCGGCCAGTACGCCGGCGCATTTTTCATTGGGCTTCCCGGCGTTGCCTGCGCCGGGCATCCGCGCGCGGCGGCACGCCGCGATGACGGCCGCGACGCGGTGGCTGTCGCGCGGTACGCCCCGGTGCCCGCGTTCGCGCTAGGCTTGCAGGATGTCGCACTCGATGGATGCCACGCGCCGTGCCGTTTCCAGTCCCTGCATCGGAATCTGCTCGCTGGACCCGGCCGGCCACTGCCGTGGCTGCCTGCGCACGCGCGCGGAGATCGCCGGCTGGATGGGCATGAGCGAACACCAGCGCCGGCAGCTGATGCAGGACGTGCTGCCGCTGCGCGCGCGCGCCGCCGGTTCGCTGGCGGCGGCGCTGCCCGGGCACGAACGGCTGCTGCGCGCGTTGAACCCGCTGGCCGCCGCGCCTGCCGGCAAAGGCTGGAACCACGACGAGCTGGCCGACCTGCTGCCCCCGGGGCCCCCGGCCGAGGCCGCGGTGCTGGCCGGGCTGGTGCCGCGGCCGCAGGGCGTGCAGGTGCTGCTGACCCGCCGCACCGAGACCCTGCGCAACCACGGCGGCCAGGTCGGCTTTCCCGGCGGCCGCATCGAACCGGGCGACCGCAACCCGGTGGCGGCGGCGCTGCGCGAGAGCAGCGAGGAGATCGCGCTGCCGCATGAGCGGGTGCAGGCGCTGGGCTACCTGGATCCGTTCGTCACCATCTCCAGCTTCCGGGTGACCCCGGTGGTGGCGGTGATCGACCCGGCGTTCGTGCCGGTGCCGCAGCCTGCGGAAGTGGCCGAAGTGTTCGAAGTGCCGCTGGATTTCCTGATGGACCCGGGCAACCTGCGCCAGGTCGAGATCGACCACCGCGGCCGCGTCCGCCACGTGCTCGAGTACACCTGGCCGGGGCAGCGCATCTGGGGCGCCACCGCGGCCATCCTCTACAACCTGCGTCGCCGACTGGAGCAGACCCCATGAATGCCATCGCCCCGCCATGGACCACGCTGGTGGACGTCGCTTCGCTTGCCGCCGCCCTTGCCGCGCAAGCTCCGCGCCTGCTCGACGCCCGCGCCACCGCCAGCACCGCGCTGCGGCTGGTGGACGCGCGCTTCTCGCTGGCCGACCCGCAGTCCGGCGCCGCGCAGTATGCGGCGGGGCACCTGCCGGGCGCGGTGTATGCCGATCTCAACCGCGACCTGTCCGACCTGTCGCGGCAGGGCCACGGCCGTCACCCGCTGCCGGAAAGTGATGCCTTCGCCGCCACCGTGGGGCGCTGGGGCATCGGCCCGGATACCCAGGTGGTGGTCTACGACGCCGGCGACGGCAGCATGGCCGCGGCGCGGCTGTGGTGGCTGCTGCGGTTGATCGGCCACCGCCGGGTCGCGGTGCTCGATGGTGGGCTGGCGGCCTGGCAGGCCGCCGCGCAGCCGCTGTCGACCGACCCGGCGGAGGTGCCGGCGTTGCCGCCGTATCCCGGGCGCTTCGACCTGTCACAGGTTGCCGCTGCCGACGAAATCGCCGCGCGCCTGTCGCAGGCGCCGGGCTGGCTGATCGACGCCCGTGCCGGCGAACGCTACCGCGGCGAGGTCGAGCCGCTGGACCGGGTCGCCGGGCATGTGCCGGGCGCGCGCAACCGCCCGTTCGCGCTCAACCTGCGCGATGGCCGCTTCCGCCCGGCGGCGGAGCTGCGCGCCGAACTGGAACCGTTGCTGGGCACCTACGCGCCGGGCGAGTCGGTGATGATGTGCGGCTCCGGCGTCACCGCCTGCCACCTGCTGCTGGCCTTCGAGGTCGCCGGCCTGGGCGGGGCGCGGGTGTTCGCCGATTCGTGGAGTGGCTGGTCATCCGATCCCTCGCGCCCGGTGGCGCGCGCGTAGCAGCGGCCTGGGCGGCGAACGTGCCCGCCGGCGACGGCGGGCGTGGCGGTGCCTGCGCCCTGGCGGATTCCGGCGCGACTGCCGCGGCCAGCCAATGAACGGCTGTCCGCCGGCACCCACGGCTGTGCAGGTCTGCCCGGCCCGCCCGCTGGCGTCCACGGCAACGGCGCCCGCCGCGACGGGGCCTGCCCGGAATGGCGCTCCACCGCAGCGCCTGCCGCCATCGCCGGCGTCCGATGCATCCGCCCGGTCGCGGCTGAAGCCGCGCCTACGCGGCTGCCGGCAGGCGTTGCAGCGTGATCGCCGCCAGCACCGGGTCCCACGGGAACCGCGGCCCCGGATCGCGCTTGCGTGGCACCGTGCGCGCCGGGTCGTCGCTGGCCGCCACCTGCTCGGTGTCCAGATCCTCGTGGCCGGCGATCCAGCGCAATGCCGGCAGCCGCTGCGGCAGCCAGCGCAGCAGCGCCACCAGGGCGTCGATCTGGGCCTGCGGGTACGCCTCGTCCATCGCCTGGTGGCGCGAGTCCAGCCAGTGCGGGTAGCGGCCGCTGTTGACCAGTTCGATGCCGAGCGCGCGCGGGTTGATGCCGCGCACGTGGTGGGCGCTGCGTTCCGGCGCGACGTACTGGTGGATGCTGCCGTCGCGGTCGATGTAGTAGTGGCCGCTGTTGCCGGTGCCGCTGGCGTACAGCACGCGTTCGCCGTACGCGCGTGCCATCGCCAGGTCCGGCAGTTCGGTGCAGTGGATCACCACCAGGTCGATCGCGCCCGGTTCACGCAGCGCCAGCAGCGGCTCGTAGGGCAGGGGATCGATATGGATCGCGGGCATGGCGTGCATTGGCCGATGCTAGCATTGCCGCCCCGTCATGCTTCCCCCCACGGTGCCCCATGAGTCGCGGCCACTGCATCCTGTCCCATGGTTTCGAGAGCGGTCCCGACGCGACCAAGGTCACCGCGCTGGCCGAGGTGGCGCAGCGCCTGGGCTGGACCCATGAGCGCCCGGACTACACCGACCTCGATGCCCGCCGCGAGATCAGCGAAGTGGGCGACGTGCCGGGGCGCCTGCAGCGCCTGATCCGCCTGGCCGGCGAGGCCGCCGCGCGCGGCCCGGTGGTGCTGGCCGGGTCCAGCCTTGGCGCCTATATCTCCGCCATCGCCTCGCTGCAGGTACCGGTGCGCGGGCTGTTCCTGATGGTGCCGCCGACCCGGATGGGGCCGATGCCGGCGCTGGACGCGGCACCGGTGCCGACCAGCGTGGTCCATGCCTGGGGCGACGAACTGATCCCGCCGGCCGCGGTGATCGCCTGGGCGCAGGCCCGTGCCGCGCGGCTGCTGCTGGTCGACGACGGCCACCGCCTGGAACACCACGTCGACGCCTCGGCACGCGAATTCGAAGCCCTGCTGCAGGTCTTGTAACGGCTGCCGATCCCTTGGATGCGGGGCTTGCCCCGCATGTGGCTTCACCGGGAACGCTTCATGCGCGGCAAGCCCCGCATCTACATGGGCCCCGTACAATGGCGCCCCCGGCCCATTGCCGTTCCCCCGTGATGCCCCCCGTGAAATTCTTCGTTTCCTGCGCCAAGGGCCTGGAGTACCTCCTGGCCGACGAACTGCTGGCGCTCGGCCTGCCCCGCGCCACCGCGACCATCGCCGGGGTCAATGCCGAAGGGGAACTGCGCGACGCCCAGCGCGTGGTGCTGTGGTCGCGCCTGGCCAGCCGCGTGCTGTGGCCGCTGGCCGAGTTCGACTGCCCGGACGAGGGCTCGCTGTACCAGGGCGTGCTGGCGATGCCGTGGGAAACGCATCTGGACGCCGAATTGACCCTGGCGGTCGATGCGCATGTCTCCGGTGACGCCATCACCCACGCGCGTTTCGCCGCGCAGCGGATCAAGGACGCCGTGGTGGACCGGCTGCGCGGGCAGGGACTGGAGCGGCCGTCGGTGAACGTCGAGTTGCCGGACGTGCGCATCAACCTGTCGCTGCGCAAGGGCCGGGCCACGATCTCCATCGACCTCGGCGGCGGTTCGCTGCACCGGCGCGGCTGGCGCCTGGCGCAGAACGATGCACCGCTCAAGGAAAACCTGGCCGCCGCGGTGCTGCTGCGCGCCGGCTGGCCGAAGATCCACGCCGAAGGCGGCGGCCTGCTCGACCCGATGTGCGGCGGCGGTACGCTGCTGATCGAAGGCGCGCTGATGGCCGCCGACGTCGCGCCCGGGCTGCAGCGTTATGCGGATCCCTCCGCAACGGCCCGGCCATCCATGGCCGGACTTTCCACCAGGCCGCCGAGCCGCTGGCGCGGTTTCGACCAGGCGCAGTGGCGCGAACTGGTGGCCGAGGCGCGCGAGCGCGAGCGCGTCGGCCGCGCCGCGTTGAAACAGGTCATCCACGGCAGCGACCTCGACCCGCAGGCGATCCGTGCGGCCAGGCAGAACGCCGAGGAAGCCGGTGTCGGCCAGGCCATCTGGTTCGGCGTGCGCGACGTGGCCGACCTGCAGGTGCCGCCGCAGGAAACCGGCTGCGTGGTCTGCAACCCGCCCTATGACGAGCGCCTGGCCGCCGACGCCGCGCTGTACCGCCGCCTGGGCGAGGCGCTCAAGCGCACGGTGCCGCAGTGGCGCGCCAGCCTGCTGTGCGGCAACGCCGAGCTGGCCTTCGCCACCGGCCTGCGCGCGCGCAGGACCTACCAGCTGTTCAACGGCGCCATCGAGTGCACGCTGATCGTCTGCGACCCCATCGCGGTGGCCGGGCGCGCGGACGACGGCCAGCCGCGGGAACTCAGCGAGGGCGCGCAGATGGTGGCCAACCGTCTGCGCAAGAACCTGAAGAAGTTCAAGAGCTGGCGTGCGCGCGAGAACGTGAGCTGCTTCCGTGCCTACGACGCCGACCTGCCGGAGTACGCGGCGGCCATCGACGTCTACCAGGAGGACGGCGGCAAGCGCCGCATCTTCCTGCACGTGCAGGAATACGCCGCACCGGCCACCATCCCCGACGCCGACGTGCGCCGCCGCCGCAACGAGCTGCTGGCCGCGGCGCGCGAGGTGTTCGAGGTGCCGGCCGAGCAGGTGGCGCTGAAATCGCGCGAGCGCGGCAAGGGCGGCAGCAAGTACGGCCGCTTCGAGCAGCGCGGCGAGTTCATCCTGGTGCGCGAGAACGAGACGCTGCTGCGGGTGAACCTGTTCGACTACCTGGACACCGGCCTGTTCCTCGATCACCGCCCGCTGCGCCGGCACATGGCCGCGCAGGTGCGCGGCAAGCGTTTCCTCAACCTGTTCTGCTACACCGGCGTGGCCAGCGTGGAAGCGGCGGTGGCCGGCGCGGCCGCGACCACCAGCGTCGACCTGTCCGGTACTTACCTGCAGTGGTGCGCCGACAACCTGGCCCTGAACGGCATGGGCGGCAGCCGCCACCAACTTGTGCAGGCTGATGCGATCCAGTGGCTGGAGGCCGAGCAGCGCCAGTACGACGTGATTTTCTGCGACCCGCCGACCTTCTCCAACTCCGCGCGCGCCGAGGACTTCGACGTGCAGCGCGAGCAGCTGCGCCTGTTGCGCGCGGCGGTGGCGCGGCTGGCGCCGGGCGGCGTGCTGTACTTCTCCAACAACTTCCGCCGCTTCAAACTCGAAGAGAACGCCATCGCCGGGTTCGCGCGCTGCCGCGAGATCAGCGCCAGGACCATCGGTCCGGATTTCGAACGCAACGCCCGCATCCACCGCGCGTGGGAGCTGCAGCGGCTGGAGTGACGCACGCGCCGGCATCGCCAGCCGGCAACATGCCAAAGCCACTTTCTGCATGAAGCAGATGCAGGGCTTCTGTCATCGGCGGGAAACGCGCGGCGCCGACCATGCGCGCCGCGGGTCGGCATTGCCGGCCCGGTTCCCTGCCTACCGGAGTCCGAAGTGAAGCGTTGCCTGTTGACGATGGCCGTTGGCGCCGTCCTGCTTCCCCTTGCCTGCACCGACGCGCGCGCCGCCACCGCTACCGCCGCTGGCGCTGACGTGGCCGCCCAGCCGACCACCCTGGACGCGATGATCGTCACCGGCACGCGTGGTTCCAACCGCACCCAGTTCGACACGCTGGCACCGGTGGACGTGTTCTCGCAGGAGGAAATCCAGGCCGTCGAGTCCACCGACCTGTCCGACGTGCTGGCGCAGCTGGTGCCGTCGTTCGTGGTGCAGCGCCTGCCGATGGCCGATGGCCAGGTGTTCGTGCGCCCGGCCACGCTGCGCGGCCTGTCGCCGGACCAGACCCTGGTGCTGGTCAACGGCCGCCGCTTCCATCGCTCGGCGCTGCTCGGCTCGCGCGGTGCGCAGGGGCCGGATCTTTCGCAGATCCCGACCAGCGCGATCAAGCGCATCGAGGTGCTGCGCGACGGTGCCTCGGCACAGTACGGTTCCGATGCCATCGCCGGCGTCATCAACATCATCCTCGACGACAGCATCGGCAGCGAGTTCACCCTGGGCGCGTCCGAGTACGCCGAGGGCGACGGCAGCGCCCGCCGCTTCGGTGCCCGCACCGGCGTCGGCCTGGGGCAGGCCGGCGTGCTGTCGCTGTTCCTCGACTACGACACCGCCGATGCCACCTCGCGCAGCCGCCAGCGCCCCGACGCGATCGCCTTCCAGAACGCACACCCCGAGCTGCAGGTGCCCGATCCGGTGCAGCGCTGGGGCCAGCCCGACCTGGAAAACCGGCGGCTGGGCTTCAACCTGAAACTGCCGTTCGGGCAGACCGCCGAGGCCTACGCCCATGGCCTGTACAACAGCGGCGAGGGGGTCAGCGATTTCAACTGGCGCAATCCCGACGGCACCGCCTCGGTGTACAGGCCGACCGCGGTGTTCCCCGGCTGGGACGTGCGCAGCCTGTACCCGACCGGCTTTTCGCCCAAGTACGGCAGCGACTACGACGACCTGCAGCTGGTGGCCGGCGTACGCGGCCAGTTCACCCCCGATCTGAGCTGGGACGTCAGCGGCGCCTATGGCCGCAACCGCATCGAGTACACCCTGGACGAGTCGATCAACGCCTCGCTGGGCCCGGCCAGCCCGACCGCGTTCTACCTGGGGCGGCTGTCGCAGGTGGAGAAGAACCTCAACGCCGATTTCGTCTACGCACTGCCGCTGGCGGCGCTGCCGGCACCGCTGAACATTGCCTTCGGCGCGGAGTTCCGCGAGGAAACCTACGGCGTGGATGCCGGCGACCCGGCGTCGTACGCGATCGGCCCGGGCGCGGCGGCCGGGCTGGCCGGCAACTCCAACGGCGCGCCGGGCTTCGGCCCGGACAACGCCGGGCGCTGGAGCCAGCGCAGCCATGCCGCCTACGTGGACGTGGAGGCGCCGGTGAGCGCGCGCTGGAATGTCGGCGCAGCCGCGCGCTACGAGCGCTTCTCCAGTTTCGGCGGCACCCTCGACGGCAAGCTCTCCAGCCGCTTCGAGATCACCCCGGCATTCGCGCTGCGCGGCTCGGTGTCCACCGGCTTCCGCGCACCGACCCCGGGCCAGCTGTACACCACCAGCACCGTGCAGGGGCTGGACACGGTGACGCTGCAGGTCTTCACCTCGGGCCGGCTGTCGCCGAACGATCCGCTGGCGCGCCTGCTGGGCGCCCGCGCGCTCAAGCCGGAACAGTCGCGCACCGCGTCCCTGGGGCTGGCCTGGCGCAACGAGGCCGGTCTGTCCGGCTCGGTGGACCTGTACGACATCAAGGTCACCGACCGCTTCAGCCAGTCGGCGTCGTTCCAGATCCCGGCCGGGGTGCCCAACCCGATGGGCTACACCTCGGTCAGCTACTTCACCAATGACTTCGATACCACCACGCGCGGCGTGGACCTGGTGGGCAGCTGGGTGGGCGACGCCGGCCCGGGCCAGCTCAACCTGACGCTGGGCTGGAACTACAACCGCACGCAGGTGGACAAGGGCGCGACCAGCGTCGCCACCAGCCAGACCCAGCGGGTGATCTTCGAGGAACGGCTGCCGCGGCAGAAGGGCACTTTCAGCGCCAACTACGACATCGGCAACTGGACCGTGCTGGGCAAGCTGCGCCATTACGGCGCCTGGACCGATGCCACCGGCAATGCCACCGGCGACATCTTCCAGCGCTTCGGCGACATGCAGTTCTTCGACCTGGCGGTGGCCTACCGCTTCAATGCGGGCAACAGCCTGCGCATCGGTGCCGACAACCTGTTCGACCGCTACCCGGACGAGGCGGTGTTCCAGGCCAGCCGCGGCCTGGTGTACTCGCGCAATGCGCCGTACGACACCGACGGGCGCAATGTCTATGCCGAGTACCGGGTGGCGTTCTGAGCATGGACGGCGCACGACGACGCCTGCTGCGCGGTGCCGCGCTGATGCCATTGGCCGCGGGCGCGCCGGCGATGGCGACGGCTGCCGCGCCGGCGCTGCCGGAGCCGCCGGCGGGGGTGTCGCCGGCGCAGCTGGCCGGCGATGAAACCTACTGGGCGGCGGTGGCGGCCCAGTACGACCTCGGCGACGAAGTGGTCATGCTCGACAACGGCTACTGGGGGGCGATGGCGCGGCCGGTGCTGCAGGCGTACGCGCAGGCCACCGTCGAGGTGAACCGCGGCAATGCCTGGTTCGGGCGGGTCGCGTTTCCGCAGCGCATGCGCGTGGTGCAGCGGCAGCTGGCCGACTTCCTCGGCGTGGGCGAGGACGAGGTGGTGCTCACCCGCGGCGCGACCGAAGCGCTGCAGGCACTGATCGGCGGCTACAACCGGCTGCGCCCGGGCGACCAGGTGCTGTATGCGGACATCGACTACGACAGCACCATCACCGCGATGCAGTGGCTGCGCGCGCGACGCGGCGTCGAGCCGGTGGCGATCGCCCTGCCCGAGCCCTGCGGCCATGCGCAGGTGCTGGAGGCCTATACGCAGGCGCTGCAGCGCAACCCGCGCCTGAAACTGATGCTGCTGACCCAGGTGAACCACCGCAACGGCATGCTGCTGCCGGTGGCGGAGATCGCGGCCATGGCCCGCGCCCGCGGCGTGGACGTGATCGTCGATGCGGCCCATGCCATCGGCCAGGTCGAGACCCGCATCGACGGCCTGGGCGCGGACTTCGTCGGCATCAACCTGCACAAGTGGATCGGCGCGCCGGTCGGCGTGGGCGCGATGTACGTGCGCCGCGGACGGGTGGCCGACATCGACCCGTACATGGGCGATCCGGATCGCGGCATCGCCAGCCGCGTGCATACCGGCACCGCCAATTTCGCCGCGTTCCTGGCGCTGCCGGCGGCGCTGGCGTTCCACCAGCGCATCGGCACCGCAGCCAAGCGCGCGCGCCTGCTGCGCCTGCGCGACCAGTGGCGCGACGCGGCACGCGCGCTGCCGGGGCTGCAGCTGCTGGGGTCGGACGAGCCGCGGCTGAGCAGCGCGATCGCCTCGTTCCGGCTGGTGGGGCAGGTCACGCTGCAGCAGAACATCGGCGTGGCCCGGCGCCTGCTCGAGGAGCACGGGGTGTTCACCGTGCACCGCGACGGCCTGGCGCACGGCGCCTGCGTGCGGGTCACGCCGGGCATCTTCACCTCGCCGGCGCAGATCGACCGGCTGGTGGCGGGGCTGCGCAGGCTTGCCGGTGCCGCCTGACGGCATGCATGGGGATGCGGGACGGCCGTGGGGCGGGGACAGGGCCCCACGGCCGCGCGGCGTTCATGCCGGCTGCAGCACGATGCAGTCCACCGGGCAGGGCGGGAGGCACAGTTCGCAGCCGGTGCACAGGTCGGCCAGCACGGTGTGCATGAACTTGGCGCCGCCGACGATGGCATCCACCGGACAGGCCTGGATGCACTTGGTGCAGCCGATGCAGTCGGCCTCGACGATCACCGCGACCTGTGCCGGCGCGTGCGTGCCGCGGCTGCGGTCGTAGGGCCGCGCCGGCACGCCCAGGATGTGCGCCAGCGTGCGGGCGCCGGCGTCGCCGCCGGGCGGGCAGTGGTCGATGCCGGCTTCGCCGCGCGCCATCGCCGCGGCATACGGGCGGCAGCCGTCGTAGCCGCACTGCCCGCACTGGGTCTGCGGCAGCACCCGGTCCAGGCGTTCGATCAGGGTGTCGTGGGTGTCGTGCATGGGGATCAGGAAACCGGCCTGCCGCGGTACCAGCGTTCGTGCGCCAGGGCCAGCATCGGCCTGTCCTCGCGGCTGTCGCCATAGGCGTGGATGCGCTGGAACGCGCCCAGGTCGAACCGCCGGCGGATATGCGCCACCTTGCGTGGCCCGCAGTCGCCATCGGCGTAGCGGCCGGTGAGGCGGTTGTCCTGCACTTCCAGCCGGTTGCAGATCAGCTGCAGGCCCAGCTGGTCGCACCACGACTGCAGGTACAGGTCGATGGAGGCCGAGACCACCGCCACCGTGTGGCCCTGCGCCCGGTGCCACTGGATCTGCTCCAGCATCTCCGCGCGGACCATGCCGGGCAGGTGGTCGCGGGCATAGTCGCTGGCCATCTGCGCGATCTCGCCGGCGTGGCGGCCGCTGAACACCTGCGCGGTGACGCGGCGGCGGATGCGCGTGGCCGAAATCAGCTTCAGCCGATAGGCCAGCAGCCACGGCCCGACCCGCCACCATGCCTGCGCGCGCTGCTCGGGCGTGGCCACGCGACGCAGGAACCGGCTGTAGGTGTCGCAGACGGTGATGGTGTGGTCGAAATCGAACAGGGCCAGTTCCATGGTTCCAGTGCCGATGCGGGGCGTTCTCTGGCAAAGGGGACGCGATGCGGCCGGGGAAAGGGCAGGCGCGGAGCGTGGCCCCGGGCCCGCATGCGCAGGCCCGCGACCGCCGGCCGTACCGCTGCCGGGGTCAGCGTACCGGCATGCCCGGCTGCGCGCCGGCATCGGCGTCGAGCAGGGCCAGCGCGCCGCCGTCGAAGCCGGCTGACAGGATCATGCCTTCGCTGAGGCCGAAACGCATCTTGCGCGGCGCCAGGTTGGCGATGAACACCACGTTGCGGCCCACCAGCGTTTCCGGCTCGCCGTAGCTGCCGCGGATGCCGGAGAAGATCTGCCGCTGGCCGAGGTCGCCGGCGTCGAGCAGGAAGCGCAGCAGCTTGTCCGAGCCCTCGACGAAGCCGCACTCGAGCACCTTGCCGATGCGCAGGTCGAGCTTGGCGAAGTCGTCGATGCCGATATACGCGGGCGTCTCACCGTCGGCCTTGGGCTCGGTCTTCGCTTCCACCTTGGCGGGCTTTTCGGCCTTGGCCGGCTTGGCCTCGGCGGCGGGCGGGGAAGTCAGGGTGTCCCTGGATGCGTCGGTCATGGCGTCGATCATCTTGGGGTCGATACGGGTGAACAGCGCCACGTAGGGCGCGATGGTGTGGGCGGTGAGCGGGACGGCGATGTCGGCCCAACCGTGCATCGGCGCATTGAGGAAGCCCTCGGCCTGCAGCGCGGTGGCCGGCAGCACCGGCTTGAGCGCGGCCACCAGCACGCGGAACAGGTTCAGGCCCTGGGTGCAGACCGCCTGCAGTTCGGCCCCGGCGCCTGACCGGCCGTTATCAAGCTCCTTGGCGATCACCCACGGCTTGGCGTCGTCGATGTACTTGTTGGCCTCGTCGGCCAGCGCCATGGTCAGGCGGATCGCGGCGGCCGGGTCGTTGCGCTCGTAGGCCTCGCGCACCGGCGCCAGCGCGGCGACGAAGCGGTCGTACTGGGCCGGGTCCGGCAGTGCGTCGGCCAGGCGCCCGTCGAAACGCTTGGAGATGAAGCCGGCGCAGCGGCTGGCCAGGTTGACGAACTTGCCGACCAGGTCGGCATTCACGCGGGCGCTGAAGTCGGCCAGGTTCAGGTCCAGGTCGTCGACGCCGCCGGAGGACTTGGCGGCGAAGTAGTAGCGCAGCGCTTCCGGCGCCAGGCCAACGTCCAGGTAGGTGCGGGCCATGACGAAGGTGCCGCGCGACTTGCTCATCTTGGCGCCGTCCACGGTCAGGTAGCCGTTGACGTGCAGCCTGGTCGGCGCGCGCAGGCCGGCGCCGTGCAGCACCGACGGCCAGAACAGGCCGTGGAAGTTGACGATGTCCTTGCCGATGAAGTGGTGCAGTTCGGTGCTGCTGTCGGCGGCCAGCACCGCGTCGAAGTCGTCGCCGGTCTTCGCGCACAGGTTGCGGAAGCTGGACAGGTAGCCGATCGGCGCGTCCAGCCACACGTAGAAGTACTTGCCCGGCGCGCCCGGGATCTCGAAGCCGAAATAGGGGGCGTCGCGGGAGATGTCCCAGGCGCGCAGCCCGCCCTCGGCGTCCAGCCACTCGGCCAGCTTGGCCTTCACCCCCGGCAGGGCGACGTCGCCGGCCAGCCAGTCGCGCAGGAAGTCCTGGAAGCGGCCGACCTCGAAGAAGTAATGCTCCGAATCGCGGATCTCGGGCGTCGCGCCGGACACCACCGACTTCGGGTCGATCAGGTCGGTCGGGCCATAGGTGGCGCCGCAGACCTCGCAGTTGTCGCCGTACTGGTCCGGCGACTTGCACTTCGGGCAAGTGCCCTTGATGTAGCGGTCGGGCAGGAACATGCCCTTGGCCGGGTCGTAGAACTGCGCCACCGAGCGGCGGCTGATATGGCCGGCGGCGTCGAGCCGCTGGTACAGCGCCTCGGTCAGCTCGCGGTTGGCGGCCGAGTTGGTCGAGTCGTAGTGGTCGAATTCGACCCCGAAGGCAAGGAAATCGCGCTCGTGGCTGGCTTGGATGTTGGCGATGAAGGTTTCCGGGCTGACCCCGGCCTTCTCCGCGGCCAGCATGATCGGCGTGCCGTGGGTGTCGTCGGCGCACACGTACCAGACCTTGCCGCCCATCAGCCGGCGCGCGCGCACCCAGATGTCGGCCTGGATGTAGCCGACCAGGTGGCCCAGGTGCAGCGGGCCGTTGGCATAGGGCAGGGCATTGGTGACGAGCGCGGTACGGGTCATGGCCGTTGGCAGGAACAGAGGGGACCGCCGATTATCGCATGCCGCGCCGCGGCGACCGGTAAACCCGCCCCGTACGCGCGAAACCCGGCCTGGGCCGGGTTTCGCGGGGGGCTGCCGGTGGCGTGCCGGGGTACGCCGGCGGGCGGGTTACATCCGTTCCCACACCTGCGACTTGCAGATGAAGGCGATGCAGCCGGAGACCTGCAGTTTGCGGCCGCCTTCGATCAGCTCCATCTTGGACTTGTAGACCTTGCCCTCGTCGGGCTTGAGGATGCTGCCGCCGCTCCACTTGTTGGCGCCGTCGGCGCGCATGCCGCGGATGATCTCCATGCCGGTGATCGGCTTGCCCTTGCGGTCGTCGCTGCACTTGTCGCAGGTCGGGTTGGGGCGGCTGGGGTTGAGCAGCTCGACGATGCGGCCATGCAGCGCGCCGTTGCTGGTGCGGCTGATCTCGACGATCGACTTGGCCCGGTGGGTGTCCGGGTCGATCTGCCGCCAGCGGCCTTCGGCGCTGGTGTTGTCGGCCTGGGCCGCGGTGATGCCGGCCATGGCCAGCGGCAGGGCCAGCAACAGGGTCTTGAAGGTCTTGCGCATGTGTCCCCTCCCAGGGCGGATGGCGTGGTCAGGAGCGACCGGGTGCAGGCGAATGTATACCCATTCGCTGCGGTACGGAATCCGCACCGCAGCACGCCCGGTCAGGGCCGGATCAGCCGCCTCAGCGGTAGCCGACCCGCTTGCGGTTGTCGGCCGACACGCGGTCGATCAGCTTGTTGTAGGGGTCGAAGCCGACCTCGTCCGGGCGCCCGTCGACGGTCACGGTGAACGCCGGCGCGGCCGTGGTGACGTGGTGGCGCTGCAGGTACAGCACCTTCTCGTCGCGCTCCTTGCCCGAGGGCCCCTTGGCGAACACGCCGACCTCGATCCAGTCGTCCAGCGTCCCCGGCGTTTCCTTGCCCAGGCCGTCGGCATAGCGCTTGTCGGCATGCAGGTTCATGGTCACGTCGTAGCGGCCGTCGGCACGCCGGGTCGCGGTGGCTTCGACCACGCGGTTGTCGTAGAAGCCGATCTTCTCGAACAGGTCGGTGATCAGCGCCTGGTGCGCCGGGCCGGCCTCGGCGCGGATGAACTCCAGCAGCTCGACCGAGGTGGTGTACGGCGGCTGCTGGAAGGCCTTGGCCTGGAGGAAGCGTGACAGCGCCCGGTTCAGGGCCTGCTCGCCCATCTCCTCGCGCAGCCGGTAGAACACCAGCGAGCCCTTCTGGTAGTGGATGTACTGCTGGTTCTCCACCCGGTACAGGGGCAGCTCCTCGACGTCCTCGCCACCACGCCCGGACAGGTACTTGTCCAGTTCGTCCTTGAGGAACTGGCGCATGTGGCCGCGCCCGTACTCCTTCTCCATCACCATCAGCGCCGAGTACTGCGACAGCGACTCGGACAGCACGGTCGCGCCCTGCATGTTGGCGCCGATCACCTGGTGCGCCCACCACTGGTGCGCCACCTCGTGCGCGGTGACGTAGAACACGTAGTCCACGTCATCCTTGTCGCGCAGGTCGGCGATGAAGCCGATCGATTCGGAATACGGAATGGTGTTGGCGAAACTCTGCGCGAACGAGCGGTAGCCCGGGAACTCGATGATGCGCACCTGCTTGTGCTGGTACGGGCTGAAGTTGGCCTCGTAGTAGGCCAGCGATTTCTGCACGCCTTCGATCATCCGGTCCACGTTGTACGGATGTTTGGGGTCGTGGTAGATCTCGATCGGGATGCCGTTGTAGGCCGCTTTCTTCACTTCCCAGCGTGCCGACAGGTAGGCGTAGAAGTTCAGCATCGGCCGGTCCATGGCGTAGCTGAAGCAGCGGCGGCCATCGCGTTCGAACGCCTTCTGCAGGTAGCCCGGCGCCAGCGCGATCTGGTCCGGTGCGGTGCAGATGGTGCTGCGGAAATCCAGCCAGTCGGCGTCGTTGGAGATGTAGTTGTTGGCGCGCGCGGCCGCATCCTCCAGCCGCGGCATGCGCGTGGGCTCGCCGAGACCGCGCTTGCGGCGTTCGTTGCGGTCGCTGATCTCCACCCCGGTGTCGTAGCCGAACGTCGGCAGCACGCGGCTGTTGAAGAAACTGCCGTTGTCGACGATCTCGGTCTGCGCCTGGCCGGCGGTGATGCCGTCGGGGTGGATGTCCACGGTGAAGGTGATGTCGCGCTCCTCGCCGGGCTGCATCGGCGCATCCAGCGTATAGATGCGGTACCCCAGCTGCGCGTCGTGGGTGGTCAGCCGGGCGCCGCCCAGCTCGATGCCGGCCAGCGTGCGGTCGTCGGCCATCGCCACATGGATCGCCGGGATGGCCGTGGCATGGGTGTTGCGCACCCGGTAGCGGCCGTCGATGCGCACGCTCTGGGTTTCCGGATGCAGGTCGACGTGGTTGTCCACGGCGACGATGCGCGGCTGCGGCAGGTCCTTGTACTTGCGGTACTCGCGCTCGTAGCGGGCCTGGCGGTCCAGCACCTGGTCCGGCGAGACGAACTCGTTGCGGATGTTGGTGTTCCAGTACAGCCAGCCGCCGCAGCCGATGAACGCCAGCACGGCGGCGGCCAGGCCCGCGCCCAGCGGGCCGCGCAGGCGTTGCCGGGCCAGGCGCAGGCGCTGGCGCCAGGCCGGATCGACGCCGCGCACCCACAGCGCCGCGCACAGCAGCAGCAGGACCAGCAGGAACAGCGTCCAGTAGCCCTGGAAGGCCAGCTGCCCGGTCAGGAAATGGCCGTAACCGTTCATGTCCGAGTACGGCGCGTTCGGCCAGCTGCCGAAGTTGTACAGGTTCTGGGTGTAGTCGAGCATGCCCAGCACCGACTGCCCGATCAGCAGCAGGATCAGCAGCGCGTACCCCAGGAACTTGTTGTTGCTCAGTACCTGCAGCACCAGCGCCATGCCGCCCATCAGGATGTAGACCACCGAGTTCAGCGCCAGCGTCTTGATGTACAGCAGCGGTTCGAGCTGGGTGTAGCCCTTGGCCAGCTGGATGGCGATGGCGGTAAGCCCGCCCACGGCCTGGAACGCGGCGACCACCGTGACCAGGGTGAGGAACTTGCCCAGCAGCGGCACCCAGTTGGGCACCGGCATCGCATCGCTGATGCCAGCGATGCGCGCGCTGCGCTCGCGCCACACCAGCTCGCCCGCGTAGAACAGCACGATGATGATCAGCAGGAAGCTGTAGCTGCCCTGCAGGGCCTCCAGCATCTGCGAGGTCACCGGCCAGCTGGGCGTGCCGTACAGGGTGCGGCGGTGCAGGGCGCTGGGAATGAAGTTGGCCATGCCCAGCACCAGCAGCACCAGGAACGGCGCACTGCGGAACACGCCCAGCGCATCGAAGCCGACCTGGCGCAGCAGCTGCCGCCAGCCGGTGGCGGCAGTGAATGCCGGGGTGACCCGGGGGGCGACCACCTGGCTGCGCTTGCCGTCGGTGGTGGCGACGCTGGCGGTCTTCCTGCCGCGCCTGCGGCCGGTGCCGCTGCGTTCGGTGCGGAACAGGGCGAAGGTGGCGGCGAACAGGGCGGCGGTGACCGCCAGCCACAGCAGCCGGTTCTCCAGCAGGTAGCCGCTGAAGGCGGGCAGGCCGGTGTTGCGCTCCTCGGCCGACCAGTAGCGCATCGCCTGGCCCATCGCGCGCATGCCCAGCGGGTCGAGCAGCGAAGCGACGCGCAGGTTGTCGATGTCGGCCAGCAGGGCGCGGCTGACGCCGTACAGCACGAAGAACACGATGACGCCGATGTAGACCCACAGGATGTTGCGGGTGGTCACCGCCAGCAGCGACAGCAGCGCGGTGGTGAACAGCACGTTCGGCAGCACCATGAACGCGAACGACCACAGGTACGGGCGCAGCGACACCGGCCCGAGCCGCGCGGCGTCGATCCAGGGCATGAACTGCGCCACGAACAGGCCGGCGCCGATGATGGCGTACATCAGCAGGCTGGCCAGCAGCGCGGCGCCAAGCCGGCCGAGCAGGTAGTCGCGGCGCCGGATCGGGCTGGAGAACACCAGTTCCGAGGTGCCCAGCTCGAAGTCGCGCAGCAGCGCATTGCTGACGAACAGGCTGACCACCAGCAGCCCGATCAGGGTGAAGGCGGTCATGAAGGTGGCGATCACCGACGGTGCATTGCGGTGCACGTTGCCGATGCCGCCGCCGATCTGCACGGCATCGCTGGAGGCCGCGCCGAAGGCGAGCAGCGCGAACAGCGCCGCCAGCAGCCACAGCAACGGGGAACGCAGCTGCTCGCGCAGCTCGAAGCGCAGGAAGGCCAGGGTCATGGTCGTCTCCGTCAGGCGGCCTGCGCCTGCAGGCGCAGGCGCTGGAAGTAGACGTCCTCGAGCCCCGGCGCGACCGGCTCGAAGCCGGCTTCCGGGCAGGTGTCGGCGAACACATGGATCACCGGATGGCCGCCCACCAGCCGCGTCGACAGCACGGTGAAGCGGCTTTCATAGTCCGCCAGCGCGGCCTTGGCCACCTGTTTGCGCCAGACCTGCGCCTGCAGCGCGGCGATCGCATCGACCGGCTTGCCGGACAGCAGCACCTGGCCCTTGTTCATGATGGCCATGGCCGGGCACAGGTCGGTGACGTCCTCGACGATGTGGGTGGACAGGATCACCACCACGTTCTCGCCGATTTCGGCGAGCAGGTTGAGGAAGCGGTTGCGCTCTTCCGGGTCCAGGCCCGCGGTCGGCTCGTCGACGATCACCAGCTGCGGGTCGCCCAACAGCGCCTGGGCAATGCCGAAGCGCTGGCGCATGCCGCCGGAATAGGTGCCGAGCTTGCGCTTGCGGGCATCCCACAGGTTCACCTGCTGCAGCAGGCCCTCGACCACTTCCCGGCGCTGCGCGCGCGCGGTCAGGCCCTTGAGCACGGCGAAATGGTCGAGCAGGTCCAGCGCGCTGACTTTCGGGTAGACGCCGAAATCCTGCGGCAGGTAGCCCAGCCGGCGGCGCAGCGCGTCCTTGTCCCTGAGCACGTCGATGCCGGTGCCATCGGCGGTGGTCAGGGTGGCGCTGCCGGCATCGGCCTCCTGCAGCGTGGCGAGCGTGCGCATCAGCGAGGACTTGCCGGCGCCATTGGGCCCGAGCAGCCCGAACATGCCGCGCGGAATGTCGAGATCGACATTGTTCAATGCATGCACGCCATTGGCGTAGGTTTTCGACAGACCGCGGATCTGCAGCATGGGGCCGGACCTCTCCTTGGATGATGGCCGCAACATGCCGCCGCGGCCGGGCTGCCGGCAATGCGCCGGAAGTCATTGGGACCAGGGACGTGGGAGGGCGGCGGATGTGACCGGCGGCGCGGCCACGGCCGCCCGTGCGGGCGCGGCCGGGCGGCAACCCGCGCGCCGTGCCCGTCGCGGCCGGTCGCCGTCAGGGCAGTTCGTACAGCTCCAGCGGCAGCGCGTCGGGGTCGGCGAAGAAGGTGAAGCGGCGGCCGGTGTACTCATCCACCCGCACCGGCTCGCAGGCCACGCCCTCGGCCTGCAGGTGGGCGATGGCCGCGTCCAGCGCGGCGACGCGGAAGGCGAGGTGGCGCAGGCCCCGCGCTTCCGGGCGACTGGGGCGCGGCGGCGGGGCCGGGAACGAGAACAGCTCCAGCCCGGTGCCGTCGGGCAGGCGCAGGTCCAGCTTCCACGACTGGCGTTCGGCGCGGAAATGCTCGGCCACCACCTCCAGCCCGAGGATGCGGGTGTAAAAGTCGCGCGAGCGCGCGTAGTCCGACGCGATCAGCGCGACGTGGTGGATGCCCTGCAGCTTCACCGCTGCGGGGCCTGCCAGCGGCGGGCGATCTGCAGCGCCAGCGCATAGGGCTCGGGATCGTTGCGGTTGCTCAGCACGACCACCGTCAGCTTCTGCTTCGGGTAGCGCACGATCACGTTGCGGAAGCCGATGCTCTCGCCGCTGTGCCACAGCGCATCGCCGTTGATGCGCCAGCCGAAGCCGTAGTGCGGCACGTCCGGTTCCGGCGTCGCCGTGGCCGCGCTGAAGGCCTGCTGCAGCGAGGCGCGGCGCAGCAGGCGCTCGTCGTACAGCGCGGCGTCCCACTTGGCCAGGTCGTCGATCGAGGAATAGATGCCGCCGTCGCCGAGCACCGCGCTGGTGGTGCTCTGGTCGGTGCGCTGCCAGTGGCCATCGATCTGGCTGTAGCCGTAGGCGCGCTCGGGCACCTCGTCGACGCCGTCCTGGTGGGCGAAGGTGGCGGTCATGCCCAGCGGCAGGAAGATGCGCTGGCGCAGGAAGCTGGCGAAGTCGCTGCCGGAGGCCTTGCCGACCACCAGCGCCAGCAACGCGTAGCCGCTGTTGCTGTAGCGGTAGCTGCTGCCCGGCGCGAAGTAGGTGCGGTTCTCCTTCTGCAGCAGGTGCAGCACGTCGATGTCATGCACCTGGCGCGTGTCGGCCGGGTCCATCAGGTCTTCGTAGTCGAGCAGGCCGCTGCTGTGGCTGAGCAGCTGGCGCAGGGTCATCGCGTCGGCCACCGCCGGCAGCTCGGGCAGCCACCTTTTTAGCGGGTCGTCGATCGACAGCGCGCCGTCCTCGGCCAGCAGCAGGATCGCGGCGGCAGTGAACTGCTTGCTCACCGACGCCAGCCGGAAGTTGGTGGCCGGCGATACCGGCGTGCCGTCCTCCAGCACCGCCAGCCCATAGCCGCGGCGGAACACCGGTTGCCCGTCCTTGAGCACCAGCACCGCGGCACCGGGCACGCGGCCGTCATAGCGTTGCATCAGGCCGTCGATGCCGGCGTCCGGCGCTGCCGGCGGCGCGGCGCCGGCCACCGTGGAGAACGCGAACAGGCACAGCGGGGCGAGTCGGGACATCCACGGCAGCATGGCGGCTCCTTGCAGGGTCAGGGGGTCTTGCTGGCAATCCAGCGGTCGATCTTGGCTTCCAGAATATCCAACGGCATCGAGCCGTCCTTCAACACTTCATCGTGGAACTCGCGTGGATCGAAGCGCTCGCCCAGTGCCGCCTGCGCCTTCTCGCGCAGGCGCCGGATCTTGATCTCGCCCACCCGGTAGGCCAGCGTCTGCCCGGGCAGGGCCATGAAGCGCTCGACTTCCGCGGCGGCATCGGCGGCGCTGATGTCGGCGTTCTTCACCATGTAGTCGATCGCCTGTTGGCGGCTCCAGCCGGCCGCGTGCAGGCCGGTGTCGGCGACCAGCCGCACGGTGCGCAGCAGGGTGGCCTGCAGGTAGCCGAGGCGGTCGTATGGGTCGCGGTACAGGCCCAGTTCGTCGCCCAGCGACTCGGCGTACAGGCCCCAGCCCTCGATGAAGGCGACGTCGCCGCCGAGCCGCCGGAAGCGCGGCAGCGTCGACAGTTCCTGCTGCAGCCCAAGCTGCAGGTGATGGCCGGGGATGCCCTCGTGCAGGTACTGCATCGGCACCGCCCAGCGCTTGCGCGACGGCAGGTCGCGGGTGTTGACCTGCAGCCGCCCGTGCTGGCCGCCGTCGGCCGCGGTCGGCGGCTGGTAGCTGGCGGCGCTGGCGGTCAATGCATGCTCGGCCGGCACCGGTTGTACCTGCAGCGCGGCCCTGGGACGGGTGGCGAACAGCGCCGGCAGCGCCGCGTCCACCTGTTGCCCCACCTCGCGGTAGCGCGCCAGCAGCGCGGCCTCGTCGCGGAAGGTGAACTGGCGGTCGTTGCGCATGGCGTTGAACGTCTTCTGCATCGAGCCGCGGATCCGGGCTTCCTTCATGACCCGGGCGATGCGCTCCTGCAGGTCCTTGACCTCCTGCTCGCCGAGCGCGTGGATCTCGGCCGGCGTGCGCGAGGCGCTGGTCAGGCCGGCGATGGTGTGCGCGTACCAGGCCTGGCCGCCGGGCAGGGCGCCGAGGCCGTCGCTGGCGCGCGTGGCCGGCAGGTACTGGGTGGCGATGAAGCCGCGCAGCGCGCGGTAGGCCGGCAGCAGCCGGTACTCGATCATGCGCTTGTATTCGGCGGCCAACCGTTCCCGGTCCGCGGCCGGGAAGTCCTCCGGCATGTTGCGGATCGGCGCCCAGAAGATGCTTTCCTCGGCGGTCGGGGTGATCACCGCGTCCAGCTGCGGCAGCACCTTCTCCATCAGCGCGCGCGGCTGCACCACGCCGGCGGCCATGCCTTCGCGCATGTTGGCGATGGCCTGGTCGAACAGCGCCGGCACCCCGAGCGAGCGCCGCGACCAGTTCTCGTAGTCCTTCACCGTGCGGAACGGCTGCGCGCCGGCTCCCGAACCGAGCACCGCGATGATGCTGGCGAGGTTGTTGTAGGGGTTGATCGGCAGCATCCACGACGGGTACTGCTCGGCGGCCAGCGAGATGCGCGCGTCGCGCATGAAGATCTCGTAACTGAGCAGGTCCTGGCCCTGCAGGCCGTCCTTGCCCAGCGCCTCGGCCTTGCCCTGCCACTCGACCATGAAGTCGTGCGCCTGGCGGCGCGAGGCCGGCGACAGGAAGTTGGGCAGCTGGTCGTTGAAGCGCGGGTCGCCCTGGAACGTGGCCTGCAGCGGGTTCAGCCGCATCGACGCATCCCAGTACTCGTCGTAGAGCCGGTTCAGGCGGGTGGCCTTGTCCTGGGTGACCGGCAGCGGCGCGCGCGCCGGGCGGGGCGCCGGACGCGCCGGGGGCCTGCTGCCGCGCGCCTTGGGCTTGGCGGTGCGCGATTGCGTCGCGGTCGGGCGCTGGCTCTTCTTCTTCGCCGCCTCGACGGGCGCGGCGGCGGAGAACATCAGGACGGAGGCCATGGCAAGCGCGAGAAGGCGAAGCGGGCTGGAGGTCATCGGTGGTTCCGGAAACGCACAGGCCCGGGAGCTTGCCTTAGCGGCCGGCGCTAGTGAAGAGCAACCGGCAACGGATAAAGGCGGCAGTCACCCCCGGTGCCCGCCCGGCGCAGCCTGTTCCTGCCCTGGCGAGCGGCGTTTCAGCGCTCGCCGGCGCGGGTGAACGGCACGCTGTCCGGGGCCACCGCGCCACCGGAGATGATGAAACTCATGGCCTGGTCCACGGTCCAGTCGGTCGGCGTCAGCAACTCCACCGGCACGATCTCCAGATAGCCGGAGGTCGGGTTCGGCGTGGTCGGCACGTACACCGCGGCCAGTTCGCGGCCGGTGCCATGTTCGCGGATGACGCGGGTCACCAGGCCCACCGATTTCATCTCGCGGTGCGGGAAGTCGATCAGCACCACCCGCTGGGTGCTGCCCGGCTGGGTCTGGAGGATGTCCAGCAGCTTCTTGGCGCTGTCGTAGATGATGCTGGCCAGCGGGATGCGGCGGATCACCGCGCCGAACCAGCGCAGCAGGCGCTGGCCGATGACTCGGCGGCTGAGCACGCCCACCAGCAGGATCACCAGCAGCGTGGCGAGCAGGGCGAAGATGTCCTGCATCCATTCCACCCGTACCCAGCCCAGGTAATGCGGGAAGGACGCGGCGATGCGTTCGGACAGCGGCACCACCAGCGGGCTGCTGATGCCGGACAGCAGCACGAACACGAACTTGATCACCACCCAGGTCAGCCAGATCGGCAGCAGGGTGAGCAATCCGGTCAGGAACAGGCGCTGCAGGGAGGGGCGGTGGGGTGCGGCGGGAGCTTCGGGCGACATATGGGGATTGTAGCGGTGAGCGGCATGGCCGGGATGGCGGTTGCAGGTGGGCGATGCAGGGCGACGTCGGATATCGTTCATCAATCCGGCGTGTCGATCGGCCAGGGAAGGAGATGCCATGAAACATCGGGAGGGCAGGACCATGGGCAAGGTGTTGCGACGGATGGCCGCAGGCCTGGCCGGGCTATTGTTGCTGGTGGCGGCGGTCCTGCTGCTGTCGTCGCTGTGGCCGTTGTCGGCGACGCAGAAGCGTGCGTTGGCGGTACTGCAAGCGCCGCGCGACCTGCCGGGCAGCAACGGCTACGCCACGCTCGCCACGCTGGGCATGGCGGGGACGCCCGGGCAGCGCCAGGCACGGGTGGACGCCTATGTGGCCGAGTACCTACGTTGGCATGCCGGTTTCGTCGACCACACCCTCGAAAGCGGTGGCCAGCGGGAAGAGGGAATGCTGGAAGTCAAGCCGCGGCTTGGCGCCGGCGGGAACACCGAGCCGTTCGATCCGGTGTTGTGCAGGCATGCCACCGGCTGCCTGGCGCGGGTGCGTGGGCAACCGCAGGCCGTGGCCGAGGCCCTGCTGCCGCAGGCGGCCGTGCTGGCGCAGATGGACGAACTGGCCGCGCATGGCCATTACCAATCGCCGCTGCCGCTGGATGCGGCCACGCCGGTGCCGAACATGCGACCGTTGTTCGTGCCGTTGGCGGCGCACGCGCTGGCCCACGTGCAGGGCGACAGCCAGCGCTCACTGGCCGGGCTGTGCCGCGATGCCGGTATCGGGCGCATGCTGCTGGGCCATGGTGACAGCCTGCTCACCAGCATGGTCGGCGGCGCGCTGCTGGCCGCCAGCGCGGAGCTGTTCGCGGACGTGCTGGCCGAATTGCCGGTGGATGCGCCGATACCGGAGGGGTGCACCACCGCGCTCGCGCCGCTGACGCCGCAGGAAGCCAGCAACTGCGCGGGCATGCAGGGAGAATTCGCCATGGTGCGCGGCGGCTATCCCAGGGTGGCGCAGCTGGCGCAGGATGCGCCTTGGTGGGTGACGCCGCAGACGGCGAAGCTGCTGTACGACCGCGACAGGAGCGTGGCCCGCGTGGCTGAAACGATGGGCCAGGCCTGCCTGCCTGAAACCCTGCAGGCGATCGCCGGGGACCGCCCGTTGCCACCGGCGCCGGTGCCGTCGGTGTGGCGGCTGGAATGCGCCGCCAACGCCGTCGGCTGCATCCTGAGCGGCATTGCCGGGCCGGCGTATGCCCGGTATGGAGCGCAGCAGCAGGACACCGCCGCCCGGTTGCGGTTGTTGAATGCGGCGCTGTGGCTGCGCGGGCATGCGGCACAGCGGGCGGACAGGCCGCTGGCCGAACGCCTGGACGCACTTCCGGCCGGGCTGCGTGGTGCGCAGCGGCCCATCACCGTGTCCGCCGATGGCACCGCGCTGGAAACGCCGGCCTATGCCAGGCAGGGGCAGGTGCTGCGGATGCCGTTGCCGCTAACCGCCTCCAGCCGCTGAAGCGCGGCCGCCGGGCCTGCGCCGCGGGCGTGCAGCGTCTGCCGCGCGTCTCCGCGGTCACTGCCGTGGCTACCCGCGCTGGCGTGCTTCCGGCTTGGGGCGTACGTAGACCTGCTTGCGGACGCGCGCGACCACTTCGCCGTGCGCGTCGAGCACGTCATTGCTGAACCAGCGCAGGTGCTTGGCGCCACCGGCGGTGGCCGCGCGCACCTGTTCGAGCGTGGCCGTGTCGAGCCGGAATTCGGTACTGACCGTGCCCTTGCCGGGCCTGATGAACTCGATCTCCCCGGCCTTGTCCCACACGTAGTAGTCGCGCCCGAGGTTGTGCAGCAGGCACAGCATCCAGAACGGATCGGTCATGGCGAACAGGCTGCCGCCGAAATGGGTACGTACGTAGTTGACGTTCCACGGGCGCTCGCGCAGTTCCACGCGTACATAGCGGTAATCGGCGTGGAGCTCGGTGACGTGGATGCCGGTGAACAGGAACGGCGGCCACAGATTGATGCCGAGGCGGAACGTGCTGGCTTTCATGACGGACTGGAGCGTACGCGGGACCGGGAGTCTAGCATTCGCTGCCGTATGGTGAGGCGGCTGGCGCCTCAGTCGGCCACCCGGTAGCCGTCGCGGCCGGCGGCCTTGGCCTGGTACAGCGAGGCGTCGGCGTCGCGGAACAGTTCCCCGGGCAGGCTGTCGGCGCCCGGCACGATGGTCGCCACGCCGACGGTGACGCTGATCCTGGCCTGGCGGCCCTTGCCGACCGCCACTCCCGCCTGGCGGACGCGGCCGATGAGGGTTTCGACCAGCAGGACCGCGCCCTCGCTGGCGGTGTCCGGCAACACCAGGGCGAACTCGTCGCCGCCGAAGCGCGCAGCCAGGTCGCGCGGCCGCCGCGCCAGCTCGCCGATCATCCGCGCGGTCTGCTGCAGCACCAGGTCGCCGACGTGGTGGCCGAAGGTGTCGTTGTAGTGCTTGAAGTTGTCCAGGTCGATCAGGGCCAGGCTCAACGGCCGGCCGCCGCGTCGCGCCGCTTCGTATTCCTGCTGCAGCGCTTCTTCGAAACGCATGCGGTTGGCCAGCCCGGTCAGCGGGTCGCGGTTGGCCTGGCGGCGCCAGTAGCGCAGCTGCCACAGGCCCCAGGCCACCCACATCAGCAACGCGCCGCCGACCGCCGCCGCCGGTGCGAACCACAGGTTGAAGCCGCGCAGCAGCACCGTGCTGAGCAGCAGCGGGAGCAGCAGCGACAGCACCGCGACCAGCCACGGCGACAGCCGGCGCTGGGTCATGCCCAGTGCGCACAGCGCCACCAGCACGAACACCGCGGCCAGCTGCAGCGGCGGGCGCAGCGGCAGGATCACGTGCCCGCCGAGCAGCATCGAGGCGACGTTGGCCTGGTACTCGGTGCCGCTCATCCAGTACTCGCGCGAGGTCGGGGTGAGCAGGCGCGGGGCGATGCCGCTGGCGGTCATGCCGACGATCACCAGCCGGTCGCGCAGCAGCCCGGGCGGCAGCCGCCCTTCCAGCACGTCGATGTAGGACACCTGCGGGAAGCTGCCCGGCGGCCCGGCGTAGCGCAGCCGCACGTAGTTGTCGCGCCGCCACTGGTACGGCGAGAGCGTGTCCGGGGCCGGATCGGCCAGTCCGGGGATGGGGCCGTCGAGGCCGCTCAGCGCCAGGCCCAGTGCCGGCCAGTACGCCGAACCGACGCCGGCGCGCAGGTACAGGCCACGGGCGACGCCGTCGCCATCGACCTCGATGTCGGTATGCGCCAGCCCGTCGGCCACCGCGGCCAGCACCGGTACCGGCAGCAGTTCCTCGGGGACGGCCTCGTCGCTGGCCGCGGCCGCCAGCACCGGCAGCACGACGTTGCCGCCGCGCTTGATCGCCGCCGCCAGCTCCGCGTCCTGGCGCGCGTCCTTGCGGTCGGGCTCGGGGAACATCAGGTCCAGCGCGACGCGGCGCGCGCCGGCTTCGCGCAGGCGCTCGAGCAGCCGCGCATGGGTGCCGCGCGGCCACGGCCACTGCCCCAGCTGCTGCAGGCTGCGCTCGTCGATGGCGACGATCGCCAGGCGCTCGTCGGGCGGGTAGTGCCAGTTGCCCACCAGGCGGTCATACACGTATTCGTCCTGCTGCCAGAGCAGGTGCGTCTGGCTGGCCCACCCGGCCAGCGCGCCCACGGCCACGGCCAGCAGCAGCCGCCACGGCCAGGGCAGCAGGAACAGTCTCACAGGGCGAGCAGCATCAGGGCGCCGGCGCCGGCGCCGGCGCCGTAGCAGAGCTTGCACGGCAGCCGGATCTGCTGGGCGCTGGAGAACGGGCCCGCATAGCCGTCGTCGTCGATGTACTGCACGCGCACGTGCAGGGTGCCGCCGCGCCAAGGCTGTTTCATCACCACCTCCGGCACGCGGGTTTCGCGGTCGAGCAGCGGGGCGCTGAAGTCGCCGCGGCGGTCCACCTGCACGCGATAGCGCTGGCCGTCGGCGCCGGGCTGCCAGCGCAGGGTCAACTGGCCCCTGCCGGCCTGCGCCGGTTGCAGGCCGGAATCCGGCGGCGCGTCGCTGACCCGCAGGGGCAGGGCCTGCCCGAAGCGGCCGCTGCGTCCCTGCGCATCCACCGAGGCGACCCGCCAGTAGTAGTCGCCGGGCGCCAGGGCAACCGGCGAACGCAGCCGGGTGGCGTCGGTGCGGCGTTCGACCAGTGGTTGGCGGAACGCCGGCTCGCGCGCGATCTGCAGCACGCTGGCGGTGGCGCCGGGCACCTGCGCCCAGGCGAAGCGCGGCTGCGCCTGGGCCAGGGTCTGGCCATGCACCGGGGCGGTGGTCAGCGGCGGCGGCAGGCCGTCGGGTACCTCGAAATCATGGGCGCTGTCGTGGCCTTCGACACCGTCGGCGGCCACCGCGCGCACCAGCAGGCGCAGCTGCCCGCCTGGCAGGTCGTCGATATGGATGCTGGAATCGGTGGTGTCGCGCGCGAACAGCAGGACCTCGGGCGCATCGGCGCGCACCACCTCGACGCGGTAGCCGCGCGCCTGTGGCACCGGCTGCCAGGCCGCCAGCAGCGGCAGCGGCGCCAGCCGCAGCCGCGCGGCGTCGAGCTCCGGTGCGGGGGGCAGCGGCTGCACCGCCGCCGGCGCGTGCCCGGCCGAGGCGCTGAGGCTGGCCTGGCCGGGGGCGACCATCCGCTGGCCATGGCGGTTGCCCACCTGCACCCGGCCTTCGACCACTTCGGTGGCGGCCGGGTCGCCGTCCTGTCCGGCGCTGACCCGGAACACGGTACCGCGCACGCTGCTGGTGGCCGTGGGCGCGGTGATCATATAGCGCGATGCCGGCCCCTGCGCCGGGGTCACCCGGCTGCCACTGCGGCCGCGCTGCAGCCGCAGGCGCGTATCCACCATGCCGGTGGCGCCATAGCTGCTGAGCTGGTCCAGGCGCAGCTCCGAGTGCTCGCGCAGCAGCAGCCGCGAATCGTCGGCGAACGCCAGGGTGATGCTGGCGTCGGCACCGGTGCGGATGTGGCTGCCGATGGGCAGGCGCATGCCCTCGCGCGCTGCCGCGGACGGCTGGCCATCGGTGCCGACATCGACCTGGCCGCGCACCGCCACGACGCGCGCCGGCGCGGGCTCCACCCGCAGCCAGGCGATGGGAAACCGCAGCACCTGGCCCGGTGGCAGGCGGTAGGGGTTGGCCACCGCGTTGTGGTTCCGCAGCTCTTCCCAGGACACGGTGGGCTTGAGATAGCGCGTGCCCAGGTCCCACAGGGTGTCGCCGGGGCGCACGCGATAGTTCCAGTCCTGGGCGCTGGCCGCGGCCGAGCACGACAGCGGCAGCGTCGCCAGCGCGATCTGCAGCAGCACGGTCAGGCGCAGCCCACCCCGGTTGAACGACATCATCGGCAATAGGTCCTTGCGTCGCGGGAACCGGCGCCCGGCATTGCTCGCGCCTCCCTCCCCATGTGGCACGGCGGTGTCGCCGTACGTCATCACCACGATGAACAGCGCATTATCCGGCAGGCCGCGCTTCACCTGCCTGAACGTGCAATGACACTCAGAACAGGAGCGAGGACATCCGGCGCCGGTAACGGCCGACGAGGTCGTCGTCCTCGACGACGCGGAACGCATCGATCAACGCCTTGCGCGGCAGGCCGTCGCGGTAACCGCGGTCGATCCGCAGCATTTCCAGGAACTGCTCCAGCGCCGCTTCCTCGCTGCCGCCCAGCAGCTGGCGGATGCCGAGCAGGTAGCGCGCCTCCAGGTCGTTGCCGTCGGCCTGCACCCGCGCGGCCAGGGCGTCGGCCGGCGGCGCGTCGGCGGCCGCGGCGTGGAAGTCCAGGCGTGCGCGGGCGCGGATGGTGCGGTCGTCGGTGGCCAGGTTGGCGGGCAGGGCGTCGAGCAGTTGCCCGGCCTCGGCGACCTCGCCGGTGCGGATCAGCGCCAGCGCCAGGTCGAGCCTCAGTTCGGCCTTGTCCGGCTCGGCGGCAATGGCCTCGCGCAGCGCGGCGACCTGCGACAGCGGATCCAGCGGCGCCGGCTCGGCCTCGAGCTCGACCGGCGCCTCGGCCGGGGTGATGCCGTGCTGGGACAGGAACTCGCGCAGCTGGCCTTCTGGCAGCGCGCCGGGGAAACCGTCCACGATCTGCCCGTCCTTGACCAGGAACACGGTGGGCACCGAACGGATCTGGAACGCCGCGGCGATCTGCTGCTCCTTGTCCACGTCGACCTTGGCCAGTTCGAACGCGCCGTGGTACTCGCCGGCCAGCTTCTCCAGGATCGGCCCCAACGTCTTGCACGGCCCGCACCAGGTCGCCCAGAAATCCACCAGCACCGGCGTCTGCAGCGATTTCTGCAGGACGTCGGTTTCGAAGGTCTCGGTCGTGGCGTCGAAAACGTGGGGCAGGTCGGACATCGCGGGACTCGCAGTGGGAGGTTTCGTCGGAGATGGTGGCAGAGCGCGTGGATGCAAGTCGATGTAAAATATATTTGACATGGTGGCGGGCGGATGCCAACGTCGCATCGCATCGCGCCGGTGCTGCCAAGGGGGTGGCGCGCGCGGGAGAGAAGGGGAGAGTCCATGGAACGCACCGGCACGCGCGTGGCGATCAACCGGCAACAGAAGCTGGCCTGGCTGCTGCTGGCCAGCGCCGGCCTGGCCTCGGTCCTGTTGGGGCGCTGGCTGCTCCTTGGCGGCGCGGGCGCGCGCGCGGATGTGCTGGGCCCCGCCTGGTGGCTGTTCCTGGTCGGCGCGTTCCTGTTCCTGCGCCGCGACGGCGGCGTCGTGGCCGACGAGCGCGACCGGGCGATCCAGGCGCAGGGCGCGCGTGCCGGCTACGCCGCGCTGGCGTTGATGCTGATGGTGGCTTCGGTGCTGGCCGAGGAGCATGCGGATTTCGTCGCGGCGCGCGGCGGTGCCTGGCTGGGGAGTTTCCTGGTGTGGCTGGTCGGCCTCTCGCTCAGCGTGCACGCCGCGGTCATGCTGTGGCATTACCGGTACGGCTGCCGGTGAGCGGCACGCCGGTCGGCAACGACATCCGCCGGCTGCGGGTCGAACACGGCGAGATGACCCAGCAGGCACTGGCGGACGCCTGCGGCGTGACCCGGCAGACCATCATCGCGCTCGAGGCCGGACGCTATGCGCCGTCGCTGGAACTGGCGTTCCGCATCGCCCGCGCGTTCGGCGCCGGCGTCGAGGATGTCTTCCACTGGCGCGGCTGAGCCGGCAGGCGGTGGCGTGCGCGCCAGCGGCGCAGCCTTCACAATCGCCGGCATCGGCTGGCGCGCTCCTGCGCCGGCAAGCACGGGATCGAAATGGCGATGGTGTGGAAAGAATGGGTGCGCTGGGCCGGGCCGGCGTCGGTGGTGATATGGCTGGTGGCGCTGGCGGTGTTCGGCGCGCGGCTGCCGTTCTACGACCAGATGCGCCACCCGGTTTCGCTGCTGGGCGCCACCGGCGTTCCCGGCGCGGGCTCGTTCAATGCGCTGGGCTTCGTGCTGCCGGGGCTGTTGGCGGCGCTGGCCGCGCTAGGCCTGGTGCTGCGCATGCCGGCTACGGCCTCGCGGCCGCTGCGGGTGGCCGGGCAGATGCTGCTGCTGGCCGGGCTGGCCTTCGCCGCCATGGGCGTGTTCCCGCTGGACGCGCAGGACATCGAGAACCGCGCCAGCCAGGCCCACGCCAGCGTCTGGCTGCTGTGGCTGGTGGCGTTCGGCGCCGGCGCGGCGATGCTGCGCGTGGGCGCCGCGCGCGATGCGGCATGGCGCCCGGTCGCCACCCTGGCGGTGGCCTGCGCGGTGTGGATGCTGTGCAGCGCGTTCGTGTTCGGCAGCGTCATGCCGGTGGCGATGGCGCAGCGGCTGGCCTTCCTGGGCTGGGCGCTGTGGCTGGCGCTGCTGGCGCGGATGGCGCCGCGCTGAGCAGGGCGGCGCGCTCCCACCATGGGAAGCGCGCGTAGCCGTCACTGCTTGTAGATCACCCCGTCCTTCATCACGAAGCGCACGTCCAGCACGGCGTTGATGTCCTGCAGCGGGTCGCCGGCCAGGGCGATCACGTCGGCGCGCTTGCCGGCTTCCAGCACACCCTGGTCGTCCACGCCCAGCACCTGCGCGGCATGCACGGTGGCGGCCTGCAGCGCGTACGCGGCGGGGATGCCGGCTTCGACCATGTAGACGAACTCGCGCGCGTTGTCGCCGTGCGGGCCCACGCCCTGGTCGGTGCCGAAGGCGATCCTGACCCCGTTGCGGTAGGCCCTGGCCGCGGTCTGGCTGATC
Source organism: Stenotrophomonas sp. Y6 (assembly GCF_022436665.1). Lineage (NCBI taxonomy): Bacteria > Pseudomonadati > Pseudomonadota > Gammaproteobacteria > Lysobacterales > Lysobacteraceae > Stenotrophomonas > Stenotrophomonas sp. Y6. The sequence goes on from NZ_JAKUKB010000003.1 coordinate 91,775, forward strand.
AGCGCGCCGATGCGCGCGGCCTTGGGCCGCACCACCTCGGGGAAGTAACCGTCGATGGCCGCCTTCTCGGTGACGAAGCGCCCGGCGTAGAAGGTGGGCACGTACCAGGTGCCGTGCTGCTTCATCAGCCGCATGACCTCATCGTCCATGTAGGTGCCGTGCTCGATGCTGGTGACGCCGCCGAGCACCGCGCGCTTCATGCCCTCGGTGCCGTGGGCATGGGCGGCCACGCGGAAGCCGTAGTCGCGCGCGGTATCGACGATGGCCTTGACCTCGTCCACGGTGAACTGCGGCGCGTCGCCGGAGCGCGCGTAGCTGAGCACGCCGCCGGTGGCGGTGATCTTGATCACGTCGCTGCCGTCCTTGTAGCGCTGGCGCACCGCCTGGCGCGCCTCGTCCACCGAGTTGATCACGCCCTCGGTGGGGCCGGGGGCGCCGATCAGGTGCGCAAGCTGGTCGTTCCAGCCGTTGGTCGGGTCGGCGTGGCCGCCGGTGGTGGCGATGGACTTGCCGGCGGCGAAGATCCGCGGCCCCTTCACCAGCCCCTGGTTGATCGCGTCGCGCAGGTGCGGGCCGACCTCGCCGCCGAGGTCGCGCACGCTGGTGAAGCCGGCCATCAGGGTCTTTTCGGCGTAGCCGACCGCGCGGAAGGCGTAGTCCACCGGATCCAGGCGGAAGCCTTCGGAGTAGCTCTGCGGGCTGGACTGGCTGCCCAGGTGCACGTGCAGGTCGGTCCAGCCGGGCAGGCACACCTTGTCGCGCAGATCGACCGCGCGCGCACCGCCGGTTGCCGCATCGGCGCCGGCCAGCACCTGCTGGATGCGACCGTCGGCCACCAGCAGCGTGTGCGGCCCCTTGAGCTGGCCGCTGCGGGCGTCGAACAGGCGACCGCACTGCACGGCGACGGGTTCGGCCCAAGCCGGGGCGCAGGCCAGCAGCAGGACGGTGGCGAGGTGGCGGCGGATCGGCATCGGTCTCATTCCCCAGGGATGGAGCCGCCAGCATAGCGGGCCGGCGCGGGAAACCGGCCGGGCGCCCGGGGCGCTCGTGGCCGCCGCCGGGCGAAAGCGCGCAAGCGATTGATATTGCAGGAAACGGGTTTTTCCCGGGGGCGGCGGGGTGGGCCGGATTGGAGCCCTCTGGTGCACTGCGGTACGCTGTCCCGCTTTGCCGCAGCCCCAACGCTTTCATGTCCAGCGTCGAAACCCACATCTACGATCCCCAGCAGGTCGAAACCGCTGCCCAGAAGTACTGGGAAACCACCCGTGCCTTCGAGGTCGACGAAACCTCGGACAAGCCCAAGTACTACTGCCTGTCGATGCTGCCGTATCCGTCCGGCGCGCTGCACATGGGCCACGTGCGCAACTACACCATCGGCGACGTCATCAGCCGCTACAAGCGCATGACCGGGCACAACGTGCTGCAGCCGATGGGGTGGGACGCGTTCGGCCTGCCGGCCGAGAACGCGGCGATCAAGAACAACACCGCGCCGGCCAAGTGGACCTACGCCAACATCGACCACATGCGCGGCCAGCTCAAGTCGCTGGGCTATGCCATCGACTGGTCGCGCGAGTTCGCCACCTGCACGCCGGACTACTACGTGCACGAGCAGCGCATGTTCACCCGGCTGATGCGCAAGGGCCTGGCCTACCGCCGCAACGCGGTGGTGAACTGGGACCCGGTGGACCAGACCGTGCTGGCCAACGAGCAGGTCATCGATGGCCGCGGCTGGCGCTCGGGCGCGCTGGTGGAAAAGCGCGAGATCCCGCAGTGGTTCCTGCGCATCACCGACTACGCCCAGGAGCTGCTGGACGGCCTGGACGAGCTGGACGGCTGGCCGGAATCGGTCAAGACCATGCAGCGCAACTGGATCGGCCGTTCCGAAGGCCTGGAGATCCAGTTCGACGTGCGTGACGTGGACGGCAGCGTGCTGGACCCGCTGCGCGTGTTCACCACCCGCCCGGACACGGTGATGGGCGTGAGCTTCGTGTCCATCGCCGGCGAACACCCGCTGGCGGTGCATGCGGCGAAGAACAACCCGGCACTGGCCGCGCTGCTGGCCGAGCTGAAGCAGGGCGGCGTCTCCGAGGCCGAGCTGGAAACCCAGGAAAAGCGCGGCATGGACACCGGCCTGAAGGCGGTGCACCCGGTCAGCGGCGAGCAGGTGCCGATCTGGGTCGCCAACTTCGTGCTGATGGGCTACGGCACCGGCGCGGTGATGGCCGTTCCCGGCCACGACCAGCGCGATTTCGAGTTCGCCAGCAAGTACGGCCTGCCGAAGAAGCAGGTCATCGCGCTGAAGCACCCCAAGAACGACGACGAGCGCAGCTACGACCCGGACCGCTGGCAGGACTGGTACGGCGACAAGACCCGCGAGACCGAGCTGGTCAACTCGGCCGAGTTCGACGGGCTGGATTTCCAGGGCGCCTTCGAGGCGCTGGCCGAGCGCTTCGAGCGCAAGGCCCAGGGCCAGCGCCGGGTCAACTACCGCCTGCGCGACTGGGGCGTGAGCCGCCAGCGCTACTGGGGCTGCCCGATCCCGGTGATCTACTGCGACAAGTGCGGCGCGGTACCGGTGCCGGAAGACCAGCTGCCGGTGGTGCTGCCCGAGGACGTGCAGTTCACCGGCACCGGCTCGCCGATCAAGGCCGACCCGGAATGGCGCCGGACCACCTGCCCGGAATGCGGCGGCGCGGCCGAACGCGAGACCGACACCTTCGACACCTTCATGGAGTCGAGCTGGTACTACGCCCGCTACACCTCGCCGGGTGCGCGCGAGGCGGTGGACAAGCGCGGCAACTACTGGCTGCCGGTCGACCAGTACATCGGCGGCATCGAGCACGCGATCCTGCACCTGATGTACTTCCGCTTCTTCCACAAGCTGCTGCGCGACGCGCGCATGGTCGACAGCAACGAGCCGGCGCGCAACCTGCTGTGCCAGGGCATGGTGATCGCCGAGACCTTCTACCGGCTCAACGCCGATGGCTCCAGGGACTGGTTCAACCCGGCCGACGTGGACGTGGTGCGCGACGAGCGCGGCCGCATCACCGGCGCCACCCTGCGCAGCGACGGCCAGCCGGTGGTGATCGGCGGCACCGAGAAGATGTCCAAGTCCAAGAACAACGGCGTCGATCCGCAGGCGATGGTGGCCAAGTACGGCGCCGACACCGTGCGCCTGTTCTCGATGTTCGCGGCCCCGCCGGAACAGTCGCTGGAATGGAACGAGGCCGGCGTGGACGGCATGGCGCGCTTCCTGCGCCGGCTGTGGACCATGGTGCACCGGCATGCCGCCGATGGCGGCGCGCCGGCGCTGGATGTCGCCGCGCTGGACGCCGGGCAGAAGGCCCTGCGCCGCAAGACCCACGAGACCATCGGCAAGGTCGGCGACGACTACGGCCGCCGCCATGCCTTCAACACCGCCATCGCCGCGGTGATGGAGCTGCTCAACGTGCTGGCCAAGTTCGACGACGCCAGCGACCAGGGCCGGGCGGTGCGCCAGGAGGCCCTGCAGGCGGCGGTGCTGCTGCTCAACCCGATCACCCCGCATGCCTGCCATGCGATGTGGCAGGCGCTGGGCCATGGCGAGACCCTGCTGGAAGACCAGCCGTTCCCGCAGGTCGACGCCGGCGCGCTGGTCAAGGATGCGCTGACCCTGGCGGTGCAGGTCAACGGCAAGCTGCGCGGCACCATCGAGGTGGCCGCCGACGCCAGCCGCGAGCTGATCGAGGCCGCCGCCAGGGAAGAGCCGAACGCGGCCAAGTTCCTGGAAGGCCTGGCCGTGCGCAAGGTCATCATCGTGCCGGGCAAGATCGTCAACATCGTGGCGGGTTGATCCGCCTGCGGCGCGCCCCCGATGGTTCGCCATCCGGGCGCGCGGCGGCGCGTTTGTCATTCGCTGCGGCTTGTGGTCTGTCGCGGCGCCCCCCCATCCGCGCTTGCGCGCGGATCGCCCCCCAACCTGGGGGGCTGGGGCTTGGCAACCGGCTTTTTCGCGAATGCTTTCCTACCAGGAGCGTGTGAGCGCCGGCTCCGGCTTCGTTTTGCCCCCGCACGCCCGGAGTGCGTTTGCGAACAGTGGATCAGCGATCCCGGTTTCATCCCCGCTCACACCCGATGGGCGATGATGCGGGCCGTTTTCTGTTGCCGCTCCCGGCCGGCTCCGCCAGACTGTGCCCATGACCCGATACCTGACCGCCCTCGTCCTTGCCGTGAGCCTGACCGGTTGCGGCTTCCACCTGCGCAACAGGCTCACCCTGCCGGAGGACACCCCGGCGGTGAAGGTCGAATCGAACGTGCGCTACAGCGAACTGGTCAAGCTGCTCGAGCGCGGGCTGCACGCCTCCGGTGCGGTCGTGGTCGGCGAGGATGCGCCCGGCAAGGGCGCGGCCCGGCTGCAGATCCGCTCCGAGCGCTGGGGCGACCTGCCCATCGCCATCGACGCCCAGGGCCGCACCCAGGAATACAGCATGCGCTACGCGGTGGTGTTCGTGTTCCAGCACCCCGACGGCAGCGTGCTGGTGCCCGAGCAGGTGATCGAACTGTCGCGCGACTATGTGTCCGAGCCGACCGACGCCACCGGTACCACCACCGAGCGCGAGATCCTCGCCGACGAACTGCGCCGTGAGATGTCCGCCTCGATCCTGCGGCGCATCGACAGCGTGGTGCGCGCGCAGATGGAAAAGGAGCGCGGCGCCGCTCCGGCCACCGGCAAGGACGGCTGAGCGATGCCGACGATGGCGGCTCCGGCGCGCGGGCGCTGAGCGATGGAACTGCGTCCCGAGCAGCTCGCCACCCAGGCCGGCACGCAGCCGCTGGCGCCGGTCTACCTGATCGCCGGGCCGGAACTGCTGCGCGTGCTGGAAGCGGCCGATGCGGTGCGCGCGCGGGCGCGCGCCGAAGGCATCGGCGAGCGCGAGGTGTTCGATGCCGACGGCCGTGACTTCGACTGGGGCCAGCTGGCGTCCAGCTTCAACGCGCCGAGCCTGTTCAGTGCGCGCCGGCTGGTGGAGCTGCGCCTGCCCAGTGGCAAGCCGGGCAAGGAGGGCGCTGAGGTCATCAGCGAATTCTGCGCGCAGCCGCCGGCCGACGTGGTGCTGCTGATCACCGCCGGCGAGTGGAGCAAGTCGCACCAGGGCAAGTGGGCCGACGCGGTGGCGCGGGCCGGCGTGCTGTCGGTGGCGTGGGCGATCAAGCCGCATGAACTGGGCGACTGGATCGAGCGCCGCCTGCGTGCCCGCGGGTTGCGCGCCGAGCCGGCCGCGGTGCAGCGCCTGAGCGAACGCGTGGAGGGCAACCTGCTGGCGGCCGCGCAGGAAATCGACAAACTGGCGCTGCTGGCCGAAGGCCAGACGCTGGACGTGGCGAAGATGGAGTCGCTGGTCGCCGACGCCGCGCGCTACGACGTGTTCCGGCTGGTCGAGGCGGCATTCTCCGGGCAGCCGCAGGCGGTGCTGCGCATGCTCGCCGGGCTGCGCGCCGAGGGCGAGGCGGTGGCCGCGCTCACCCCGATCCTGATCCGCGAGCTGCTGCTCACGGCCGGGCTGGCGCGGGTCCAGGCCAGCGGCGGCAACCTGGCCGGCGAAATGAAGGCGCGCGGCATCTGGGAGTCGCGGCAGGCGCCGTTCAAGCGCGCGCTGCAGCGGCACCCGGCGACGCAGCGCTGGGAGCGGTTCGTGGCCGAGGCCGGACAGGTCGACCGCATGGCCAAGGGGCGCGCCGAGGGTGATCCGTGGCTGGCGCTGCAACGCCTGCTGCTGGCGGTAGCCGAGGCGCAGGCGGTGCGCCTGCTGGCCCGCGGGACGCGCTGACCGTGATGGTCATGCCGGGGCCAGGCCCGGACCGGTCCGGTGACGGCCTGCTGCTGCTCTACGGTGGCACCTTCGACCCGGTGCACAACGGCCACCTGGCCATTGCCCGCCGCGCCCGTGACGAACTGCAGGCGCCGGTGCGGCTGATGCCGGCCGCCGATCCACCGCACCGGCCGCCGCCCGGTGCCGATGCCGCGCAGCGCATGCGCATGCTGGAACTGGTGGTTGCCGGCGAGGACGGCCTGTGCGTCGACCCCCGCGAACTGCGCCGCGCCGCGCGCCAGCCCGGGGTACCGTCATGGACCGTGGACACCCTGCGGGAACTGCGCGCCGAAACCGGTGCCGCGGCTCCGGTGGCCCTGTTGATGGGCGCGGACAGCCTGCTGGGCCTGCCGACCTGGCATGAATGGGAGCACCTGCTGGAACTGGCGCATATCGTCGTCGCCGAGCGTCCCGGCAATGCGCTGGACGGGCAGCTGCCCGCCGTACTGGCCGCGCGCCTGCGCGACGCCTGGGCGGACGATGCCGCATCGCTGCGCGCACGGCCGGCCGGGCGGGTATGGCGCCTGCGCCAGCCGCTGCAGGCCGAATCGGCCACCGCCGTGCGCGGCCTGATCGCCGCTGGCGGCGCCTGGCGCGGGCTGGTGCCGCCCGCCGTCGCCGCCTACATCGCCGCCCACCGCCTGTATGGATGCGCCACGGCGTGAATGCCGGGCCGGTCCGGGTTCTCTATAATCGCCGCTTCAATTCATCGAGTTCTGCCGCTTTGACCACCGAAGCCCAAGTCATCAAGACCCAGTTGCCCAATCCGCCGCCGTCCGTTCCCGCCCTGCTGGCCTCCGTGCACGCGGCGCTGGAGGAGCTCAAGGCCAAGGACGCCGTGGAGATCGACGTCCGCGGCAAGTCCAGCGTGGCGGATTACCTGGTCATCGCTTCGGGCACGTCGACGCGCCACGTCAAGTCGATCGGTGACGAAGTGGTGCGCTTCGCCAAGGACCTCGGGGTGATGCCGCTGGGCGTTGAGGGCGAGCGCGAGGCCGAGTGGGTGCTGGTGGACCTGGGCGACGTGATCGTGCACGTGATGCTGCCGCGCGTGCGCGAGTTCTACGCGCTCGAGCGCCTGTGGACGGTGGGCGACCAGCCGCCGTCGTCGGCCGACGACGAGCAGCAGGCCGGCTGACCTGCCCGGCCACATGCCACGCGACGGCGCCGCAGGGCGCCGTCTTCGTTTCGACGCCGTGCCGGGAGCCGCGCCATGAAAGCCAGACTGATCGCCACCGGGGAACGCGCGCCATCGTGGGTGGCGCAGGGATTCGCCGAGTACCAGAAGCGCCTGTCGCACTGGTTGCCGCTGGAGCTGGTGGAGATCGAGCCGGGCCTGCGTGGCAAGGGGCGCGACCCCAGGCGCGCGATCGAGGACGAAGGCCGGCGGGTGCTGGCGGCGCTGCCGAAGAATCCATACGTGGTGGCGCTGGACGTGCCCGGGCGCCAGCTCAGTTCCGAGCAGCTCGCGCAGCGGCTGGAGCACTGGCGCGCACAGGGGCGCGACCTGGCGTTCCTGATCGGTGGCCCGGAAGGGCATTCGCCGGAGGTGTCGGCGAGCGCCGACGAGAAATGGTCGATCGGGCCGCTGACCCTGCCGCACATGCTGGTGCGGCTGGTGGTGGCCGAGCAGTTGTACCGCGCCGCGGCGATGCTCGCCAATCACCCCTACCATCGCGCCTGACATGCGTATAGAATGCGCGTCCCCGCCCGAATAGCTCAGCCGGTTAGAGCACTTGACTGTTAATCAGGGGGTCGTTGGTTCGAGTCCAACTTCGGGCGCCATAGATTCAAGCACTTAGGGCCGCGCAAGCGGCCCTTTTTGCTGTCCCGGAAAAAATGCCTGTTGGCGCGCATCCAGAACCGACCCACTTTCCGTGGTGGTGCGCACGCAAAACTGACCCGCCTGCAGCCCGCATCCCGAGCCTTTCGGCTCAGGGGATCTCAGGAGTGATCAACATGGTCATGTTGGTCAAGATCCGGCAGGTGTATTTCCGCGACGGCCTGCCGTGCCGGTCCGTCTCCGTCAATACGGCTGGCTGACGTGGCATCAAGCCACTTGCTGACGGACTTCAGGCGAACGTGTCGGCTCGTCCGCTTCCGGGGCCTTGTTCATGGCCGCGAGCAAGGTGCGCCGAGCTTCGATGCTAGCGCCCGTTGCGGGCGGCATGCCTACACTGGCCATTGTTAGCGGGTCAGCAGGCATCGGATTGAGTGGAGTCCCCGAGTTCGCCATCAGCAAGGCCAGGGACGACACGCGTTCGGGTCGTTTGGACGCAAGCCATCCGGAAACCGTCGCGCCAGCCGAGGCGCCGATGAGATGGGCTTTCCTGATCTTGGCATGATCCATCACCGCGATCACGTCCCCGGCCATGCCTTGGGCAGTGTGGGCAGTCGACGGCTTCTCACCCTTGCCAAGCTGCGCGAACAGGGCGGCCGAATCCACTGGACCCTTCGCGTCGAGACGTGTCGAACATCCCACATCGCGTGGTTCCAGCTTCAGAACGCGATAGCCATGCTCAAGTAGTCATTGGGTCAAGGCCGTCGGCCAGTCTTCGGCATGTTCCCCGGCGCCGGGTACCAACACGACGACTTCTCCCTGTTTGGATTCTTCAGACGTGTAGGCGATCTTGACCTCGCCATGAGCAGCGATGATTTTGCCGGCGCAGATGGGATCTGGTTGCTGGGCAACGGTTTATCCTGGAAAAAAGCAGCAGGAGACTGCCAACGCCAGCGCACTGGCAAAGCAAGAACGATTCATGGTGATACTCCTTGGGAGCGGGGGTGGTGTGCTCGCCGCTGCGCCCAATAGCCCAGCACTGCGAACACGATGGTGATGACCGTGAATGCCCAAGGGGCGGCAGAGAACGAGGTGGCGAGAACCAGACCCAGGTTGCTCAGCCAGCTTTCTCCGTGGATGGCCCGGGGAATCAGCAAGGTCAGATTGACGAGGAACAACGCAGCCAGCGTGATCAGGATGACCATAAAGTACGCAGGCGCGAGCATGCCCGGAATCACGTGGGGGTAGTCGGCATAGCGTGCGGCCACGACAGGCGGCGGACCGAACTGACGTAGACGCTGCTCGATCTCGGTCTCCTCGCACTCATCGCCGATGATCTCTTCAATATCTTCTCGGACCCTATGAAGTACACGCGAACGCTGATTTGGCAGCATCCAACAACCCACGTGCTTCAAATATCTGTCAACGGCGTTCATGGCTGTTCTCCATTGAGCAAGGCCAAACTTCCAGAAAGCGCATGCCATTGGCCAAGCATTTTGCGATGTGCGGACTTTCCTGCATTTGACAACCTATAGAATCGTTTCAGGCGCGAGTCTTCTGGTCTTCGCTCACTGCTCAGGAATCCCTGTGCCTCCAGGCGACGCAACATCGGATAGAGCGCGCCTTCTTCAATAGGGAGCTCGGCTTCCGCCAGCCAGACCCGGAGGTCGGCACCACAATATTCACGACTCTGCAGTGCACTCAACACAGCCAGCACCAGAGTGCCGCGGCGTAACTCCTGGATCAGGTTGGCTTCTTCGGCATGGCCGGTCATGTGGATCTCCTTTTCACATAGCGTCGCACACTGTGTATCGCACAGTCAATGTGTCAATCTCTTGGTTGACCTGCTTCTGGAGGCCAACCTCGCGCTCCAACTGCGGTGACGCCAGGGATTCGACGCCTGCGGTCAGCAAGGGCCAGAGGGCAACCGCATGGCTTTCACCGAGCGGAACGTCACCATGTCTGCAATCACGAAGGCCACGACTATCGTCCAGGCCGGCGATACGTCAGGCACCCTCATTCAAGCGCGCGCCGCACTTGAGCAGGGCCGCAAACTGTTCATCCTCGAAAGCTGCTACCAAACTCGTCGATCACTTGGTCCTACGTGTACGAGAAAGAGGGCGCGCATCGAGTTAAGAATTTCGACGAGATTCGAAAAGTACTTGGACGTGCTGAACAAGTTATCGAAGGATGATCGGTTGATGGTCGGCGACCACTACCATCCAAGCAAAGACGACGAAGTCCGGTGCTTCGCCGAGTCCACCCCGGCGAATCAGCTTGTCCGTAACACCAGGCGCGACGTCGTCTACCGCACTGATCCGCCATCGGGCGCATGGCACTACGAAGTTTTGGACATCGGTCGCGTTGGCTTCCTTCTGTCGCAACGCATTGATGCAAATGCTGCCGCCACGTGCGTTCTTGCTGCACCCTCGGTCGTCAAGCCAGATGCGATCTGCGATAGCCGCAATCTCGACATGCTCAGCAGCGTCAGGCGTTGCGTTGTCCGTCCGCACCAACGACCACTGGCATCAGGTGCCAGCGGGGTTCGCCATAGGCCCCGAAGGGATCGGATACCAGGTGCAGGCCGGAAACGCCGATGCCAGCGGCATGACATTGGCGCGCGGTTCGCGCCCAGTGTTTCTTCTGCAACCCATACAACGCGAGCGCGTGGTCTTGAGCCGCGCTGCAGATGCGTTCGAGTGCATCATCCGGGTCGGACGCACATGCTCGCTCCTGATCGATCATGGCCACCAACCACGCATGGGTGAGTGGCATCGCCATGTGGCACACCCGTTGGTCGCTGATCGAACGCGTGGTTGCCGCTGCGATGGTTTCCTCGAGATGCTCGGTGCCGACCATGCCACGCTCGGTGAGCATGCGGTTGACCGAGAGCCGGTAGGAGGCGGCATCTGCGCCTGATCTCTGCAAGCACGCGAACCGTTGCTGCGAACGCCTCTTTCCATGAACCATCGAGGCCGCCAGGTTACGGCTGATCGCATGATCCAGGGTGCGCCGGATGTTCTGGCAACGACGGGCCAGTGCCTTCCGCTCTATGCATCCAGAATCCGGTGGATACTTAACGTTGCATTTCGACGAAGGTACCAGCACGCTGCTGACAGAAACACCGAGAATCAAGTGCTCTTGGCGCAGGACTTCTGCCGGAAACAAGGAAGTAGGCGCCCAGCAGAATCTGAAACTTCCAACTTCGGGCGCCAGATTCGAAGGCCTGCATCGCAAGATGCAGGCCTTTTTCGTTGCGCGCGCGCTGCCGGCCGGAAATGCACAGGCCCGGGCATGCCCGGGCCTGTGCAGCCGGCGATCCGTGGCCGATCAGTTGAACGTGTACTTCGCGCCCAGGGTGTAGTAACGGCCGATGGCGCCGCTGTAGTGCAGCGGGTTGTAGTTGACCGCGCCATAGGTCAGCGGATCGAGCGGGGCGATGCGGTCGGTCAGGTTCTGCACCGAGCCGAACACCTCGAACGCATCGGTGACGCGCCAGCGCCCGGACAGGTCGATGCTGTAGAACGACGGCAGCTTGCAGCCGTCCGGGGCATCGCTGCCGTCGGTGAAGTGGTTGGCGCAGCTGTCGCCCTTGAACGCGACGTTGTCGAGGCTGCCGATGTAGTTGGCGATGGCGCTGACGCTGAAGCGGTCCATGTCCCAGGTCAGGCCGAGGTTGAGGCGGTCCTTGGGCGTGCCGATGCAGTTGGTCACGTCGCAGTTGCCGTGGGTGCCGGCGTACTCGTACACCGCGCCGGCGCCGTCATCGCGCTTGAACGAGTTGATCCGGGTCCACTGCAGGTCCGCCACCAGCTTGCCGTAGTCGCCCAGCGGCACGCGCTGGCGGATGTCGAAGTCGAAACCACGCACCGTGGTCTGCGCCGAGTTGATGTAGTCCACGCTCACCGCCAGCAGGCTGCCGCTGTTGGGGATGCCCGGCAGGTCGTTGTCCGAGCGCACGCCGCGGCCGGCGGCCAGGGCCTGGTCGGTATCGCCCTGGTTGATCTCGTTGGTGCGCTTGATCTGCCAGGCGTCGAAGGTCAGCGTGGTGGTCGAGGTCGGGTCCAGCACCAGGCCGGCGGTGTAGCTCTTGGACTTCTCCGGCTTCAGGTTGGGGTTGGCCGAGGTGATGATCGCCAGGTTGACCGCGCAGTCCGCCGCGGTGGCGCCGGGCGCCGGGGTGCCGCCGGGGCAGCGCACCGGGTCGCGTGCGGTGCTGAACGCCGCCAGCCCGCCATCGCCGGCTTCGGCCGCGCCCGGGGCGCGGAAGCCCTCGGCGTAGGTGGCGCGCAGCGCGATCCATTCGGCCGGGGTCCACTTCACGCCCAGCTTGGGCGTGCTCGCGGTGTCGCCACCCTGGTACTTGTCCACGCGGAAGGCGCCGGAAAGTTCCAGCGACGGCAGCACCGGCGCCACCATTTCCACGTAGCCGACGGTTACTTTCTGGGTGCCCTTGTAGGCCGAGTAACCCAGGCCGATGATGTCGCCGATATCGGTGTAGGTCTGCGGATCGAGCTGCGCCTTCTGCCGCCGGTACTCGGCGCCGAAGGCCAGCCCCAACGGGCCGCCGCGCAGCTCGGTGAGGGTGCGCGACGCCTTGAAGTCGATCATGTCCAGGCTGGTGTTGGCGTTGGCATGGATCGTGGGCGAAATGTAGTCGTACAGGGCCTGCGAGTTGAGCCCGGCGTTGGCCCCCAGGCGCCACCAGCCGACCGGGCTGTTCGGGTCGGACAGCGCGGTGCGCACGTGGCTGTAGCGCAGGAAGCCGGTGCGCTCGTTGACCAGCTGCGTGGCCGAGTGCAGGTAGGCGGTGTCGATGTCCCAGTCGCCCACGGTGCCCTTCATGCCGACCAGGAAGCGGGTGAACTCATTGGTGTTGCGGGTCACGCGCGGGCCCACGTCGAACGCGGCGTAGCGCAGCCGCGCGTTGGCGCCCAGCGGGTTGTCCGGGTGCCCGGCACCGAGCACGGTGGCGCCGGCGCCGCTGCTGGCGTTGACCGGCCCGCCCGGATAGCCCCACGAGCCGGAGACGCCGCTGGGAGTGTTGTAGAACTCGGTTTTCTTCTTCGAGTAGCCGAACTCGCCGTACAGCTCGAAGTTGTCCGACAGCGCGAACGTGCCGCGCGCGAACAGGTTGCCGAACTCCTCGCTCGGGCTCAGGCTGCGGAAGTCCTGGGTTTCCCACAGGCAGCCGCCACCGGGGTCGGCCGGGGTGATGCTGGAGAATTGCGCGCAGCCCGGCAGCGACTGGTACAGCCCGGTCAACGGATCGCGGATGCTGCCCGCCGGGGAATTGCCGGCCACGGTGCCGCCGGCGGTGATGGCGCCGTTGAGCGGGAAGTTCTGGCCGCCGGCGACGCGGTCGTAGCCGTAGGGGCTGAGGTCGCCGTTGCCGATCCACTTGCGGTTGCGGCGGTCGGAGATGCGGATGCCGTCGGTCTTGCTGACGTCGAGGCTGATGAAGGCGTTGAAGCCGTCCTCGGCGAGGCTGCCGATGCCCGCGGTCAGCGAACCGCGGCGGGCATTGCCGTCGCTGTCGCCGGACATGCCATAGGACGCCTTGGCGATGGCGCCGGTGAAGTCGTTGCGCAGGATGATGTTGACCACGCCGGCGATGGCATCCGAGCCATAGATGGCCGAGGCGCCGTCCTTCAGCACCTCCACCCGCTCGACCGCGTCCATCGGGATCACGCTGAGGTCGGTGAACACCTTCTGGCCATCGTCGGCCAGGCCGTAGGGCGCCATGCGGCGGCCATTGAGCAGCACCAGGGTCGATGCCGCGCCGAGGCCGCGCAGCGAGATGCCGGAGCCGCCGCCGGCGAAGCCGGTGCCGAAGCTCTTGGGGATGGAGCCGGCGCCGTCGCTGGTCAGGGTCTGCAGGTACTCGCCGATGGTGGCCTTGCCGGTGCGGTCGATCTCCTGGCGGGTGATCACCTGCACCGGCGAAGCGGTCTCGGTGGTGACCCGTGGGATGTTGGAACCGGTGACGGTAATGCGGTCGAGGTTGGTAGGCTTCTCATTCGCAGCGCTCTGCGCGAGTGCGGCCGGGGCGGCGACGGCCAGCGTGGCCGGGACCAACAACAGGCGCGCGAGGCTGGTGGCAATGCCGGCGCAGAGACGGTTCGGGCGGCAGGCGGGCTGCCGATGGGTCGGATGTTTCACAGTCTTCTCTCCAAGGGAACTGCGGCAGGCGACCGCCGGACCGGCGGCCAGGGACATCGACGGCCGCGAATCTATGTTTTCCCCAGGTGAGGTGATCGTGAAAAATGGATTAATACGCGCGCCTTCACGCCGGTGCCCGCCGGGAAGCGCGGCGGGGCGCTTCCCGGCGGTCCGGGGACGGGCTCAATTCAGCTTGAAATCCACCGGCACCAGGCCATAGGCCTGCACCGGCCGGCCGTTGTCGATGGCCGGCTGGAACTTCCACTGCCGCAGTACCTGGGTGCGCGCGGCGTTGTCCAGGCTGCGGTTGCCGCTGCTGCGCTCCACCCGCACTTCCAGCGGCGAGCCGTCGACGTCGACCAGCACGCGCAGGGTCACCGTGCCCTGCGCGCCGACGCGCAGCGCGTCACGCGGGTAGGCCGGGGCCGGCGCATGCAGGTAGCGCAGCTGCACGCCCGCCAGCGGCGCCGGCGGGGCGACCGAATCGGCCACCGCGGCGATATCGGTGGGCGCGACGGCCGCGGCCGGTGGCGCGATGACCGCCTCGGTGGCGAACACCGGCATCGGCGCGTCCTCCACCGGGGCCGGCAGGGCGTGGCGGGTCGGCGGCGGGGTGTGGCTGACCACCGGGACTTCCGTCGGCGGTGGCACTGGCACCACCGGGACGATTTCCGGCAATTGCCAGCGTGGCTCCTGGCGGACGGCGTCGTTGCGGATGGGGGCCTGCGACAGCGGAATCAGCAGTAGTCCCGCCGCCAGCGCATGCAGCGCGATGGCCGTGCTGTAGGCGAGGATGCGGGAGGTGTCGAAACGGATCGGGGAAGTGCCGGAATGCGTGCGGACCATGTACCACCTCCATGCAGGGGCGTGTGCCGGATACAACGCTCGGTGGCGCGGGACGGGGTTGCATCGACCCGGCCCGCGCAGCCCCAGTGCGCCCGCAAATCCACGATCCGGCAAGCGGGGCCGGGTTTTCCGGTCAGCCAGCAGACAGCAAAACGGCGCCCGCAGGCGCCGTTTTCCGGAAATCCGGGTGCCCCTGGGGTTCAGCGGCCCAGTTCGAACACCACGTCCAGGTTGACCGACAGCGTGGTCTCGCCCGGGGCCACCGCGGTATCCATTTCGGCCTTGCCGGCACGCGCCATCGCCATCATCGGCATCGGCGGGCGGAAGCCGCCGCTGCTGCCTTCGGAGATGCTGACGATGCGGCGCACGCGCAGGCCCAGCGACTTGGCGTAGGTCTCGGCGCGGGCCTGGGCCTTCTTCAGCGCGGCCAGGCGGGCCTCGTCATAGACCGGCTCGGGCTGGTCGATCTCGAAGCTGGGGCCGTTGATCTGGTTGGCGCCCTGCGCGGCCAGGCTGTCGAGCACCTTGCCCAGCTTGGTGATGTCGCGCACTTTCAGGCTGACGGTGTTGCTGGCCTGGTAGCCGGTGATCTTCGGCGCCTCGTTGTCGGCGTAGCGGTACTGCGGGTTGAGGTTGACGCCGCTGGTCTGGATGTCGCGCTCGGCGATGCCGGCGGCCCTGATCGCGGCCATCACCTTGTCCATCTGCACCGCGTTCTCGCGCATGGCGGTGTTGCCGTCGGCGGCCTGGGTGACCACGCCGGCCGACAGCGTGGCCACGTCGGGGACGCGCCGGGCTTCGGCCTGGGCGGAGATGTTCAGCAGGGTCGCGTCGCTGGCCACGACGGCCGGGGCGTTCTGGGCGTGGGCGGTCATCGGGGCTCCCGAAGCGAAGGACAGGGCGAGCAGCAGCGGGGCGAGGGTGGAATGGCGCATGTGGATCCTCCTTGGACGGATGCGAGGGTGGTGCGGTGGCGATGAACGGGCGGTGAGGCCACGCGGGGTCGGGGCCGCGGCGGGGGTGTTGCCGGTCGTTCAGGGGGCGATGGTCCCAGCGTAGGCGCTAACGCCCCGCCATGGCGAGCATGGTCATGCGCCGCCGATGACAGGCGCGGCCGCAACGGGCGCAGGTTATGCTTCGCCGATGCTCTATCTTGCTTCCCGCTCCCCCCGTCGCAACGAACTGCTCGCGCGGCTGGACATCCCGTTCCGCGCGCTCGACCTGGAGGTCCCGGAATGCCGGGGCGCCGACGAATCGCCGCTGGCCTATGTGCGCCGGGTCGCCCTGGACAAGGCGCGCGCCGGGCTGGCGCAGGTCGCCGGCGACCCGCAGCCGGTGGTACTCGGTTCCGACACCGAAGTGGTGCTGGGCGACCGCGTCTACGGCAAGCCCGTCGATGCCGCCGACGCCGCGGCGATGCTGCGCTCGCTGGCCGGGCGCACCCACCGGGTGATCACCGCGGTGGCCCTGGCGGCGCCCACCCGCGAGACACAGGTGGTGGTCGAATCGGAGGTGACGTTCGCGGCGATGACCGAGGACGAGATCGCCGCCTATGTCGCCAGTGGCGAGCCGATGGGCAAGGCCGGCGCCTATGCCATACAGGGGGGCGCCGAACGCTGGATCAGCCGGCTGGCGGGGAGCTATTCGGGCGTGATGGGGCTGCCGCTGCAGCAGACCGCCGCGCTGCTGCGCGGGTTTGGCGTGACCGGGAAGGATTGAACCGATGTCCGAGGAAATACTGGTGAACGTCACCCCGCGCGAGACCCGGGTGGCGGTGATCGAGAACGGCATGCTGCAGGAGCTGCACATCGAGCGTGGCTGGCGCCGCGGCGTGGTCGGCAACATCTACAAGGGCCGGGTGCAGCGGGTGATGCCGGGCATGCAGGCGGCATTCGTCGAGGTCGGGCTGGAGCGCGCCGCGTTCCTGCATGCCAACGACGTGGTGCGGCCGGCACCGGTGGCCGCCGACACCGAGGAAACCGCGCCCAGCCTGCCGCTGCCGTCCTCGGTGCCGATCGTCGAGCTGCTGCGCGACGGCCAGGACGTGGTGGTGCAGGTGGTCAAGGACCCGATCGGCAGCAAGGGCGCGCGCCTGACCACCCAGGTCAGCATTCCCTCGCGCTACCTGGTGCTGCTGCCGCAGTCGAAGATGGTCGGGGTGTCGGCGCGGATCGAGGACGAGGCCGAGCGTGCGCGGCTCAAGGCGCTGGTCACCGAGATATCCGCCCAGCACGGCGGCTATGGCTACATCGTGCGCACCAACGCCGAAGGCCAGCCGGCCGAGGCGCTGGCCGAGGACATCTCCTACCTGTCGCGGGTGTGGAACGTGGTCGAGCGCCGCGGCCGCGAGGCGCCGCCGCGCAGCATCATCTACGAGGACCTGAGCCTGCCGCTGCGCTCGGTGCGCGACCTGATCCGCAAGGACGTGGAAAAGGTGAAGGTGGACTCGAAGGAAACCTTCGGCCAGCTGCAGGCGTTCGTCGCCAAGTACATGCCGGTGCTGGCCGAGAAGCTGGAGCTGTACACCGGTGATCGCCCGATCTTCGACCTGTACGGGGTGGAGGACGAGATCGGACGCGCGCTGGACAAACAGGTGCCGCTCAAGTCCGGCGGTTACCTGGTCATCGACCAGACCGAGGCGATGACCACCATCGACGTCAACACCGGCTCCTTCCTCGGCCAGCGCAACCTGGAGGAGACGGTGTTCCGCACCAACCTGGAGGCGGCGCAGTCGGTGGCGCGGCAGCTGCGGCTGCGCAACCTGGGCGGCATCATCATCATCGACTTCATCGACATGGTCGATCCGGAGCACCGCCGCCAGGTCCTGCGCACGCTGGAGAAATCGCTGGCGCGCGACCATGCCAAGACCACCGTCTACGATTTCTCGCCGCTGGGGCTGGTGGAGATGACCCGCAAGCGCACGGTCGAGAGCCTGGAGCGGCAGCTGTCCGAACCGTGCCCGGAATGCGGCGGGCGCGGCAGCATCAAGACCACCGAGACGGTCACCTACGAGATCTTCCGCGAGATCACCCGCGCCGTGCGCCAGTTCGACGCCGCGCGGCTGCTGGTGATCGCCTCGACCAAGGTGGTGGCGCGCATCACCGACGAGGAATCGGCGGCGGTGGCCGAGCTGGAGGAATTCCTGGGCAAGAGCATCCGCTTCCAGGCCGACGACCAGTACCTGCAGGAACAGTTCGACGTGGTCCTGCTGTGAGCAGGCGCCGGCGCCGCGGCGGAACGGGCCGCGTTCATTGCCCGTGTGGCAATGTGGCCCGCTGCGTGCCGCAGGTGACCGCCCCGGCTGCCTGCTGACCCCTGGCCCCTGATCCCCGGCCCCGAACCCGATGCCCGTGCTGTCGCGCTACCGTCTCCGCCACCTGCGCCGCCATGCGATCTATGCGCTGGCCGTGCTGCTGGTGGTCGTGGCCGTGCTGGTGGGCAGCCTCAACCAGTTGTTGCCGCTGGTGGAGCGGCACCCGGACAAAGTGGCGGCCTGGCTGAGCGCGCGCGCCGGCCAGCCGGTGGCGTTCGACCACCTGGACACCGCCTGGACCCGCCGCGGCCCGCTGTTGCGGCTCGATGGCCTGCGCATCGGCCAGGGCGAAGGCGTGCGCATCGGCCAGGCCGAGGTGCTGGTATCGCTGTATTCCGGGCTGCTGCCCGGCGCGCCGCTGACCGAACTGCGCCTGCGCGGGCTGGCGCTGACCCTGCAGCGGGCCGACGATGGCCGCTGGTCGGTGCGCGGCCTGCCCACTGCCGCCGCCGCCGGCGATCCGATGGAAACCGTGCGCCGGCTGGGCGAGCTGCAGGTGATCGGCGGCCGCCTGCGGCTCGACGCGCCGTCGCTCGGGCTGGACACCGAACTGCCGCGCATCGACCTGCGCCTGCGCGTGGACGGCGATCGCATCCGCGCGGGTGCGCGGGCCTGGATCGCCCACGATGCCGCGCCGGTGACCGCGGTGGTCGATTTCCAGCGCCAGCGTGGCGATGGCACCGCCTGGATCGCGGCGGCACCGGCCGACCTGTCTGCCTGGCGTGCGCTGCTGCACGTCGGTGGCCTGGACGTGCGCCGCGGCACCGGCACGATCCGCACCTGGGTGGCGCTGAACGACCACCGCGTGGCGTCGGTCATCGCCGATGCCACGCTGGAGCGGCTGGAACTGGCCGGCGCGCCCTTCGCCGCCGGCGGCAAGCCGCCGGTCACCGGCTTCGACAGCCTGCGGCTGCGCGCGCGCTGGCGCCAGGACGGTGACCGCTGGTACGTGGATGCGCCGCAGTTGCGGGTGGCCACCGGCACGGCCGGCAGCCAGGTGCTCGACGGCCTGCACCTGGGCGGTGGGCGCGAATTCGCGCTGCGCGGGCGGCGCATCGACGTGACGCCATTGCTGCGCGTGGCCGCGCTCAGCGACGCCGTGGAACCGGTACTGCGCCACTGGCTGTACCGCGCCGCGCCGGTGCTGCGCTTCGCCGACGTGGATATCGCCGGGCAGGCGGGCGGGGCCATGCACGGCGCCGGCGAGCTGGAGGAAGCCGCGTTCGCGGCGGTCGCCGGCAGCCCGGGGCTGAGCGGCCTGCGCGGGCGCTTCGAGGGTGATGGCCAGGCGGTGGCGCTGCGGCTGCAGCCGGCGCATCCGCTGCGCTTCGACTGGCCGACCGGGTTCGGGGTCGTCCACACCCTGAAGCTGGACGGCCAGGCAGTGGTCTGGCGCGAAGGCGCCGGCTGGCACGTCGCCACGCCGGCCATGCGCGTGCAGGGCAACGATTACGCGGCCAACGTGCGCGGTGGCCTGTGGTTCCAGGGCGACGGCACGCGGCCGTGGATCAGCCTGGCCGCGCAGCTGGACGACGTGCCGATCACCGCGGCCAAGGGGTTCTGGGTGCGCTCGCACATGAGCCAGGCCGCGGTGGACTGGCTGGACGGCGCGCTGGTCGACGGGCAGCTGCGCGGTGGCGTCGGCCTGGCCGTGGGCGACCTCGACGACTGGCCGTTCGACGGCAACGATGGCCGCTTCGAGGCCGGCGGCCGCATCGACAACGGCACCCTGCGCTTCTCGCACGGCTGGCCGGCGATGAGCGGCGTGGATGCCGACATCACCTTCATCGCCAATGGCTTCGCGCTGCAGGGCAAGGGCAGCCTCGGCGGGGTCAAGGTCGATGCCTTCCGTGCCGGCATCGCCGATTTCCACGAATCGCGCCTGAAAGTGGACGCGCGCACGCTCGACGACAGCGGGCACCTGCTGGCCCTGCTGCGGCAGAGCCCGCTGCAGGGCAGCTACGGCGAAACCCTGGATGCGCTCAGTGCCAACGGCCCGGCCGCGGTCGATTTCGGCCTGTCGCTGCCGCTGCGCGGCGGCGAGGGCCAGGTCAGCGGTACCGTGGAGCTGCGCGGCGCGACCCTGGCCGACCGCCGCTGGGACCTGCGTTTCGACAACGTGCGCGGCAAGGCCGAGTACGCCAGTGACGGCTTCCGCGCGACCGCGCTGCAGGTCAGGCACCGCGAGCACGACGGCGTGCTGTCGCTCAGCGCCGGCAGCCCGGTGGGCGATCCCGGCAATGCGTTCGAGGCCGAGCTGACGTCTTCGCTGGCCGCCAGCGACCTGCTGGACCGCGCGCCGGAGCTGAAATGGCTGCAGCCCTACGTGCACGGCACCTCGCGCTGGACCATCGGCGTGGCCCTGCCCAAGGCAGCGGCCGGCAGCCGTGTCGCGCCGCCGACCACGCTCAGCCTGCGCTCGGACCTGCAGGGCACGCGGCTGCAGTTGCCGGCGCCGCTGGACAAGCCGGCCGCCGACACCCTGCCGACCCGGGTCACCGCCAGCCTGCCGCTGGGCAGCGGCACCACCGAAGTCGCCTTCGGCCGGCGCCTGGCGCTGGCCGCGCGCACGCACAACGGCCGTACCGGCGTACAGGTGACCCTGGGCAGCGACCGGGTCAGCCGCGAGCCGCCGGCCGACGGCCTGGTGGTGGACGGGCGCACGCCGTCGCTGGACGCGCTGGAGTGGATCGGCCTGGCGCGCGGGCAGGGCGGCGCGGGCGGCGCCGATGCCGACGGCGTGGCGCTGAAGCAGGTGGACGTGCTGGCCGACCAGTTGCTGCTGGTCGGTGGCCGCTTCGAGCAGACACGGCTGCGCCTGCGCCCGGGCAAGGACGCGGTGGCGGTGCAGCTGGAAGGGCCGTCGCTGGCCGGCGACCTGTCGTTCCCCGCGGCCGAGGGCGGCACCGTCAGCGGTACCCTGGCGCGGGTGCACTGGCAGGCGGCCACGGCCGTGGCCGGCGAGGCCGGCGACCGTCCCGCGGACCCGGTGGAACCGGCCAAGGTGCCGCCGCTGGCGCTGGACATCGGCGACCTGTCCTTCGGCAAGGCCGAACTGGGACAGACCACGCTGCGCACCCGCCCGCTGGCCGACGGCCTGCAGGTGTCGCAGCTGCAGTTCCGCTCGCCGAAGCAGGCCATCGACGTGACCGGGCAATGGCGCGGCACCGGTGCCCAGGCGCGGACCCGGTTCGAGGCGGCCGTGCGCAGCGAGAACCTCGGCGGGCTGCTGGACAACCTCGGCTATGGCGGGCAGTTGCGCGGTGGCCAGGGACAGTTGCAGTTCAACGCCGGCTGGGATGGCGCGCCGGCCGCGTTCAACCTGGCCGGGCTGGAAGGCACGCTGGACATCGATATCCGCAACGGTCAGATCCTGGAGGTCGAACCGGGGGCGGGACGGGTGCTGGGCCTGCTCAGCGTCGCCCAGCTGCCGCGCCGGCTGCTGCTGGATTTCCGCGACTTCTTCTCCAAGGGCCTGGCGTTCAACCATGCCGAGGGCCGCGTCGCGTTCGGCGACGGCCTGGCCCGCACCGACCGCATCGGCATGCAGGGGCCGGCGGCGGACATCACCATCCGCGGCCAGGCCGACCTGCGCGCGCAACGGTTCGACCAGACCGTCGAGGTCAACCCGCGCTCGGGCAACCTGCTCACCGTGGTCGGCGCGGTCGCCGGCGGCCCGGTGGGCGCGGCGGTCGGAGCGGCCGCCAATGCGGTGCTGGGCAAGCCACTGGGCGAGATCGGCGCCAGGACCTATCGTGTCACCGGTCCGTGGTCCGACCCGAAGGTGGAAGTGGTCGACCGCGACGCCCCGCGCCTGCCGCCGCCGGCGCAGCAACCGGCCGGCGCCGGTAGCCCCTGACCGACGCTGCCGCAGGCTTGCGAACCCGTGGCCTGCCCCCATCTGGAAAGCCATGACCGACAACGCCCTGATGCTCGCCGAATCCCGCCTGCTGCTGCCGGCCGGGCTGGATGCCACCCGCCTCGACCGCACCTTCGGCACCCTGCTGGGCCCGGGGGTGGATTTCGGCGACCTGTATTTCCAGCACTCGCGGCGCGAAAGCTGGAGCGTGGAGGACGGCATCGTCAAGGACGGCGCCCATTCGATCGAGCAGGGCGTGGGCGTGCGCGCCATTGCCGGCGAGAAGACCGGTTTCGCCTATTCCGACGACATCCAGCCGGCGGCGCTGCTGGCCGCCGCGCAGTCGGCACGCGCGATCTCGCGCGACGGCGGCAGCTGCGACGCGCGCGCACTGGCACACGGCCAGGCCCGCGCGCCGGCCACCCGGCCGCTGTACCCGGCGCTGGATCCGGTGGACAGCCTCGGCAACGAGGCCAAGGTCGAGGTGCTCAAGCGCCTGGACCGTTACCTGCGTGCGGCCGACCCGCGCGTGCAGCAGGTGATGGTGAGCCTGTCCGGCGGCGTCGATACCGTGCTGATCGCGCGCAGCGATGGCGTGCTCGGCGCCGACGTGCGCCCGCTGGTGCGCTTGAACGTGCAGGTGATCGTCGAACAGGACGGCCGCCGCGAGTCCGGCTATGCCGGTGGCGGTGGCCGCCATGGCTACCAGGAACTGTTCGCCGATGGCCGCCCCGAGGCCTTCGCCCGCGAAGCGCTGCGGCAGGCGCTGGTCAACCTGGAGGCGATCCCGGCGCCGGCCGGGGTGATGCCGGTGGTGCTGGGGCCGGGCTGGCCGGGCGTGCTGCTGCACGAGGCGGTCGGCCACGGCCTGGAAGGCGACTTCAACCGCAAGGGCACCAGCGTGTACGCCGGCCGCATCGGCGAGCGCGTCGCCGCCCCGGGCGTGACCATCGTCGACGACGGCACCCTGGAAGGCCGCCGCGGCTCGCTCACCATCGACGACGAAGGCACCCCGACCCGGTGCACGACGCTGATCGAGGACGGCATCCTGGTCGGCTACATGCAGGACACGCTCAATGCGCGCCTGATGGGCGTGGCGCCCACCGGCAACGGCCGCCGCGAATCGTTCGCGCACCTGACCATGCCGCGCATGACCAACACCTACATGCGCGCCGGCAGCCACGACCCGCAGGAAATGATCCGCTCGGTGAAGAAGGGCCTGTACGCGGTCAACTTCGGTGGCGGCCAGGTCGACATCACCAGCGGCAAGTACGTGTTCTCGGCGACCGAGGCCTACCTGATCGAGGACGGCCGGATCACCGCCCCGGTCAAGGGCGCGACATTGATCGGCAATGGCCCGGAAACCATGCAGAAGGTGCGTATGGTCGGCAACGACCTGGCGCTGGACGAAGGCGTGGGCATCTGCGGCAAGGACGGCCAGAGCGTACCGGTCGGCGTCGGCCAGCCGTCGCTGCTGATCGACGGGCTCACCGTGGGCGGCACCCAGGCCTGAGCCGTGGCGTGGTGGCTACCGCGCCGCCCTAGCCGTTGTACATGTAGATCACCCGTTGCCGCGCCGGGTCGATGACGATCACCCCGCTGCGGCCGATGGCGTAGTAGCTGCCGGGGGTGGAGATGGCCTGCTGCACCGCGCCCCAGACCCGGGCGTCGATGGTGATGCAGAAGCCGCCCTCGTCCTGCGCGCAATGGCGGGTGACATGGCGGCGCGCGTCTTCGTCGAGCGGCGTCTCATGCCACGGTCCGTAGCGGCCGCGGGTACGCGGGTCGTCGAGGCGCAGCGGCATGTCCGGCAACCCGCGCAGGTAGCCGATGCCGTGCTGCCGCAGCGCCTGCGCCGCACGCGGTGGCAGCGGGAAGACGCGGATGCCGGTCTCGTTGTCGCCGGGCAGGGCGAGCAGCGGCAGCCCCCAGCGCTGTTCCTTGCGGTAGGCGATGTCGTGCACGTCCAGCTGCCAGGGCACCACGGCCAGATAGGCGCTGCGCAGCTTGAGCTGGACGCCGGCGGCCAGCGCCAGCGGCGGCAGCAGCAGCGCGCAGGCCAGCGCCAGCGCGAAGGTGCGCCGCGAGCAGCGGCGGTGGATGGCCGACAGGCCGGCAATGGCGACCCCGGTGGTGCCCAGCAGCGCGGCCGTGCCCAGGCACAGCCCGCCGAGCACGCTGCCGTAGAACCCCGCCAGCGCGGACCGCAGCAGTAGCCCGAGGCCGGCCAGCAGCATCGCCGCCAGCAGCATGGCCAGGGCCCATTCGCGGCGCATGTCAGGCGGTCGGCTGGTCCGTGTCGTCGGCCTCGTCCGCGGCCGGCTCGGCATCGGCGCCGGCCAGGGCCGGCAGCATCAGCTCGCGCAGCGCCTGGTAGATCTCGCGGTACGCGCGCGGCGGCTTGTTGCGGGCCTTCTCCGCCAGCGCATTGCGGACCAGGGTGCGCAGGGCCTGGCGGTCGGCATCCGGGTACTCGTCCAGCAGCTCGGCCAGGGCGGCGTCGCCCTCGGCCAGCAGCCGCTCGCGCCAGCGCTCGATGCGGTGCATCAGCGCCACCGCGCGCTTGGAAGTCTCGCTGTTGGCTTCCATCGCGTCGCGGATGGCGTCCAGGGTGGCGTCATCCTCGCGGCGCATCTGCTTGGCCAGGAACGCCAGCTGGCGCTTGCGCGCGCCATGCGAGGTGATGCGCTTGCTGTATTCGATGTGCTCCAGCAGGTCGGCGGGGATCGGCAGGCGCGCCAGTTGCGCGGCCGTCAGTTCCACCAGCTTCTCGCCCAGCGCCAGTACTTCCAGCGCCTCGCGCCGGTTCTGGCTGCGGCTCTCGCTGAAAAATTCGCCGGTCTCTTCGTCGCGTCCGCGCATTGCCTTGTTACTCGATTAAAGTTGATCCGTTGTGCCCCTCTGCCACCGGGGAGAGGGGGGAGGGCATGGGCAAAGTCCCGCGATGCCGGGTGGCATGGGGCCTGGCCCGTACCCGCATCCGGCGCTTCACGCCACCTTCCCCGGCCGGGGAAGGAAACGGCCGGCTCCGGCCTGATTCGTTGAAAGGATAAAGCATTGAACACCATCACCACCGGAACCTTCGCCGCCGACGACAGCCTGCAGCGGCTCGAACACCTGGCCGGCATCTCGCAGCGGCTGCTGGACAAGGCCCGCGCGCTGGGCGCCAGCCAGGCCGAGGTCAGCTGCAGCGAGGACCGCGGGCTGGACGTGAATGTCCGCCTGGGCGAAGTGGAAACGGTCGAGTCCACCCACGACCGCGGTATCGCCGTCACCGTGTATTTTGGCCAGCGCAAGGGCAGCGCCAGCACCGCCGACCTGCAGGACGGCAGCCTGGAGGCGACCGTGGCCCAGGCCTGCGCCATCGCCCGCCACACCGAGGACGATGCGGCCGCGGGCCTGGCCGACGCGGCGCTGATGGCGCGCGACTTCCCCGACCTGGACACCTGGCACCCGTGGGCGCTGGACGCGCATGACGCGGTGGAACTTGCCCTGGCCTGCGAAGCGGCCGGGCGTGGTGCCGATCCGCGCATCGCCAATTCCGATGGCGCCTCGGTGGCCACCGCGCAGAGCCTGTCGGTCTACGCCAACTCGCATGGCTTCATCGGCCGCGAACGCAGCAGCCACCATTCCATCGGCTGTGCGCTGATCGCCGGGCAGGGCGACGGCATGCAGCGCGACGGCTGGTACAGCAGCGCCATCGCCCGTGCCGACCTGCAGGACCCGGAGGCCATCGGCCGCCGCGCGGCCGAGCGCACCCTGGCACGGCTGCAGCCGCGCTCGCTGGCGACCGGGCAGGTGCCGGTGCTGTTCGCCGCGGAAGTGGCGCGCTCGCTGATCGGCCATCTATTGTCGGCCGTTTCCGGCGGCGCGCTGTACCGGCGCGCCAGCTTCCTGCTCGACAGTGCCGGGACGCGGTTGTTCCCGGAGTGGTTCGCCATCGACGAGCGGCCGCGGCTGCGCCGTGGCCTGCGCTCGAGCGCGTTCGACGGCGAGGGCGTGGCCACGCGCGATTCGGCGCTGGTCAGCGGCGGCGTGCTGCAGCGTTACATCCTGGGCAGCTATTCGGCGCGCCGGCTGGGCCTGCAGACCACGGCCAACGCCGGCGGCGTGCACAACCTGGCGGTCGCGGCCAATGCCGGCGACCTGCGCTCCATGCTCTCGGGTATGGGCAGCGGCCTGCTGGTCACCGAGCTGATGGGCCAGGGGGTCAACGGCGTGACCGGCGACTACTCGCGCGGCGCCAGCGGTTTCTGGATCGAGAGTGGCCAGATCGCCTGGCCGGTCGACGGCATCACCATCGCAGGCAATCTGAAACAGATGTTCGCCAGCATCGAGGCGGTGGGCAATGACGTCGACCCGCGTTCACATATCTCGACAGGATCGATCCTAGTCGGGACAATGACGGTCGCGGGCGACGAGTGACGTAATTCTTCGGCTGCCGCCGCTGCGGGGCACTCCGGAGGACCGCGGATGACAGCACCCCACACATTCCACAGACCAAGGTAAAGGGAAACACCATGAGCGATTACGAGAACAGCACTCCGCCGGCGGCAGGTTCCGACGACAACACCATGGCCATGCTGGTGCACCTGTCGGGCATCATCCTGGGCTTCATCGTGCCGCTGATCATGTGGCTGGTGAACAAGGACAACCCGCAGAAGTCGTTCCTCACCGACCAGTCCAAGGAAGCGCTGAACTTCCAGCTTACGCTGCTGGGCATCTACATCGTCGGCACCATCCTGTCGATCATCCTGATCGGCGCGCTGATCAACCTGGCCGCCTGGATCGCCTGCATCGTGCTGAGCATCGTCGCGGGTCTGGCGGCCAACAAGGGCCAGGCGTACCGCTATCCGTTCGCGATCCGCCTGATCAAGTAATCCGGCGGCAGCATGCGGCAGCGAAAAGGCCCGGGATTCCCGGGCCTTTTCCGTTGCGGGGGTGCATGTGGCCGGACGCGTGCGGCGCGTGCCCGCTGGGGCCTCAATGCGAGCGCCGGATCGCCAGCTCGGCCAGGGCCGACAGTGCGTTGGCACCTGCACCGAACGGTGCCAGCGCGTCATGCATGTCGACCGCCAGCGCTTCCAGCCGTGCCTTGGTGCCGTCCATGCCCAGCAGTGCCGGGAAGGTGGACTTGTCCTGCGCCGCGTCCTTGCCGGCCGTCTTGCCCAGCTGCTCGGAGCTGGCCTCGACGTCGAGGATGTCGTCGCGCACCTGGAAGGCCAGGCCCAGCGCGTCGGCGAAGCCGTCCAGCCGTGCCAGCTCGGCATCGCCGGCGCCACCGCACAGTGCGCCCATGCGCACCGCGGCGCGGATCAGCGCGCCGGTCTTGAGCGCGTGCATGCGTTCCAGGCCGGACAATGGCTGCCGGCGGCCGGTGGCGTCGATGTCCAGTGCCTGCCCACCGCACATGCCGGCCGCGCCGGACGCGGTGGCCAGGGTGCGCAGGCAGGCCACCGCCAGCGCCGGTGGCAGCGGAGCGTCGGCAAGCAGCTCGAAGGCGCGGGTCTGCAGCGCATCGCCGGCCAGGATCGCGGTGGCCTCGTCGAACGCGACGTGGGTGGTGGGACGGCCACGGCGCAGCGCGTCGTCGTCCATCGCCGGCAGGTCGTCGTGCACCAGCGAATAGGCATGGATCAGCTCGACCGCGCTGGCCGGTGCGTCGAGCAGCGCCGGGTCGGCGGCGAACAGGTGGCCGGCGGCGCGCACCAGCAGCGGCCGCATGCGCTTGCCGCCGCCCAGCACGGCGTAGCGCATGGCCTGGTGCAGGCGCTGCGGCGCGGCGTCGGGGTCGGGCAGGGCGGCGTGCAGGTGCTGTTCGGTACGTTCGATCCAGCCGGCGAACAGGGCCTCAGTCGACATCGCCGGCCTGTTCGAACGGTTCGGCCTTCTCCGGCTGCGCCGGATCGGTGAGCAGGCGTACGCGCAGTTCCGCCTGCTCCAGCGCCTGCTGGCACTGGCGGTACAGGCCGACGCCGCGCTCGTAGGCGGCCAGCGACTGTTCCAGGCTCAACTCGCCGGTTTCCATCTTCTGCACCAGCTGCTCCAGCTCTTCCAGCGACTGCTCGAAGTGGGCGACCGGCGAGGTCTCGTTGGGGGACTTCTTGGGCATGGGGGAAGTGTGAGCGGCGGGCGCTGACGGGTCAATTCGCGCTGCCCGGGGGCTGCCAGCGCAGCTGCGCGCGGCGGGACTGCAGCCAGTCCCGCAACGGTGCGGCGACGATGCCGTCGCCGGCGGCGAGCACCTGCGTGCCGTCGCACAGCAGCGGCAGCTGCGGGCGCAGCCACGGCGGGATGTCCGACGCCTGCAGGCGGTGCTTGAGCAGGTGCGAATGGGCGCGGCCGGGCAGGCGGATGCGCTCGCCGCCCCGGCGCTGGCGCACCTGCAGCGGCGCGTCGAAGCCGGGCGCGCCATGCAGCGCCAGTACCCCGCCATCGGGCAGCGGCAGCGGTGTGCGGCCGTCCCAATCGGCCTGCCAGCCGTCGGGCCAGGGCGGGTACACGGCGGCGACCTGCAGGCGGTCGCGCCAGCGCACGATGCGCGCCTGCTGCCAGCGGAACTCCGCCTGCCGGTCATGGCCGGCGCCGAGCAGGTCGTGCTGGATGCGGGCCACGCCATGGCCCGGCAGCGGTGGCAGACCGCATTGCCGCGCCCACAGGCGCAGCACGCGGGCGCAGGCGGGCGCCGGCAGCGCCGCCAGCGCGGCGACCGACAGCGCGTGGCCGTCATCGCCATCACGGCAGGCGTGCAGCCATCGTTCGTCCTGCGCCTGCAGCAGGGTCGTGGCCTCGCCGGCGAGCGCTGCGCTGCGCGCGAACACGGCGGCCGCGTCGGGCCAGCGCGTGGCCAGCAGCGGCATCACCGCGTTGCGAAGGAAGTTGCGGTCGAAGGCGTCCTCGCCGTTGCTGGGGTCGTCGATCCACGGCAGGCCGTGCCGGCGCGCATGCGCTTCCAGTGCGGCACGCGGAACGCGCAATAGCGGCCGCCACAGCTGGCCGGCGCCGAACTCGCGGTATTCGCGCATCGCCGCCAGTCCCTCCACCCCCGAGCCGCGCAGGGCGCGCAGCAGGAAGGTCTCGGCCTGGTCGTCGCGGTGGTGCGCCAGCGCCAGCCGTTCGCCCGCCTGCAGCAGGCCGGCGAACGCCGCGTGGCGGGCGCGGCGCGCGGCGGCTTCCAGGCCTTCGCCGGCCGCCACGTCCACCTGCACGTGCACCACCCGCAG
Organism: Stenotrophomonas sp. Y6; assembly: GCF_022436665.1. Taxonomy (NCBI): domain Bacteria; kingdom Pseudomonadati; phylum Pseudomonadota; class Gammaproteobacteria; order Lysobacterales; family Lysobacteraceae; genus Stenotrophomonas; species Stenotrophomonas sp. Y6. The sequence goes on from NZ_JAKUKB010000003.1 coordinate 120,807, forward strand.
CGGCACCTGCCATTGATCGCAGACGCGCTGGCAGTGTGCGGCCCAGGCGTCGGCGGCGGGCTGCAGCCCGTGGTGCACGTGCACGGCGCGCAGGCCAAGCGCGCGCGCCGCCGGGGCGTGCGCCAGCAGGTGCAGCAGCACGGTCGAGTCCAGCCCGCCGCTGAAACCGACCAGCACGGGCGTGGTGAGGTCCGGTAGCGGTGGCAGGGCGGATTCCATCGGCGCCATTGTAGGAGGCGCACCGATGAGGGGGCGCAGGTCCATCCCGCTGCCATGCACGTCGGGCGACGGACGCGCGGGCGGGCGCCGTCCGCTACGGGGAATCGGGCAGCGCGTTGCCCTGCCGGTCGATGCGCAAGCGCGTGCCGCCGACGATGTCCGTGTGGCCGCCGGCGTCTGCCGCGCCTTCGCGGCAGCCGTCGCAGACCTCGACGCTGCGGTTCCGGAAGGGGAAGCCCCCGTCGAAACGCGCGGCGAAGGCCGGCTGCAGGGGGGGCGTAGTAGTCGATCCGGCCGTCCACGCGCGCGGACCAGGCCTTGGGCGAAGTAGTCCGGGCCGTTGTCGCAGGTGATGACCGGCAGGTGGGCGCCGTCGCGGCGCACGTAATAGCATTGGCTGCCGGCCTGCAGCGCGGCCAGTCCGCTTTCGTCGAAGCGTAGCCGTGCCCGTGCGCCGGCACTGGGCGCGAGCGCGCCCGGCGCCGTCTGCGTGCAGCCGGGCAGTACCTCCAGGCGCTGGGTGTCGCGACGATGGCAGGCCTCCCCCGCGCAGGCCAGGGCGGGCAGCAGGGCCAGCGACAGCAGTGCCGCCGCTGGCCCCGACACGTGCCGTCGCGCGTGGTTTACGGCGCCTTGCGTTCGAACTTCGCCGGCTGCGGCAGTTCCACCGGCACGCCCTGCGCGTCGCAGGTACCCTGTTCACACAGGCGCTCGCGCAGGCGCGGGGTGGCCTGCACGATCAGGTGGTAGATGGCGTTCTGCTCCAGCGTGCCGCGCACCGCGGTGCTGCCGGGGCCGCGCGCCCAGATGCCGACGTCCTCGCCGCCGTGCGATTCGGCCTTGGCCGGGACCAGCGCTTCCTGCATGTAGTCCGGGTGCTCGGTGTCGACGTGGGTCAGGTCGGGGCGGCCGCGCGCCGGCTCGTAGCTGCTGGGCGCGTGCGGGAAGGTCTTGGGGCCTGCCGGCTGGCGGTTGCTGGCGCCGGTGTAGCCGGGACCGTTGGCATAGCTGAGCGTGGTGTAGGGCAGGCCGGTGGCGTCGCGCGCCAGGTCGAGGCCGCCGGCACCGTCCTCGCCGCCCTTATCCTTGACCTTGCCCAGGATCGGGTTGCCGCGCGCCGGGTAGCCGACGAAGTTGAGCGTGTGCGAATGGTCGGCGGTGACGATGATCAGGGTGTCATCGGCCGAGGTCGCTTCGGCCGCCGCGCGCACCGCGTCGGACAGGGCGATGGTGTCGCCCAGTGCGCGCGCCGCATTGCCGCTGTGGTTGGCGTGGTCGATGCGCGCGCCCTCCACCATCAGCACATAGCCTTCCGGATGCCGGGACAGGTTGGCGATGGCCGCGCGGGTCAGCTCGGCCAGCGACGGCTCGCCGGCGGGGTCGCGGGCGCGGTCGTGCTCGTACTGCATGTGGTCCGGCTCGAACAGGCCCAGCAGCGCCGGGGCATCGGCCGCGGCCTTGAGCTGCGCGGCATTCCACACGTAGGCGCCCTGCGGGTGCGCGGCCTGCCATTCGGCCACCAGGTTGCGGCCGTCCAGGCGCAGGCCGACCTTGTCGGCATACTCCGGATCCTGCTCGTTGACGGTGGTGAACTGGCCGCGGCCGCCGCCCAGCGCGACCAGCGGGCCACGGCCGTAGCGCGTGGTCGACAGCAACTGCTGGGCGATGTCCACGCAGCCGGCGGCGCGGGCCGCTTCGGGCACGTCGGTGTCGTTCTCCCAGTTGCGGTCGGGCGAATGCGCGTAGGTCGCCGCCGGGGTGGCGTGGGTCAGGCGCGCGGTGGACACCACGCCGGTGGCCATGCCGGCGCTGTCGGCCAGCTGCAGCCAGGTCAGCGCATGCTTGCCCAGGCTGTCGGCGCAGTCGCTGCGGCTGCCGGCGCTGACGCCAATGGCGCCCATGTGGGTCTTCACGCCCGTGGTGATGGCGGTCATGGTGCCGGCCGAGTCCGGCGTCTGCGAGTCGGTGTTGTAGGTCTTGCTGAAGGCGGTCGCCGGGAAGCGCTCCCAGGACAGCAGGTTCTCCTCGCCCGGGTTGCCGTGGCGCTGGCCCTCGAGGATGCGCGCGGCTGCCACGGTGGTCAGGCTCATGCCGTCGCCCAGGAACAGGATCACGTTCTTCGCCTTGCCGGCCATGGCGCCATTGCCGGCCGCCTGCGCGGCGCCGGCGCGGTACCACCATTGCGGCGTCTCGCCCTGTGGGTGGCTGACCGCCGGCACCTCGACGGCGAGGGCCTGCGGCGCGCGGGGCGCGGCGGTGCTGGCGCAGGCGCCGAGCAGCAGGGTGGACAGGGCGGCGAGCAGGGAAGGGGCGTGGCGCATGCGATCGACCATGAATCCGGAACAGGCCGCCATTATGACGATCCTGAAAAGGCATGCCGATGACACGCAGCTTTTCCGCGCTGGCGTCGTGCCGCCCGCGGGCTTGCGCTATCGTGCCGGTTCCTGAAAAAGTCCCCGGATTCCCCTATGAAGCTGGTTTCTGCCTGGTTGCGGATTCCGTTCTGGCAGCGCGTGGCAGGCGGCTTCGTGCTTGGCGCGCTGGCCGGCTGGGCGCTGGGCCCGGCCGCCGAGCTCTGGTTCGGCCCGCTGGGCGAGCTGTACGTCACCCTGATCAAGATGATCGCCGTGCCGCTGGTGTTCTTCGCGGTGATCAGCGCCATCGGCTCGCTGCACGGGCAGAAATCGGTGGTGGCGCTGGGCGGGCGCACCTTCCTGTGGTTCATCATCACCGCGGCGCTGGCGGTATGCGTCGGGCTGGGCGTTGGCACGCTGATGCAGCCGGGCACCGGCGGCCTGAGCCTGGCCATGGACAGCGCCTATACCCCGCGCGACGTGCCGTCGGTGGCCAAGGTGCTGATGGACGTGGTGCCGTCCAACGTGTTCTATGCGCTGTCGGGCATCGGCACCAAGGTCAATGCCGCCGGCGAGACCGTGCTGGCCGCCGGGCGTGGCTCGATCCTGCCGGTGATCTTCTTCGCCGGCCTGCTCGGCTTCGCCATGGTCAAGCTCGGCGACAAGGTCGGCGAGGCGCGCAGGCTCACCGGGCAGCTGAGCGAGGTCATGATCCAGGTCACCCGCTTCGTGCTGGAGATGACCCCGCTGGGCACCTTCGGCCTGATCGCCGGCCTGGTCGGCAGTTATGGCTTCGAGAAGCTGCTGCCGCTGGGCAGTTTCGTGCTGGCGCTGTACGTGGCCTGCGCGTTGCACATCCTGGTGGTCTACAGCGGCCTGCTGCTCGTCCACGGGCTGAACCCGATCAAGTTCTTCCGCGGTGCCGCGCCGGGCATGCAGGTGGCGTTCGTGGCCTCGTCGAGCTTTGCGGCGATGCCGGCGGCGATGCGCTCGATCACCGCCAACCTGGGCGTCAACAAGGACTACGCGTCGTTCGCGGTGCCGCTGGGCGCGAGCATCAAGATGGACGGCTGCGGGGCGATCTACCCGGCGCTGTGCGCGGTGTTCATCGCCCAGTACACCGGGGTGCCGCTGACCCCGGAGCAGTACGTGGTGGTGCTGATCGCTTCGGTGCTGGGCAGCTTCGGCACCGCCGGCGTGCCGGGTACGGCGGTGGTCATGGCCACCGTGGTGCTGAGCGCGGCCAACCTGCCGCTGGAGACCATCGGCTACCTGTACGCCATCGACCGCGTGCTGGACATGATGCGCACCATGACCAACGTCACCGGGCAGATGGTGGTGCCGGTGATCGTGGCCAAGGAAACCGGGCTGCTGGACCGGCAGGTCTACGACGCCCCGGTCCGTCCCGGCGTCGGGGTGGACTGACCGCCCGTCGCCGGGGCCTGCCCGGGGACGGCCATCCGCGCGAGGCGGGTGCATCATGGGGGCGGCGGCCATCCGGCCCGTCCATGACAACGAAAGGAGTCGCTCCATGATGCTGCAACGAATGCTCCTGCTGGCCGGCTGCGCGCTGGCCGGCACGGCCGCTGCCGCCGACGCCGACCAGTGGCGGGTGCCGGTGGCGGTCGAGAAACTCGACAACGGCCTGACCGTGCTGGTGTCCGAGGACCACAGCGCGCCGGTGGTCGGGATCAGCGTGGTCTACCGCGTCGGCATGCGCCTGGAACCGCGCAACCGCACCGGCTTCGCGCACCTGTTCGAGCACCTGATGTTCCAGGGCACGCCGCAGGCGCGCAAGGGCGTGTTCGACAGCGTGATCACCGGCGGCGGCGGCCGCAACAACGGCTCCACCCGCGCCGATTTCACCAACTACATCGAGACCGCGCCGGTCTCGGCGCTGGAGCCGATGCTGTGGCTGGAAGCGGACCGCATGCGCACGCTGGACTTCAACCCGGAAACGCTGAAGAACCAGCAGGACGTGGTCAAGGAGGAGATCCGCAACAACGTCCAGAACCAGCCCTATGGCGGCTTCATGTGGATCGACATCGGCCAGCACGCGTTCTCCAAGTGGGAGAACAACCATGACGGCTACGGCAGCTTCCACGACCTGGAGAACGCCAGCCTCGATGACGTGCGCGCCTTCCACCGCGATTACTACGGCCCCAACAACGCGGTGCTGTCCATCGCCGGCGACGTCACCCCGGAACAGGGCTTCGCCCTGGCCAAACGCTACTTCGGCGACATCCCGGCGCGGCCGACGCCGCCGCGGCCGGATTACACCGAAGGCCTCAATACCCGCGAGGTCCGCCTGCAGCAGTCCGATGCGCTGGCGCAGGTGCCGGCGCTGGCGGTGGGCTGGAAGATGCCCGACCGCGGCAGCCGCGACCAGGCGCCGATGGCGGTGCTGGGCGCGCTGCTGGCCAATGGCGAGGCTTCGCGCCTGCACCAGGGCCTGGTCAAGGAGCGCCAGCTGGCGTTGAACGTCGACTCGCTCTATGGCCTGACCAGTGCCTGGGAGTACGACGGTCCCACCCTGTTCGTGGTGTTCGCCATGTACAAGCCCGACCACGATGCCGACGCGGTGTTGTCCGGGATCGACGCGGAGATCGCCCGGGTCGCCAGCGAGGGCGTGGACGCAGCCACGCTGGCGCGGGTCAAGACCCAGTTGCTGGCGCAGTGGTACGACGGCCTGGAAATGTTCCTGGACCGCGCCGACGCGCTGGCCAAGCTGCAGGCGCTGTGGGGCGATGCCCAGGTGGTCAACCGGATCCCGGGATGGATCGAAGCGGTGGACGCCGCCGACGTACAGCGCGCCGCGCGCACCTACCTGACCACCGCCAACCGCACCGTCATCGACCGCAAGCCGGCGGCGATGCTGGCCCCCGCCGCGCAGAAGTGAGGACACCGCCATGATCAAGCCGATACCCTGCCTGCTCGCGATGGGCCTGGCCCTGTCGCTCGCCCCGACCGGCGCGGGCGCCGCCCCCGCGGCGCTGCCCGCCGGCCTGCCGGACTATGCCGCCGACAAACCGCTGCCGGTGCCCGAAATATCGCGCAGGACCCTGGCCAATGGCCTGGAAGTGTGGGTCGTGCCCCGCAACGGGCTGCCGCGCGTGGACTACGTGCTGGCCATGCGCGGTGCCGGGCTGGCCGCCGATGCCGCCGCCACGCCCGGCTTCGCCACCGTGCTGGCGCGGCTGTTGAGCGCCGGCACCCAGGCGCACGACGCGCGCCAGATCGCCGAGCTGGCCCAGGGCATGGGCGGCAGCGTCAGCGCCGTCGCCAGCGTCGACGGCCTGCTGCTGAGCGGCTCTGCACTGGCCTCGCAGGCCAAGCCGATGCTGGCGCTGCTCGCCGAAGTCGCCCGTACCCCGGCCTTCGCCGACAACGAAGTGGAACTGGCCCGGGCCAATGCCGCCCAGGAGCTGAAGGCGGCCGAGGCGCAGCCGGGCTTCCGTGCCTCGCGCGCGCTGTTGCAGGCGGTCTACGGCGACCACCCGTATGCGCGCAGGCAGCTCGACCACGCCACCTTGCCGGCCCTGACCCCGGCCGCGCTCAAGCACGAACACGCGCGTCGCTTCCACCCCGGGCATGGCCTGCTGGTGATCACCGGCCGGATCGACGCTGCGACCGCGTTCGCCGAGGCCGAGCGTGCCTTCGGCGACTGGCGGGGGCAGGGCGATGCGGTCGCCGACACCGCGCCCGCGCCGCGCCAGGCCCCGGCGCAACGCACGATACTGCCGCGCCCGGGCAGCGTGCAGTCGACATTCCGGATCGGGCGCCCGGCCATCGCCGCCACCGACCCGGACTACGTGCCGCTGCAACTGGCCAGCACCGTGCTGGGCAGTGGCATCAGCAGCCGCCTCAACCAGAACCTGCGCGAGGAAAAGGGCTACACCTACGGTGCCGGCGCGGGCCTGGCGGCGCTGCGCGCCGGCGGCAACCTGGTGGCGTCGGCCGACGTGCGCAACGAGGTCACCGGCGCGTCCCTGCACGAGTTCATGAAGGAGTTCGACCGGCTGGGCAAGGAGCCGGTACCGGCCGCCGAACTGGAATCGACCAAGCGCTATGTCGCCGGCGGCTACCTGATCAGCAACCAGTTGCAGGCCGCGGTGGCCGGCACCCTGGCCAGCAACTGGCTCGCCGGGCTGCCGCCGGAGTTCCTGGGCCAGTACGTGGGCAGGATCCGTGCGGTGGACGCGGCGGCACTGCAGGCGGTGGCCGCGCGTTACTACGCACCGGACACGCTATCGGTGATCGTGGTCGGTGACCGCGACGCGGTCGCACCGCAGCTGGAGCCGTTCGGCCCGTTCGGCGTCGAGCAGCGCTGAGGCACCCCATCCGGGCCGGAGCGACTCCGGCCCGGAGACACGGCGGCCAGGTGGCTGGCGCCATCCGGGGACAGGCATGAAAAAAGCCGCGGCGGAGCCGCGGCTTTCGATGAGCCAGCGCGGCGCGCCGGTTACAGGTCCAGGCGGCGCGCCTGCATGAACTTGTCGCCCCAGTAACCGCTGAGCAGGGTGTCGGTGCGCACGTCCTTGCCGGTGCTCGGCGCATGCAGGAAGCGGCCTTCGCCGACGTAGATGCCGACATGATCGACGCGGCCCTTGCGGCCGAAGAACACCAGGTCGCCGGCGACCAGCGCCGAACGGTCCTTGATCAGCTCGTTGCTGGCCTGGCTGGCCATCTCGCGCGACACCCGCGGCAGCTCGATGCCCAGCGCGGTGCGGAACACGTAGCCGACCAGGCCGCTGCAGTCGAAACCGGCGTCCGGCGAGGTGCCGCCCCAGCGGTACGGGGTGCCCAGCAGGGTCATGGCGCGGCGCAGGATCGACTGCACCTTGCCGTCGCTGTCGTTGGCCAGCGCCGTGTCGGTGGCGCCGGCCACGCTCTTGGATGCGTCGTAGGCCGAGAGCAGGCGGCCGAGGTCGCCGGCGAACATCGCCGAGCGGTCCATCAGCGGAATGGTGTCGTTGGCGGCCAGGTGCGGGAGCAGGGCGGCCAGGGTCGCGGTGGCGGCGGCGTCGGCCTTGCTGCGCTGGGTGTCGGGCTTGGCCGCGGCCGGGCGGGCGGCGGGCTCGGCATCGGTAGCGCTCTGGGCGAGCGCCGGCATGGCGGTGATGGCCAGGACCGCGGCGCACAGCAGCCGGCGGAAGGCGGGGATTCGGTGACCGGGTTGACCCGGATGGGACGGATTTTCGTTCGTCACGCGGCAGTCACGGGAAAAAGCGATGGGCGATCATGCCCTGTGAAAAGTGTGCGTAGGTACAAATTTCGTTAAATTTTCATTATTTCCTATGACTTTTTTCACACTTCAATGCAGCACGCGCTTGGCGCCGGTGTAGTGGTCGCGCCAGTACGGGCCTTCCAGATGGTCCAGCCGCACCGTGCCACCGGTGCTCGGCGCATGCACGAAACGCCCCTCGCCGACATAGATGCCGACGTGCCAGACGTTGCCCTTGTCGCCGAAGAACACCAGGTCGCCGGCCGCCAGCTGCCGCGGCTCGATGCGGGGCCCCTGCACGGCGGCCAGCTCGCGCGAGGTGCGCGGCAGGTTCAGCGCCAGCATGTCGCGGTAGACATAGCTGACCAGCCCGCTGCAGTCGAAACCCGATTCGGGCGTGTTGCCGCCATAACGGTACGGCGTACCGACCAGCCCCAGCGCCCGCATCAGCACCGACGAGGCCGCGGCCGGATCGGCCGGGGTCACCTGTGGCCAGGCATGGCTGGCCGGGGGCGGGGCGGGGCGCCTGGCGGGCGCATGGCCGCAGGCGGCGAGAACCGAGGCCGCGGCGAGCAGGGCCGGCAGCCGCCAGCGGCGGTACCGGAAAACTGGCGTGATGTGCATGGAGCCCGGATAATGCGCCACCTCAAGACGGCTGCCATGATGGCCGCCTCCCCGTCGGCCGGCAAGGCCGTCCCAACGTCTGCCAGCGGGCAGCCACTGAAGAGTTGCGCATGAAGATCGAAAAAGACCGCGTCGTCCGTTTCCACTACACCGTTTCCGAAGTCGGCCAGGCGCCGATCGAAAGCTCCCGCGAGCGTGGTGAGCCGCTGGCGATCCTGATCGGCCACGGCAACATCATCCCGGGCCTGGAGGCGGCGATGATGGACAAGGAGGCCGGCGAGAGCTTCGGCGTGGACGTGAAGTCGGCCGACGCCTACGGCGAACGCCGCGAGGGCCTGACCCAGCGCGTGCCGAAAAAGCACTTCGGCAACACCCGCCTGGTGCCGGGCCAGCAGGTGATCCTGCAGACCAACTTCGGCCCGCGCGCGGTCACCGTCGAGAAGGTCGGCATGACCGTGGTCGACGTCGACCTGAACCACCCGATGGCCGGCAAGGACCTGCACTTCGACGTGGAGATCGTCGAAGTCCGCGAGGCCAACGAAGAAGAAGTGCAGCACGGCCACGTGCATGGCGACGGTGGCCACCACCACTGATCGTCCGACCGGCGATTCCGCAGCGAACGGCCCGCCCTGTGCGGGCCGTTTCGTTTTCCGGCGCCGCGGACGGTGGCCGTGGCCGCATGCTCTAATCGCCGGTCCATCCACGGGGGAACCACGGACGTGTCCAACGCCACTTTCCAGCCGATCGCGCCGGACGAGCGCATCGCCACGCTCGATGTCCTGCGTGGCTTGGCGCTGCTGGGCATCCTGCTGATGAACATGGAGGCCTTCGTCGGCCCGCTGGACCTGTCCACCAGTGGCATCGACCCGCACTGGCAGGGCGTGGACCGCTGGGCGGACGCCTTCGTCTACATCTTCGTGCAGGGCAAGTTCTTCACCCTGTTCTCGCTGCTGTTCGGCGCCGGCTTCGCGGTGATGGCGCAGCGCGCCGAGGTTGCCGGGCGCGATTTCACCCGCTTCTACCTGCGCCGCAGCCTCGGCCTGCTGGGCATCGGCCTGGTGCATGCGCTGCTGCTGTGGTCCGGCGACATCCTGGTCGCCTACGCGCTGTTGTCGTTCCTGTTGCTGGCCTTCCGCGACGCGCCGCGTGCCTGGCTGCCGGCAATGGGCGTGCTGGCCTACCTGGCGGCGGTCGGGCTGATGCTGCTGCTGGGCGCGCTGATGCTGCTGGTGCCGGCCGACACCACGGCCGCGCAGGCGACCCACGCGCAGGCCGCGATCGAGGCCCAGCGACAGGCCTACGGGCACGGCACCTATGGCCAGGCGGTGCTGCAACGGCTGCGCGATTTCGGCGCATCGCTGGGCGCGCTGCTGGTGGTGGGGCCGCAGGTGCTGGGCATGTTCCTGATCGGCAGCTGGTTCGCGCGCAGCGGCGCCATCGCCGATCCCGAGGCGCACCGGCGGCTGTTCGCGTGGCTGCGCTGGGGCGCGCTGCCGCTGGGCCTTGCGCTGATGCTGGCCTGTGCCTGGTACCAGCCGTGGCTGGCGCCGGGGCGTTTCGACCTGCGTTCGGCCGCGGCCTACGGCGGCACCGCGGTGGCCGGCCTGCTGATGTGCCTAGGCTACCTGGCCTGGGGCGTGCGCTGGAGCCACGCGCTGCGCGGGCTGGCCCCGGCCGGGCGCATGGCGCTGAGCAATTACCTGGGGCAGTCGCTGGTATGCACGCTGCTGTTCTACGGCTATGGGCTGGGCGGTTTCGAGCAGATGGGACGCGTGTGGCAACTGCTGTTCGCGGTGGCGCTGTTCGCGGTGCAGCTGCTGCTGAGCCGGGTCTGGTTGCGCCATTTCCGTTTCGGGCCGATGGAATGGCTGTGGCGTGCGATCACCTACTGGCGGTTGCCGCCCCTGCGCCGCGATCCGGCCGACGCGCGTCCGCGGTAGCCGCGCCGCGGGCGACCACGCCCGGCTGCGCACGCTGCCCGCGCGTTGCCTGATGCCCGCCCGGCGGCGTCGGTGGCGCATGGTCCCGGCCGCGTGGATCGGTTTCGCCGGGGCATTTACAGGCCGGCAACGGCACGGCATGGCATGCTCGGGGCCCGCATGGACAACAGGAGTGGACGCGCAATGACCGACCTCATCAGCGGGCATGTGGCGGTGATCGAAACCGCATCCCGGCGCATGGGAGCGGCGCGGTGAGCGGGCAGTCATTCGATCTGGTCGTGCTCGGCGGTGGCTCCGGCGGGCTGGCCGCGTCGTTCCGTGCCGCGTCGCACGGCGCGAAGGTGGCGATGCTGGAACCGGCGTTGCTGGGCGGTACCTGCGTCAATGTCGGTTGCGTGCCGAAGAAGGCCATGTGGCTGGCGGCCGACCTCGCCGAGCGCATCGCGCTGGCCTCGGCGCTGGGCTTCGACGTGCCAGCGGCGCCGCGCCTGTCATGGCCGCGGCTGCTGCAGCGCCGGCAGCAGTACATCGATGGCATCCATGCCAGCTACCGGCAGCGGCTGCAGGACAGCGGCGTGGTGCACATCGCGCAGCGCGGCCGCCTGCGCGACGCCCGCACCGTGGAATGCGAGGACGGCACCCGGCTGCACGCCGGACATATCGTCATCGCCACCGGCTCGCATGCGTTGAAGCCGGACCTGCCCGGTGCCGGGCTGGGCGGGATCTCGGACGATTTCTTCGCCCTGCGGGCGGCACCGGCGCGGGTGGCCATCGTCGGTGGCGGCTACATCGCGGTAGAACTGGCCGGCGTGCTGCATGGCCTGGGCAGCGAGGTGACGCTGCTGGTGCGCGGCAAGGAGCTGCTGTCGCAGTTCGACGCCGAGATGACGGCGCAGTTGGTGCAGAACCTGCGCCAGCAGGGCATCACGGTGCGGTTCGGGTGCCAGTTGCAGGCCCTGGAGCGGCGCGCGGGCGGCATCCACGCGCGCCTGCGGGACGGTGCCGCAGACGCGCTGTTCGACACCGTCCTGTTCGCCACCGGCCGTGCCCCGAGCACCCGCGGGCTGGGGCTGGAGACCGCCGGGGTGGCGCTGGACGACAACGGCGCCATCGTGGTCGATGCGTTCCAGGACACCTCCGTGCCCGGCATCAGCGCGATCGGCGACGTCACCGCGCAGGCGATGCTGACGCCGGTGGCGGTCGCCGCCGCGCGCCGGCTGATGGACCGCCTGTACGGCGGCCAGCCGGAGGCGCGGCTGGACTACGACAACATCCCCAGCGTGGTGTTCTCGCACCCGCCGCTGGGCAGCGTCGGCTTGAGCGAGGCGCAGGCACGCGGGCGCTTCGACACCGTCACCACGTACCACAGCCGCTTCCGGCCGATGCTGCAGGCGCTCGGCGAGGGCCAGACCCGTTCGCTGTTCAAGATGGTCTGCGTCGGCGCGGACGAGAAGGTCGTCGGCATCCACCTGCTGGGCGAGGGCGCCGACGAGATCCTGCAGGGCTTCGCGGTGGCGCTCAAGGCCGGGGTGACCCGCCGGCAGATGGCCGACACCGTGGCGATCCACCCGACCTCGGCCGAGGAAGTGGTGCTGATGCGCTGAGCGCGCCGCAGGCGGGATAATGCCGGGCTCATCTCCCCCGGATGCGGTCATCCCGTGAATGCTCCCCCCAGCGGCGCCGCTGCGGCGCCGCCGCCGGCGCCGGTCGCTTCGTCGCTGCCGACCACGTCGCGGCGCCTGCTTGCCAGCGGCCTGCTGCTGGCCGGCGTGGGCGCCATCGCCGCATCCGGCAAGGCGGTGATCGTCAAGCTGGCCTACCGCCACGGTGCCGATGCGACCACGCTGCTGGCGCTGCGCATGCTGGTCGCGCTGCCGTTCTTCGTGACCATGGGTGCGTGGGCCGCGCGCCGGGCGCCGGCGCTGTCGCGCGGCGACCTGGGGCGGGTGGCGCTGCTGGGCTTCAGCGGCTATTACCTGTCCAGCTACCTGGATTTCTTGGGGCTGCAGTACATCAGCGCCACGCTGGAGCGGCTGATCCTGTACCTGAGCCCGACCCTGGTGGTGCTGATCGCGCTGCTGGTGCTGCGGCAGCGGCCGACGCGGCTGCAGGTGCTGGCGTTGCTGGTCAGTTACCTGGGCGTGCTGCTGGCCTTCGGCCACGACATCCAGCTCGATGGCCGGCGCACGCTGCTCGGCGCGGCGCTGGTGTTCGCCAGCGCGCTCAGCTACGCGGTCTACCTGTTCGGCAGCGGCCAGGCGGTGGCGCGGATCGGTGCGGTGCGCCTGACCGCCTACGCCAGCACCGTGGCCTGCGTGCTGTGCATCGGCCAGTACCTGTTGTTGCAGCCACTGGCGGCGCTCGGCAGGCAGCCGCCGCCGGTGTACTGGCTGTCGCTGCTCAACGGCACTGTGTGCACGGTGCTGCCGGTGCTGGCGATCATGCTCGGGGTCAAGCGCATCGGTTCCTCGCTGGCCGCGCAGGTGAGTATGCTGGGCCCGGTCTCCACCATTGTGCTGAGCGTATGGCTGCTGGACGAACCGATGGGCCCGTGGCAGGGCGCCGGCACCGTGCTGGTGCTGCTGGGCGTGCTGCTGGTGGGCAGCGGCGTGGCCCGCAGGCGGTGAGCGCGGCGACCGATGCGGCGGCGGCACAGGCACGCATCCTGGCGGTGATCCGCGCCATCCCGCGCGGGCAGGTGATGGGCTACGGCGAGGTCGCGGCCAAGGCCGGGCTGCCGGGCCGCGCGCGGCTGGTGGCGCGGCTGCTCGGCGGCAACGGCGACCGGACCCTGCCGTGGCACCGGGTACTGCGTTCGGATGGGCGCATCGCCCTGCCCGAGGGGTCGGCCGGCTGGCGCGAGCAGGCCCAACGCCTGCGCGCCGAGGGCGTGGTGGTCGAGAACGGCCGGGTCCGGCGCGCACGGCCGCCGCCCGACCTGGATGCCCGGATCTGGGGGCCTGCCTGAAGCAGGAACGGGTAAAGAAGCGCGGGGAACCAGGACACCGCGGCCGGTTTCAAGTGAGCGGATCAAGCGCGCAGCCGACAGCCGGCACCCGCCTATATATCTGGAACAAAGCCCCCTGAGTCAGGGGGCGGCCGCGAAGCGGCGGGGGTCTGGAAGCACGAGATGGGGCCCACGGTTTGCGTTGCAAGCCGTGGGGCGTCAGCGCGAAGGCGATGACGCATTCCCCCTGAGTCAGGGGGCGGCCGCGAAGCGGCGGGGGTCTGGAAGCACGAGCTGGGGTCCGCGGTTTGCGTTGCAAACCGTGGGGCGTCAGCGCGAAGGCGATGACGCATTCCCCCTGAGTCAGCGGGCGGCCGCGAAGCAGCGGGGGTCTGGAAGCGCGAGCTGGGGCCCGCGGTTTGCGTTGCAAACCGTGGGGCGTCAGCGCGAAGGCGATGACGCATTCCCCCTGAGTCAGGGGGCGGCCGCGAAGCGGCGGGGGTCTGGAAGCACGAAATGGGGCCCGCGGTTTGCGTCGCAAACCGTGGGGCGTCAGCGCGAAGGCGATGGCGCATCAGCGAAGGTGGCGGCGCGTCCCCGGCTATCATGGCGGAAGTTCCCAAGGATGCCGCCATGTTTCCCCGATTGCCCACCGTCACCAAGGCGCTGCTGATCGCCAACGTCGTGCTGTTCATTCTGCAGCAGCCGTTCCTGCTGGGGATGGAAACGTTCGAGCCGTTCATGTTGTGGCCGCTCAATACCGGTGGCTTCGACCCGTTCTCGCCCGGGCAGAACTTCCAGCCCTGGCAACTGCTGACCTATGGCTTCCTGCATGGCGGTTTCACCCACTTGTTGTTCAACATGCTGGCGCTGTACATGTTCGGCGCACCGCTGGAGCTGACCTGGGGCGAGAAGCGCTTTGCCACGTATTACCTGGTGTGCGTGGCCGGCGCCGGCCTGTGCCAGCTGCTGGTGGCGGCGCTGATCGGCGAGGGCGGCCCGGTGCTGGGCGCGTCCGGTGGCGTGTTCGGCCTGCTGCTGGCGTTCGGCATGCTGTTCCCGAACCAGCGGGTGATGCTGCTGTTCCCGCCGATTCCGATGAAGGCGCGCACCTTCGTCATCGTGTTCGGCGCCATCGAACTGATGCTGGGGTTCACCGGCTGGCAGCCGGGGGTGGCGCATTTCGCGCACCTGGGCGGCATGCTGTTCGGCTGGCTGCTGATCCGCTACTGGCGTGGGCAGCCGCCGTTCAACCGCCGCGGTGGTGGCGGCCGTCCCAACCACCTGCGCCGGGTGAAGTGACGCGCGGCGCGCGTCACGCGTAGGTGCCGGGCTTGCCCGGCACAGGGCTGTCCAGGCGAGGCGTCATCCAGGGGTCATGCGCGGCGAGCCCCGCCTCTACCGGGCAGGAAACAAAAAAGGCGCGGAAATCCGCGCCTTTTTCGTGGGTCGAGGAGGGCGTCAGCGCCAGATCCGGATCTGCTCCGCGTCGGTGCGCTGCATCGGCTGGCCGGGCTTGCACTGGAACGCCGCGCCGAAGGCCGGCAGGTTGGCCAGCGGGCCGTTGGTACGCCAGCGGCCCGGCGCACGCGGTTCGGCGCCCAGCCGCTGCACCGCCTCGTTGGGCGAGAGCTGCTGCGGCCACAGCGATGCCCAGGCGCGGAAGAAGGCCTGGCGGTCGGCCGGGCTGGCGTCCGGCTGCGCGGCGGCGAACGCCTCCCAGGCGATCTCCACGCCGGAGATGTCGGCCATGTTCTCGTCGCGGGTCAGTTCGCCGTTGACCTTGGCGTCCTTCACCCCCGGGAACGGGTAAGCGCCGTATTGCGTGGCGACGCGGTTGCCGATCAGGGTCCAGGCGCTCTTGTCCGCCGGCGTCCACCAGCTGCGCAGCTCGCCTTTCGCGTCGACCAGCGCGCCCTTGGCGTCGATCGCGCGGCTGATCTCATGCGCGACCAGGCCGCCGTAGGCGCCGAACTTGCCCGGCAGGCCGTCGGCATCGGTGAAGATCGGCCCCTGCAGCGCGGCGGCGGTGACGATCAGGCGGTTCTGCGCCAGGTCATAGGACAGCGCTGGCTGCTGCGGCAGCACGTCCCAGCGGCGGTCGGCGTTGCCCTTGCCGATGCGCTTCATTTCCTGGGCATGGCGCCAGGTTGAGGCGATCAGCATGTTGCCGCCGAAGCTGCCACGGCCCATCGGCTGCACGGTGTAGTCGAGGTCGCGCAGCGGCTTGCCGATCTCGATCTTCAGCGCGGCCAGCTTGGCCTCGGCCTCGCTCCTGGCCTCGGCGCTCATCCAGGTGCTGCGCTTGACCGCGGCGATCTGCGCTTCACGGATCTGGTCGACCATCAGCCCGGCCTGGCGCAGCGCGTCGCGGCTGACATGGGCGGCGGCGTATTCATGGCCCAGCATCGGGCCGGCGGCGACGTTGATCGCGTCGAGCACCTGTTCCCAGCGCGCCGGCGCGATGGCCTGGCCGCGCAGCACGCGGCCGCGGAACTCGAATTCCGCGTCGCGGTAGGCCTTGGACAGGTACGGCGCCATGGCATCGCCCACGCGCCAGCGCAGGTAGGCCTTCCACTGCTCGGCCGGCAGCCGGGTGATCATGCCGTTGAGCTGCTGGAACAGCGCCGGATCGGACAGCGACACCAGGTCGTCGTTGACGCCCTGCGCCTTGAGGAACGCGTCCAGTTGCAGGTTGCGGTAGCGCCTGTTCAGGTCCTTGGTGGAGACCGGCGCGTAGTTGTTGAACGGGTTGTTGATGCCGGCCAGCGGCTGCGCGTTGCGCGCCAGTTCGGTCTCCAGCTGGATCACCAGCGCCGACTCGGCGTCGAGCCTGTTGGCCGGGGTACCGGTCAGCGCCAGGATCTGCTTCACGTAGGCGCGGTAGCGACCCATCAGCGCCACCGTGTCGGCGTCGGTGCGGGTGTAGAAGGCCGGGTCGGGCAGGCCCATACCGCCCTGCATGAAGTAGCCGATGTGGCGGTCCAGCGCCTTGAGGTCGACGTCCGGGGCGAAGTTGAACGCCACCGGGATGCCGACCTGGTGCAGCGCGGCGATCGAGGCGGGGATGTCCTTCGCTTTCTTGATCGCATTGATGCGGCCCAGCAGCGGCGCGATCGGCTTGGAGCCGTCGGCTTCCACCGCGGCTTCGTCCAGGCCGCTGGCCCAGAAATCGCCCAGCAGCTTCTGCACGTTGCCCTGCGGCGCGGTCATCGCGCGTTCCAGCAGCTGGCGCTGCTGGGTGCGGGCGTTGTCGGCCAGTTGCCCCAGCGCGGTGACGGCGCCGACCTGCGGGACCGGATTGGCCTTGAGCCAGTCTGCGTTGGCCTGCTCGTAGAAGTCGGTGCAGGCGGGGCTGACCGCGGGCGCGCGCGGGGCAGCCTTCTTGCGCGCGGCATCGGCGCCAGGCGCCGACAGCGCGGCGGCCACGCCAAAGGCCAGTGCCAGGGAAAGCGGGCGGAGGGTGGGCATGTGCAGCGGATCCGTCGAGGACTGAAAGTGGGCGGAGTTTAGCAGCGGGCGGCGCAGACGGAGGAGCGTGCCACGCCACCAGTGCAGGCAGGCGCCGCGGTTGCGTCGGCGCCGCGCGCGTGGCGCCTTCGTGCGTGCGCGGCGCGTGGAAAAACGAAAGGCCCGGGAAATCCCGGGCCTTCGTTGGCTGGCGCGTGGTGCGCTGGCCGATTACCAGATCACCACCTGCTTGTCGCCGGTGCGGACCATCGGCGAGCCGGCCTTGCACTGGAACGCGGCGGCGAAGGTCGGCAGGTTCGACGGCGCACCCATGGCGCGGAACTGCGCCGGGGCGTGCGGGTCGGTGGCCAGGCGGACCTTGGCGTTCTCCGGGGTGTACTTGGTGCGCCACACGGTGGCCCAGTTGAAGAAGAAGCGCTGGTCGCGGGTGAAACCGTCGATCTTCGGGTCTTCCTTGCCGGCGCTGGCCTTCTGCAGGGCGTCGTAGGCAGTGGCCAGGCCGCCGAGGTCGGCGATGTTCTCGCCCAGGGTCAGCGAGCCGTTGACGTTCTGGTCGCCCACCTTGTACTCGTCGAACTGCTTGACCAGCTTGCCGGTCAGGCTGGAGAAGCCCTTGGCGTCGGCCTCGGTCCACCAGTTCTCGAAGTTGCCGGTCGGCCCGAAGCGGCTGCCCTGGTCGTCGTAGCCGTGGGTCATCTCATGGCCGATCACCGCGCCGATGCCGCCGTAGTTGAGCGCGTCGTCGGCCTTCGGGTCGAAGAACGGCGGCTGCAGGATGGCGGCCGGGAACACGATCTCGTTCTGCAGCGGGTTGTAGTAGGCATTGACCGTCTGCGGGGTCATGCCCCACTCGGTCTTGTCGACGGGCTGGCCGATCTTGGACAACGCGAACTTGTAGTTGAAGGCGTTGGCGGCGCGGATGTTGCCCAGGTAGTCGTCGTGCCTGGTCTGCAGGCCGCTCCAGTCGCGCCACTTGTCCGGGTAGCCGATCTTCGGGGTGAAGGTCTCCCACTTGGCGATGGCCTTGGCTTTGGTCTCGGCGCTCATCCACGGCAGGTTCTGGATGCGGTCCTTCAGCGCCGCGGCCAGGTTCTTCACCAGTTCTTCCATCTTGGCCTTGGCTTCCGGCGAGAAGGCGACCTTGACGTACATCTGGCCGAAGGCTTCGCCGGCGTCGTTCTCGATGGTCCCCAGCACGCGCTTCCAGCGCGGCTTGATTTCCTTCTGGCCGTTGAGTTCCTTGCCGTAGAACGCGTAGTTCTCCTGCACGAACGCATCGCTCAGGTACGGCGAGGCGCCATCGACGGTGTGGAAGCGCAGGTAGGCGCGCCATGCGGCCGGGTCGGTGTCGCCCAGCATCTTGCTCACTTCCTGGTGGAAGCCGGGGATGGCCAGCGAGAACTTCTCCGGCGCGGCGATGCCCTGCGCCTCGAAGAACTTGCTCCAGCTGAAGTTCGGGGTCAGCTTGTCGGCGTCGGCCACGGTGACCGGGTTGTAGTACAGCGAGACATCGCGCGACAGCTCGACGCTGGACTTGGAGGCCTTGGCCAGGCGGGTCTCGAACTTGACCACGTCCTCGGCCTGCTTGGCGGCGTCGGCCGCGGCCACGCCCGACAGTTCCAGCACCTTGGCCACGTGCGCCTGGTAGGCCTTGAGCTTGTCGGCCTTCTTCGCGTCGGTGTAGTAGGTGCTGTCCGGCAGGCCCAGGCCGCCCTGGCTGGCGTAGGCCATGTTCATCGACGAGTTCTTGAAGTCCGCTTCGGGGCCGAAGCCGAACAGCACGTTCTCGCCCTTGGCGGCGCTGGTGCGCAGGTAGTTGGCGATGGCGTCCTTGTCGGCCAGCGCGTCGATGGCCTCCAGGTCGGCCTTCAGCGGGGTGATGCCCAGCGCGTTGATCTTGGCTTCGTCCATGCCCGAGGCCCAGAAGTCGCCGACGATCTTCTCCACGCCGGTCGCGTTCTTCATCGCCGCGGCCTGTTCGGCCAGCTGGTGCTGCACGGCGACCGAGCGCTCGTCGAGGATGGTGAAGGCGCCCCAGCTGGTGCGGTCGCCCGGGATCTCGTTGGCGCTGAGCCACTTGTCGTTGACGTAGCCGCCGAAGTCGGTGCAGGCGTCCTTGCTGGGATCCAGGTCGGCCACGCTGAAGGCGTTGTAGGCCGGCAGCTTGGACTCGTCCAGCTTCAGTTCGGCGGCGGCCTCGGGGGCCGGCGCGGTGGCGGCCGCGGCCGGGGCTTCTTCTTTCTTGCAGCCGACCAGCGCGGCCGAGACGGCCAGGGTCAGCAGGAGAATCTGGGGTTTGCGAACGATCACAGGAGGCCTCCGGGCCGGATTCGGTGCATGGGTGAGACCCCGATCACGGGGCGTGCGCAGAAGATACGCCTGTAACCGTTGCCGAAAGGGTGTCGAAGGTCATGCCGGTCGCCGGGTCCGGCGGCTGCCGCGGAGTGATATACAGGGTGGATGACAGACAACGCTTCGCGGCAGTGGGATGCGGTCCTGGTCGGCGGCGGCCACAACGGACTGGTGTGCGCGGCCTACCTGGCCAGGGCCGGCAAACGGGTACTGGTGCTGGAGCGGCGCGAGGTGGTCGGCGGCGCCGCGGTCACCGAGGAATTCCACCCCGGCTTCCGCAATTCGGTGGCGTCCTACACGGTGTCGCTGCTGCAGCCGCGGGTGATCGAGGACCTGCAGCTCGAGCGCCATGGCCTGCGCGTGGTGCCGCGGCGGATCAACAATTTCCTGCCGCTGCCCGGCGGCCGCTACCTGCTGGCCGGCGGCGGGCGCACCGGCCTGGAAGTGGCGAAGTTCTCCGCCCGCGATGCCGAACGCCTGCCGGCCTACGAGCAGCGCCTGGAGATCTTCGCCGACGTGCTGCGCGCGGTGGCGCTGCAGCCGCCGCCGAACGTGACCGGCGGCGGCTGGCTGCATGCGCTGCCGGAACTGTGGAAGGCCGGCCAGCTGGGGCGGCGCCTGCAGGGCCTGGACATCGCCTTGAAACAGGAATTGCTGGACCTGTTCACCCTGTCCGCGGCCGAATACCTGGACCGCTGGTTCGAAAGCGAACCGATCAAGGCGCTGTTCGGCTTCGACGGCATCGTCGGCAACTACGCCAGCCCGTATGCGCCGGGCACCGCCTACGTGCTGCTGCACCACGTGTTCGGGCAGAGCAACGGGGTCAAGGGCGCCTGGGGCCATGCCATCGGCGGCATGGGCGCCATCACCCAGGCGATGGCGCGTTCGGCGATCGAGGCCGGCGCCGTGATCCGCACCGGCGCCGGCGTGGAGCGGGTGCTGGTGGAAGGAGGGCGGGCGACCGGCGTGGTGATGGGGAGCGGCGAGGTGATCCCCGCCCGCGCGGTGGTCGCCAACGTGAATCCAAAACTGCTGTACGAGCGGTTGCTGGAACCGGCGGACGTGCCCCCGGCCACCCGCGAGCGGATGGCGAACTGGCGCTGCGGTTCGGGCACGTTCCGCATGAACGTGGCGCTGTCGCGGCTGCCCGATTTCAGCGTGCTGCCGGGGCAGGGCGACCATCTCACCGCCGGCATCATCATCGCCCCGAGCCTGGACTACATGGACCGTGCCTGGCAGGACGCGCGCCGCCACGGCTGGTCGCGCGAGCCGGTGGTGGAGATGCTCATTCCCAGCACGCTGGACGATTCGCTGGCGCCACCGGGCCAGCACGTCGCCAGCCTGTTCTGCCAGCACGTGGCACCGCAGCTGCCGGACGGGCGCAGCTGGGACGACCACCGCGAGGAGGTGGCCGACCTGATGATCGCCACCGTCGAGCGCCACGCCCCCGGCTTCGCCGCCTCGGTGCTGGGCCGGCAGATCCTCAGCCCGCTGGACCTGGAACGCACCTTCGGCCTGGTGGGTGGCGACATCTTCCACGGCGCGCTGAGCCTCAACCAGCTGTTCAGCGCGAGGCCGATGCTGGGCCAGGCCAACTACCGCGGCGCGATCCCCGGGCTGTACCTGTGCGGTTCCGGCACCCATCCCGGCGGCGGCGTGACCGGGGCGCCGGGGCATAATGCGGCGCGGGAGATACTTCGGGGGCGCTGATGATATGCGCATGTAGGCCACGTTATATGGCGATGGATTTTTTCAGGTGATTTGATGAACCAGCAGGTGGTAGAGCTTTACCGGCAGGCCGTGGCGGCGCTGAACAGGAAAGAATGGCGGCAGGCATGGGCGATAGCACAGCGTGTTCTTGAAATGTCTGGAGAGCATGGCGGGGTACATTTTGTTGCTGGTGTGGCGGCAATGGAACTGGGGCAGATGCCGGCTGCTGTTGTTCACTTGCGGCGTGCGACCCAGCTCAGTCCTGGGCGTGCTGACTATGCGACACAGATGGCGCGGCTATTGGTCTCGTTGCGTGCTTTCCAGGAGGCGCACAGCTACGCGGACCATGCGGCACGACTTGAACCAGATGATGCCTATACGCTGGATACGTTGGGCGTCGTCTTTACTCGTATCAACGAGCATGCACGTGCGTTGGCGTTGTTTGAAAAAGCGGTGCTCATGGTGCCGGATGAGGCCACGTTTCGTTACAACTATGGAACGTCACTGCTCTTTTCCGGTCGAGCCGAAGAGGCGGAGGCCGAGTACAGGGAGTGCCTTGAGTTGGCGCCGGGTTATTGGCGTGCCTATACCTCGCTGGCGAATGTCAAACGTTGGGGGAGTGGTTGCAATAATATCTCTCTGTACGAGCGGGTAGCCAAGGCCGCAGAGCGGAGTGCGGAAGGATGTTTGTATGTAAATCTTGCATTGGCTAAGGAGCAGGAGGATGTCGGTGATTATCCCGCTGCCTTTGCCAGTTATGTTCGGGCAAAGAGCTCACAGAAAGCGCTCCGTAACTATGTTTCTGAAGCCGATCTGAAATTGTTCGAGGGGTTGCAAAAAGCATTTGACGGCGTTGACGATTTCGAGGGCGGGGCGGATTGTGATGAGCCGATCTTTGTGCTGGGTATGCCACGCAGCGGAACCACGCTGGTAGAGCGGATTATTTCCAGTCATCCTGATGTCTACTCGGCTGGTGAGTTGCAGAATTTCCCGATGATGGTCAAGCGCCTTTCGGGCACTAGGACCAATGCGGTCACTGATGTAGCGACGCTGACAGCGATTGACAGTATGGACTGGAAGGCCTTGGGAGAGGGCTATGTCAAATCGACGCTGCCCGGGACGGCTGGGGCGCGTCGATTCGTCGACAAGCTGCCCCATAATTTTCTATATGTCGGGCACATTGCGAAGGCCTTGCCCAAGGCGCGGATAATCCTGTTGCGGCGTGACCCTGTCGATACATGCCTGAGTAATTTCAGGCAGCTTTTCTCCCTGAGTTCTTCCGTCTATGACTATTCTTTTGATCTGCTGGACACCGGGCGCTACTACTTGATGTTTGATCGGTTGATGGACTACTGGTGCCAACGGCTTGGGGAGCGCGTACTGGTCGTCCGCTATGAGAAGCTGGTCGAGCAGCAGGAGAGTGAGACGCGCAGGATCATCGGATTCTGTGGCTTGGAATGGACGGATGCCTGCTTGCGCTTCGAGGAGAACAGCGCGCCAGTGGCAACTGCCAGCGTCGTGCAGGTGCGCTCCAAATTGACCAGGGAGTACATGGGGCGTTGGCAGCGTTATGGTGAGGCCATTGATCCATTGCGGCAGCTGCTGGAGATGGCGGATGTGACGTAAGTCGCTTCCTGCTTTTGCTGGAATGACTTGCAGCACCAAACATGGTGGGAATTATTTGTCAGTGCTGCTTCTTCCATGGATTGGCCTCCCCCGTAGGCGGTGGCTAGTTATTCCCATGCAAGCCGGGTGGCAGTTCGTCCTGCAAGGTGCCGAGTATGTGTTGGGCGATGATCCTGCGTTGTCATCGAGCAGTTCCGTTGCCTGTGGCAGGTTGATCCATTGGGTACGCGCTTTCCTGCAAAAAGCGCCAAATCAAATCTCGTTAGGGCTGGAATGAAAAAGGCCCCGTCACGCGGACGGGGCCTTTTTGAAGGTGGTGCAGTTAATTACTTGTTGCCGAATGCATAACGCATTTCGATGTAATAGGCACGGCCATATACGTCGAAGTTGTACGAGTTGTACGGCGCACTCGAGGTGCCAGGGTACGAGAAGTCATACGGCGGCATCTTGTTGAATACGTTGTTGACCATGAGCGACAGGTCCATGCCGTCGAACAGACGGTAGGAGACGCTGGCGTTGTGGCGGCTGTATGAGCCGAACTTCTGCGCCCTGTTGCCGGCGTAACCCTTGTCGCTGATGGTTGCCGCGTAGTTCGGCGTCGCATCGAACCAGTTGACATACCACGTCGCGGAGAAGTCGCCCTTCTGCCAGGTCAGCGAGCCGTCCGCCTTGCGCTTCGGATCCGCACTCCAGTAGGGATCGTTGAGCAGGTCGGCGTAGCTGTCTTCGGCATACTGCTGGTACTTGTGGCGCAGCTTCTGGGTGAAGCTGGTACGCAAGTTCAGGTCGCCCCAACTGCCGAAATCGTAGCCGTAATTGAACGATGCGTTGATGGCTTCCAACTGCTGGTTGGAGACGTTGATCTTGGGCGTATAGATCGACGTAATCATACCCGCGGCGTTGCGAGTAACCTGCGACAGGGTGCTCTGGCACAGCGGCGAGTTGATGTCATCGATGCCGGTACGGCAGCGATAATCCTGCAGGGACAGGCCGTTGGCGCTCTGCTGGGTGACTTCATCGCTGATGTCCCAGTTGAAGTAGTCAACGGTCAGGGCCATGCGGTCGACCGGCGACCAGACCACGCCGGCACTCCACACATCAGCATTGATCGGCTTCAGGCCCACGTTGCCAGACTGGGTGCCAAAGAACTGGCGATTGGAAAGGGCCGCGGGGCAGGCATCGATATTGTCCGGGCCGAAACCGATCTTCGAGCACTGATAGTAGTCAGGGACGGAGCTGTAATAGCCGCTATTGCCCTGGTACAGATCGGAGAGTGTCGGGGCACGGAAGGCAGTGCCGTACTTGCCGCGAACCAGCAGCGAATCGAACGGGCGATACTCGAAGCTCACGGCGTAGGTCGGCTTGTCGATGGTGCGGCTTCCGGCCTTGAATGCATCATAGCGGCCCGACAGCGAGATGGTCAGGGGCTCCCAGATCGGCAGGCGCAGCTCGGATGTCACGGCATAGCGGTCACGGTCACCGCCGCCAGCAACGGACGTCTGGCCCCAGATGGAACCATCCAGGTAGCCGGGGTCCGGGTTGTAGTCCCACTTCTGCTTGCCGAATTCCGCAACAACGGCCAGTCCGGCATCGCCACCCGGCAGGGTGAAAAGCGTACCGTTGGTCACCTGGGCGCGGATCATGCTATCCGAGGTTTTGCTCTTGGTAATGGCGCGGCCGGTGAAGCTGGCGAATTCCTCGGCAGTAATGGGCCGGTAGAACGCCGCGTAGTTCGGAGTGAAGACCGGATATGCATCGTAGTACGGGTCCAGGCCCTGCTGCGGGCCAAGTACACGGTTGATGAAGAAGTTGTCCGCTGCCTCGGCATAACGAACGAAGCTGTTTTCATCCAGCTTGTACTCGGTGTAGGTGCCGCCGAGGTCGTAATCCCAGTTCGAGCCGCCGAACACGCCCTTGGCGCCGAACGTCACGCGCAACGACTTGCTCTTGTCGCGGGACATGGTGTTGTTGAATCCACCTGGGCCCATTTCTTCCGGAGCGAAGGCGCGCTGCAAATTCAGCAGATCGTCCAGGTTCGGGTCGTAGAAATAGCCGAAATCGGCACCAGTGCCCCACCAGAGATAGCCCGAACCGGAGTGGTACTTGACCTGGTCGTAGCTGTAGAGCGCATCGGCGTACAACTGCATGTTGTCATTGACGTCGAACGTGCCATGGATATAGGCCTGCGTCGAAGTCTTCTCGTTCATGATCGTGCGGTAGCCAGCGGTGTTAAACGAGCCGCAATACTTGCCATCGCCGAATCCAGGGCGGTTCTGCAGGCCCTCGGTTCCACCGAACAGGCCCGTCACGTTCTGGCAGTTGTTCGGGTCAAGGAATTTGTAGCTGGTGAAGGGGCTGTAGACGAGAAAATCACGGCTCGCCAGCGCGGGCGAATAACCATTCGGATTGAACTGCTTGGTCAGATCGCGCTGATACCCCCAGATCGGGTCGCGCTCCTCATGCTGGATGCCGCCAAGGACGCTGACCCGGCCGTCGGCCGAAGTCCAGCCATCGGCGATGCTGGCACGGAAGCTGCCGCCGCCGCCTTCTGAGTAGCCGCCGCCACGGATCGTGAATACCGCACCATCCATAGACTTTTTCAGGATGACATTGATAACGCCGGCGATAGCGTCTGAACCATAGAGCGAAGACTGGCCGCCCGGCAGGATCTCGATGCGCTCGATCAGGTCGACCGGAATGCCGCTGATGTTGTTGAAGGTGTCGCTGCCGTTGTACAGCGCCGGGTAGTTGGACATGGGGCGGCCGTCAATCAGGTATTTGACGTAGCCCGGCGGCAGGCCGAAGAGGCTGACGGTTTCAGCGCCCTGGGTAAAAGATGCGGAGGTCTGGGCGCCCTGAACGCCACCCGTCGACATGGAGTTCTTCTGCAGCACCTCAGTGACCGAGCTGAAGCCACGCGCCTTGATGTCCTCGGCACTGATGACGGTCACCGGGGTGGCGGTCTCAATCTGGGTCTGTGGGATCAGCGAGCCCGTTACCGTGACCTTATCGAGCGTTTTAGCGGCAGGCGTGTCGTCCTGGGCCATTGCTGCGGCTGGAACAAGAAGCGCGGTCAGCAAAGCGCTGGTCAGCGTGCTGCGCTTGAAGGAGTTCGTGTTACGGGTCTTCACTTATGTATCCCCTGCGTGGCTGAAAGTGACTGCCTGGCTTGGGGGGCCCGGTGAGGGTCATATCCAGACCCTCGAGCCCGACGAAGCTGAGCGTAACCGGACTTTAACGAAGAGTTGGTGCAATTGCACTCTATGTCTCAATGTTTCAGTGCTGGCCCTGTTGGTGGGTCATGCGTTCTTCTTAAGTTATTGATTTTTTTAATTTTTGCGCAATATTGTGTGGGTGGACCTGCTGGGCGACAGAGGGGCGAGGGCAGCCGGCGCGCTATAGTTGACGCATTTTTCAGCGTAGAGGTTTGCTGGTGAGTCAGTCCATTCGTGCAGGTGCCCACCGCGTCCAGAAGGGCCTTTCGCCCCATCCCCGCATCCGCAACGTCATCGCCGTGGGTTCCGGCAAGGGCGGGGTCGGCAAGTCGACGACGGCGGTTAACCTGGCTGTGGCGCTGCAGCAACTGGGCGCGCGGGTGGGGGTGCTGGATGCCGACATCTACGGGCCCAGCATGCCGGCGATGCTGGGGCTCAGCGGGCGCCCGGAGAGCCCGGACAACAAGTCGATCGAGCCGATGCGGGCGTTCGGGGTGGAGACCATGTCGATCGGGTTCCTGGTCGATCAGGACTCACCGATGATCTGGCGCGGGCCGATGGCCACGTCGGCGCTGACCCAGCTGTTCAACGACACCCGCTGGGACGACCTGGACTACCTGCTGGTCGACCTGCCGCCGGGCACCGGCGACATCCAGCTGACCCTGGCGCAGAAGATCCCGGTGGCCGGCGCGGTGATCGTGACCACGCCGCAGGACATCGCCACCCTGGACGCGCGCAAGGCGCTGAAGATGTTCGAGAAGGTCGAAGTGCCGGTGCTGGGCATCATCGAGAACATGGCGGTGCATACCTGCTCCAGCTGCGGCCACGTCGAGCACCTGTTCGGCGCAGGCGGCGGCCAGCGCATGGCCGCCCAGTACGGGGTGCCGCTGCTGGGCTCGCTGCCGCTGGAGATCGGCATCCGCGAGCAGGGCGACGCCGGCACGCCGATCGTGGCGGCGGCGCCTGATTCGGCGGCCGCCAAAGCCTATGTGGCCGCGGCGCGGCGCATGGTCGAGGAGCTGGGCAAGCGCCCGCGGGCGGGCATTCCCATCGTTTCCTCGCTGGTCTGAGCCGGCGGCCGCTACCACCCCCGGGCGCCATGCCAGGCGCCGGGCTTGGGCTAGAATCGCCCTCCCTCCGGCCCGCGGGCCGGGTTCCATCGCCACCAGGAACGTCGAATGAGCATCAAGAGTGACCGCTGGATCCGCCGCATGTCCGAGCAGCACGGCATGATCGAGCCGTACGAAGCCGGGCAGGTCAAGCAGCTTGATGGCCAGCGCATCGTCAGCTACGGCACCTCCAGCTACGGCTATGACGTGCGCTGTTCGCGCGAATTCAAGGTGTTCACCAACATCAACTCGACCATCGTCGACCCCAAGCACTTCGACCCGAAGAGCTTCGTCGACATCGAGGCCGACGAGTGCATCATCCCGCCGAACTCGTTCGCGCTGGCGCGCACGGTGGAGTATTTCCGCATCCCGCGCGACACGCTGGTGGTGTGCCTGGGCAAGAGCACCTATGCGCGCTGCGGGATCATCGTCAACGTGACCCCGCTGGAGCCGGAGTGGGAAGGTCACGTGACCCTGGAGTTCTCCAACACCACGCCGCTGCCGGCACGCATCTATGCCAACGAGGGCGTGGCGCAGATGCTGTTCTTCCAGGCCGACAAGGACGATGTCTGCGAGACGTCCTACCGCGATCGCGGCGGCAAGTACCAGGGCCAGACCGGGGTGACCCTGCCGCGTACCTGAGCGGGGGACTGCGGCAGACGAAAAGGGCGCGGAATTCCGCGCCCTTCGTGTTTGCGTCGGCGGCCCGGGCCTACTTGCCGCGCCCGAACAGCATGCCGATGCCCACGGCCACCAGGATGGCCGGCCACCAGGTGGCCAGCATCGAGCCGATGTTGCCGTTGATCCAGCCCAGGTTCTTGGCCAGGAAGAACAGGCCGACGACGATCAGGATCAGGGCGGCGATCAGGTTGGAGCGCATCGACTTGCGGGTCCTTGGTTGAAGTGGTGGCTATCGTAGCCGCTGGCGCCAGATTTCGACACGCTCGGCCAGTACCCCCGGGTCGAAGCGCTGTGCCGGGCCGCTGCCCCAGACCGGTCCGGGCCAGGCGGCATCGCCCTCATGGCGGCCGACCAGGTGGATGTGCAGCTGCGGCACGATGTTGCCGAGCGCGCCGATGTTGAGCTTGGTGACGTTGGGCTTCTGCTTCAGGTGGCGGGAGACCTGGTTGATCTCGGCCAGCAGCAGCCGCTGCTGGTTGCCGTCCAGGTCGATCCACTCGCTGGCGCCGGCGACGCGCGGCACCAGCACGACCCAGGGGAAGCGGTCGTCGTTCATCAGCCGGATCTGGGACAGCGGGCCGTCGGCGATCAGCACGCTGTCGGCGGCAAGGCGGGTGTCAAGCTCGAAATCGGACGTCACAACGTCGGTCATCGCAGGTTCTCGCTGAGGAAGGCCAGGGTGCGTTCGCGCGCCAGCGCGGCGCTCGGAGCGTGGTAGTGCGCGCCGACCTCGCGGTTGAAGGCGTGGCCGGCCGGGTACACGTATACCTGCATCGACGGTTGCTTTTCACGGTGCGCTGCAACGGCGGCCGCCGGGATCGAGGGGTCCTGCGCGCCGAAATGGAAGATCGCCGGGGCCTTGAACGGCGCATCCAGGAACGGCACGTTGCGTGCGCCGTAATAGCTGGCCGAGGGCAGGCCCAGCCGCTGCGCGGCGAGCAGGGCGATAGTGCCGCCCCAGCAGTAGCCCACGGTCCCGACCTTGCCGTGCCCGGCCAGGGCGTGCGCGGCGGCATCCACGATATCGACGGCGCGGTCCACGCCCAGCGCGTCCACCAGCGCCCTGCCGCGGGCGGTGCCGGCGGCGTCGTAGTCCAGCTCGAGCCCCGGTTCGATCGGGTCGAAGAAGGAGGGGGCCAGCACCGCGTAGCCCTCGGCTGCGTACTGCTCGGCGACATGGCGGATATGGGCGTTGGCGCCGAAGATCTCCTGGATCACCACCAGCCCGGCGCGCGCGGGGGCGTCGGGCAGGGCCTGCCAGGCGCGTACCGGGCCATGGGCGGTTGTGAGGGTGATCCAGTGGTTCATGGGAGGGCTCCGTGGCGCACGCGGGAATGATTCCCGCCGATGTTAAGGCCACTGCCGGGTAGTGCCGGCACCCGGCCGGTATAATCGCCGCCCTCACGGCCCCGCGGCCATTCCGGCCCCGGCCTTCCAGAACCGCCAGACCCCATGTCCCAGCTGAACCCCAAAGTCGGCTTCGTCAGCCTTGGCTGCCCGAAGGCCCTCGTCGATTCCGAGCGCATCCTCACCCAGTTGCGGGTGGAGGGCTACGACATCGTGCCGTCCTACGACTCGGCCGACGTGGTGGTGGTCAACACCTGCGGCTTCATCGATTCGGCCGTGGCCGAATCGCTGGACGCCATCGGCGAGGCGATGAACGAGAACGGCAAGGTCATCGTCACCGGCTGCCTGGGCAAGAAGTCGGAGATGATCCGCGAGCAGTACCCGGACGTGCTGTCGGTGTCCGGGCCGCAGGATTACGCCAGCGTGATGGACGCGGTGCATGCCGCGCTGCCGCCCAGGCACGACCCGTTCGTGGACCTGGTGCCGGACTACGGCATCAAGCTGACCCCGCGCCACTATGCGTACCTGAAGATTTCCGAAGGCTGCAACCACCGCTGCAGCTTCTGCATCATCCCGTCGATGCGCGGCGACCTGGTCTCGCGCCCGGTGGAGGACGTGCTGCGCGAGGCCGAGCGGCTGGTGAAGGGCGGCGTGCGCGAACTGCTGGTGGTGTCGCAGGACACCTCGGCCTACGGCGTGGACCGCAAGTACGCGCCGGGCACCTGGCGCGGCAGGGAATACGCCACGCGCATGAAGGCGCTGTGCGAGGGGCTGTCCGAGCTGGACGCCTGGACCCGCCTGCACTACGTCTACCCGTATCCGCACGTGGACGATGTCGTGCCGCTGATGGCCGAGGGCCGCATCCTGCCGTACCTGGACATCCCGTTCCAGCACGCCAGCCCGCGCATCCTCAAGCTGATGAAGCGCCCGGGCGCGGTCGACAAGACCCTGGAGCGGGTACTGCGCTGGCGCCAGATCTGCCCGGACATCACCGTGCGTTCGACCTTCATCGTCGGTTTCCCGGGCGAGACGGAAGCCGAGTTCGAGCAGCTGCTCGAGTTCCTCGACGCCGCCCAGCTCGACCGCGTCGGTGCATTCGCCTATTCGCCGGTGGAAGGCGCCACCGCCAACGAGCTGCCCGACCCGGTGCCGGAAGACGTCAAGCAGGAGCGCCTGGCCCGCTTCATGGAAAAGCAGGCCGCCATCTCCGCGGCCAGGCTGGAAGCGAAGGTCGGCAGCGTGCAGCAATGCCTGGTGGACGCCATCGAGGACGGCATCGCGGTGGCGCGCTCCCGGGCGGACGCGCCGGAGATCGACGGTCTGGTGCATATCCAGAATGCCGATGCAGCGGGGCTGCGCGTGGGCGATTTCGTCGACGTGGAGATCACCGACAGCGACGAGCATGACCTGTTCGGCGACGCCCGGATCAAACCCGCCACGACGCCGTTCGATCTCAAGGTACTGTGACCGGCCAGCCGGGAGGCGGGGGCGGTGGCGCGGACGGCACCGGCGCGGCACCCGGGCGGCGCCGTTTCATCGCGCCGTCGCGTGTGCAGGTCGATCCGGCGTGCTTCCGGCATCCGCTGTTCGATGGATATGCCGCCCATCGCGGATGGATGACCGCCGCAGAGTGGCCCGGGATCGACGCACTCAACGCTTTGCTGCCGGCGCACGGGCCGCGCTTCGTCGTGCAGGACGAGGCGCTGCTGGCCGATGGCCTGCACTACGAAACGCGCATCGCCACGCAGGGGCGCATCGCCACCCGCCCGGAGAACTGGCACGACCTGTTCAACGCACTGGTCTGGGCACGTTACCCGGCGATCAAGTCGGCGCTCAACGCGCGCCAGTGCCTGCATGTCGCCGCGATGGGGCCGCAGCGGCGCAACCGCGCGCAGCAGGCGCTGACCCAGTTCGACGAATGCGGGGTGATCGTGCGCATTGCCGATCCGGGGCTGCTGCCGCTGTGGGATGGCCATCACTGGCATGCGCTGTTCGCCGCGCTGGCCGCGCGCTGGCAGGACGGTGGCATCGGCGTGGCCGCGGTGATCGGGCACGCGCTGATGGAGCAGGCACTGGTGCCCGGGCGGCGCCTGGTCGGGCGCTGCGTGGTGGTGCACGGCGCGGACGATGCGGCCTGCGTGGCGCGCGTGGCCGGGGCGCTGGCAGCTGGCGAGATCCTCGGCGATCCGCTGCAGCTGCGTCCGCTGCCGCTGGCCGGTGTGCCCGGCTGGCAGCTGCGGCAGGACGATGCCCTCTACGCCGAAGCCGGCTATTTCCGGCCGTTGCGCGAAGGGCGCACATACCCCGCGCCGCTGCGCTGAAGCGATCCGGGTTCGCCGGCCATGACCGGTGCGCCCCGCTTTGCGCGGGATGCCGTGCCGACGTGCCGGCCCGGCGGCCTGGCCGGCGCGAAGCCGCAGGCGGGGATGGGCGGCTCGCACCCGCCGCTGTGGGGCATCACCCGGCGGCGTAGTCGATGCCGATGATGGCGAACCCCTGCCGCCCGCCCGGCAGTTCCACTTCGAATTCGTCGTCGATGCGCTTTTTCAGCAGCGCACGGGCCAGCGGCGAATCGATGCTGATCCAGCCGGCGGTCGCATCGGTTTCATCCGGGCCGACGATGCGGTAGACGTGGACCTGGCCGGACTGGACGTTCTCCAGTTCCACCGTGGCGCCGAAGAACACCGCGTCGGGGTCGCTGGGGCGGGTGTCGACCACGCGCAGCGCTTGCAGGCGCTTGCTCAAATAACGCACGCGGCGGTCGATCTCGCCCAGCTGCTTCTTGCGGTAGGTGTACTCGGCGTTCTCCGAGCGGTCGCCCTCGGCCGCCGCGGCCGCCAGCGCCTTGACCACCTCGGGTCGCCGCTGCCGCCACAGCTCATCCAGCTCGGCCTTCAGCCGCGCATGCCCCTGGGCGGTGATCAGGGCGGTACTTTTTTCTGCAGGGGGGCGCCAGCGGCTCATTGCGATGGAACATCGGGAAGACCGGGCGCATGGTAGCCGCGCACGCTTGCGCCAGGCCAATCGATGGCTGACGTCGCGGCACTTCGATGGAGCGCGGGCACGCCGTGCAAGCTGCCCACGGCGGCCACGCCGCCGGGTTGGGGCGCTTGCCGAGCGCGGCGTGACCCGCGGTGGCACAGGCATCCGGCGACGTCCGCCAGCGGGCGCCGTGGCGGTCGCGGATACCGGTCAGCGCTTGCCGCCGAAAATCCCGCCGAGGATGCCGCGCACGATCTGGTTGCCCAGCTTGGTGCCGACCGTGCGCGTGGTCTGTTTGGCCATGGTCTCGATCATGCCCTGGCGGCGCTTGGTACCGAAGATGGCGTCCTTGATGGCCTGGCCGAAGCCGCCTTCCTGGCTGTCGTCCTGCTCGCGGGTGCGCGCCGCCGGCGCCTTGGCCTGGTCGGCGGCCTGTTGCGCGCGACGCGCCAGGATCTCGGCCGCCGATTCGCGGTTGACCGCGGTGTCATAGCGGCTGCCGACCGGGCTGCCGGCGCGGACCTGGGCGCGCTCGGCGTCGGTGATCGCGCCCATGCGGCAGCGTGGCGGCGCCACCAGGGTCTTCTGCACCGGCGCGGGCACCCCCTTGTCCTGCAGGGTGGACACCAGCGCCTCGCCGGTGCCCAGCTGCGACAGCGTGGCGACCACGTCCAGCTTCGGGTTCGGGACGAAGGTCTCCGCCGCGGTCTTGACCGCCTTCTGGTCGCGTGGAGTGAAGGCGCGCAGCGCGTGCTGCACGCGGTTGCCGAGCTGGCCAAGGATGTTGGCCGGCACGTCATCGGGGAACTGCGAGCAGAAATACACGCCCACGCCCTTGGAGCGGATCAGCCGCACCACCTGCTCGATGCGCTGCACCAGGGCGGGCGGGGCATCGTCGAACAGCAGGTGCGCCTCGTCGAAGATGAAGACCAGCTTCGGCTTCTCCAGGTCGCCCACTTCCGGCAGTTTCTCGAACAGTTCGGACAGCAGCCACAGCAGGAAGGTCGAATACAGGCGCGGCTTGAGGATCAGCTGCGCCGCGGCGAGGATGCCGATCACGCCGCGGCCGTCGTGGTTGACGCGCATGATGTCGGCCAGTTCCAGCGCCGGTTCGCCGAAGAACCCTTCGCCGCCGTCCTGCGACAGGCGCAGCAGCGCACGCTGGATCGCCGCCACCGACTGTGCGCTGACCAGCCCGTACTCGGTGGACACGTCCTTGCGCTCCTCGGCCACCAGGTTGAGCAGGGCGCGCAGGTCGTCCAGGTCGAGCAGCAGCAGGCCGCGGTCGTCGGCCAGCTTGAACACGATGTCGAGCACCCCGGCCTGGGTGTCGTTGAGCTCCAGGATGCGCGCCAGCAGGGTCGGGCCCATCTCGCTGACCGTGGTCCGCACCGGGTGGCCGAGCTGGCCGTACAGGTCCCAGAACACCACCGGGCTGGCGGCCGGGGCGTAGCCGGGCACGCCGATGTCGGCGGCGCGCTGGGCCAGCTTCTCGCCGCCGTCGCCGGGCACGGCCAGGCCGGCCACGTCGCCCTTCACGTCGGCCAGGAACACCGGCACGCCCAGCCGCGAGAAGCCCTCGGCCAGGGTCATCAGCGTCACTGTCTTGCCGGTGCCGGTGGCGCCGGCCACCAGGCCATGGCGGTTGCCGAAGCGCGGAAGCAGGGTGACGGCGATGTCGTCGGTGATGCCCTTGCCGATCAGGATGGGGTCCATGCAGTGCTCCCGGGTGTTCGTGGGGGTGATTCTAGCTGCCGACTGTATCGCCTGGCCGTTCCGGTTGCCGGGCAGCGAGGCCGGCGGCTACCCTGCCAGCCTTTCCGCCCGTAAAGCCGCTGATGCCTGCTTCCGTTCCGTCCTTCCGTCGTTGCTCGCTGCTGGTCGCCGCCTCGCTGCTGATCGCCATTCCCACCGCGCACGCGCAGCGCGTGTCCGCCCGCGACAAGGCCCGGGTCGAGGCGATCGAACAGCGCATGGCCGCGGCTGAGAAGCGTTATGCGGATGCCCTGCTGCTGGTTGCCAACGCCGACCCCAAGGGCACCGCCGAGGGCAATGCCGCGCTGGAGGACATGGAGGACGTCATCAATGCCTGCATCGGCCAGAAGGGCTGCCAGGTGGGCAACCTGCTGTCCACCTACAAGCGGCTGCTGAAGAAGCAGGCCGACGACAGCGCCGGCGACAGCGCCGACGAGGCCGGCGATACGCTCGAGGCCGATCCCGACCACGTCGGTCCGCTGGTCGCCGACGTGCCCGAGGCCGCGCGCGCGGCGGCACTGCTCAACGACCACCGCCACGCCTTCGATGAGATGGTCGAATACAACCCGGCCATCCAGGCCGGCATCCGCCGCTGGCTGACCGACATGCGCCCGGCGCTGCTGACCAGCTACGAGAACTACATGAACCTGCGCGCGGTGATGTGGCCGGAGTGGGAAAAGCGCGGCCTGCCCGAGGCGCTGCTGTTCGGCATCATGGCCAAGGAGTCCAACGGCCGCGTGCACGCCTCCTCGCGCGCCGGCGCGGCGGGGCTGATGCAGTTCATGCCGGCCACCGGCCGCCGCTTCGGCCTCGGCCCGGACGGCAGCGGTTTCGATACCCGGTTCGACGCGCGCAGCGCCGCCGAGGCCAGCGCCTCCTACATGAACGAGCGCATGGGCCAGCTCAACCGCAACATCGAGCTGGCGCTGGCTGCCTACAACGGCGGCGAGGGCCGCGCGCAGCGGGTGTTCAACCAGGGCGGCGGGCAGGGCTTCTGGACCGATTCGATCTACAACCAGTTCCCGGGCGAGACCAAGGACTACGTGCCGATGGTGATCGCCGCGGCGTGGATCTTCCTGCACCCGCAGCAGTACGGCGTCGAGTTCCCCAAGGTCAACGCGCAGCCGGCGACGATCCGCCTGGCCAGGTCCACCACGATCTACGAGCTGACCATCTGCCTGGGCAGCGCCGGTACCCGCGACGGCTACATGCGCGTGCTGCGCAACCTCAACCCGCGCTACGAGGCCGATGGCTGGATTCCCGCCGGCACCACCATCAACGCCACCACCCGCATCGCCGGGCTGTACAACCGGCATTGCGTGAACGGGCCGCGCGCGGACCTGGCGCGGGCATTGATCACCGCCGACGTGAATGCCGCGATCAAGCGGCCGCAGGCCGCCAGCTACACCGGCAACGTGGCGGTGGGCGACGTGCAGGCGATGCAGGCGGCCGCGCCTGCCGCCACCGCGCCGGTCGCCCCGGCACGCCCGGCACGGCGGCCCGCCGCGCGCAGTTACAAGGTCGCCAAGGGCGACACCCTGGGCCGCATCGCCGCGCGCTTCCAGTGCGAGCTGCCGGCGCTGGCGCGCGCCAACGGGCTGCGCGCCCCGGCCTATGCGATCAAGCCCGGGCAGGCGCTGAAGCTGGAAGGCTGCGACCGCTGAACGCGGCGGGCGCACGGCGGCGGTTTCGCCGCCGCGGGTTTTTCGTTACAACGGGGTAACCCTTTACGCAGGCGACGACATGGCCACCACGCCCGACGATCTGGAACTGGAGCGCCTCGCCGCCCGCATCGGTGAGCGCCTGCGCGCCGCGCGCGACCGCGTGGTCACCGCCGAGAGCTGCACCGGCGGCTGGATCGCCAAGGCCATGACCGGCGTGGCCGGCTCCTCGGACTGGTTCGACAGCGGCATGGTGGCCTACAGCTACGAAGCCAAGCAGGCGCTGCTGGGCGTGCGTCCGCAGACGCTGGAAAGCCAGGGCGCGGTGAGCCGCGAGACGGTGATCGAGATGGTTTCGGGTGCGCTGGTGCATTCCGGCGCCAGCGTCGCCGTGGCCGTCACCGGCATCGCCGGGCCCGGCGGCGGCAGCGCCGACAAGCCGGTCGGCACGGTATGGATCGGCTGGAAGCGGCGTGGCGGTTACACCCATGCCGAGCGCTTCCACTTCGACGGCGACCGCGAGGCGGTGCGGCGGCAGACCGTGGCGCGCGCGCTGGAGGGGCTGGAGGCCCTGCTGTGATGGCTGGCCGGCGGCTCCCCTGTGGAGGGCGCGGCTGATGTGGGAGGCGCTGGGCACCGTGCGCGACCTGGGGCGGCTGCAGGAGATCGCCGCGGTCCTGATCCGTTATGGCTTCGGCGACGTGGTCCGCCGCGTCGGCCTGGCCGACGTCCTGCAGCGCGCCGGGCGCCTGCTGCACTGGAACGATTCCGGCCAGATGCTGCAGATGTCCGCGCCGGTGCGGGTGCGGCGGGCGATGGAGGAACTCGGCCCGACCTTCGTCAAGCTGGGGCAGGTACTGGCCACGCGCGTGGACCTGTTCCCGCCGGAATGGATCGACCAGTTCAGCGAGCTGCAGAACGCGGTGCCGGCGCTGCCGTACGACCAGGTGCGCGGGCAGCTCGAGGCCGACCTTGGCGAGCCACCGGAGCAGGCCTTCGCCCGCCTGGAGCAGCGGCCGATGGCCGCCGCGTCGCTGGCGCAGGCACACCGGGCCTGGCTGCACGACGGCACCCCGGTGGTGTTGAAGGTGCGCCGGCCCGGCATGCGCGACGTGGTCGAGGCCGACCTGCGCCTGCTGGCGCGGCTGGCCGAGATCATCGAGGCGCGCCTGCCTGACCTGCGCCGCTACCGGCCTTCGGAAGTGGTGCAGCAGTTCACCCGGTCGCTGCGGCGCGAGTTGGACTTCGCCGCCGAATGCCGCAATGCCGAGCGCATCGCCGGCAACTTCGCCGGCCATCCGGAAGTGCTGATCCCGCGCGTGCACTGGCAATGGACCTGCGAAAGCCTGAACGTGCAGGACTTCGTCGACGGTATTCCCGGACGCGACCTGCAGGCCGTCGATGCCGCCGGCCTGGACCGCGTGGCGCTGGCGCATACCGGCGCGGCGATCATCCTCAAGATGGTGCTGGACGACGGCTGCTTCCACGCCGACCCGCACCCGGGCAACATCTTCTACCTGCGCGATGGGCGCATCGGCATCATCGATTTCGGCATGGTCGGGCGGCTGTCCGAGCAGCGCCGCTTCCAGGTCGCGAGGCTGCTGCACGGGCTGGTGACCCAGGATCCCGAGGCGGTGACCGACGTGCTGCTGGAGTGGGCCGGTGGCGTGGAAGTCGACGAATCGCGCCTGCAGCAGGACCTGGGCAGTTTCGTCGACCAGTACCGCGGGGTGCCGCTCAAGGACCTGCGCATCGGCCTGATGCTGGGTGACGTGACCGCACTGCTGCGCCAGTACGGGCTGACCCTGCCGGCCGACCTGGCGCTGATGATCAAGACCTTCCTGACCCTGGAAGGCATGGGCCGGCAACTGGACCCGGATTTCGACATGGCCGGCGCCGCGCGCCCGTTCCTGGAGCGGATCATGCGCCGCCGTTACGCGCCGCGCGCGGTGCTGCGGCGTGGCCGTCGCAGCCTGCTCGGCGCGCTGGACCTGGCCGGCGACCTGCCGCGCGACATGCGCCGCCTGCTGCAGGCCGCACGCCGCGGGCGCATGCGCCTGATGGTGGACACGCCGGGACTGAAGGGCTTCGGCGACCAGGTCAACCGCGCCGCCAACCGCCTCACCGTGGGCATCGTCACCGCCGCGCTGATCATCGGCTCGTCCATCGTCATGAACAGCATCGGCAGCGGCAGCAACCGCTGGCTGCTGGCGCTGGGCGTGGCCGGTTTCCTCGGCGCCGGGCTGTGCGGAGTGTGGATCCTGTTCTCGATCTGGCGCAGCGGCAGGCGCTCCTAGCGGGCCGACGACCGCGTACGGCAAGGGCCGGGAGCCGGCCTGGTGGCCTGGCCGCCAGGCACTTGCGATGGCTTTCGTTAGTAGTAATACTACTAACCATGGACCTGACCCAGACCCAGCAGGCGATCCTGCAGATGATCGCCGAGCGCATCGACAGCGAGGGCATGCCGCCCTCGCAGACCGAGATCGCCCGCGCTTTCGGCTTCAAGGGGGTGCGCTCGGCGCAATATCACCTGGATGCACTGGAAGCGGCCGGCGCCATCGAGCGGGTACCGGGCCGGGCACGGGGCATCCGCCTGGTGCGGCCCGCCGGTGACGACGAACCGGCGGTGACGGTCGCGGCGATGGCCGAGGACCCGGTGCTGCGCCTGCCGGTACTGGGGCGGGTCGCCGCCGGCCTGCCGATCGGCGCGGACATCGGCTCGGGGGCGGACGATTTCGTGGTGCTCGACAAGGTGTTCTTCTCGCCGGCGCCGGACTACCTGCTGAAGGTTCAGGGCGATTCGATGATCGACGAAGGCATCTTCGATGGCGACCTGATCGGCGTGCACCGTACCCGTGACGCGCGGTCCGGGCAGATCGTGGTGGCGCGCATCGACGACGAGATCACGGTCAAGCTGCTCAAGGTCGGCAAGGACCGCATCCGCCTGCTGCCGCGTAATCCGGACTATGCGCCCATCGAGGTGCTGCCGGACCAGGACTTCGCCATCGAAGGCCTGTATTGCGGGCTGTTGAGGCCGAACCGGTGACCGCATTTCTCCCATCGCAGGGGCGATGGTTTTCCTACGGGCGGCAGGTGCCGGCGCGGCTGCCGGTATCCTTCCCGTCCCGATAATCTGGCCGCCCGCACTCGTCTCAGCCTGTGCGATACGCCCCCGCTACAGTGGACCCATGACGAAATCCATGACATCAACGACGAGGAAGACCCCGATGGACGATAACAAGAAGCGCGCGCTCGCTGCCGCCCTGGGCCAGATCGAAAAGCAGTTCGGCAAGGGGTCGGTGATGCGCATGGGCGACCGCGTGGTCGAGCCTGTCGAGGCGATTCCCACCGGTTCGCTGATGCTGGACATCGCGCTGGGCATCGGCGGCCTGCCCAAGGGCCGCGTGGTCGAGATCTACGGCCCGGAGTCCTCGGGCAAGACCACCCTGACCCTGCAGGCCATCGCCGAATGCCAGAAGCAGGGCGGTACCGCCGCCTTCATCGACGCCGAGCATGCGCTGGACCCGATCTACGCCGCCAAGCTGGGCGTGAACGTGGATGACCTGCTGCTGTCGCAGCCGGATACCGGCGAGCAGGCGCTGGAGATCGCCGACATGCTGGTGCGTTCGGGCTCGGTGGACATCTTGGTGATCGACTCGGTCGCCGCGCTCACCCCCAAGGCTGAAATCGAAGGCGAGATGGGCGACCAGCTGCCCGGCCTGCAGGCGCGACTGATGAGCCAGGCGCTGCGCAAGCTCACCGGCAACATCAAGCGCTCCAACACCCTGGTGATCTTCATCAACCAGCTGCGCATGAAGATCGGCGTGATGATGCCCGGCCAGAGCCCGGAAACCACCACCGGTGGCAACGCGCTGAAGTTCTACGCCTCGGTGCGCCTGGACATCCGCCGCATCGGCTCGATCAAGAAGGGCGACGAGATCATCGGCAACCAGACCAAGATCAAGGTGGTCAAGAACAAGCTGGCGCCCCCGTTCAAGCAGGTGGTCACCGAGATCCTGTACGGCGAAGGCATCAGCCGCGAGGGCGAGCTGATCGACATGGGCGTGGACGCCAAGCTCGTGGAGAAGGCCGGCGCCTGGTACAGCTACGGCGACGAACGCATCGGCCAGGGCAAGGACAACGCCCGTGGTTACCTGCGCGACAACCCGCAGGTGGCAGCCAGGCTGGAGGCCGAGCTGCGCGAGAAGTTCCAGCCCGCCGACGCCGCGCGCGATGCCGGCGACGACGCGGACGAGGAATGATTTTCCCGCGGGGACGGGCGGCGCATCGTCAGTGACGTCGACCCGTCCCCGCGGTTTCATGGAGGTAAAGGGATGCTCCGCAGCAGGGTTGCCAGCAGGTAGGTACGGGGCATGCCCCGTACGCGCGCGATGGCAGGTAACGCAATGAACGACAGCGAAGATCGGCCTGGCCGCCGCAGCCGGCGGCCACGTGAACAGACGCCGCTGCAGCGCGCACTTGGGCTGCTGGTGCGGCGGGAACATTCGCGCAAGGAGTTGGGGCGCAAGCTCAAGGCCCGCGGGGTGGACGCCGACGCGGTGGACGCCGCGGTGGCGCGGCTGGCCGAGGAAGGCTGGCAGGACGACACCCGGTTCGCGGAGGCCCTGGTGCGCAACCGCACCGGCAGCGGCTACGGCCCCCTGCACATCCGTGCCGAGCTGGGCACCCACGGCCTGGACAGCGAGGCGATCGAGGCCGCACTGGCTACCTTCGAGGGCGATTGGGCAGCGCTGGCCAGGGACCTGGTCTGCCGCCGTTTTGGTCCGGACGGGCCGCTGGACCTGGCCCAGCGGCGCAAGGCCGCGGACATGCTGGCCCGGCGCGGCTTCGACGGCGGCTGCATCCGCGCCGCTACCCGCTACGATCCTGAGGACTGACGCGACCGGGCCTGATACCCTTTCAGGGTTTCGGCTGTCCCGGGTCCACGCACCGCGTGGGGTGCCGGCTGCCGCCAGCCCGCCTATCGCCAGTCCTCATGAATACACCCGTCAAGTTCACTACCTCTCAGATCCGCGCCGACTTCCTCGACTTCTTCAAGGGGAAGGGCCACACCATCGTGCCGTCGGCGCCGCTGGTGCCGGGCAACGACCCGACCCTGCTGTTCACCAACTCCGGCATGGTGCAGTTCAAGGATGTGTTCCTGGGCGCCGAAAAGCGCAGCTATGTCCGTGCGGCCGATGTGCAGCGCTGCCTGCGTGCCGGCGGCAAACACAACGACCTCGACTCGGTCGGTTACACCGCCCGCCACCACACCTTCTTCGAGATGCTGGGCAACTGGTCCTTCGGTGACTACTTCAAGAAGGACGCGATTGCGTGGGCGTGGGAACTGCTGACCCAGGTCTGGAAGCTGCCGGCCGAGCGCCTGCTGGTCACCGTCTACCACAACGACGACGAGGCCTACGCGCTGTGGCGCGACATGATCGGCGTGCCGGAAGACCGCATCGTGCGCATCGGCGACAACAAGGGCGCGCCGTACGCCTCCGACAATTTCTGGCAGATGGCCGATACCGGCCCGTGCGGCCCGTGCACCGAGATCTTCTTCGACCATGGCGAGCACATCGCCGGTGGCCCGCCGGGCTCGCCGGACGAGGACGGCGACCGTTTCATCGAGATCTGGAACCTGGTGTTCATGCAGTTCGACCGCCAGCCGGACGGCACCCTGGTGCCGCTGCCGGCGCCGTGCGTCGACACCGGCATGGGCCTGGAGCGCCTGGCGGCGATCCTGCAGCACGTGCACACCAACTACGAGATCGACCTGTTCCAGGCGCTGATCCGCAAGGCCGCCGAGCTGACCGGCACCGCGGACCTGGAGAACAAGTCGCTGCGCGTGATCGCCGACCACATCCGTGCCTGTTCGTACCTGATCGTCGATGGCGTGCTGCCGTCCAACGAAGGCCGCGGCTATGTGCTGCGCCGGATCATCCGCCGCGCCCTGCGCCATGGCTGGATGCTGGGTGTGCGCCAGCCTTTCTTCCACAAGCTGGTGCCGACTCTGGTCGAGCAGATGGGCGAGGCCTACCCCGAGCTGCCGGCCGCCGCCACCACGGTGCACAAGGCACTGCTGGCCGAGGAAGAGCGTTTCGCCGAGACGCTGGACGCGGGCATGAAGATCTTCGACGACGTCGCCGCCCGGGTCGGCGATGGCGTCATTCCCGGTGTCGACGCCTTCCGCCTGTACGACACCTACGGTTTCCCGGTCGACCTGACCGCCGACATCGCCCGCGAACGCGGCATGACGGTGGACATGGCCGGCTTTGACAGTGCCATGGAGCACCAGCGCGAGATGGCGCGTGCCGCCGGCAAGTTCGGCGGTGGCGTGACCCTGCCCGCCGAACTGGTCGCGACGCTGTCGCCCACCGTGTTCCTGGGTTACGACCAGCAGCAGGCGGAGGGCCTCAAGGTCGTCGCCCTGCTCAAGGGGGGGCGCCCGGTGGAGGAGGTGCAGGCTGGCGACGAGGTGATAGTGTTCACCGACAGGACGCCGTTCTATGCCGAATCCGGCGGCCAGGTTGGCGATACCGGCATGCTGTCCGGCAATGGCGTAGCGCTCGCGGTTTCCGATACGCAGAAATTCGCCGGCCAGTTCCACGGCCACGTCGGTACCGTGGAGCAGGGCACGATCAAGCTCGGCGACGTCCTCGCCGGCGCAATCGATGCCGCCCGTCGCAGTGCCACCATCCTCAACCACTCCGCCACCCACCTGCTGCATGCCGCGCTGCGCGAAGTGCTGGGCAGCCATGTGCAGCAGAAGGGCTCGCTGGTGGCGCCGGACCGCCTGCGCTTCGACTTCTCCCACTTCCAGCCGATCAGCAGCGACGAGCTGGCGCTCATCGAGCGCAAGGTCAACGAGCAGGTCCGTGCCAACAACGCGGCCGAAGTGCACCACATGGGCATGCAGGAAGCGCTGGATTTCGGGGCGATGGCGCTGTTCGGCGAGAAGTACGGCGAGAACGTGCGCGTGTTGAAGATGGGCGACTACTCGACCGAATTGTGCGGCGGCACCCACGTGTCGCGCACCGGCGACATCGGCCTGTTCAAGATCACCGCCGAGGGCGGTGTCTCGTCCGGCGTGCGCCGCATCGAGGCGGTGACCGGGCAGGGGGCGCTGGACCACGTGGACGCCGAGGAGGCGCGCCTGGCCGAGGCCGCGAGCCTGCTGGGCGGGGCGGCGGCCGATGTGGTGGACAAGATCCGCCAGCTCGGCGAACGGCAGAAGAAGCTCGAGCGCGAGCTGGAGGCCCTCAAGGCCAAGCTGGCCTCCGGCGCGACCGCCGACCTCGGGGCCTCGGCGGTCGAGATCGGCGGCGTGAAGGTGCTGGCCGCGCGCCTGGAGGGCTTCGACGCCAAGGCGCTGCGCGAGGCGATGGACCGGCTCAAGCAGCAGCTGGGCGACGCGGTGATCCTGCTGGCGGGCGCCCAGGACGGCAAGGCCTCCCTGGTCGCGGGCGTGAATGGCTCGGCAATGGGCAGAGTCAAGGCCGGGGAACTGTTGTCCCATGTCGCCGGTCAGATCGGGGGCAAGGGCGGTGGTCGTCCCGATCTGGCACAGGGTGGCGGTGAAGACGGTCCCAGGCTGGTTGCCGCGCTCGACGGCGTGCTGGAATGGATCAAGCCACACTTGGCATGAACGTAGGCAGCCGCGCGCCTTGAAGGCGCCTGCTGCCTGCCATTAACATTGGGAGTCTTTTCCCTTTGTCGTGGGGCGCAGGTTCTTGGCGCGCCAATGCCGGTGGGAAACCCCCACCGGTTCCATGGAGACTCGCACAATGTTGATCCTGACTCGCCGTGTAGGCGAAACCCTGATGATTGGTGACTCGGTCAGCGTGACCGTGCTCGGCGTCAAGGGCAACCAGGTACGTATCGGTATCACCGCGCCCAAGGACGTGGCGGTGCACCGTGAGGAAATTTTCCAGCGTATCCAGCGCGGCGACGAGCCGGCTGCACAGGGAAGTGAAGAAACTTCCGAATAAGGGTTTACCTTTCACCCCGTTAAACGGTATTCTTCGCGCCCTGCCACGGAACACGCGGCAGGGCGAAAGAAAACGGAGTGATGCCCGAGAGGCCGAAGGGGCTCCCCTGCTAAGGGAGTATAGGGTCAAAAGCTCTATCGAGGGTTCGAATCCCTCTCACTCCGCCAGTTGAAGAACGTCTGCAAGCCCCGGGTTTGCGGACGTTTTTCGTTTCCGGGGCATGCCTGAGCGGGCCGCGATGCAAGCCACGGGCCAGGCATGACTGGAAGATGTCCGCCGGAGCACGCGCAGGTGACGCATCGCGCCACATCGCGTACCATGGCCGCTGTCGAGCATCGTCCACGCCGCATCGCGGATGCGGGCGATCAGTACGGAAGAATTCTTGAAGAAATCGGGGGTGCACTGGTTTCGACGGGGGTTGTGAAGTCGCTTGGCGCATGCCGAGGGGGTAGCTTTCCTCGTAAATCCAGCTGCACAACTCATAGTTGCCAACGACGACAACTACGCTCTGGCCGCTTAAGGCCTAAGCCCCGAAACAGCTTGTGTCCGTGCTCGCTGCGTAGGGTCATCATCACGGAA
The DNA here is from genome assembly GCF_022436665.1 of Stenotrophomonas sp. Y6. Classification (NCBI taxonomy): domain Bacteria; kingdom Pseudomonadati; phylum Pseudomonadota; class Gammaproteobacteria; order Lysobacterales; family Lysobacteraceae; genus Stenotrophomonas; species Stenotrophomonas sp. Y6. The sequence continues at coordinate 164,594 of NZ_JAKUKB010000003.1, forward strand.
TCGCATGGGGTGGCTGCCCGTCAGCCCCAAGCTAGATAAAGCGGGCTGGTTCTGGGATGCGCTTTGCGCGCCGTGCTGTTCCGGGGCGAGATACAACGGCGAGCTAAGCATGTAGTGCCGGGGATGGAGTGCCTTCGGACGGCGGTTCAATTCCGCCCACCTCCACCATAAACCGGGCCGAATCGGTCCGAATCAGGCCGGGAACCCAGCGGTATCAAGGGTTCCCGGCCTTTTTTGTGTCCTAAGCAGTCCGACCCGATCCGTTTCAATCCGTGCGACGGTGGGGGTACAAAGTGGGGTACCGGGGGCCATACCCCGAACTGATACCCCCAGCCATGCCCTTGTCAGACGCCGCCATCCGCCGCGCCAAGCCCGCCGACAAGCCCCAGAAGCTGTCGGACGGGGGCGGGTTGTACCTGCTCGTGCAGCCCACAGGAGGGCGCTACTGGCGGTTGAAGTACCGCTTCGGCGGGAAGGAGAAGCTTCTGGCGGTCGGTGTGTACCCGGACGTTCCGCTTGCCCTCGCCAGGCAGCGCCGCGACGAGGCTCGGCAGCTCCTGGCCAAGGGCGTCGATCCCGGGGAGCATCGCAAGGCCGTCGCCGCGGCGCGCGCCGAACTGGGCGCCAACACATTCGAGGTGATCGCCCGGGAGTGGCTGGGGAAGCGAGACTGGGTGGAGTCGTACCGCGTGAAGGTCGAAGCGTGGTTCGCCAATGACGTGTTCCCGTGGATCGGGAGCCGGCCCGCGGCCCAGTTGGAGGCGCCAGACTTCCTGGCTGTCGCGCGGCGCGTGGAGAAGCGCGGAGCGATCGAGTCGGCTCATCGGATCATGCAGAACTGCGGCCAGGTCATGCGCTACGCGATCGCCACAGGCCGAGCGGTGCGCAACCCCGTGGCCGACCTCAAGGGTGCGCTGGCGCCGGCACCCGATAACAACTTCGCCGCGGTGACCGACCCCAAGGAGCTCGGGCCACTGCTGCGGGCGATGCATGGCTACCGGGGAACTCCGATTGTCCAGGCGGCGCTGCAGCTGGCTCCCATGGTGTTCCTCCGCCCCGGGGAGCTACGCATGGCGCAATGGCGGGAATTCGACCTTCAAGAGCGCACCTGGACGATCCCAGCAGAGCGCATGAAGATGCGTCGCCCTCACACGGTCCCCCTGTCGGACCAGGCCATGGCAGTGCTGGCCGAGCTTCAACCCCTGACTTCGCGGAGCAGCTACGTGTTCCCGTCCGCGCGGTCACGAGACCGACCGATGTCGAGCAATGCTGTGTTGGCTGCCCTGCGACGGATGGGCTACGAGGTTGGGACGGTAACCGGGCATGGCTTCCGTGCGACGGCCCGAACAATTCTGGACGAGGTGCTGGGGTTCCGGCCGGACATCATCGAGCACCAGCTGGCACACGAGGTGAAAGACCCGAACGGGCGCTCCTACAACCGCACCGCACACCTGGCTGAGCGCCGGAGAATGATGCAGGTGTGGGCGGATTACCTGGACACGCTGAGGGGTCAGGCGGCCTGACCCCGTTTCTCCATCCTGGCGATGATCCAGGCATCGATCTCTGACTCCACCCAGGCCACGGATCCGCCCACGGGAATGGACGCGGGAAAACCATCGGTGGAGATGAGCTTGTACAGGGTCGACTTGCTGATGCCGACCTTCTTCAGCACGTCATCGCGCCGCAGGAGCTGCAGTTCGCTCATCGGCTACCTCCATTGCGTTGCAGGTTGGGGCGCTTGAACGGCGCCATGACCTTGTGGGCCTCGGCCTTGTCGCCGGCGGCCAGGTGGAACAGGGCGAGCGCGCGGGCCTCCCACAGGCGGCAGGTGCGCGGTGGCGCCCGCTCCAGGTCGACGCCAGACATACCGGCCAGCTGCCGGGCATGGTGCTGGATCTCGGCGAAGTCACGCATCGCTCGCCTCCTGCGGGCTGTCCGCTTCCTCTCCGCAGTCCGCGTCGCACCATGGCTCGCCGCACAGCGGGCAGCCGATCTCCTCTACCAATTCCGGCGCGCAGTTGTGGCAGGCATGTTCGCCGCCATACCACCCACCGCAACCAGACCAGCAGAAGCCTTGGCCACAGGTCTTGCAGATGCCTGCATCGCTCAGGTCCAGCGGCTCGTCGCACACGGCGCACAGTCCGATTGGCATATCACCGGCCATCCTTCACCCCCTGCGGGCGGGCCGCTCGAGCGCGCGGACGCATGGCAGAATGCCGCCCAATCCACAGGGGGACCAGGGAATGAGCATGCTGGATGGAGTGAGCCAGTGCTGGTGGTTGGGCAAGCAGTGCGTTGCCGACTGGGATGGCTGGGGTGCCGCGGTCGCCTTCCTCGGGGTAGTCGCTACCTCTGTCCTTGGGTTCTTTACATACCGCCTTGGCGTCGCAGCCAAGAATGCGAGTCAGGATGCTTTGGCCATTTCCGAAGCGAATCACAAGATTCAGGAGAGTGATCGGCGACGTGAAGCGCGCGTGATCCTTCAGTTCTTGCGTGGGGAGTTCATCTGGACCGCGGCGAGGATCGAGCGCTTTTGTGAAACTCTGGAAGCCGAGCAAATTGGCACGGACAGTCTTGATGACAGCCAGAGGATGAAGCTTGCCGAGATGGTTAGGTTTCTGGAAATGCCAGAAACCCAGTCCCTTATGTCTCGCCTCCACGTGCTCGACGATGCGAACGGAATGCTCCTTGCTCGAGTGCTTGGAGACTCGCGGGCTCACTACCGTGCCTTCGCGAAGTTCATTGACCCCGCCTTCGATCCGCCGGTGCACATGTACTTGGGGGGATTTAAGGCCGATGCCCTCCAGCTGTCTGAGGATCTTCGAAGACTCGCTGGCGTGTCGATTGCGCAACGGCCGGTAGAGATTGGATCGGCATAGTGCTCTGTACGAATAGCTAGCCACCGGGCACCCCCGCGCCGTGGCTGTTGGTCTGCGCCGCGTCCCGAGCGGCACGGAGTCGGTCCACCAGGTCGTCGGTAAGCTCGCCGTCCGCATCCGCGCGTTCGACCGCAGTCGCCGCTTCGACCAACGCGGCCAGAACTGCATCCCGCGCCTCGCTGCCGTCCTTGGGGCTGTCCAACCCACAGATGCACTCGGCACTTGAGGGCTGGGCATTGCAATAGTGCGCATGCAGCGGCTCGGCGGCGTCGCCCTTGGGGCTGGCGTCGAGTAGGGCCGCATGTAGCTTGCGGGCAACGCTTTCAGCATCGTGGGAGCACAGCATCTGGCACAGGAGCGGCATTGCGACCTTGCGGAACGCTTGAAGACCGATCCCCGGCGCTGCGGGGGTGCTGGCCGCGGCAGCCCTGGCAAGGATTCGGAACGCCTCGCGCGCGGTCTCCTTTTCCGCGATCTGCAGCGGGTCATGCTCGTCGGGCCACCGGGCGTTTGCGTATGCGCGCAGCGCGTCGCCAGGGAGAACTCCGGTCCTCTGCCACGCGAGAATTTCCTTGCAGCGCTCGATCAGATCGGCCGGCGCTGCGGTGACGGGGGCCGCGAACAACTGCGTGCCGGCATCGACGTTCTTGTGCCAACGCAGCTTGTAGTTGCGATGGTAGCTGCCGTTGGTGAAGCTCTCGACCGTCGCCACCGCCTCCTGCGCTGCGGTGACGGGGGCGGCGTAGAGCTTGCGCGCATCCGCAGGGCGGCTTGCCGTCACAACGTCGAAAGCCGCGCGGTCGCATTCTTTCCACGGCTCGCCGATGCCTCGACGCACCTGATACGCCGCCTCCTGCGCGGCGGCGGGCTGAGTAGTCAAGTTTTGCTTGACTACTGGCGAGGGCTGGGCATCCAGTGCGGCGGGCTGGGCTCCCAGCACTCTCGCGGCGGCAGCGCACAAAGCCATCATGCGTACCGTCGTCGTGTTCCCGGTCGCGGCGTCCTGCAGTCCTGCTATCAAGCTCTGCTGCTCGTTGTGTGCGTTCATGCGGCTTGCTCCATGGCGGCCAGGTCGATCTCGTCCACGCGGTCGCGCAGCTGGCGCTTGGCGTGGCGCAGGACCTTGGCGATGTAGGTGGGATCGGCGGTGGTGAAGAAGGTCCGGGCCTCCATGTGCAGCGCGCCTCGGTGGTCGCGGCGGAACAGGCGGTAGGTCACCGCGGATCCGTCGTCAGTCGGGAAGCGGCCCCAGCTGAGGCCTTCATTGCGCTTCGGCGCGCGGCGGGTGAAGTGGCGGTTCACGGCTTCACCTCCGCCGGCAGCAGCTTCTGCTGGTGCATATGCTCGATGACCGTCTGCCCATTCGGCAGCAGAATGTGGGATAGGAACGCGGCTTCGAACGTCAGCATCCCGATTTCGATGGCCGTGACCTGGCCCTTCACCCAGTCGCGGAGGATTGAGTAGACGGCGATGCCGCCGATCTTCAGCGCCTTGGCTTCGTGGTCCGCCCTGGTTCCGCGTGTCCTGCTGGTGAACGGGTGTGCCCTCAGCCATGCCACGGCGTAGCCCTTCGCACTGGCGCGAAGTTGCACCTGCCGGCCGTGATGCTCGAACTGAACGAACAACTCGCCGGTCTCGTAGTCCTCGCCGGTGGCGAACCGCTGGCAGCCGAACGCGCGCAGCATCTTCTGGATTTCGCCGATGGCCTTGTCGCCGCTGGTGGCGTTCTCGTAGGGCAAGTTCACGCTGCCTTCCTCCACTTCGTAGCCAGGGAATCCCACGTCAGCGGGTGCGGGCGCTTCTTGATCCGCTGGTAGGCGGCGTCGGGCGAGATGCCCAGCCGGCGCGCAATCTGGGCTGTCGTGCAGAGCTGTCCCTCGACCACGTGCGCGTACAGCGCAGCCCGGGCGGTACCGCCGCGGCGCGATCCGGCGCGGCTCTCTTCGGGTTGGAAGGTGACGGTGCCCATCAGGCGGCCTCCGGCATGCGGCGCAGCTCGTCAACGATCTTCTCCACGTCCAGGTCGGCCGCCTTGATCGCGGCGCGAAGCTCGGCGATGGCCGCCTCGTCGCGCTCCACGCGCGTGATGGCCAGCTGCAGGCGGTCGGGGAAGCGCGGGTCGTAGCTCACCGCGTCCACCCAGGGCGCGCCGACGACCAGCATCTGGTGCTGCAGCTGCCAGCGGTACTCGACCGCATGCGCGCCGGTGCGCAGGGCTTCCACGTGCTTCTGCATGCTGGCCGGGCACTTGATCTCAACCAGTCCGTCGCCCACCAGCCCATCGGGGCTGCACCCGGTGTTCGGGAGCTCGCTGCACAGCACGAAGCCGGCTTCCTCGACGGCGCGGCCGGTGATGAAGCTGTAGGCGTCCCGCGCCTCGGCCTCCAGTTCGATGCCCCGATCCATCGCCGAGTTGCGGTAGGTCTCCACCGGTTGGCCGGTCAGGCGCTCAACGGCCAGTAGCGCGAGCAGGTTGGCCCGGGACGCGCTCGGGCCGGACTTCGTGCGGGCCATCAGGTCAGCGGCGCGCGAAGCGGTGAACATGCCGCAGCGCGCCAGCATCCAGTCCTGCGATTCCTGAGCCTCGTTCGCCTTCATGCCTTGACCTCCTTCGCCCGGGCGGCCCACAGGGCGCGGATCTGGCGCATGGCCGGAGCAGGGATGCCGGTTTTGGTGCGCAGGTCCGCGGCGATCCGGTCCAGGTCATCCTTGTCCAGGGCGTCCTTGATCGCGTCCGCCCAGCTGGTGATGTCGAAGCCGGTGGAGGCGGTGAAGGCGTCGTCGTCCTCGCCGTGGCTGGTGAGGTTGAGCAGCGCGCCGGCGGTGTACCGCTTGCCGTAGCTCACGCTGGAGGCCACCGCCTGCACAGCGTTCTTGTTGCCGCTAGGGTCGGCCGGCAGCTTGATCGTGGTTTCCTCCCGGTGGCCGCCCTTGTGCGACAGGACGCCGGTGACGGCAATACCGTCGGAGAAGTCGGTGCGGAATGAGAGGGCAAAGCCGAACTGCTTCATGATCGGCTTGATCGCGGCGTTGATGTCCTCCCACAGGGCGTAGGTGTAGCGCCCCGCAGCGTTGCCGCGCTCGCCGATGCTGGGCAGGGCGTCCTGCATCTCGGCCAGGTCCGCGGCGAAGTCGGCGGCGGCCTGGCGCTGCTGGATGCGCTCGTGCATCTGCATCAGGCGCTCCATCTTCTCGATGTCGCAGTTCGGGTCGGCCGCTGCGCGCGAGATGACGGAAAGGATGGTCGCGCCCTCATTCCGGGGCTGCGGGTAGTTTTCGGGTGCGGCTGCGACTACAGCGTTCATCGATAGCTCCTGCCGGCGTTGCCGGCGTTGCGGGAATAAGTGCCGGGATTGCCCGCCCGGCCGGGGTGCGGAACTGAGGGGATGGCAGTTCCGCGGGTGCCGCCCGAGGGGAGCGGGCGGCAGGGGGATCAGCGGGTGTCGCGCTTGCGCTGCTCGGGGAAGCTGCGCGGGCGGATGAAGTCGGTGCGGCGACGGGTGAGCCGGCGATGCTCACGGCGGCAGGCGCGGACGATCAGCACCAGCAGCCAGAGGCACAGGAGAGCCAGAGGCAGCACGAAGGAGTCGGCGCGCACAATTACGGCGCGGCGGGCCATGTCGGCGAAGAACACCAGCGCCGCGGTGTAGAGGGCGAGGCGGATCACGGCTGCACCTGCACTGCGCACCACAGCGCGGTCAGGTACATGGCGGTCATTGCCGAGTAGCCGAGCGCGGCCCATGCGAGGCGCTTCATGCGGCACCTCGCTTGGCCTTGCTAACGTAGTAGTCCAGCCGCGTGGCTTTTGCGTTCTTGTTTGCTGCAAACGCATTCGCTTCGACTCGCGTGTCGAAAACGGCAACTGGGTACGGAACGTTGAAGGCGCAGGGGGAAGTGGTGACAGCCATCACGACGTAGACGGTGCTCATCCCATCGCTCCCAGCAGCAGAGCGAATCCAGCACCAGCGACAAACGCCAGCACAGCGATGACGACCATGTCGCGCGCGGTTTGCTTCGCCGCGGTTTTGAGGGCTTGTTCGAAGCTCATGCCGCGGCCTCCACCTGGCGAGCGATAGCTCGCTGTGCACCCCACACCCGGAAGTCCATCGCTTCCTCGTGGTATGCCTGCGCATGAGCCAGCATGGTGCGGAATCCGTTCATCGCGGCGTGGTCGCCACGGTCGCCGCGCTCCTGGATCTCGCGGACAACGCCGGCCATCTGCACGCACAGCTTGTAGCCGGCGATCTCGTCCAACTTGGCGAAGAAGTCAGCCTGCTGGCTAGCGTCCATCTCCCAGAACACCTCGGCCAACTCGGCCGGGCCGAGGTCCACGCTGGTCATCACGTCGATAGCGCTCATGCCGCAGCCTCCGGAGCGAACCGCGATTCGCTGTTCGCCGCTGCCTCGGCAAGGTCGCGCAGGTACACCGACCGGCTGGCCGACGCCTCGCGGGCAACCGCGGCGATCTTGTCGATCACAGGCTGGGGCAGGGATTCCAGGTCGGACCCAAGGATCTTCCCGGTCGGGGGGATACGGTCGCCAATGTCCGCGAACATCGACTCGATGCCGGCATAGGCGCCCTCGCTCAGGGTCCCGGACATCCACTGGTCCGCCTCGGCGACCTTCGCCGGGTTTGCCCGGTACTGCTCGATCAGGGCGTCAATGCGCTCGGCAAGCGCTTCGCCATCCTCAGACGGCGCCTGGTCGTCGTAGGCCCGCTGTGCGGACCGGCTCATCGTCTGGTGCTGCAGTGCCATCCCAGTCTCCAAGCCCCTCCGGGTATCCGGGTGTCGTGGGGCGTCGGAGCAAGTAAATCATCGTTGACCGATGTCGGTCAACAATAATTTACTGTTTCGATGCGCCAAGCCTGAATGACTAACATCCCGTTCAGAAATGTAAGGCCCTCATCCTGATTTCACTGAATTGGTTACGATGCGTTCTACGGGGTGTGCCCTTTATGGGATCGTTACCATGTTTCGGTAACTATTTTTTAGTTACACTAAGTCAACGGAGCACGACTGGATGTCGAAGCACGACAAGACCTTGGAGAGGATGCGGCGGCGGCCCCCGCCATCCGATGTGAGTTGGGACGCGATGGCCGCATTGCTTGAGAGCCTCGGATACAGGCCGCTGAAGGCGGGAAAGACAGGGGGATCTCGGCGCAAGTTCTACAACAAAGAAAAGGATGCTCTGATTTGTTGTCATGAGCCCCATTCACCGGCCAAAGTTGACAAAGGCTGCGTGGCAGATGTGGTAGATCACCTAACAACGTATGGCTTCATAAAGGACGTTGAACAAAAATGAACATCATCAAGTACGCCGGCTACGAAGGGACTGCAGAGCTGGATCTTGAACTTGGCGTGTGCAGAGGAAAGATCCTGTTCATTGATGACCTGGTCACGTATCAGGCTGACACACCGAAGGCGATTGAGACTGCCTTCAAGGAAGCTGTTGACGACTACGTGGAGACATGTAAGGAGCTTGGTCGTCAGCCCCAGAAGCCTTTGAGTGGGGTCTTCCAAGTTCGTGTTGGGGCTAATTTGCACAAGATGGCCCGCTTGCGCGCGACAGCTGATGGGGTCACTTTGAATGAAGTTGTGTCCGCGGCTCTTGATTGCTATGTGAATGGGACAAGCCACGTCACCAACAATCATAGCTATCAGCACATCACGGTTGCTGACGCTGACACCTTTGCGCTCTACACCGCGTCGATCGCTACCAATAAGGCAATCAAGGGAGCACTGACCAGTGTCATCCACTAAGGCTCCTGAGATGTCTAGTTCTTTGCCCAGCAACATGGCTACGAGCATCTATTCGATCAAAGAGCTTGGCAGCCTGATCGCCGAAAGCAACGATTTGGATTCGGGGAAGTATGAAGTTGTCATTGAGTTCAAGCTTGGCAGCATCCAGCTTGGTGATGAAAAGCAGATAGATGCGGCAACAGTTCCTGCTATGGCTGTCGGCATCGGTGGAGTTGGGCTCAGGCCTTTCTCTGGAAATGACGATGGAGCTTTCATCATCGACCATGTGAAGAAAGCCAAGGCGAAGAATCCAAAATAGATCTGCAGAGCCCCGCTTCGGCGGGGCTTCTTGTTGCCTGTCGTAAATTGGGATGCCGCTGACGAAAAGCCCGGCCGTAGCGGGGCGCAGGTCAGCTCACTGGCAGTGCATCTTCCAAGCAAGCCCCGGTCTCGGCGGCATCGACATAGCCATGCATGCGGTCAAGCAGGTCGTCTAGCTGCGGGCCTGTCAGGTCAGACAGGTAGGGCGCGCCCTTGGTCATCAGGAAGTGGGTGACCGCGATCTGCCAGCCGTGCGTATTTGCGATCACCATGATCTTGTGCATCTTCCAGGCGCGCTCGGAGACGTCGACGGGCTGGTGAGCCGACCAGTCGGGTAGTCGAGTGGGGGAGCCCTCTGCCGAGTCCTCGATCGACTCCCTCACAAGCGTGAGTCGCGGCGACGCTCCACGTTCTGCATGCAGCTCAGCGCTTCTTGCCGCCAGCCTTTTTGCCAGTTCCTCGAACTTGGTCTTCCCCATCCTTTGCCCTCCTCACCCTCTCTTCCAGAATCTTGGTGAGGTCGATGACGTTGGCGCCCGTCACGGGCTTTCCGAACTCGATCACGACCTCATAGGCCGCCTCGAGCATGATGGGATCCTCCACGAAGTCTGGTGGGTCACCAACTTCCTGTAGGTACTTCCTCAGCACGACGACGGTCCCGGCCATGATGTCGAAGTCGGGTCGCTGAGGTTGAGACTCTTCAGAGCCGGCGGAAGAAGCGGCCGCCGAGGCTTCCTTGGGCAACTTGCCGGACGTAATCCACTCCATCCGCACCTGGAAGTGACTGGCCCAGCGCTGGATGTACTCGGGGTTCGGCTTCTTGTTCAGGCCGTTCTCCAGGCGCCAGACGTACTGCTTCGTCGTGCCAGCAATCGCGCCGAACTCCGGCTGTCCAAGGTTGTGCTCGAGCCGCAGCTCTTTGAGTCGGTCGCCGATCATGTCAAGCATGATTGACTGAATACGGTAAATGATGGTTGACGGCCATCGGTAAACGATGATTTACTGACTGCATGGACATGACCAAGCAGGCAGTCAAAGCGGCCCTCGGATTCCAGAAGGACACCGAGCTGGCCACCTTCTTCCAGACCACGAAGCAAGCCGTCGGAAACTGGCCCGACGACGAGCCGCTGCCCGAAGGTCGACAGTGGCAAGCGAGAGCGCTCCGCCCGGACCTGTTCCCTGCGCCCGCGAAGGGCGAGGCGGCCTAGTGTTCGCCTTCGCTCAACAGCCTGGCGAGCTCCTTCTCCAGGGCAGCGACCAGATGCGCAGCCATCGCGTAGTGGTGGTCGCTGCGACCTTTCCAGCTGTCCCTCTCGGCCTTGGCTCGTTCCAGCCTCGCCAGTGCCGCGTCGATCTGTTCGGAGGTGGCCATGTCTGAGAAGACCTCGGATCGGTTGCTCACGGCCCATGGCCGCATGTTGGAGTGGTGCGCCGCCAATGGCGGGGTGCCTGCCGGCTATGCAGAGGATGCCATGGCCGAGATCGGTTTCTGGGCCTTGGTCGAGCAGCGTACCAATGCCGAGTTCGCGGCGGCGATGTTCGCCCAGTGGCAGCAGACGCAGCTGGCACGTGAAGGGGTGGCAGCCTGACATGGCCACGTCAGCGCCCCGGGAACGGCACGACCACGCCGGGCCGGGTGGGGCGCTGCCTTTCGCGCTTCGGGATGAAGCGCACGGACACCCGATCACCGCGGCGGCTGATGGCGTAGAGCCGGCCGCACATGCGCTGCAGCACTACGACGTTCTGCGGGCACTTCTCCACTGACTCCACGCGGCTCGGTCCTTCGGGGCTGGGCCTTTATTTCGACCTGATGAGCCTGTCCCACGCAGTCCCACGCGGTGGGACCACCGAGGAAACCACCATGGCGGACCACCAACTGCCCCTGTTCTACGAGACCTACGAGGACGCCATCCGCGACTGCGTTACCGCCTTGGGCGGGAACAAGGTCGTGGGCTCGACGCTCTGGCCGGCCATGCCGGCGGACGAGGCCGGCCGGAAGCTGGCGCACTGCCTGAACCCCGACAAGCGCGAGAAGCTGGACCTGGGCGAGCTGCGGCTGATCCGCCGTGCCGCGCGCAAGGCCGGCGTGCACATCCTGGCGCACTACGAGGCCCGGGACGCGGGCTACACCGAGCCGCAGCCGCTGAACCCTGAGGACGAGGCCGCCCAGCTGCAGCGCGAGTTCATCGCCGCGGTGAAGGGGCTGGAGGCACTACAGGGCCGCATGGCGCGGCTGGGCGGGGTGGCGGCATGAGGCACATGACCGATCCCCTGGAAAGGGCCATCTGGCTGGTCCAGCAGCGCTGGCACATCGCCGGCTGCCTGCAGCTGCTGCGGGGTGCTGGCCATGCGTGACTACGCCAAGGTGATGCCCACCTTCTGGACGGGCGAGACCGGCAAGGCGATCCGCCGAAGGGGTCCGGAAGGGGTCATCTGCGCTCTGTACCTGATGTCCTCGCCAGCCTCGAACATGCTGGGCCTGTACTACCAGCCCATCCTCTACATGGCTCACGAGACCGGGCTAGGGGTCGAAAGGGCCTCCGAAGGGCTGAAGGTGTGCATCGAAGAGGGCCTTTGTAGCTATGACGAAGGGTCCGAGTTCGTGTGGGTACACGAGATGGCTACCTTCCAGATTGGCAAGGGTTTGAAGGCCTCGGACAACCGTTGTGTGGGCGTGCAGCGGGACTACGACAGCCTGCCGGACAACCCGTTCCTCGGTGCCTTCTTCGACCGCTACAAGGCCGATTTCCACCTGACGCGCAGAAGGGGTTCGGAAGGGCCTTCCCGACCCCTTTCAAGCCAAGAGCAGGAACAGGAGCAGGAACAGGAAGAAGAGCAATCCTCACTTCGTTCGGATTCGCAGCCGCCGGCCGACGCCGTCGACCTGCTGCCGGACGCCCCGCAAGCCGCAACCGTGCATCCGCACCCTGGCGGCAAGACGGCCGAGATCGTCCTGGCTGCCTACCACCAGCTGCTGCCGAGCTGCCAGCGCATCGTGGTGCTGAACCCGAAGCGCCAGCGGCGGGTGCTGGCCGCGGACAAGCTCGCCCGCCAGCTGTGCCGGCAGTTGGGCTGGGAGTACGACGCCACGGCCTTCTGGCAGGCCTACTTCGAGCAGTGCGCCGCTGACCCGTGGCTGCGCGGCGACGTGCCGAACCCGAACAATCCGCGGTGGAAGCAGAACCTGGACGTGCTGCTGGCCGAGGACCGCTTCGCGCAGATCATGGACCAGGCCGTGACCGCGCTGGGGGATGCGGCATGACCGCGCCGATCGACACCCAGGGCGAGCTGGAGCGGATGGCGGCTCTGTACGCCGGCGCCAAGGCGTCCCCGGCGCCGCAGGGCGCCCGTGTTCCCCCGCACAGCATCGACGCCGAGCAGGCCGTGCTGGGCGGCCTGATGTTGGTGGCGCGGGCCTGGTGGAACGTGGCGGACGTGGTGACGGCCGAGGACTTCTACCGCCGTGACCACCAGCTGATTTTCCGGGCCATCGCCGAGTTGGCCGCCAAGGAGCAGCCATTCGACGCGGTGACCATCGGCGAGTGGTTCGAGTCTCGCGGCAAGCTGGATCAGGTGGGCGAGGGTGCCTACCTGCTGGAGCTGGCCAGCACCACGCCGTCGGCGGCGAACATCCGGGCCTATGCCGAGATCGTGGCCGACAAGGCCAGGCTGCGGCAGCTGATCGAGGTTGGCACGGCCATGGTGAACGATGGGTTCGCCCCGGACGGCCGCAGCAGCGTGGAGCTGGTGGGCGAGGCACAGAGCCGTATTGGCGGCCTGCTGGACAGCGAGCCGTGCGAGCTGGAGTCGGTCGCGCCTGTGATGCAGCGGGTCTACGACCGCCTATCCGAGCGCGCCACGGCCGGCACCCAGGTGCATGGGCTGTCCACGGGCATCACGGACCTGGACGCACTGCTGGGCGGCCTGCAGCCGGGCGGGCTGTACGTCCTGGCAGCACGCCCGAAGATGGGCAAGACCACCTTGGCGCAGAACATCGCCGAGTGGGTGGCGCTGCAGCAGCACAAGGCCGTGGCGGTCTTCAGCTTCGAGATGCAGCCCGAGGAACTGGGCGATCGCATGCTGGCGAGTATCGGCGGGATCGACGGCCAGCGGATCCGATCGGGCGAGCTGGACGACAACGACTGGAGCAACGTCACCCGCGCAATGAAGCGTCTGCGCGAGGCCGCCATCTTCGTGAGCCGGCCGCGCAATGCTCGCGTGGAGCATGTGGTCGCGCAGGTGCGCCGGCAGCATGCCCGCAACCCGCTGGGCCTGGTGGTGATCGACTACCTGCAGCTGATGACCGTGGTGGGAGACAACCGTGCGGCCGGCATCGGCGAGATCACCCGGGCGCTGAAGCTGATGGCGGCCGAGTTGAAGGTGCCGGTGCTGCTGCTGTCCCAGCTCAACCGGGACCTGGAGAAGCGGCCCGACAAGCGCCCCATCGTCTCGGACCTGCGCGACTCCGGCTCCATCGAGCAGGACGCCGACGCGGTGGTGTTCATCTACCGCGACGAGATCTACGACCGGCACACCCGCTACCGCGGCACGGCCGAGCTGATCGTGGGCATCCAGCGCAATGGCCCGTCCGGCGACGTGCGTGTGCTGTACCAGCCCGAGCAGTTCCGGTTCTCGAACCTGCCGGAGTACTGGCAGCCGGCGCCCATCGCCACCACGCCCGACAAGCCCGCGAAGGCGGCCGGCTTCGGCCGGATGAAGACCACGGCTGCTGCGGCAAGGGCAGGTGACCAATGAGTACCTTCATCCTCCGGGCCGAGAACGCCAGGGACCGCATGGCCGCGGCCTGGCGCTTTGCCTGCCAGTACCTGGAGCTCGGCCGGGCCGTCCGCGTCGAGGTCAAGGAGTGCAAGTCCACCCGTAGCCTGGAGCAGAACGCGATGCTCCACGCCATCTGCGAGGACATCGCCCAGCAGCGGCAGTGGGCCGGCCGCTGGATCGACAAGGAAGGCTGGAAGCGCCTGCTGGTCGACGCCTGGGCGCGCACCGAGAGCCGACAGCAGGGCGACATCGTGCCATCACTGGACGGCGCGAGCGTGGTGAACCTGGCCGTGCAGACCCGGACGATGTCCGTGGGCGACATGGCGGACCTGATCACCTTCGCGCAGGCCTGGGCCGTGGACAACGGCGTGCGGCTCAACGAGCCGCGGTATCGGGACTACGGCGAGCAGCCGCGGAGGGTGGCATGAAGCGCGGACGTTCCACTGGCAACCCTACGGTCGCCCAGCAGCAGCGTATGGACGCGATCCGCGAGATCGGCTGCATCGTCGCGCACTCGCTGGGCCTCGGGCATGTCCCCTGCGAGGTCCACCACCTGACCATCGGCGGCAAGCACGGCGCCAAGCGACGCGGCCACGACTTCACCGTGGGCCTGAACCTCTGGAGCCACCGCGGCGAGCCCTTCGGCGGCATGTCGGCCGAGACCTGCGAACGCCTGTTCGGCCCTTCTTACGCCAAGCAGCCCCGCCGGTTCCGGCAGGAGATCGGCAGCGACGACTACCTGCTGGACCTGCAGAACACCCTGATCGAGAAGCACACGAAGGAGGGCCGCCCATGGGCAGCATGAGCGAGAACGAAACCAAGCCGGTGGTGGTGGACCACACTGTTGCGGCGCAAGTTGCCTGCGAATCGCACGGAGAGGGCTACGGCATCGATTGGATTTGGCATCACGACGGCATTGGCCTATTGCACCCGCAATCCGCCATCGACCGCCTGACCGCAGAGCGGGATGCAACTTTGGCGGATGCGAGACGGCTTCGTAGCGTGATCGACTACGCGCTCGCGCAACACAACTATGGTGCTCATCCTCGGCAGAATCACTGGGCGGCAAAGGCAATGAGTGAGCTTGCCGCCATGGACGCCGCGCGCTTGGAGCGTGGGGCATGACCGCTCTACGCCTGACCTTTGGCATAGACCCGGGCCTGACCGGTGCGATCGTGACCCTGCTGGACGGGGTGGCCGGCCCGATGATCGACATGCCCACCCGGCGTGTGGATGGCTGGGGCGAGATCGACGCCCGGGCCCTGGCCACCTTCATTCGCGAGCAGCGCAGTGCGCACCCCGGCGCCTACGTGTCGGCCTGCGTCGAGAAGGTTGGCGCCATGCCGGGCGACGGCGGTACAAGCGCCTTCAGGTTTGGCGAGACCAGCGGCGGTATCCGTTTCACGCTCGACGTACTGGGCGTGCCGTACACCCGCGCCATCCCGGCGGTGTGGAAGCGTCAGTTCGCCCTGATTGGCAAGGAGAAGGACGCGGCGCGGCAGCTGGCTATCCAGCGGTTCCCTGAGGCCGCCCACATGCTGACCAGAAAGAAGGACAACGGGCGGGCTGATGCCCTGCTGATCGCGCTGTACGCGGACCAGCGCATGGCCAGCGGGGTGGCCGCTTGACCGACGCAACGGCCCGCATGTGGAAGCGCTACCGAGCCCGGGTTCGCCGCCATGGGCGCTGCTCGGTGTGCCAGTTCCGTGAGCTGAGCGACGGGGTGTTCCACTGCCGGCGCCAGCCGGACCGGCAGGGTGCGTGCGACATCGACGGTCGCCTGCCGGCGTTCCGATTGGACGACGAGGTCCTGGACGAGCTGCGAGATGCGTAGAGCGGGAGGATGCGATGGCCACTTCGAACCACGACACCAACCGAGACCCCACGCCGCGTAGGCAGGTGGAGCGCCGCATCAAGCCGGCCTTCTGCCTGGATGACTGTGCCACGGTGCAGGAGTTGGCCCAGCGGCTCCAGAAGCGCATCCGCCAGACGCTCTACGCCCGAGGGGCCGGCACGGTGGTGGCCATCAACAGCCAGGCCGAGGTCTACCTGCTCATGGCGGGGGAGGCCAGGACCGAACGCTTCTACGCCGAGCAGTACGACTGGGTGATGGGCACCTATGCGGAGTTGCCGATGGGCGGGGGCAATGCGGCGGTCCCTGACCTGCACGCCCTGGAAGAGGACATCCGCTTCCACCTGCCGGCATGGGCACTGGACGATGAGCCTGCCCAGTTGGACCAGGGAGCCGAGCGGCCCGTGCAGCTCCAGCTCCCGTTCCCTCCGTTGCATGAGATGGCCGCTGCCGCGTAATGGCGGCATGAGCGACCGCCAGACGCCCAACACCATCGATCCGTATCTCGAAGCGCCGGCCGGGGCGCTCTCTGCAGTACCGGCCCGACCAGCGGGCAGGTGTCGACAACAGCCCGCAGCCGACACGGAAGAGGCCGCGTGCGGCCGGCCGGGGGGCATGACCCTCGGTGACGCCATGACTTCCGGGAATCGGCGATCCACCACATCGGGAGGCTGAGCCCATGACGGGACTCACCCCCAAGCAGGAGGCGTTCTGCCAGCGGTACCTGGAGAGCGGCAACGCCAGCGAGGCCTACCGGCAGTGCTACAGCGCCGAGAAGGCCAAGCCCGAGACCATCAACCGCTCGGCGAAGGAGCTGCTGGACAACCCCAAGATCGCCGCAAGGCTTGATGAGCTCCGTGGGGTGGCACTGGCCGCACATGGGGTGACCATCGCCAGCCTGGTCGCCGAGCTGGAAGAGGCGCGCCAGGTGGCCAAGAAGCGGGAGCAGGGCGCCGCGATGGTCCAAGCAACCATGGGCAAGGCAAAGCTGGCCGGCCTGGACGAGGGCGAGAAGGACGACGACGACTTGCCACCACCGGTTGCCGTGACGGTCAACGTGGTCAGTGGGCGAAAGCGTGCCGACGCTCAATGAGCCCCAGGCGGCGTTCCTCCAGCTGCCGCACAAGTTCCGGGCGTTCGTAGGGGGCTTTGGCTCGGGCAAGACCTGGGTGGGGTGCGGGTCACTGTGCCGCCATGCCTGGGAGTTCCCGCGGATCCCCACGGGGTACTTCGCGCCCAGCTACCCGCAGATCCGCGACATCTTCTACCCGACGATCGAAGAGGTGGCCTTCGACTGGGGCCTGCGAGCGCAGATCAACCAGTCGAACAAGGAGGTGCACCTGTACGCCGGCCGGCAGTACCGCGGCACGGCCATCTGCCGGTCGATGGACAACCCGGCCAGCATCGTGGGCTTCAAGATCGGCCGCGGTCTGGTGGATGAGATCGACACGCTGAAGAAGCGGAAGGCACATGACGCCTGGCGGAAGATCATCGCCCGCCTGCGCGTGAAGGCGCCCGGCCTGCAGAACGGGATCGATGTGACGACGACGCCCGAGGGCTTCAACTTCGTCTACGAGCAGTTCGAGCAGATCCCGGGGCAGGAGCCGGCCAAGGCCGAGCTGTACGGCAAGGTCCACGCCAGCACCTACGACAACGAGATCAACCTGCCGGACGACTACATCGAGTCCCTGTTCGAGACGTACCCGGCGCAGCTGGTGAAGGCCTACATCAACGGCCTGTTCGTCAACCTGACCAGCGGCTCGGTGTACGCGGCCTACGACCGCAAGCTCAACGGCACCCTGGCCACGATCAGCGACGACGACCGGCTCCACGTGGGCATGGACTTCAACGTGATGAACATGACGGCCATCGTCTGCGTGATCCGGGCCGGCCAGCCGCTGGCGCTGGAAGAGTTCACCGGCGTCAGGGACACCCCGGCCATGATCGTGGCGCTGCGCGAGCGGTTCGGCGATCGGCGCATCGCGGTCTACCCCGACGCCAGCGGGGAGAGCTCGCACACCAACAACGCCAGCGTGTCCGACCTGGGGCTGTTGCGGGCGGCCGGGTTCGTCGTCCGGGTGCCGCCGGCCAACCCTCGCATCCGCGCTCGCGTGGTGAGCGTCAACGCGATGCTCTGCAATGCCAGGGGCGTGCGCCGCCTGCGGGTGAACCCGGTGGGCTGCCCCAAGTTGACCGAGGCGCTGGAGAAGCAGGCCTACGACGCCAACGGCATGCCGGACAAGACCACGGGCTTCGATCACCCTCCGGACGCACTGGGCTACTTCATCCACAGCCGGTTCCCGGCCATTGCCAGCGCAAGGGCGCCGACCTCCGTTGAACGGGGTCGGGTCATCACGCCTTATAGCCGCCAATGGCTCGAGCACAACGGCGAGGCAGCCGACGCGATGGAACGGAAGAGGAAGATGCTATGACCGGTCCAGGCGACCAGCTGGCCCAGGCGATCGAAGCAGACGAGATGGAGCAGGCGGAAGCCGAGCGCCGCGCTGCTGCCCAGATGGAGGAAGAGGGCGCGGTCAAGGCCTGGCTGAAGCGGATCGAGGAAGCACGCGAGTTCGACAAGGGCGCCCGGGAGGGCTACGCCAAGGACCGCACCTACTGCCAGGAGCAGGCCAACACCGACGTGTACGACGTGCGCGTGCCGATCGCCGGTACCTACGTCGGCATCCTGACCACGTTCCTGTATGCCCGTGACCCTGAGGTCAGCGTGGAGTTGGCCGAGGCCGTCTCACCGCGCATCAAGCAGGAGGCCAAGGCCTTCGCCACCACGCTGGAGATCGTCGTCGGCAGGCTCTGGAAGAAGGGCAAGCTGAAGGCCGCGGCCGACCCGCTGGTTCGCTCGGGCCTGAGCGTGGCAATCGGCTGGCTCAAGGCCGCGTGGCACCGGGAGACGGGCAGCAACCCGGCCCTGCAGCAGGAGATTGCCGGGCTGCGCTCCAGCCTGGCGGCGATCAGCCAGCTCCAGAGCGCCCTGGCCGAGGGCATGGTGGGCGACGACTCCGCGCAGCGCGCAGAGCTCGAGCAGCGCCTGCAGCAGGCCGAGGACGAGGCCGAGCGCATCATCTTCAACGCCCTGTGCATCGACTTCGTGCGGGCAGAGGACATCCAGGTGGCGCCCGAGTGCGCGTGCCTGCAGCAGTACGTGGACAGTCCGTGGATCGCACAACGCTTGTTCATGCCGATGGACAAGGCCAAGGCAGCGTACCCCGAGGTCGCCGACGTGCTGGGATCGGCAACGGCCTACTTCCGCATTCCGGGCAAGGCTGCAGACGGTGCGGGCTTCGGCGGTGCGGCCAGGGGCGACCAGGCTGACGCATTCTCCAAGGGGCCGGCCGGTGCCACTGACACCAGCAAGGCCTGCGTCTGCGTGTGGGAGGTGTGGAACAAGGAGACGGGGCACGTCATCACCCTGGCCGAGGGCTGCCCGCGCTACCTGCGCCAGCCGTTCAAGCCCGAGCAGCGGACCACGCGCTTCTACCCGTTCTTCAGCTGGGCCGTGATCTGGAACGACGGCGCACGCCACCCACAGTCCCTGGTCGATCGCTCGCGCTCGCTGCTGGACGAGTACAACCGCACGCGTACCAACTACCGGACCCACCGCAGCCGCGCGATCCCGAAAACCGGCTTCGATCGTGGAGCCCTGGACCCGCACGACGCCAAGAAGCTCGAAGGCGCAGTGGTGAGCGAGATGGTGGGGCTGGACCTGCAGGGCCAGCGTCCGGACCAGGTGGTGTTCCCGATCAGCTACAACCAGATCGACCCGGCGCTCTACGACACCCAGCAGATCCGCGCGGAGCTGGAGATGATCTGGGGTGTGCAGGAGGCGCTGTCCTCCAGCATCCAGACCGCCAAGACCGCGACCGAGGCCGACATCCAGCAGCAGGGCACGGAGTCTCGCATCGGCTACGCACGCGACAGCCTGGACGAGATGCTCTCCGAGCTGGCCGTCTATACCGCCGAGCTGGCGGTTTCACCCAACGGGCTGACGCAGGACGAGGCGGCGAACTGGGCCGGCGCCGATGCGCTGTGGTTCAACGTCCCCGAGCCGGAGATGCTGGACATGGTGGTGCAGGTGGACATCCGGGCGGGCTCGTCCGGCAAGCCGGCCACGGCCCTGCGCCAGCAGCAGTGGTCGATCCTGCTGCCGCAGCTGCAGCAGTCCGCCATCCAGATCGGTCAGATGCGCGGCTCGTCGCCGTTGGACATCGCCAACTGCCTCGAGCAGCTGGCCGTGGAGACGGTGAAGCGCGCCGGCGATACCAGCATCGACCCGTACAGCTTCATTCCGCAGGCGCCGGCACCGGTTGACCCTGCGCTCGATCCGATGGGTGGTGCCGCCATTGATCCGGCGATGGCTGCCGGTGCCGCCGACGGTGAGCCGCCGATCGATCCCGCAATGCTCGACCCGGCTGCGATGACGCCGCCGGCAATCACCCCTGTTTGACCCCACACGCCGCCAGCGAGGACACACACGTGCGTATTGACCAGAACGAACCCGACACCACCGCCATCGAGGATGACGGCGCTGCCGCCGCTGCCGCCCAGGCCGCGGCGACCGTCGCCAGCAACGACGGCAACCCCAACACCGAGGCGCTGGACGCCTTCAGCCAGGGCGTGGAGAAGGCCCGCGAGCAGGAAGTGCTGGAGGACGGTGGCGCGCCGGCTGCCGCCGCCGAAGGGGCGGCTGCAGACACCGCGGCTGCCGCTGATGGAGGCGCTGCCGCTGCCGGCGCTGGTGCACCTGGCGCCGAGGGCGGGGAGGGGGGTGAGCCGGACCCGGCGGCTGCAGCTGCCGCTGCGGAGGCTGCGAACCAGCCCGATGCGATCGACGCCGAGATCAAGGACCTGGGCATTTCGAACGAGCGTACCCAGAAGCGCTTCCGCGAACTGAGCGAGCGCGCGGCTGAGGCCGAGACGCTGCGACCGGACGCCGAGCGCGGCCGGCAGTGGGAGGAAACGATCAAGTCCACCGGTGCCGATCCGCAGCAGATGGGCAACGCGCTGAACTACCTCGCGGCGATCAACTCGCGCGACCCGGCGGCGATGGCGCAGGCCTACGACTTCATGCAGCAGGAAATGGCCTGGTTGGCGAAGGAGCTGGGCCGGCCGGCACCGGGCTACGACCCGCTGGCCGAGTATCCCGAGCTGGCCAAGCAGGTGGCCGACGGCGACATGACCAAGGCGGCAGCGGAAGAGCTGATCCGCACCCGTCGCGCTTCGGCCCTCCAGCAGGACAGCCAGCAGCGCCAGCGGCAGGCCATGGAGCAGTCGCACGCTGCCACCCAGGCGCAGGAGCAGGCGATGCAGGACGTGCAGGCGCTGGGCGCCCAGTTGCGTGCCGCCGACCCGCAGCACTTCGACGCCAAGTTCAAGGCCATCCAGCCCATGGTGGCGGTCATCCAGGACAGCCTGCCGCCCCAGCAGTGGGCCGTGGCGATCCAGAAGGCCTACCTGGCCGCACCCGCTCAGGTGGCACCTCCCGTGCAGCGCCAGCCGGCAGCGGCGCCCAACAACCCGGCCCGCGCCACTGGCGTGGACCTCAGCAAGGCCCCGACGAAGGAGAACGCCTTCGACTTCGGGGTGCAGCTGGCCAAGACGCAGGGCCGCTGATCCACCGTTGACTGACGTGCCGGCTGGCGCATATTGCGATCCAGCCGGCCAAAGCCGGCATCGCGAGTGACGTAAGCCGGGTTCGCCGCCGGTAGCGCTGAAACGAGAGTCGCGCCCTCGGAACGCGAGAGACCACGCCCATTCGGGCTTCCTCTTTCCCTCCGAGGTGCGATATGCCTTTGACTCCCGCCCAGTTGGCGTCCGGCGCCAACTACCAGATGCAGTCCTATGCGACTGACGACCCGATCGACCAGTTCACCAGCGAGCGTCCGCTGGCCAAGTGGCTGATCGAAAAGAAGACCGAGACGGTCTTCGGCAACGGCATCTTCAACGAGAAGGTGCGCTTCACCAACGACAGCAACTACCAGAACTACTCCGGCGATGACCAGGTCACGTTCAACCGGAAGGACACGGTGCGCCTTGCGCCGTTCCAGCACTACGAGGCCCACGACGGCTTCAGCCTCAACGAGACCGAGCTGGCCAACAACGGCATCATCCTGACCGACGACAAGTCGGCGCAGATGACCGATGCCGAGAAGATCCAGATCGTGGACAAGCTGCAGGAAGGCTGGACCACGCTGAAGGACGGCTTCCAGGAGAACTGGGACCGCGAGGTCCACCTCGACGGCTCGGCGAACCCGAAGGCCGTGCCGGGCCTGGACGCGCTGGTCAGCACCACCCCGAACGCCGGCGTCATCGGTGGCATCGATGCGTCGACCACCCCGTGGTGGCGCAACTGGGCGGTGATGGGGATCAGCACGGCCACGGCCGGCAACCTGATCTCCACGCTGGAGACCCTGTGGCGTCAGACGATCACCTACGGCAAGTTGGGCAACCCCGACTTCATCGTCGTGGGCTCGGCGATGTACGACGCCATCCAGGCCGACGCGCTGAAGGTCATGGGGCGCCAGATCAACCTGGGCCAGGCGTCCACCGGCGGCGTGACGCTGGACCCGAGCACCAAGGCGCTGGCGTTCAAGGGAGTGCCGGTGGTGTGGGATCCGACCTTCGATGCCCTGGACGAAGAGCTGGGTGCGATCACGTATCCGTGGAAGAAGCGCGGCTACTTCCTCAACAGCAAGGCCCTGCGCCTGCGCCCGGTCAAGGGCCGCTGGATGATCCGCCGCACCCCGCCGCGCGTGTACGACCGCTACACGTACTACTTCGGCCTGACCGCGGACTACGGCCTGACCTGCCGCAAGCGCAACTCGAACGCGGTTTTCAGCATCGCCTGATCACCCCCAACGTGCCGGCGGGGTCCGCCTCGCCGGCCAGGAGAAAGAAATGCCGAACACCATCACCGTACAGGGCACGAACATCGTGGCCCTGAAGAAGACCCCGCTGCTGGGCGGGGAGGGGCGCGAAGGGCTGGCCCATCTTGGCGGCAACGCCTCGGTCAGCAGCGGCGTGCTGCTGCAGGGCCACCCCGGTCTGGCCAGTGGTGCCACCCCGGCCAGCGGCGACGCGGGCTGGGTCACGCTGCTGAGCGCGACCGCGACGCAGGGTCCGGTGGTCGAGATCGCCGACCTGCCGAAGTTCGTCAAGCTGGGTGCCGCTGCCACGGGCCCCATCACCCTGGAGGGCGTGCAGTAATGGCCAAGTCCATCATCCTCACCTTCGTCACGCTCCTGATCGACCGTGACGCCAGCACCAAGCTCCCGACCACCGTGCCGGAGTTCGAACAGCCCATCCTCGAAGAGATCTACGGCGAGGAGCTGGTAACCGAGCTGGAGTCCAAGGAAATGCAGGTCGAAGACTTCGACGTCGGCGCTGCATTCGCCGGCCTGGTCAAGAAGTACGGCGGCAATGCCGACTCCGACGCGGCCCGCGCCCGCTACTTCAACCGTCAGCGGGACCTGGAGAGGTTCATCGACAGCCGCCAGCCGTCGAGTGCCAAGGCCGCGGCGAAGGCCACGACCACTGCACCGGCCAAGACTGCTGCCGAGAAGAGGGCGGAGAAGAACGCTGCCAAGGCCGCGGCGAAGGCTGCCGAGGACGCGGCGGTGGCTACCGACTTCACCGAGCTGCTGGCCGGCGATGTGGCCTCCATCACCGAGAAGCTGAAGGACCTGAGCGATGCGGACCTGGTTGCCATCGAGGCGGCGGAAGCCGAAGGGCAGGGCCGTGAAGATCTGCTGGCCGCGATCGATGACGAGAGCGAGTCCCGCAAGCAGTAACCCGACCCGCTGGCGGCGGTGACGGCGGCCGGCCGGGGGCAACTCCGGCCGGCCATTTCAGTATCTGGAGGGAACATGGCGACGTGGACAACCAATGAAATCGCGGTCGATGACTTCGTGCTGCTCGCATCGGGCATCGCCGACAAGGCGTGGTGGCGATACCTGCCCGAATTCGATGGAGAGCTCCCGGAGGGCAGCTACATCCACCAGATCCTCGGCAGCGCGGCGTTGCGCCTGGACCCGATCTCGGAGGCAGATGTCGACATCTCCGTGGGTATCAGGACGGCCGTGGGCGGGAATCCGGTAATCGCGACGCTTTCGCCTGGTCAGTCCGGGACCTTCCCATTCGACCAGACCCTCAACCCGGTAGTCGGGCCGCTGGGGGAGTGGGACACGGTCGTGATCGTCAAGGAGCAGCCTGTCGGTGGCGGTACTCCTGTTGTCCGGCTGGAGGTGACGGGCATGCGGGTGCGCTTCGTCATTTCCGACGAGCCGCCGGGTCCCGGCCCTGATCCCGAGCCGGAGGGCCCCACGGCCTACAACTGCGCATGCGACGACGACTACCCGCGCACCACGCTGAAGCAGATGCGTGGCCGCATTGCAACGCGGCTCGGCTTTGCCACCCAGGTCGCGATGGGCGCTCTTCCGCCTGGCATGGCTGAGCTGCTGGACGACTTCATCCGCAATGCCCAGGAGATGCTCTACCGCCGTTACCCGGTATTCCGGATGGAGCGGTTCTACGCATGGGAGATGCAGCCGGGCGTTCGGTTCTACGATTTCTCGGCCAACGAGGACGCATGCCAGAAGCGCATGGATCCCCGCATGGTCACCTGGGTGGGCATTTCCCAGGGCGATCTGTGCTGGCGTCCCTTGGCCTGCGGGATCGATCCGGTGATGTATGGCAGTCCCGGTCCGGGCATCCCCACGCACTACGAGGTCCGGCAGTGCATCGAGGTGTGGCCTGCGCCGGTCGACGGCACGTGGGTCCTGCGGATCAAGGGGCACTTCGGGCTGTTGCCGTTGGACAGTGAGGGCGACGAGACCACCATCGATCCCGAAGCGATCTTTCTGCAGGCCCTGGCCAATGCCAAGGCGCACTACGGCCAACCCGACGCTGGCAACTACGCCGCGCAGGCGACGGCCTACGTGCGCAGCCTCATTGCCGGCTCCCATCACACCCGGCGGTACATCCCGGGGAACGCCGTGGTGCCGCCTGCCGTGCGTCCCGTGATGAAGGAGAGCTGAGATGCGCAGTCAAGCACTGACGACGGTCAAGGCCGGCATCACGCGCCTGCGCGACAAGGGTGGGGCGTCCGCTGACTCGCTCTATGACCTCCTGAACGGCTACGTCACCGCGGCGCGCACGATCCACAGCCGGCCTGGCACCCGGATCGACGTCGTGCTTCCTCCGGGCACGAAGGGGCTGGTCTGGTTCCAGGGCAAGTTCGTCGTGTTCTCGCATCAGGTGATCGATCCTGAGGACGAGCGCGTGGAGGTGGAGGTGATTCGCCACCCGGAGGTCGCGGAGATGCCCATCCGCGACATCCACTTCGCGCTCCCCTTCCTTGGCTATCTGTATGTGGTCGCCGAGTTCGCCGACAGGCTGGTGCGGCACTACTGGCTGGAGAAGGGCGAGATCTGGCAGCCGAACCACGTCTACCTGCCTGGCACGTTGGTGCGGCCGACAAAGGGAAACGGCATGGCCTATCGCGTCGAATCGGACCGCGCCGGCTATGAGCCGTGGGCACCGAACGTGGCCCGTGCGCTGGGCGATATCGTCGTTCCCACGGTCGACAACGGCTTCCGCTACGTCGTCACCGAGACGGTGGGTGAAACCCCGAGGTCCGGAACGGCCGAGCCCGAGTGGCCGACCAACTCTGGCGAGACCGTGGTGGAAGACGTGAGCAACCGGAAGCCCTACGGCGTTGATTCGCAGACCCAGACGCCGAACACCAACGTCCCGCCGGCCGTTAAGGACCGCTACGGGCGTGGCTCGAACTCCGACACGGCCAACAGCGAGGTGCAGTAATGGCATATCCCGTCTGGAGCGCCGGTACCCTCTACCAGCCCGGCGACATCGTCGTTCCGATCACCGCGCCGGCGCCCACCGCCACCGCGGTCGCAAACGGGGACTTCAGTTCCGGTTCGGCCTCCTGGGACTTCACCGGCTCAGCCTTCTACTCCGAACACGTCTCCAAGGGGGGCTGGCGCACCTATGTGGAGCTGCCGGGAAACCAGGCGTCCGGCGGCGCGCTCAACCAGACCAAGCTGGTCGTGCCCGTCGGCAAGAAGATCACCGCGGCATGTCTGATCGATCAGGGGGCATCGGCTGCCGGCGCCACCCGCGGCTGGGTCGAGATCCATTGGTTCAGCGCATCGGAGGTGCTGCTGCGGATCGACAAGGGCAACCAGGTCGACAGTGGGGCCGGCGGCGCTGTCCATCGATCCACCTGCGAGTCCACTTGCCCGGACGGTGCGGCCTACTGCCGAGCCGGGATCGAGCTGTGGTCGGTTGCCGACCACAACCATGCGATCTGGGGTGGGAACCTCTGGGTCGAGGGCACTTTCGCCGGCATCCCTGCCGATCTGGCCTACAAGGCTGTCCAGCCCGAGTCGGGCTTCTCCGACGCCAGCGAGCCGGCCTGGCCGCCGGTCCTTGGCCAGCAGGTGGTCGACAACGAGGTCATCTGGGAGGCGATCGCGGCCACCCGCGTCGTGTGGACCGCCGAGCCGCTGTACGTGAGCGGCGCGACGGAACCGCAGTGGCCGGAGGTGGAGGGCGGCATGGTCAAGGACGGGACCGTAACGCTGAGGGCCGTGTCCAGGCGCGTGGAGGATCCGAACTGTCCGAACACCAAGATCGTGGCGATCGCCGCATCCAAGGTCTTCTGCGGGGACGATGACATCGTGCGCTACTCGGCGACCGTCAACCCGCTGGATTGGTCGACCGACAACGATGCTGGCTACCTGCCCACCGGGCTGCAGAACTACGGGTCGAACCCGGTCACGGCCATGGGGCTCTACCGCGGCAACCTGATCGTGTTCAACGCCGAGGCCTTCCAGCTCTGGCAGGTGGACGAGGACCCGGCCAACATGGCGCTGCTGGACGCGTTGCCGATGGGCAGCACCGAGCACCACGCCATCGCGCCGGTGTCCAACGACCTGTTCTTCCTGGCCTCCCAGGGCGTTCGCACGGTTGGAATCGCTGCCAGCAGCACGAACTTCCAGGCCGGCGACGTCGGCATGCCGGTGGACACCCTGGTCCAAGATTTCGCGCAGTCTCATGACAAGGAGCCTGCTGCCCTGTACTTCCCCGCGATGGGGCAGTACTGGCTGATGTTCGCCACCGGTGGGGCACAGCCGCCCGAGCCTCCGCCGCCGCCACCACCCGCCCAGGTTGCCCGCATGTTCGCGGTTGCTCCGGCCAACGATCCCGTGGCGGGCACGCCTGTCCGCGTGAATCAGGAGGGCGTTGTCGATACCGAGTTCGACGTTCTGGTGAACAGCGGCCTCAATCTGTGCGAGGCACACGAGGTCATCCAGAGTGGCGACTACTACCTGTTCGCCGGCAACTTCCGCATCGACACGAGCCTCTACAACTTCATCACCACGGACAAGTTCGGTCGCATCATCAATGTGCTGGGCGCGCAGGGAGGCGGGCTCGCCAACTACGCCATCAACACCGGCAAGGGGCTGGCACTGACGACCCCAGACGGCGACCGCAACATCATCAATCACTGCGGGGTTTCGCCAGCCGACGGCAGGATCATCCAGTTGATGTCGGACAAAGAGATTCCGTGGCCTCTCAGTGGCCCGGATGGCACCTTCCTGTTCAGTCAGGTCTCGACCTTCTTTCGGGAGCGAGTGCTGCCAAGCGGCGAGATTGAGAGAGCGTTCCTCCACATTGACTTCCCTTGGATCGGCGTGCCGCAGTGGAGTGTCCATGTAATGCCCGCATACGATGGCTGGGTAGGTCCATGGCAGAGGCTTCCAGACGATCGCGCGATTCGTGGCGTCAATTCCGGTGGGGATACCAGCGTCGTGATCTACACGTTCATGGGGGGAGCCGTCAGCAGTTCGTTCTTCCTGCCTGGCATCACGACGCCAGTACAGGCATTCGCAATCGACATTCCGCGTGACTGGCTCTACTTCGCCTTCGCACTTGACGCTGCAGTGGATGCAGCGACCTTGTGGCGTGTGGGCCGAGTCGGGCTCTCCGACCGTGTTCTCGACACGGAGTTCACCTTCAACTCGATCCAGGGCGAGGCCGACATTCCCGAGGGCTATCGAGAGATCCTGGGCATTGAGGTCGAGAGCGGGAGCATCGTGGTGCGGCGGAAGGCCCCGCAGCCCTACGTGAGCGCGCGCCCCGACGAGCAAGGGGGATTCAACGCGGAGTACACGTTTTCGGCGCCGGCCGGCTCGTCCGGCTGCTACGCGGTGGTCGACGCTAGGACGTCCGAGCCGCTCACCATGAGCACTGTCCTTGCCGACGATGGAACCTACGATCCGGGGGCGACCTCGATCCTCGTCTACTCGATGACGAAGCTGGGCAGCGTCGGCGCATGGTCGAGATACCAGCTGCCGTTTGCCACGGACGATTGGGCCATTGCGGGAAACTCGCTGTACCTGCGCTCGGGGGACTTCATTCACCGCCTGGATGGCTCTGTGGTGGGCGATGAGGTCGGTGTTCCCGGCGAGGTGTGGCAGTTCGAGATCGTGCCGTTCCCTGGGGTGATTCAATGGCCGTGGCTGGAGTTCGGACAGCCAGGGGTGACGAAGATGCTGTACGGCTTCGACATCGTTGGCCAGGGGGAGGTGTCGGTCTCCTTCGGCATCGACCAGAGCAACGGCGGCCTGTTCACGCCGGGCTATGCCGTCCCGGCGGACACGGTGCCGGGAATGGTGATCCCGATGCCGTTGGCCGCCCCGTCGCTGTCGGTGAAGCTGACCTACGACGGCAGCGAACCCTGGCAGTGGAACGCGCTGGGCCTGTACCTCCAGGACCTGCGCGGCATGTCCTGACTCCGTTGAACCCCCTCCGGCGGGCAGCAGCATAGGTCCATGCTGCCCGCTCGCCTTCCCTCGAACATCGTCCCCTGCCGTCCGGCGCATCTGGTGTTCCTTTCGGACCGGATGCGCGCGGACGAGCAGGCGCAGTTCCTGGCCGTCACGGGCCTGGCTGAGTTCTCGCCGGACGTTGCTGCGGCGTTCTTCATCGAGACGGCGCAGAAGTCGCAGGGGTTCGCCTTCACCGTCCTGCAGGGCGACAACCTGCCCGCCGCCGCGGGCGGCTTCCAGCCGGCGGGTGCCGGCGTGTGGCAGGCCTGGATGGTCGGCACCGAGGACGGCTGGGCCCAGCAGTGGCGCGCCATGACCAAGGCCACGCGCTGGCTCATGGATCGGCTGTATGAGGCGGGCGCGCATCGTCTGCAGACCAGCGCCCTCACCACCCGGGAGAAGGCCGTGGAGTGGTTCGAGCGGTCGCTGGGATTCCGGCCGGAGGGCGTCTGGCGCCACTTCGGTGTGCGGGGCGAGGACATCGCCCATTTCTCGAAGCTGAGGGGTGAGTAATGGGCGCCGGTGGCGGTTCCAACAAGGCAGCACAGCAGGCGGCCCAGCAGGAAGGGTTGCGGCAGGCCAACATCAACCGTTCGATGCAGCAGATCAACCAGATCTACGGCAGCCCGCAGCGGGAGGCCGACATCAACGACTTCCTGTCGGCCAGCCGCAGCTTCTACCGGCAGAACCTGGACCGGCAGCACGACGCGGCGGATCGCAGCCTCCGCTTCGCAATGGCGCGCAACGGGCTGACCGGCGGCTCGGCGTCCGTCGACGCGAACCGGCAGCTGGGCCAGGACTACCAGCAGGGCATCCTTACCGCCGATCGACTGGCGCAGAGCGCGGCCAACGAGCTGCGCAACGCCGACGAGACCAGCCGGATGAACCTGATCCAGCTGGCGCAGACGGGCGCGGACATGACCACCGGCGCGAACAACGCCGCGCTGTCGCTGCGCAACAACCTGGCTGGCGCACGCTCGCAGCTCAACGCCGACGCGCTGGGCGAACTGTTCTCGGGCGTCGGGACCATCGCCAAGGCCAGCCGTGACCAGGCGGAAACGCGCCGGGCAAACCGGGACTTCTACAACCTGTACTACTCGCCGGGCTTCGGCTACGGCGCTGGGGGCCGCTGATGGGTACTGAGGCTATTTGGGTTCCGCTGGCGCTCACGGCACTGAGCGCGGGCGCGAACTACTACAACACCCGGCAGACGCAGAAGAAGCAGGACAACATCGTGGCCGGCCAGATCCGGCAGCAGGGCGTCCGGCAGCAGGAAGCCGATCAGGCGATCGCCGAGGCCATGCGCGAGCGCGCGGCGCAAGGCGCGGAGAACGAGCGCGCCGCCATCGGCAGCCAGTATCTCGACCAGGTGCGCGCGGCTCAGGCCAACGCACAGCGCGGGTTGGGCCAGGTGGGGCAGGTGAGCCGTGCGTACCAGGTCGACGCCAACAACGCTGCCCTGGGCATCGGCGACTACGGCGCCAAGACCGCAGGCCTGATGGCCCGCATCGACGCGCCCACCCAGCAGCGCCAGCGCGAGGGCATCGCCGACTCCCGTGTGGCCATGGACTTGGACCAGATCGGCCGCCGGAGCCGCGCAGACGACTACCTGGCCCAACTGCGCCTGCGCGGCGTCCAGCGCAATCCGTGGATCGACTTGGCGTCGTCGCTGATGGGCGCGGGCGCCGGCTTCGCTGCGCAGTCCGGTGGCGGCCAGAGCCTTGCCGGCATCCAGACGCAGGCCAAGGCGGGTGCCGACTTCGGCGCCGCCAACAACGCATTGAATCGCCAGCTGCAGGCGAAGTGGGGGCTGATGAATGGCTGACCTGAGCCGATTGATCCAGGGCGGTATGGACCTGGCCAGCGCGTTCGGCCGGGGCGACAGCGCCTACAGCCGATCGATGACCGATGCCGCGCGCATGGAAGGGCTGGTCCTCGATGCTGCCAAGAAGCGCGAAGAGATGATGGCTCGCCGCGGTCTGGGCAGCGCCATCCAGGCGCTGGGCGGCAGCCCGGATCTGGCCACCCTGTTCGCCGCAGGCGTCGACCCGACCAAGCTCTCCGGCTACCAGGGCGACATGCAGGAGCAGGGCTTCCGGTCCGATGCGGCCTCTCGCGCCGCCGCGGGAGACTGGGACAGGGCCAACGCGGCGTTGATGGGCGTCGCCAACGGTCCGCAGCAGCTGGCCACCGTGGAAGGTCAGAACCTGCTGGCCAACCGGTTCCTGGCCGGCGCCAACGGCGTCACCACCACCGAGCAGGGCCGCGCCAGCATGGCGGCCGACGCCGCACGCGCCCGTGCTTCCGATGCCTCGGCGGCGAGCAGCTACGCCAGCGCCGCACGGACCCGCCAGGCCACTGGCATCGACGCTGCCGAGTTCGGCCTGAAGCGGTCGGGACAGTGGAACCCGGGCGGGGCGTCTGCGGCAGGCTCGAAGCCGCTGCCGGTGGGCGCTCTGAAGGAGCTGCTGAACGTCGAGGACGCGCTGGGCTCTACCGAGGTGATGAACGACATCATCCAGAAGCACACCGGACGCATCCAGGACGGGAGCCTGAGCATTTCTCCCGCCGGCGCGATGCTGGGCAAGGTCAGAACGTCGCTTGGCTTCTCCACGCCGAACGACGTGGCGCTCACGGAGTGGGATGCCGACAAGACCAAGATCGTCAACGAGTCGCTCCGACTCAATAAGGGTGTGCAGACCGAGGGCGACGCCCAGCGTGCAGCGAACGAGCTCATGAGCGCGAACGACGCGGCCACCGCGGCGCGCGCCCTCCAGCGCCTGGCTGAGATCAACCGCCGTGCGGTGGACCTGCAGCAGCGCAAGGCCGGCATGATCCGGGGCAACTACGGGCAGGCACCGGTTGGTGACACTACCGGGCAGCCATCGCTGAGTGGCGCCTTCAGTGGTGGCCCGACTGGCAGGGCTCCGGCTGTCGGCACGATCGAAGGCGGCTACCGCTTCCGCGGTGGCAACCCGTCCGATCCCAGTAGCTGGGAGAAGCTGTAATGGCTGGTCCGTGGGAGAAGTACCAGCAGCCCGGGCTGCAGCCTGGCCCGGCCGCCCAGGAAGGGCCGTGGTCGAGGTATGCCACTGAGGCGCCAGCCGCCGCCCCGCAGGCCGAGCCGGAGTACCGAGCCACCGACGAGATGAGCGGGCTCGATCGGTTCCGTGCGGGTATAGGCAAGGGCTTAGTGGACACGGGCGAGGGCGTTGTCCAGGCGGTGGTCGACCAAGCCAGCCGGCCCATTCCCGCGCTGGCCGACATCTTCGCCAACATCAACCCCGAGGCGGCATCGCAGGCAAAGGAGATCCTGCTGCGTCCCCAGCAGGCCATGCGCGAGCATGTGGCCGAGCGTCGGATGATCGATGCGGATCTGGCGAGCACCGGTGCAGGGAAGTTTGGCGAGTTGGTGGGAGCCTTTGCAGGATCCGCCCCGGTAGGGGGCGTTGGAGTAGCTGCTCGCGGCGTTGGCGCAGCGCGAGCCATCGGCCAGAGTGCATTGGCCGGCGCCTTCCAGAGCGGCCTGCAGCCAGTGGTGAGCGATGAGGAGCGGATTAAGAACAGCGCTCTCGGTGCTGCGTTCGGCGGCGGCCTGTCCGCTCTCGGTCGTGGCGCGATGCGGGTGGCCGAAGAGGTCCTCCCCTCCAACTTCCTCGCCAGGACCATGAACTACTTCGGCGAGCGGGCCAATCGGCAGCCCTACGCGCAGGAAAGCGAGGCACTGGCAGCACGGACCGGCATCGACTTCACGCCAGGCATGGTCTCTGGCGGGAAGGCGCAGACGGCGATGGAGAACATGGCCCGCCAGTCCGTGTTCTCGGCCGATACCGCATTCAAGGCGGACGAGCGGATCGCCACCCAGGCCGTCCAGTACGTCCGGCGAGTGATGGACCGGATCAGCCAGGACAACCTGTCTCCCCAGAGCATCGGCGAGGGCATCCAGAAGACCGTCCGCGATGCCGTGGAGAAGATCGCCACCAGCCGGGAGCAGATGGCCGCCCGACAGTTCGGCGCCATCCGGAACCTGGTTGGCGACAAGCCGGTGGTGGACTACTCGGCCACCAAGAAGGCGCTGAACGACATCATCGGCGAATACGGCGATGTGATCGGCAGCGACGCCGGCAAGATCCGTGCGCAGGCACAGAGTCTGCTGGACGAGATCGTGCAGAAGGGCGATGGTGTCTCGCTCGATGCGGCGCGTAGGGCGCGCGGCTTCTACGGTGCCGCGGCCCGCGGGAAATCCAACCTGTTCGAGAACGTCAGCCCCGACCTCAACCGGAGGCTCGCGGCCAAGATGTACGGGGCAATCTCTGACGATCTCGATGCCGCCGCCGGACGGATCGATGAGCTGGCCGGATTCGGGCAGAACATGCCCGTCCAGGATGGCGTCCAGGCTATGCGCCCCAGCGAGCTGCTGAAGCAGGCCAACGACGATTACCGGCGCCACTCGCAGCTTCTGGAGGCCGTGAAGAACAGCCCGCTGAAGCGGCTGCTGGGCGACGAGTTCAACGTGGACGACTTCATGACCGTCAACACGCTGCCACCTGAGACCGTGATCGCCCGAATGGGGTCCATGAAGCCGACCGAGTTGAACCTGGTCCGCGACTTCATGGAGAAGAACGCCCCGGACACCTGGCAGCAGTACAAGCGCATGCTGCTGGACGATGCGCTGGCCGCCGCCGAGACGGTTCCGACTTCTGGTGGCGCGAACTCGCTACCGTTCAACGCGAGCGGGTTCATTCGAGCCATCGGTGGCGACAAGCCAGAGAAGATCGAGAAGCTGCGCGCCATCTTCAACCCAAAGGAGATGCCCGAGGTTCTGGATGCCATGCAGGCGGCCCGCCGCTTGGGGGACAAGTTCGGTGCAAATTTCAGCGGCACCGGGCCCTACGCTGAGGTGTCGCAGGCTGCGCAGAGCTTCGTGGACTCGATCAAGAACATGAGCATCCGGGGGATCGCCGGTGCGGCCTCGCCGGTCATAGGCTTGAATGGCGTGGCGAGGATGATGCTCAACTCGGACGGCCGGAAGGCCTTGATTGAGCTGGCGAAGCTCCCGCCAGGCGCGAAGCGGGCAAACGATCTCGCCGCGTATCTGGCCAGTGTGGCCGCGGTCAGCACCAGCGAGAAGGAGCCCTTGGAGATCAGCGTGGAGGGTGGAACACCCGGGGCAGCGCCGACCGAGGAAGAGCTACAGGCGCTCCGCGCTCGGAACGCCGGTCAGTGACGGTAGCGGCGGGTGTGCCACCACCCGCCAACCGACAGCGTGAGCAGGATGACCAGCAGGGCGGCCACACAGCACAGCGCCCACGCGCCGATAGCTGGGAGAATCCAATCAGCTGCATTTCCGTAGGTACGCATTCGCACGGCTGCCATGGCAGGGACGCCGATGCTGATGATCCCTACCCATCGCCGCGCCCAGTAGCCGAACTTGGCCTGGACATACTGGCCCACGGTGGTGGGGACGATCTCGGCGTCTTGGATAGGGGCAGGCGTGACCATGGCTTCTTAGTAGCACACGCCGGCCGCTGACGAAACCGCATCCTCATATTCATCCGCCGCGTACCTGGCTGCACGGGCCTGTCTCGAGCAGTCGTCAGCCAGATCGCCCCAAGAGGCGCACTTTGCGAGGTTGTTTGCTGCGTCGGCCAGTTCTCGTGCCTTGTCAGCGGCGATTTGGCATTCGTGACGGCCGTACTCCTGGCGCGGGACGGATACTGCCCTCGAGGCGGCCGAAGTTGGAGGTGGGAGCATGGGCCACGCAATGAGGATCGCGCTAACCCACTCTTTCGGAGGAAGGGACTGCTGAATCTCCCGAATCCGCGGTTGGATCATTGCGAACTTGCTATCAAAGTCTGGATCTGATTCCCTAAGGCGCCTGCCTAGTTCTTGAACCGCAGCGAGGGCCGCTTCTTCATCCGTAGGCTGCGCATACGCCGCTCCGTGCCCGATGCTCTCCCGGGCAATGCCAGCAGGGTTGGAATAGTCGGATTGAGGGCTGCCGTAGTTCCGCCAGCCAGATGAAGCGGAGGGTTGAGGTGCGGGCATTACGGCGGGGCTTGGAGCAACGTACGTAGGCGCTATATAGGTGCTCGATCGAGTCGGCCACCCGAGCCTATAGGGGTCTACCGTTCCAGTCTTCCCCGTGTATGGGTTGTAGTTCCCGCGCGTCGAGTAGTTGTCGAGCTTGCTGGAGTTGGGAGCCGACCGATAGTGCGGCGCCACGTAGGTTCCGTCCTTCCGGGTGTACCCCCTGACACGTACTCCGCCAGCTTCAGCCAAAGAAGCGAACAGCATGGCGCAGAGCGCCAGCAGCAAAGCTATGACCTTCATCCCGGAGGTCCCCCCATCCCTAGACCCGGCAACCCTACCACCAGGGCGGCGGGGAGGGCAGCGGGGCCGGTCTGCCCGGCGCTCACCCGGGCTGTGCGCCGGCTATAGGTGGCGCTGACCCGGGGTCAGTGCCGGGAGAAGCTGGTGTTCCTCTTCCCCCTGTAAAGGGGGCGTGACTCGACTGGAACTGGCGGGATATGATCCGCCCGCCCAGGACGGGCTTAACAGGGGGACATTGATGAGTGACGAAAAGGTGCCGGAGGGGAAAGTTGCCATAAGGCACGAGCGTGTCGCTGGCTACAGAACCGAGTTCATAACCGGCGGCTCGGTGGCCGGCCCGTTACAGGACGGGTTCTTCCGGATGACGCTCTTCCGCGACGCCATACCGCCATTGACCGAGATCTTCGATGCCTTGCCCGATGATCCCGACTCTGTTGACATGAGCAAGTCCAAGCCCGTGAAAGTCCAGTTGTTTCGCGAGGATGTATTCACGCTGGTCCTTCCTCCCGAAATTGCTTTGAAGATGGGACAGGACCTTATTGAACGGGCGAATTCGGTCTTGACGAAGGCTTGACATGAGCGTGGATTGTGATTTGGGACAGACTGTTTCAGTCGATTCTTATTCGCCATTCACAGTCAATGCACTGGTGGGCGTTACCATCGGAGGCGTCAGAAAAGTAACGATTACCCACAGCATTGGTGGACAGTCGACTGAGCTGACGAGCCTTAGTAGTGGCGATCCTCCAGCAGGGGGAAATATGGAAAAACTGAACGAAATCGACGGTAGGCTTCGAGTCGTCGAGCAGGCTGTAACGCGCATTGATGAACGTCTCAAGCACATGCCGACTACAGTCATGGCGTGGGGGATGGTCGCTGCGTTGGCGTGCGCAGTGTGGGCAATTGTTACGTTGGCCGGTCCAAGTGTTGTTGCGACTGCTGTAAAGGCGCAGCTGATTGAGCAAGCAGAGAAGGCATCTGCATCCCCACCCGGTAAGTAGCTTCCATTACAAGGGCCCCGCTTCGGCGGGGCTTTTCTTTGCCCGTTGAACCCACTTCCCGCTGCCCCAGCATGTCCGAAACGGAACGGGGCAGGGCATGAAAGATCAGGCGGCGGAAGCAACGATTGCGGCGGTGGCGCAGAAGGTCGCCTACGGCGGCGGGGGCGTTGCGGCCTTTGGCGGGCTGACGGCGAACGAGATTGCCGCGTTCGGCGGCCTGTTCATCGCCTTCCTGGGCCTGCTGGTGCAGGTCTACTTCAAGGTCCTGGACAACCGCCGGAAGAGTGAGCTGCACAAGCTGATGCTCTCCGGCCGCCGGTTCGACCCGGTGCAGGGGGACTCCGATGACTGACGCCAAGACCAAGGTGGTTGGCGGAGGCGTCGCCGCGGTGGCGCTGGCGGGTGTCCTCGCCTTGGCGGCCCCGCTGATCCAGAAGTGGGAGGGCGTCCGCTACGAACCCTACCGTGACAGCGTCGGGGTGCTGACCGTCTGCTACGGGCACACCAAGACCGTGCAGGCCGGCAAGCGGTACACCCGTGCCGAGTGCGACGCGCTGCTGGCACAGGACATGGCCGAGGCGAACGGGTACGTCCGCCGGTGCATGGGCGTGCCGATGCTGCGGCATGTCGAGGCGGCCCTGACGAGTGCGGCCTTCAACCTGGGCCCGAAGGTCGTCTGCGGCTCGACCCTGCAGCGCAAGGCCCAGGCCAACGACTGGCCGGGGGCGTGTGCGGAGCTTGGCCGATGGAACAAGGCCGGCGGCCGCGAGCTCCGTGGGCTGACCCTGCGGCGGGGCGATGAGCGCGCGATGTGCGAGGGGCCGCAGTGAACCGGGTCTACGCCGCTGCCGCCGCCCTGCTCGTCGGGCTGTCCTTCTGGGCGGGCTGGGAATGGCGCGACCGCTCCGCCGACCTGGCCCAGAGCCGGCAGGCCACCAAGCAGGCCCAGGCCGAGACCAAGGCCGTAGAAACCGCTCGCAGCGCCGAGCACCAGCAGGCCGACACCTTGGCCACCATCGGAGAGACCCATGAACAAGCCCGCGCCGCGGCCCCGGCCGTCGCTGATGCTGTTGTTGCTGACCTGCGTGCTGGCAATCTCCGGCTGCGCGACGGCTGGGCGAGCTGCGAAACCCAGCGTCTGTCCGACGCCAGTGCCGCCGCCCGCGAACGTGATGCGGCCGCCCAGCGCCGAGCGGAATTTGCGGGAGCTGTTGTTCGAGTCGGCCGCGACGCAGACGACCAGCTCGCGGCTTGCCAAGCCGTAATCCGGGCCTACGTGGCGCAGTGATGGCCGGGACGAAGATCAAGCTGAAGGACCAGCTCGGGCGCGTTGTCCGGGTCGGCGGCGATGGCACCAACGGGGCAACCGTCGGCAAGAATCTGCGCTGGCCGGACGGCTCTCTGGTCCAGGAGTCTCAGATCCGCAACTCCGGCGGCCAGGCCGGCGGGAGCTCGGGCAGCAGTACCGGTGGCTCCACGGGCGGCATCGCGTCGACCGTCTGGAGGCTTGTCCGCGAGGTGCCGGCGAACCTGCAGAAGCTGGCCGCTCTGGTGGGGGCGGGGCTGGCCGTGCGCGGGAGCGATGGGACTTGGCACCAGCGATCGATCGCTGCCGGCGAGGGCATCCAGGTCGAGAACGCCGACGGCGCCGCCGGTGATCCGGTCGTCTCGCTGGCACCTCTGGTTCGCCCTGCTGCGGCCACGGTATCGGCCCTGCGGCTGGTCTCGGAGGGCGCCGATGGCGTCCGCCACCTGGATCCCACCGACGCGGCGTCGGTCGCCGGGATGCTGGGCGTATCGATCACCGCGGGCGATGCAGGGGCCGCGATCAGCATCAAGGCCGGCGGATCGATCGACGACGCTGGCTGGTCATGGTCCCCCGGGTTCGTGTTCGCCGGACCCAACGGCGCGCTTACCCAGGTCCCGCCGGCCACCGGCTGGGAAATCGTGGTCGGGTACGCCCCTTCGCCGACCCGCCTGAACCTCACTTTCGATGAGCCAGTGAAGCTGGCATAGGAGCACGCAAATGGTGGACAAGGTCCTCTATCGGAACGCCGGCGAGACCAAGCAGTACACGCCGATTACCGCGTCG
Organism: Stenotrophomonas sp. Y6; assembly: GCF_022436665.1. Lineage (NCBI taxonomy): Bacteria > Pseudomonadati > Pseudomonadota > Gammaproteobacteria > Lysobacterales > Lysobacteraceae > Stenotrophomonas > Stenotrophomonas sp. Y6. The sequence goes on from NZ_JAKUKB010000003.1 coordinate 202,455, forward strand.
GCCGGTGCTGGCGACGCCGGCAAGATCCCGGCCCTGGGCAGCGACGGCAAGCTGGATCCGTCGATGTACGACCCGGGCGCAGATCCCAGCGAGCCGATCACCGCCAGCGAGGCGATCGGCGCCGGCAAGTTCTACAACCGCTTCTCCGACGGCGGGGTCCTCAAGGCGCGCCTGGCCGACAACTCCAACGCGCGCCCGGCCCACGGCTTCGTGCGTGAGTCCATCGCCGCGGATGCAGAAGGGACGGGCTACCCGCTCGACTCGGTCAACGACGCGCTCACCGGCCTGACCGTCGGGACCAACTATTACCTGGGCACTGCCGGGGGCGTCATCGCAGTGCCCCTGGACGCGGCGGACGCCGGCAACACCGGCAAGATCGACCAGAAGCTGGGCATGGCCAAGAGCGCCACGGAGCTGGTCACGGACGACTACGACTACGTGGTGCTGTAAATGGCCGAGCGTCGCCCCTTGGTCCGCATCAACGGCCAGAGCGTGCAGCTTCCAATGGGCGACTTCCTGCCGCACCGGCCGCTGTACCCCAAGACGTACGTTGGCACGACCAGCGGCACGTTCACGCTTCCGGCAACCGCGCTTCCGGCGGTAGATGCGCTGGCCGTTGGGGGCGGTAGCGGCGGGCACACCAATGGCGGCAACGGTGGGAACACCACGATCTCGGATGCCCTCGGCAACGTGCTCCTGGAAGCCGAGGGGGGCGCGGTCAACCGGCCTGGCCGCGGTGGTGGAGTCGGCGCATACCAAGGGACGGCCAATGCAACGTCTGGCGGCGCTCCAGCGCAGCGCGGCGTCATGGGTTTCAGCAGCGGTGGCGGCGTGGGCAACTGGACGGCTGCCGGCAGTGGGTTGAGCGCCACCAATGCCGCCGCTGGCACCGGTGACGGGGGTGGGGGCAACCCTGGCGCCACGTCACGAGGTGGATGCGGGGGCGGGGTGGCCAAGAAGACCCTCTCCCTTACCCCGGGAGCCACCTACACGCACGCTATCGGGAGTGGGGGAACCGCTGGAACATCGGCCGGCGCCGGCGGTTCGGGTCGAGTGGAGTATCAGTACTGGGACACTGTGCCATGAGTCGCATCGCGCTGATCCGTGGCGGAAGGGTCGCCAACGTCATCGAGGCAGAGCTTGCGTTCGCGCAGACGCTGCCGGGCTACGACCACGTGATGGAGGCCGGGGGCGCCGGCCCTGGCTGGCTTCTGATCGATGGCGTGCTCGTGCACCCCGCGCAGGTCGGGTCAGAAGACCTGGCGGAGGCGAAACGCCGGCTCCGCGAACGTGCCACCGCGCTGCGCTGGGAGCACGAAACCGGCGGAATCACGGTCGGCGGGGTGCGGGTGCTGACCGGAATCGAGGACCAGAATCGGATCGCCACCGCCTTGATCGGTGCGCCGGCCACGCTTGATTTCAAGGCGGAGAGTGGTTGGGTGACGCTCACCCTGGCCGACCTGCAGGGCATCGCCGACGCGATCACCACCCACGTGCAGGCGTGCTTCAGCGCTGAGCGCGCGCACCATGAAGAAATTGGTCGAATTTCCTCCATGGAAGCGGCGAAGGCCTACGATGTTGACGCCGGGTGGCCAACTTCCTAACGACGATATGGGCGAGCCGTGGTGGCGTTTGGAATTTTCGCCCGTAATGGTGAGAGTAGAAGGGCGAGGCCCACGCATCGTTTTGCTAGCAAGGCGCTTGGAGCAAGATCGCTCGCGGCAGCACTCCCATCCGCTCCGCCACGCCCGCAAATTCGTTTACTACGTCAACCTTCGCACCCGCATTTCGTTGGGACGCCGTATGCAGCAGCTTCTGATACACCTGCCAGAAGCCGGGCCCGTTCCCGTGAAGCCGGTATGCCGCCTGCAGCTGAAGCCATTCTTCGTTCGTCAGGTATTCCGCGCTGTATCCCATATCAGGCTCCTTGCCGCCTTCCCCCGCAGGTCGAACTTAAGTCGAACACGCGGGGGTGGGAGTGAAGGTGTCGTGATCGGCTCGTATGCCGTGCGTAAACGGTCCCGGCAACTTGCATGGTGGGGTCGGAGCGGAAGTGTCCGCAGCGCAGCCGCCTAGGGGATTTACGGATTCACGTAGGAGCCGGTTCGGCACGGTCGCTTGTTCGACCAACGAAAGTCCCGAAGTGCGACGGAGAACACACGGAAGCCTGGCCATGTGCGCCGGATTCGCGCAGCGACAAGGGCCTACTCCGATAGCGCGGTGCTGGGTTCGCTGACATTTCGTGGACCTCGGGCCGGTTACTGTGAGCCGGCCAGCACCAGCGCGCCGACTGACAGTCCAGGCCAAACCCCGCCGGGCTCCCGCATGGACGTGGGGGCAGCTGGCGCCCATGGACCTCACCGGGACGTGGTTCGCTACGTGCGCGGAGAGCGCTTGCCGGAGACGTGGCCGTGGTCCCGTACGTGCCACCGCCACGGGAGGTCGACCGCTTTGCTGATGCCGATGCGGGGGCTCACCACGGGGTCCACCGGTGGCGGTGTGCCGTCGCTCACGATGGAGACGCCCCGGTCCATGGTGACAAGGTCGGCACCGTCGAACGAGCGATCCAGGCCCATGGCCTGAGAGAGCTTCCCCGGCCCGCTGGCCAGGTCGCGGTCGCGCTTGGCGGCAGCCCGAGCCTCCCGCATCAGGTCAAGACCCGAGAGCGGCTCGGCGGCCCGCAGAAGCACGCCCGCGCCATCGTCAACGTCGCCACACACCGCATTGCTGCCCCAATGGATGCCGTAGGAGAAGTAGACGTACAGGTGGCCAGGCGGGCCGAACATCGTCGCATTCCGGGCGGTCTTGCCGCGGTGCGAATGGGCGGCGGGGTCTTCACTGCCCGCGTAGGCCTCAACCTCGACTATGCGGGCAGCTCTCCCGTCAGCGCGCACGAGAATCTTGTTCAGCAGTTCAGGCGCTACCGCGGTGGGATGCCTCCGGTAGAACTCGCGGGGCAGCGGGGACCAGGGCTCACCCATTGATGCCGGCACGGTCGACCATCTCTCGCAGGCGGTCGAGCACGTACTCCTGCTGGTCATCGCGGACGTCTTCACAGAGTCGGTCCGTCCGGTCCTCAAACTCCCGGTAGAACGTGTTCATGTCCAGGCGGAGCCTGGGTATCTCTGCTTCGATTTCCGCTAGCCGGTTCTCGATCTCCTGTTGGCTCAACATGGCAACCTCAAATGAAGCCTTGCAGGCTGGTCTGGACACGCAGGGTGACCAGCCACGACGCAATCAGCTCATGGATCGCGTGCTCGTCCTCCGGATACCGGCCGATGAGGCGGTCCTCGATCGCTCCCAGGACTGCATCCAGCTCTGGGCCGGGACCATGCTCGGACACCGCATGCCGCAGCTCGTTGAATGCCAGGTCGTAGTCGGCCTGCTGGCTATTCATGGCCTTCCTCCGTCTCCACCGCCCCCACCGAGTGCATGATCGCCACCACCTCGTTGTGGAAATAGTCGGCATCGTTCGCCGAAATGCGGTGCTCCAAGGCCTCGGCCTCGCCGGCGATGGCATCGGCCAGGTCTGCTGCAGGCAGTTCCTGGGCAATTCGGGCGGCCTGGTTCCGCAGGCCTTGGAGCAGCTCATCGAGCTGTGAACGGGTCAGGTGGGTCATGGCATCGATCCTACGGCGGTGGCGTTATCCTCCGGTCAACACCGGAGGCTCCCATGTGCTACTCAGCCCAGATCGAAGCGGCATACACCAAGTTCGTTCGCAAGTTCGGTGCTGTGCTCGACAAGAAGGCGTTCGCCAAGATGTGGTTGCGCGACGAGGGGAAGGAGCGCAGGCCCAAGACGCCGCGGGCGCTGGACCTGTCGTTCCTGGCCTCGGACGACCCCGACGTGGCTGGGATAGCGCAGGAGATTCGCCAATGGGACGCCGAGGACGTCGCACAGCTTGAGACCGAGCTGTTCCGCCAGGCCAAGCGCCTGGCCGATGCTGAGCGGAAGCTGGCCACCAAGCCGACCAAGACCGCGGAGAACGAGAAGCGCATCGCCGGCAACAAGATCGAGCAGATCAAGGGGCGGATCGCTGACCTGAAGCGGGCGCGGCCTGAAGCCAAGGACTCGCGAATGTTCCCCGGGTACTACTGCCCGGTCCTGGTGAGCGAGGGCGGCCGGCTGGTGGTCAAGCCCATGCGCTACCAATGCCGCCTGGCTGGCAAGCCGGCCTTCTACGACACCAAGTTCCCGGGCACCTACAACGCCCGCCGGGACAGCCTGGAGAAGTTCTGGGCGCCTGCCTTCGGCCGAACCCACGGCCTGATCGTGGCCGACCGCTTCTACGAGCACGTCGAGGTCGACGGAGAGAACCGCGTGCTCGAGTTCGCCCCCCGGACCGGGGAGCAGATGCTGATCGCCTGCCTGTGGTCCCACTGGACAGACCCGAAGGGGCAGGAGCCCGACCTGCTGAGCTTCGCCGCGGTCACGGACGACCCGGAGCCGGAGGTCGCCGCGGCCGGCCATGACCGGACGATCATCAACATCAAGCCCGAGCACGTCGACGCCTGGCTCAATCCGGACCCTGCGAACCTGCAGGCCCTGTACGCCATCTTCGATGACAAGCGGCACCCCTACTACGAGCACCGCATCGCTGCGTAGCTGGCCCAGCTTTACCGCCGCCTTCGCGGCTTCCTCGCCGGAACCTGGAACGGCAATGTCTGCGGCTCAGTGGGTGGCTGGGGCACGAGGGGCGATCCAACTCCAAGCCCGTCGTACTGGGCCACGATCTGGTCCCGCCACTTCGCTGCCCATGCGTTGATGAAGCGGGTGGCAGCCTCCCCGTCGCGGTGAGACTTCCGGGTCAGGTTTCTGGTGCCCACGTTGCGCGTCGACAGGGCCACAGGGCCATCTGGGTCCACCATGGCGATCATGTGCCGGCCGTACTGCAGCGCCTTGGTCTGCCCGACGTGGGGGCGCCAGTGGAACTCAGGGGGGAGGGCGGGGGTGTCCATGGCGGCATGGTGCGCGCCGCCCCGATCACGGCGTGAGACGGTTGCGCATTTTGCGCTGCGGCGCATGGTCGATTCTTGTGACTTTTATGTTGCAACTATTTGATGGATATGAATTTTATGGACCTTCTCGCCGTAAGGGCATACCGTCTGGCCACCAATCGATAGTCAGGAGCGGATATGTCCACCCCAGTGGAGCAACGTAAGGTTGAGAGCAGGTTTGATGCGGACTACTGGATCACAGTGGCCAAGCGTGAAGGAAAGACCCTTCGGGACTTGGATGGCTTCATTGCTACGACCCTGTGGGCGCCGGGTTTGAAGGAATACTTCGTCCAACGGGCCACGGAGGAGCTCGCCCCCGATTGATGCTTGCTCGTGAGCACCGATCCCTGGGGGTACGGATGGGGGTATATACGGCCACTTCGACCATGCGACTGCAGTTAAATCAATGAGTTGAAGTGCGAAGATCGTAGAGCCCACCTCCACCATCTGTAGAGCCCAGCCTTCATCGGCTGGGCTTTTCTTTTTGCGCCCGCCGACGCGCTCCCGGAGCGTGCGTCGCAGGCCTGCGCAAGGGCGCTGCGTGCAGCCTGCAGTCCGTCGCGTGTGGCCGTGATGCCGTGAGGCCCAATCGCGCGACGGGCGTGATCGGGCGCGGTTCCCGCGTCGTCGCATCGCCAATCAAGGCGGCTGGCACCCGGTATCCGCGGCTGGGGTGATCGCCATCTTCCGCGACTGCCCAGGAGCCACTGGAGGGCATCTATCAGGAGATACGCCCGCGCAGGGGTGCTTGTGCTGACGCCGCCTGCGCCAGCTGTGCGGCATGCACGCCGTTCTCCTAGCCTTGCAGGTGTGCCGGCTGCGCTGATGCGCAAGTCGGTGGTGCCAGCAGGCACGGTTCGCGGCCGGCAGCGGCATGCGATGCCAGCGGCCCCGCGTCGCTGGCGGCAATGCCGGAAAGCGGGGGCGCTTCCATCGCTGGTGGTCAGATCACGCGCGGCGTGCCGCACAGGGCGCTGACGCATGCGGGCGTCGCCCGGCGCGCGGTGCTGTCATACCCGCGCGATGCCGGGCCCAGCAGGGCGGGCAGGGCCGTCTGCGTGGGCAGGCGGGCGGCTGGGCCGCCGCCGTGCTCAGGCGTTGCGGTTGTGGGCGCGCAGGGCGCGCTGCTTCTCGCGGGCCCAGTCGCGGTCCTTGGCCGCATCGCGCTTGTCATGCGCCTGCTTGCCCTTGGCCAGTGCGATTTCCAGCTTGATGCGGTTCTTGCTCCAGTACATCGCGGTCGGCACCAGGGTGTAGCCGTCGCGCTCCACCCGGCCGATGAGCTTGTCGATCTCGCGCCGGTGCAACAGCAGCTTGCGCTGGCGCCGGTCCTCCGGGACGGTATGGGTCGATGCCTGGATCAACGGTGTGATCTGCGCGCCGATCAGGAAGATCTCGCCGTCCTTCACGTAGGCGTAGGCGTCGGTCATGTTGCCGCGCCCGGCGCGGATGGCCTTGATCTCCCACCCCTGCAGCACCAGCCCGGCCTCGAAGCGTTCTTCCAGGTGGTACTCGTGGCGCGCGCGCTTGTTGAGCGCGATGGTTTTGTCGGCCTGCGCGTTCTTTGCTTTATCCTTACCGGGTTTCTTGCTCATTTCCGTATTGTCTCCGATTCGGAGGCTTTCCGAACATCCGTCCGTATCCCGCATGCCTATCATCCGCCGCAGCGCCCTGGTCGAACAGCCGGCCGAGCGCATGTTCGACCTGGTCAACGACGTTGCCGCCTATCCGCGGCGTTTCCGCTGGTGCGAGGCGGCGCAGATCCTGGAAGCGGGCCCGGAGCGGCTGGTGGCCCGCCTCGACCTGGGGCTGGGCTCCTTCCGCACCTGGTTCATGACCGAGAACACCCTGCAGCGCCCGGGCAGCATCGACATGCAGCTGAAGGACGGCCCGTTCAAGCGCCTGCATGGCCGCTGGCAGTTCCAGCCATTGTCCGACGCCGCCTGCAAGGTGAGCCTGGAGCTCGAGTTCGAGCCGACCTCGCGCCTGCTCGGGCCGGCGCTGGCGCTGGGCTTCCAGGGCCTGGCCGACCGCATGGTCAACGATTTCGTGCGCGTGGCCGAGCAGGGGGGCTGAGGCGTGCGGGTGGAGGTGGTGCTGGCCTGGCCGGAGCGCTACCTGCGGCGCGAGCTGGTATTGCCCGAGGGGGCGACGGTGGCCGACGCGGTGGCGGCGGCGCTCGATCCCGGTGGTCAATCCCGGGCGGTGGCCGTGCATGGCGTGCTGGCGCGGCCGCAGCAGTTGCTGCAGGACGGTGACCGCGTCGAGCTGCTCAGGCCGTTGTTGGCCGACCCCAAAGAAAATCGCCGCCGGCGGGCGCGCGGCGGCGATTGATCCGGTGCGCGGTGGCGGGCGTCAGCGGCCGCCGCGCTTCTTCTTGTCCTTGGCCAGGTTGGGGCCGAACTGGCGCACGCTGCGCTTGGCCAGTTCGCCGTCCTCGTTGGGGAAGTAGTCGCCTTCCCAGCGGGTGACCCGGTCGTTCTCGAAGAACACGGTGAAGTTCTTCACCTCGGTCCTGCCCAGGCGGTTGACGCGCTGGCTGGAGGTGTAATCCCAACGCTGGGCGTGGAACGGGTCGGGGATGGACGGCGTTCCAAGCAGCGCGTTGACCTGCTGCTTGCTCTGGCCCACCTGCAGCTGTGCGACGGACTTTTCTTGCAGCAGGTTGCCCTGGTAGATGGGCTGCTTGTAGATGATGCCGCACCCGGTGGTGGACAGGGCGACAACGGCGATCAGCAGGAGGTTGCGCATTGGGACGGGCGAATGAGGAAATCCCGGCGATGATACACTCCCCGGCACCCAGCGCGATCTGACCGGAGGCAACTGGCGTCAAACCGCCAATGAACACGATGGCCATGGAATCCAACGACCTGCGCAAAGTCGGCCTCAAGGTGACGCATCCGCGGATGCGCATCCTGGCGCTGCTCGAGCAGAACACCCCCCACCACCACCTGACCGCCGAGGACATCTACCGGCAGCTGCTCGACTGCGGCGACGAGATCGGCCTGGCGACGGTCTATCGCGTGCTGACCCAGTTCGAGGCGGCCGGCCTGGTGCTCAAGCACAATTTCGAGGGCGGGCAGGCGGTCTACGAGCTGGACCGGGGTGGCCATCACGACCATATGGTGGACGTGGATACCGGCAAGATCATCGAGTTCGAGAGCCGCGAGATCGAGGAACTGCAGAAACGGATCGCGGCCGAGCACGGCTACGAACTGGAAGAGCATTCGCTCGTGCTCTACGTGCGCAAGAAGCGCCGCTGAGCAGCCATTGGGCGCCCGTACCTGACGACACCGGCCTTGTGCCGGTGTCGTCGTTTCAGCGGGTCTGCGCCTCCTCCCGCACCCGGGGCGGGGAAGGGCATGCAGGGGCAGCGCCGGGGCGTGACGCCCGGCGGCTGCGCTGGCCTGCACCGGCCCGGTAGCGGCAGCGAGGCGGCCGCTGTCAGGTGGGTCAGGCCCGGCGGCGCGGATGGGGCCCGTGCGGCGGGTCCCGGCCCTGGCCCGGCAGTGCCGTGCCGGGCCGGCTCAGGCCTCGGAGGCCTCGGCGAGCAGTTTGCGGGCCGCGGCGCGGGCTTCCTTGCTGACTTCGGCGCCGCCGAGCATGCGTGCCAGCTCTTCCTCGCGGCCCTTGGCATCGAGCAGTTCCACCGCGCTCTGGGTCATGCCTTCCACCGGCGCCTTGCTGACCCGGTAATGGGCATGGCCCTTGGAAGCGACCTGCGGCAGGTGGGTCACGCACAACACCTGGCGGCGCTCGCCCAGGGCGCGCAGCTTCTTGCCGACGATATCGGCCACGGCACCGCCGATCCCCGAATCAACCTCGTCGAACACCATGGTCGGTACCGCATCCAGGCCCAGTGCCGCCACTTCGATGGCCAGCGAGATGCGCGACAGTTCGCCGCCGGAGGCGACTTTGCGCAGCGCCCTGGGCGGCTGCCCGGCGTTGGCGGCGACCAGGAATTCGACCCGTTCGGCGCCATTCGGGTCCGGGCGCGGCTGCGGCTGCGGTTCCAGCTCGATCAGGAACTGGCCGCCGCCCATGCCGAGCTCGCCGATCAGCGCGGTGGTGGTGTCCGACAGCGCGCTGGCCGCGGTGGCGCGGCTGGCGGTGAGCACGGCGGCCTGCGCCTGCCAGTGCGCGGCCGCCTTGTCGATCTCGCCCGCCAGTTGCGACAGCCGCGCGTCGGCGCCGCGCAGTTGTTCCAGCTCCGCGGCGATGCGCTCGCGGGTGGCCGCCAGCTCCTCCATCGACACCCGGTGCTTGCGTGCCAGGTCGTGCAGGCGGCCGAGCCGGCGCTCGATGTCCTCGAACGCCTCCGGGTCGCTGTCCAGATCGTCCTGCACCCGGTCCAGCTGGGCCAGCGCCTCGTGCAGCTGGATGCCGGCGGCGTCGAGCATGCCGTCGATCTCGCCCAGCCGCGGGTCGTGCTGGCTGACCCGCGACAGTTCGTGCCGCACCTGTTGCAGCAGGCCGAGCAGGGACGGGCCATCGTCGCCGTTGAGCGCGCCGCCGGCGTACTGGCAGGCTTCGATCAGCGCGGTGGAATGCGCCTGGCGGCGGTGGCTGGCGGCCAGCGCCGCCACCGCGGCCGGTTCCAGTTCCTCGCGCTGCAGTTCGCCCAACTGGTGCTCCAGGAAGGCGATGCGGTCGGAGACGTCGCCCTGCTGCGACAGCGCGTCGCGCTCGTCGACCAGCGCCTGCCAGCGGCTGCTGGCGGCGCGTACCGCGGCGCGCTCGGCGTCGTTGCGGGCATAGGCGTCGAGCAGCGCCAGCTGGCTGGGGCGCGACAGCAGCGCCTGCTGTTCGTGCTGGCCATGGATCTCGACCAGGAAGGCGGCCAGTTCGGCCAGCTGTGACACCGGTACCGGGCGACCGTTGATGAAGGCGCGCGAGCCGCCGTCGGCGCGGATCACCCGGCGCAGCTGGCACTGGTCCTCGTCGTCCAGTTCGTTGTCCTGCAGCCAGCGGCGGGCCGGGGCGCCGTCGTCCAGGTCGAATTCGGCCGAAAGCTCGGCCCGGCTGGCGCCGTGGCGGACGACGCCGCTGTCGGCGCGCAGCCCGGACAGGAAGCCCAGGGCGTCGACCATCAGCGACTTGCCGGCGCCGGTCTCGCCGGAAACCACGGTCATGCCTGGCCCGAACTCCAGTTCGGTGGCGCGGACGACGGCGAAATCCTTGATCGAAAGATGTCTGAGCATGGTCGGCAGAAGATGGGGCCGCGCAAAACTAGCATGTGCATGCGGCGGGTCAATCCGGGAAGGGCGCTCCGGGCGCCACATTAATGCGCGGCCGTCGCACCGGATGAGCCGGAACCTTGAAACCCGGGGGGCAGCCCACATACGGGGGAGCAGGCAGGCGGCAGAACGACCGCCAGGGAACCGGAAATGAACCAAGACCACCCCGAATTCGAGACCGACAACAGCGCCGACGGCATGGCCGCGGCGCAGGACGCGCAGGTCCAGGCGCTGCGCGCCGAGATCGAGCAGCTCAAGGGCGAGTCGCTGCGCGAGCGCGCCGACCTGGAAAACCAGCGCAAGCGCGTGGCGCGCGACATCGAACAGGCGCGCAAGTTCGCCAACGAGAAGCTGCTGGGCGAGCTGCTGCCGGTGTTCGACAGCCTGGACGCGGGGCTGGCCGCCGCCGGCAGCGAGCCCAGCCCGCTGCGCGAAGGGCTGGAGCTGACCTACAAGCAACTGCTCAAGGTCGCTGCCGACAACGGCCTGACCCTGCTCGACCCGGTGGGCCAGGCCTTCAATCCCGAGCATCACCAGGCCATCAGCCAGGTCGACGCGCCGGCCGGGATGGCCCCGGGCGCGGTGGTGACCGTGTTCCAGAAGGGCTACCTGCTCAACGAGCGCCTGCTGCGGCCGGCGCTGGTGGTGGTGGCCCGGGTCGACTGACCCCGGCCGGCTGGCCGCCGCCTTAACGCCGGCGGCCAGCGGCAAACAGCGTTCCGGGGGTGGCTTGAATGTCATCCGGCCATCCCCCACATCCCATTCATACCCGGCGGCTGCCGGCACACGAATCCTCAGGAGTCCCCCATGGGCAAGATCATTGGTATCGACCTCGGCACCACCAACTCGTGCGTGGCGATCATGGACGGCGGCAAGGCCCGCGTCATCGAGAACTCGGAAGGCGACCGCACCACGCCTTCCATCGTCGCCTACACCAAGGACGGCGAAGTGCTGGTGGGCGCCTCGGCCAAGCGCCAGGCCGTCACCAATCCGAAGAACACCTTCTACGCGGTGAAGCGCCTGATCGGCCGCAAGTTCACCGACGGCGAGGTGCAGAAGGACATCGCCCACGTGCCGTACGGCATCCTGGCCCATGACAACGGCGACGCCTGGGTGCAGACCAGCGACGGCCGCAAGATGGCGCCGCAGGAAATCTCCGCCAAGGTGCTGGAAAAGATGAAGAAGACCGCCGAGGACTTCCTCGGCGAGAAGGTCACCGAGGCGGTCATCACCGTGCCGGCGTACTTCAACGACAGCCAGCGCCAGGCGACCAAGGACGCCGGCCGCATCGCCGGCCTGGACGTCAAGCGCATCATCAACGAGCCGACCGCGGCTGCGCTGGCCTATGGCCTGGACAAGGGCGACAACAAGGACCGCAAGATCGTCGTCTACGACCTGGGCGGCGGCACCTTCGACGTGTCGATCATCGAGATCGCCAACGTCGACGGCGAGAAGCAGTTCGAAGTGCTGGCCACCAACGGTGACACCTTCCTCGGCGGCGAGGACTTCGACAACCGCGTCATCGAGTACCTGGTCGACGAGTTCAACAAGGACCAGGGCATCGACCTGCGCAAGGACCCGCTGGCCCTGCAGCGCCTGAAGGACGCGGCCGAGCGCGCCAAGATCGAGCTGTCCAGCGCGCAGCAGACCGAGGTGAACCTGCCGTACGTCACCGCCGACGCGTCCGGTCCGAAGCACCTGAACATCAAGCTGACCCGCGCCAAGCTGGAAGCGCTGGTGGAAGACCTGATCAAGAAGTCGATCGAGCCGTGCCGCACCGCGCTGAACGATGCCGGCCTGCGTTCGAGCGATATCCACGAGGTGATCCTGGTCGGCGGCCAGACCCGCATGCCGAAGGTGCAGCAGGCCGTGGCCGAGTTCTTCGGCAAGGAGCCGCGCAAGGACGTCAACCCGGACGAGGCCGTGGCGCTGGGCGCCGCGATCCAGGGCGGCGTGCTGGCCGGCGACGTCAAGGACGTGCTGCTGCTGGACGTGACCCCGCTGTCGCTGGGCATCGAGACCCTGGGTGGCGTGTTCACCAAGATCATCGAGAAGAACACCACCATCCCGACCAAGGCCTCGCAGGTGTTCTCCACCGCCGAGGACAACCAGTCGGCGGTGACCGTGCACGTGCTGCAGGGCGAGCGCGAACAGGCCCGCTACAACAAGTCGCTGGCCAAGTTCGACCTGACCGGCATCGAACCGGCGCCGCGCGGCCTGCCGCAGGTCGAGGTGTCCTTCGACATCGACGCCAACGGCATCCTGCACGTCTCGGCCAAGGACAAGAAGACCAACAAGGAGCAGAAGGTCGAGATCAAGGCCGGCTCGGGCCTGTCCGAGGACGAGATCAACCGGATGGTCGCCGACGCCGAGGCGCACCGCGAGGAAGACAAGAAGTTCCAGGAGCTGGTGCAGGCGCGCAACCAGGCCGACGGCCTGATCCACGCCACCCGCAGCGCCATCACCGAGCACGGCAGCAAGGTCGGCGGCGATGTCATCGGCAAGGTGGAGGCGGCCCTGGCCGACCTGGAAACCGCGATGAAGGGCGACGACAAGGCGCAGATCGAGGCGCGTTCCAAGGCGCTGGAGGAAGCCGGCCAGTCGCTGTACGCCGCCGCTTCGGCCGGCGAGCAGGGTGGCCCGGCCCCGGGTGCCGGTGCGGCCGGCCCGTCGAACGACGACGTGGTCGATGCCGAGTTCACCGAGGTCAAGGACGACAAGAAGTCCTGACGTCCGGTGCCCCTCTCCCTGCGCGGAGAGGGGCCGGGGTGAGGGTTCGGGACCGCATCGCGGTCCCGGGCCCTTGTCGCATCCACGAACCCCCGCCCCAGCCCTCCCCTGGAGGGGGAGGGAGAGGTAGAGCATGAGCAAGCGCGATTACTACGAAGTACTGGGTGTCTCCCGCGACGCCGGCGACGAGGAACTGAAGAAGGCCTACCGTCGCTGCGCGATGAAGCACCACCCGGACCGCAACCCGGGCGATGCCGCGGCCGAAGCCGCCTTCAAGGAGTGCAAGGAGGCCTACGAGGTCCTGTCCGACGGCAACAAGCGGCGCATGTACGACGCCCACGGCCACGCCGCGTTCGAACACGGCATGGGCGGCATGGGCGGCGGTCCCGGTGGCCCGGACATGGGCGACATCTTCGGCGACATCTTCGGCAACATCTTCGGCGGGGGCGGCGGCGCCCGCCAGGCGCGTCGCGGCGCCGACATCGGCTACGTGATGGAGCTGGACCTGGAGGAAGCGGTGGCCGGCGTGGAACGGCGCATCGAAATCCCGACCTTGGTCGAGTGCGGCGACTGCGACGGCAGCGGTTCGGAGGACGGCAAGGTCGAGACCTGCAACGTCTGCGGCGGTCGTGGCCAGGTGCGCATGCAGCGCGGCATCTTCGCCATGCAGCAGGCCTGCCACAACTGCGGCGGCCGCGGCCAGATCGTCGCCCGCCCGTGCAGGACCTGCCATGGCAATGGCCGCGTCGAGGAAGACAAGGTGCTGTCGGTCAAAGTGCCGGCTGGCGTCGATACCGGCGACCGCATCCGCCTGCAGGGCGAGGGCGAGGCCGGTCCGGCCGGTACCCCGCCGGGCGACCTCTACGTGGAAGTGCGCGTGCGCGAGCACCCGATCTTCACCCGCGACGGCGACGACCTGCACTGCGAAGTGCCGATCCGCATTTCGCAGGCGGCGCTGGGCGACGCCGTGCGCGTGGCCACGCTGGGCGGCGAGGCGGAGATCCGCATTCCCGCCGAGACCCAGACCGGCAAACTGTTCCGCCTGCGCGGCAAGGGCGTGCGCTCGGTGCGCAGCCGTACCGAGGGCGACCTATACTGCCGCATCGTGGTGGAGACGCCGGTCAACCTGACCGCCGAGCAGCGCCGGCTGCTGGAGCAGTTCGAGGCCACCTTCAGTGGCGAGGAGGCGCGCAAGCACTCGCCCAAGTCGGCCACTTTCCTGGACGGCGTCAAGGGCTTCTGGGACCGTATGACCTCGTCCTGACCCGGCGCGATCGCTGCAATGCCATGACCAGGCCGCAGTCCGCTGCGGCTTCGTCGTTTCCGGCATTTGGTTGCGTGCGCATCCATGCCGCCGGCCACCGTTTGTGCAGGCGTAGAATGCGGCGATGAACGACGTCGACCACAGCCATCTCGTGCACGGTCGCCGGCAACGCCCGGACGGGCCTTCGCCGGTGGACGTGATTTCCGTACAGTCGCAGCTGGTCTACGGCCATGCCGGCAACAGCGCAGCGGTGCCGCCGCTGCGCGCGCTGGGCCTGCGCGTGGCGGAGATTCCCACCACCCTGCTCAGCAACGCGCCGTTCTACGCGACGCTGCGCGGCCGCGTGCTGCCGGCGGACTGGTTCGCCGAACTGCTGCAGGGAGCCAGCGAGCGCGGCCTGCCGCAGCGCGCCGGCGCGCTGGTGTCCGGTTATTTCGGCAGCGTGGCCAACGGCGCGGCGTTCGCCGACTGGCTGGACACGGTGCTGCCCGCCTGCCCGGACCTGCGCTACTGCCTGGACCCGGTGATCGGCGATACCCACACCGGTCCCTATGTCGAGCCGGGGCTGGAGCGCATCTTCGCCGAGCGGTTGCTGCCGCATGCCTGGCTGGTCACCCCCAATGCCTTCGAACTGGGCCGCCTGACCGGCATGCCGGCGCTACGCCAGGACGACGCCATCGCCGCTTCGCGCGTGCTGCTTGAACGCGGCCCGCAGTGGGTGATCGCGCATTCGGTGTCCGGCGTGCCGGGCGAACTGGTGACCCTGGCGATCGGCCGCGACGAGGTCTGGCGCTGGGCCTCGCCGCACCTGCCGGTGGACGTGGCCGGCACCGGCGATGTGCTGATGTCGCTGCTGGTGGCGTTCCTGCTCAAGGGCCATCGCTTCGACGACGCGGTGGGGCGCGCCATCGCCGGCGTACATGCCGCGCTGGAAGCGACGCTGGCGCACGGCGTGGAGGAATTCGACGTATTGGCGGCGGCGCCGGCGGCACTGGGTACGCCGCACCGGTTCCGCGCCGAGCGGCTGGCGTGAGCGCGGCGCAGGCGCCGGTCGTCGGCATCGTCGGCAGCGGCGGCGCCTATGGCCGCTGGCTGCGCGGGTTTTTCCAGGCACGCATGGGGCTGGAGGTGATCGGCCACGATCCGGTCGACGCCGCCTCGCAGACGCCCGAACAGCTGCTCGAGCGCGCCGACGTGCTGTTGTTCTCGGCGCCGATCCGGCATACGCCGGCCCTGATCGACGAGTACGTACGGCGCTCGGGCGGGCGCGAACGCGGCAGGCTGTGGCTGGACGTGACCTCGATCAAGAGCGCACCGATGGCGGCGATGCTGCGCTCGCAGGCCTCCGTGGCCGGGCTGCATCCGATGACCGCGCCGCCCAAGGCGCCCACGCTCAAGGGCCGGGTGATGGTGGTGTGCGAGGCGCGCGTGGCCGCGTGCTGGCAGCCCTGGCTGGAACGGCTGTATGCCGCGCTGGAGGCCGAGTGCGTGCCGGCCACGCCCGAGCACCACGACCGGGTGATGGCGCTGGTGCAGGCGCTGGTACATGCCAGCCACCTGGCCCAGGCCGGCGTGCTGCGCAGCTACGCGCCGCTGCTTGGCGAACTGCAGGCGCTGATGCCGTACCGCTCGACCGCATTCGAACTGGATGCGGCGGTGATCTCGCGCATCCTGTCGCTCAACCCGGCGATCTACGAGGACATCCAGTTCGGCAACCCGCACGCGGGCGAGGTGCTGGACCGCATGCTGGAGCAGCTGCGGCAGCTGCGCGCGCAGCTGGCCGACGGCAGCGATGCGGCGCGGGCGGCCTTCCGCAGCCAGTTCCTGGACGACAACCGCCAGGCGGTGGGCGAGCAGGTGCTGCGCGATGGCAATTACAGCTTCGAGCGCCTGGGCTACCTGCTGGCCGACCTCACCGACACGCGCGCGATGAGCGTGCACCTGCCCGAGGATCGTGCCGGTTCGCTGCGCGAGCTGCTGCACATTTTCGAACGGCACGGCATCAGCCTGTCCTCGATCCATTCCTCGCGTACGCCTGCGGGCGAGGTGCATTTCCGCATCGGCTTCGCCCAGCGCTATGCGCCGGACCTGCTGGACGCGGCCGCGCGCGAGATCGACCACACCGGCATCGGCCGGGTACTGCAGCACTGAACGTGCGTCATCCACAGCGGGTGTGGATGACCTGCGCACAAGCCTGTGGATGAATGCCGGCAGCCGTTGTGGCGCAAGGCTGTCAAGATGGATGGCGAATTTTTGGCCGGCGCGCATCGGCGATCCGGGGAAAGCACCGGTTGCGGTCGCATCGCCGGCAGCACCGCTCCGCCAGGCGTTGTCGGCGGTGTCCCGCGCATTCATCCACAGCGGGTGTGGATGACCTGCGCACAAGCCTGTGGATGAACGCCGGCAGCCGTTGCGGCGCAAGGCTGTCAAGATGGCTGGTCAATTATTCGCCAGCTGGATGCGCGCACCGGCGGTGATGCCGGCGCGTGTGGCGACAAGGCCGGCGCACGCACGGAAATCGTGCGCGCGGGTGCCCGCCGGTTGTTCAGATGTGCAGCCGCACCTGTCCGTCGAGCGTGACGAATTCGCGCGCGTTGCGCCGCAGGTGGCGGCCATCGTCCAGTTCATAGCGCGGCGTGGTATCGCCGTTGCCGGCGCTGCCGGGCTCGGGAACGAACTCGATGATGATGCGGCTCTCGCCGTTGCTGTCGGTGGCGGGGAACTGACGGAACGACATCGGCAACCTCCTGCGTGGCATGCAACCCGGTACGTCCGGGCCAGCCTGCATCGGCGCGCGTTAGCGTGGCGTCGTCAGTCGATGAACTGCAGCCGCGCCAGTTCCGCGTACAGGCCGCCCTCACGCAGCAACTGCGCGTGGGTACCCTGCGCCACGATGCGGCCGTGGTCCATCACCACGATGCGGTCGGCCTTGAGCACGGTGGCCAGGCGGTGCGCGATCACTAGCGTGGTGCGGCCGGCCATCAGCCGTTCCAGCGCCTGCTGCACCGCGCGTTCGCTCTGCGCGTCCAGCGCGCTGGTGGCTTCGTCCAGCAGCAGGATCGGCGCGTCCTTGAGCAGGGCGCGGGCGATGGCGATGCGCTGCTGCTGGCCGCCGGACAGGCGCGCGCCGCGCTCGCCGAGCTCGCTGGCGTAGCCCTCGGGCAGGGCACGGATGAAATCGTCGGCCTCGGCGGCGCGGGCGGCGGCATGCACTTCCTCGTCGCTGGCCTGCAGGCGTCCGTAGCGGATGTTGTCGGCGGCACTGGAGGCGAACAGCGCCGGTTGCTGCGGCACCAGCGCGATCCGTTCGCGCAGCGCGGTCGGTTCGGCCTGGCGCAGGTCGATGCCATCGACGCTGATGGTTCCCGCCTCGGGATCGTGGAAACGCAGCAGCAGCGACAGCACCGTGCTCTTGCCGGCCCCGGAGGGGCCGACCAGCGCCACGGTCTCGCCCGGCCGCACGTGCAGGGTGAAGCCGTCCAGCGCCGGCTGCCCGGGGCGCTGCGGGTAGTGGAAGACCACGTCCTGGAAGCGGATATCGCCGCGCAGCGGCGTGGGCAGCGCCAGCGGCGCGGGCGGCGCGCTGACGCCCGGGCGTTCCTGCAGCAGTTCGGCGATGCGGCCCATGCCGCCGGCGGCACGCTGCAGTTCATTCCACACCTCGGCCAGTGCGCCTACCGAGCCGCCGCCGATCAGCGCGTAGAACACGAACTGGCCCAGCTCGCCCTTGCTGATGCGCCCGGCGATCACGTCATGCGCGCCCGACCACAGCACCAGCACCACCGCGCCGAACACCAGGGTGATGACGATGGCGGTGACCAGCGACTGGGTGCGGATGCGTCCGCGCGCGGTGGCCACCGCTACCGCCACCGCGTCGGCGAAGCGGCCGGTTTCGTAGCCTTCGCGCGCATGCGCCTGCACCGTGCGGACCGCGCCCAGGGTTTCGCTGGCGAGGTTGTTGGCATCGGCGACGCGGTCCTGGCTGGCGCGCGAGGCCTTTTCCAGCCGGCGTGCGCCGAGGATGATCGGCAGGACCGCCAGCGGGATGCCGACCAGGGTGAACGCCGCCAGCCGCGGGCTGGTGACGAACAGCATGGCCACGCTGCCGACCACCGTCACGGTGCTGCGCAGCGCCACCGACATGCTGCTGCCGACCACGCTGCGCAGCAGTTCGCTGTCGGCGGACAACCGCGAGACCAGTTCGCCGCTGCGGTTGCGGTCATGGAACTGCGCGTCCAGCGCGATCAGGTGCGCGTAGAGCTGGCGCCGGAGGTCGGCCACCACTTTTTCGCCCAGCAGCGACACGAAGAAGAAGCGCGCGGCGCTCGCCACCGCCAGCACCACCACCACCGCGAACACCAGCAGGAATACCTGGTCGATGTTGCTGCCGTTGCTGAAGCCGTCGTCGATCATGCGCCGGAACGCGACCGGGAAGCTCAGCGTGGCCACCGAAGCCACCGCCAGCGCCGCCAGCCAGGCGGTGAACAGCGCCATGTGGCGGCGCACGAACGGCCACAGCGCCCGCAGCGTGCCCAGCCGTGCCTTGGCGGAAGAAGAGGGAGCGGTGGCGGTATCGGTCATGGGCGTGGCAGTGGAAAAAGGAAGGGCGGTGCCGGCGTCAGCCGCCGGCGTCGAGCCAGCGCACCCTGTCACGGGTGGCGTCGCGCAGATGGGTTTTCAAGCCGTCCACCCGCTCGGCGGGCAGTTCGATGGCCAGTTGCGCGCCATGCTCGTCGAATTCCTCGCCGAGCTTGTCCGCCGCATGCGCGGCCAACTGCGCATGCACGGTGCCCAGCTCGGCGAACGGGCACGCCAGCCGCAGCCTGCGCATCGCCACCAGCGGCAGGCGCGGCGCCAGCCGCAGGCATTCGGCGGCGGTGCCGCCGTAGGCGCGCACCAGCCCACCGGCGCCGAGCTTGATGCCGCCGTACCAGCGGGTCACCACCACCACGACACGGTCGTAGCCCTGGCCATCGATCGCCGCCAGGATCGGGCGACCGGCGGTACCGGCGGGCTCGCCGTCGTCGCTGGAACGGTATTCGTTGCCGCAGCGGTAGGCCCAGCAGTTGTGGGTGGCGTCGGCCACCGAGACCGTGCTGACGAAGGACAGTGCATCGGCCGCATTGCCGATCGGCATGGCCTGGGCAAGAAAACGGCTGTGCTTGATCTCCAGCAGGTGGCTGGCGGGTGCGGCGAGGGTGTCGGGCATCGCCCACATTCTAGGCCGCCGGGCAATCATTTGCCGGACGGGACCGGGCCCGCGCGCGGCAACCGCCGGCGGGATGCCGCTCAGTCGCCCAGCAACGGCCGCAGGTCGCGCGGGATACGGGCTTCCGGATAGACCTGCATGAAACGCTCCAGGCTGGCACGTGCGTTGTCCAGGTCACCGTCGGCACGCCGCGCGCGGATGCGCTGCAGCCATTGCCGACGCGGCAGGCGCGCGTCCCCGTCGATGGCGGCCGACGCGGCGGGCACGACCTCCGCTGCGGTCGGTTCGGGCCGCCTGGCGGCGGACGCCTGGACCGGCGCAGCCGCGCGTGCGTCCTGGGGGGGCGAATGCAGACGCAGTTCGGCTTGCACCGCGGCCTGCTCCGCCGCGGCGGCGGGTTCCAGCGCGTAGCTGGACGCCGTGGGGCCAACCCGCGATGCCGTGGCAGTGGCAGGGGCAGGCGCAGGCGCGGCGGGTGCCGGCGGCGGCGAAGGCGGCGGAGGCGGCACGGAGGCGACCGGCGCGCGCGCCGCTGCCGGTGCGGCCCGCGCGGGCGCTGCTGCTTTCCGTGCGTGGCTGTCGACAGGGGCCTGGCTTGGCGGTGGCGCTGCCATGGGGGCGGGAATGGACGGCGGCGGCGGGGGCGATGCCGCCGCGTCGCGCGCCTCCGTGGCGGCCATCGGCGCCGGTACCACCGCCGCGGGCAGCGGTGGTGGCGTGGGCCGCAGCTGCCAGGCCAGGCCGACAACCAGCACCAGCGACGCGGCGGCGGCGAGCGAGGACACCAGGCCGCGGCGCCAGCCGCGTCGTGCCGGGCGCGCGCCGGTAGTGAAAGTGGCCGGGGGCGCGGACGGCCGCGGCGCCGGTTCCGACCCGGCCGGTTCGCGCGCGAGCGCGGCGATGGCCGCGTCGATCCGCGCCGACGGCGCGATGCCCGCGGCGGGACGGCCCAGCAGCCGTGCCAGTTCGCGCTCTTCGGGAGTCAGGGGTTCGGACCTGTTCATTCGCTCAACCTCGCGCGCAGCTTGTCCATCGCATAGCGCAGCCGCGACTTGACGGTTTCCCGGCCCACGCCGGTGATCTGCCCGATCTCCTCCAGGCTCAGTTCCTGCTCCAGGCGCAGGATCAGGACTTCCTGCTGCTCCTGCGGCAACTCGGCCATGGCCTGGCGCAGCCGCAGCCGTTCGTCCTGTTCGTGGGCCAGCAGTTCCGGGGTGCAGGCATCGGCCAGGCGCGCGGTGCGCTGTTCGGCATCGTCCGGGGCGGCGGGCCGGTGCCGCGCTGCGCGCCAGTGGTCGTTCAGGCGGTTGTGGGCGATGCGGAACAGCCAGGTGGCGAAGCTCGCCTCCGGCTTCCAGCGCGAGCGGGCCAGGATCATCCGCTGCCATACGTCCTGGAACAGCTCCTCGGCCAACGCGCGGTCGCGCAGCTGGCCCAGCAGGTAGTGGAACAGCCGCGCGCGATGCCGCGCATACAGCTCGGCGAAGGCTTCGCCATCGCCTTCGGCGTAGGCCAGCATCAGCGCTTCGTCGGTCGGGGCTTGGAGGGCGGTGTCCACGCGCCCCAGCCTAAGCGCTGGCCGCGCCACTGCCTAGTCGCCGCCGGGCGCGGGCCGGCGCCGATTCAGCCAGCCCCGGCGCGGGCGCACCGCAGGCGGTGGTTGCGGCATTATGCTGCGACAGGGGAGTTCCGGAGTGCCGGAACCCGGAACACGCATGGAGATCATGTCCCACCGCCAACTCGACCTGCATGCCGGCAGCGGCCGCGTGGACACCGATTCGCCGACCAACCGCGTGGTGGCGACGCTGCACGGCCTGCTGCCCCAGGGCAGCGCCGTGGCGCTCGCCTGGGACGATGCGGTGCTCGGGCAGGGCGACTGCGTCAGCCCGGGGGCCGATGGATTGCGCGGACCGGTGCGCGCATTGCTGGCGGGCGAGCCGCTGCCGGACGGCCTGCGCCAGGCCGTGGTGGAACGCTGGACCGACGGGGAAGGTGGCGCCCGCATCGTGGTGCTGGCCGAGATCGACGCCAGTTTCTCCGACGCGCAGCGGCAGGCCTGGCTGGGCACCGCGCACGCGCTGGTCGCCGCGGTGCTGGTGTCGCTGCGCCAGGGCGTGCAGATCGAGCAGCTCGAACGCGCCAAACGCCTGCAGCGGGCCCTGTTCGAGATCGCCGACCTGGCCGGCAGCGACCTGGAAATGCCGCAGATGCTGGCCCATTTCCACCGCATCCTGTGCACCCTGATGTACGCGGACAACTGCTACATCGTCGAATGCGACGAGCACCAGAGCAGCCTGCGCTTCCTGTATTTCGCCGACGAACTGGACAACTTCGCGCCGCATCCGGAGCGGCGTTTCCGTTTCGAGGAAATGCAGGACAGCCTGACCTTCGCGGTGCTGCGCCTGGGCAGGACCATGCATGGCCCTTCGCGCGAGCTGCTGCAGGTGCTGGACCACCAGCATTCCGTGCACAGCGGCCCGGACAGCGCCGATTGGCTGGGGGTGCCGATGTGGCGCGACGGTACCGTGTGCGGCGCCATCGTGGTGCAGAGCTACGAGAGCGGCGTGCAGTACGGCGACGAGGACCGCGACGTGCTCAATTTCGTGGCCAAGCACATCCTGACCGCCATGGACCGGCGCCAGGCGCACGTGCAGCTGGAGCAGCACGTGCAGCGGCGCACGCTGGAGCTGGAGCGGGCCAACGCCAGCCTGCAGGAGGAAATACAGGAGCGGCGGCGCGCCGAGGCCCTGCAGGCGGCGCTGTTCAATGTCTCGGAACTGGCGATGAGCGCAGGCAGCCAGGCGGTGTTCCATGCCGAGGTGCACCGGGTGATCGGCGGCCTGCTGGACGCGAGCAATTTCTACATCGCGCTGGTCAACGAGCAGGGCGACGGGCTGGATTTCGTCTATTCGGTGGACGAGTTCAACCGGGTGCGCGCGTCGCGCGCCTTCAGTGGCGGCCTGACCGAGTACACCCTCCGCAGCGGCCAGCCGCTGCTCGCGACCCGGGCCGAGATCGACCAGCTGATCGCGCGCGGCGAGGTGCGCGAATTCGGCGCCAAGTCGCAGTGCTGGCTGGGCGTGCCGCTGTTCAGCGACGACGAAGTGGTGGGCGTGATCGCGGTGCAGAGCTACAACCCGCAGGTCAGCTTCACCGCCCACGACCAGCGGCTGCTGGCGTTCGTGGCGCGCAACATCGGCAACAGCCTGGCGCGCCAGCGCGACCGCAATCGCCTGCTGCAGGCGCATGCCGAGCTGGAGCAGCGCGTGGCCGAGCGCACCCGCGAGCTGGGCGAGGTCAACCAGAAACTGCTGGCGCAGATCGGCGAGCGCATGCGCGTGGAGCAGCGCCTGACCCACCTGGCGATGCACGACGTGCTGACCGGCCTGCCCAACCGCCTGCAGTTGCTGGAGAAGCTGGAAGAGGCGATCGAACACGCGCAGCTGGGCATGGGCCCGATGTTCGCGCTGCTGTTCCTCGACCTGGACCGCTTCAAGTGGGTCAACGACAGCATCGGCCATGCCGCCGGCGACCGCATGCTGGTGGAAGTGGCGCAGCGCCTGGTGGGCATGCTGCGCAGCGACGACGTGGTGGCGCGCCTGGGCGGCGACGAATTCGCGCTGCTGGTGCGCTGCGACGGCGCCAAGGAGGCCATGGACGTCGGCCGGCGCCTGCTGCGTTCGCTGGAGCACTCGATGTGGGTCGACGGCCGCGAGCTGTTCCCGTCGGGCAGCATCGGCATCGCCCTGTGGAGCCCGCGCTACACCTCCGGCGCGGAACTGCTGCGCGACGCCGATGCGGCGATGTACCGCGCCAAGGGCATGGGCCAGGATCGCTGCATGCTGTTCGACGAGGCCATGCGCGAGCAGTCGCTGCAGAGCCTGGAACTCGAGGCGGACCTGCGCCGGGCGATCATCAACAATGATTTCCTGCCGTTCTACCAGCCCATCGTGTCGCTGGCCGATGGTGCCGTGGTCGGCCACGAGGCGCTGCTGCGCTGGCAGCACGAGGGCAGGGGCCTGCTGCTGCCGGGCGAGTTCATCTCGCTGGGCGAGGAAAGCGGCCTGATCGAGCAGGTGGACTGGCTGATCTACGAGCAGGTGGTGCGCGACCTGGCCGGCACCGGTTCGGGCTATGTTTCGGTGAATGTCTCGCCACGGCATTTCCGCTCGTCCGAGTTCGCCGCGCGCCTGCTGGGGCTGCTGGAAGCGGCCGGCGCCGACCCGGGGCGGCTGCGGGTGGAGATCACCGAGATGGCATTGCTGGAGGACGCCCCGCGCACGCTGCGTACCCTGTACCAGCTGCGCGAGCGCGGGATCGTGGTGCAGCTGGACGATTTCGGCACCGGCTATTCGGCGCTGTCCTACCTGCACCGCTTCCCGATCAGCGCGCTGAAGATCGACCGCAGTTTCGTGGCCGGGCTGCACGCCGACAACGGCAAGAGCACGCAGGCGCTGGTCGAGGGCGTGGTGTCGCTGGCGCGTACCCTGGGCATCGAGACCATCGGCGAAGGCGTGGAGGACGAGCGCCAGCTGCGCACGCTGTTCGACATGGGCTGCAATTTCGGCCAGGGCTATCTGCTGGGCCACCCGCTGCCACGCGAAGCGACGCTGTACCGGATGGCGTGAACCGCCGCACCGCCGCGTGGTCGATGCCGGCACCTGCCGGCGCCCACCGCAATGCCGTGCGGCGTTCGTCGAACCGCGCCAGGCAGGAACGGCCACGCGCCGACAGCGATCGCGTCGCCACGCGCCGGGCACCGTGCGGAAACGCGGCGCGGGGTGCTCCGTCAAACCGCACCGTGCTGGACCACGGTCGCGCGGATGCCTGCCGCCGCGGCACGTGCCGGTGGGCTGTCCGCAACGCAGGGCGCGGTTATTCCGCGCCAGGGCAGGGAGGCGGCGCCAGCAACGCCTGCCGCATCGTCACGCGCCTGTGTTCCTGCCGCAACGCAGTGCCAGTGGACTTACCGCAACGCCGCGCGCAGCTTTTCGTCGAACCGCGCCCTGCTGGAAGTGAGGCGCCGTTGATTCCTGCCGTGTCGCCACGCGCCAATGGCCTTACCGCAACGCCGCGCGCAGCTTCTCGTCGAACCACTTGTCCGCCTGCGCCGGCGAATAAGCCCGCATCCACGCCAGCATCTGCCCGGCGTCGTCGCCGTACCACAGGTCCTGGCGTTGTTCCGGGTGCAGGAAGCGTTCTTCCACCATGTGGTCGATCATGCCGATCAGCCTGGCGTAGAAGCCGTTGACGTCGAGGAAGGCGCAGGGCTTGTTGCAGATGCCGAGCTGGCGCCAGGTCAGCATCTCGAAGATCTCTTCGGCGGTACCGAAACCGCCGGGCAGGGCGACGAAGGCGTCGGACAGGTCGAACATGCGCGATTTGCGCTCGTGCATGGAGCCGACGACCTCCAGCGTGGTCACGCCCTGGTGCGCCACTTCCAGGTCCACCAGGTGCTGCGGGATCACCCCGGTGACCTGGCCGCCGGCGGCCAGTACGCCGTCGGCTACCGCGCCCATCAGCCCGGTGCGGCCGCCGCCGTAGATCAGGCGCAGGCCTTCGTGGGCGATGCGCGTGCCCAGTTCGGTGGCGCGCTCGATGTACAGGGGATTGGCGCCGGGGTTGGAGCCGCAGTAGACGCAGATCGATTTCATGGGAGGTCCTGGGGAGGTGTGCGGATCGCGTCGATGAACAGGGCGCGATCGGGGGAATGCAAAAGCAAGAAGGCTCCGCCGGGGCGGAGCCTTCTGGGTCAGGCCGGTGGCGCTCAGTTGGCCTTGTGGATGGCGCGCTTGCCGACCGCCATGGCCGCGTCGTGGATCACTTCCGACAGCGACGGGTGGGCGTGGCAGATGCGGGCCAGGTCGTCGGCCGAGCCGCTGAACTCCATGGTCAGCACGCCTTCGTGCACCAGTTCGGAGACATTGGCGCCGACCAGGTGCATGCCCAGCACGCGGTCGGTTTCGGCGTGCGCCAGCACCTTGACGAAGCCGGCCGGCTCGACCATCGCCACGGCACGGCCGTTGGCGGCGAACGGGAAGCTGCCGGCCTTGTACGGGATGCCCTCGGCCTTGAGCTGGGCTTCGGTCTTGCCGACCCAGGCCAGTTCCGGCTCGGTGTAGATCACCCACGGGATGGTGTCGAAGTTGACGTGGCCCGGCAGGCCGGCGATCAGTTCGGCCACCGCGATGCCTTCCTCGAAGCCCTTGTGCGCCAGCATCGGCCCGCGCACGCAGTCGCCCACCGCCCAGACGCCGTCGACGCCGGTGTGGCAATGGTCGTCGACCACGATCTGGCCGCGCTCGTTGACCTGCACGCCGGTGCCCTCGGCCAGCAGGCCCTGGGTGGCGGCGCGGCGGCCGACGGCCACCAACAGCTTGTCGACGGTCAGGGTCTTCTCGCCTTCACCATCGGTGTAGGTGACCACCACTTCCTTCTTCTTGCCCTTGCCGGTCACTTCGGTCTTGCTGACCTTGGCGCCGAGCTTGATGTCCAGGCCCTGCTTCTTGAATTCGCGGGCGGCGACCTTGGCCACTTCGGCGTCGGCGGCGGCCAGGAACTCCGGCATCGCCTCGAGAATGGTCACTTCGGCGCCCAGGCGCTTCCACACGCTGCCCAGTTCCAGGCCGATCACGCCGGCGCCGATCACCGCCAGACGGCCCGGTACTTCGGTGAAGTCCAGCGCGCCGACGTTGTCGACGATGGTCTCGCCGTCGAACTTGGCGAACGGCAGTTCGATCGAATCCGAGCCGGCCGCGATGATGACGTTGGTGCCCTTCAGCTCGACCTCGCTGCCGTCATGCTGCTTGACCTTGACGACGTTGCCGGCCTGCAGCTGGCCGAAGCCGTAGTAGGCGGCGACCTTGTTGGCCTTGAACAGCTGGGCGATGCCACCGGTGAACTGCTTCACGATGGCGTCCTTGCGGCCGACCATCTTCTCGACGTCCATCTTGGCGTCCTTGAAGCTGATGCCGTGGTCGCCAAAGATGTGGCCCATGTTCCAGTACTGGCGCGAGGAGTCCAGCAGTGCCTTGGACGGGATGCAGCCCACGCGCAGGCAGGTACCGCCCAGTGCCGGCTTGCCGTCCTTGCCCAGCGCCGCGTCGATGCAGGCGGTCTTCAGGCCCAGCTGGGCGGCGCGGATGGCGGCGTGGTAGCCGGCCGGGCCGGCACCGATGACGACGACGTCGAATTGTTCAGCCATTTGAGGTTCCTTGGTGCTTTCCTTCGGCTTCGGGGACGAAGCCGGTGGCGCGGGGCGCCGGGGAAGGGGCGGGCGCTGGGCCGGCCCCGGAGCGACCGACCCCTCCGCGGGGGGAGGGGTCGGCGGGTGTTACAGACCGAACAGCATGCGGCCCGGGTTTTCCAGCTGGTTCTTGATGTCCACCAGGAACTGCACCGCGTCCTTGCCGTCGATGATGCGGTGGTCGTAGGACAGCGCGATGTACATCATCGGCGCGATCACGACCTGGCCGTTCTCGGCGATCGGGCGCTCCTTGATCGTGTGCATGCCGAGGATGGCGCTCTGCGGCGGGTTGACGATCGGGGTCGACATCAGCGAGCCGAAGGTGCCGCCGTTGGTGACGGTGAAGGTGCCGCCCTGCAGGTCGTCCAGCGCCAGCTTGCCGTCGCGCGCCTTCTTGGCGTAATCGGCGATGCCCTGCTCGATGTCGGCGAAGGACATGCGCTCGACGTTGCGCAGCACCGGCGTCACCAGGCCCTTGTCGGTGGACACGGCGATGGAGATGTCCGAGTAGCCGTGGTAGATGATGTCGTCGCCGTCGACCGAGGCGTTGACCAGCGGGAAGCGCTGCAGCGCGTTGGCCGCGGCCTTCACGAAGAAGCTCATGAAGCCCAGCTTGATGCCGTGGGCCTTCTGGAACTCGTCCTGCAGTTCCTTGCGCGCGGCCGAAACCTTGGCCAGGTTGACTTCGTTGAACGAAGTCAGCATGGCGATGGATTCCTTGGACTGCATCAGCCGCTCGGCGATGCGCTTGCGCATGCGGGTCATCGGCACGCGTTCTTCCGGACGCGCGCCGCCGGCCTTGCCGACGCCGCCGTTGCGGGCGAAGTTGACGATGTCTTCCTTGGTCACCGCGCCATGGCGGCCGGTGCCGGCCACGTCGGCCGGGTTCACGCCTTCGGTGATGGCCGAGAAGCGGGCGCCCGGGGGCAGGTTGTCGGCGGCGGACTTGGCGGCCGGGGCCGGGGCCGGCGCGGCGGCCGCAGCGGCCGGTGCCGGGGCTGCGGCCTTCGGTGCCTCGGCGGCAGCCGGGGCCGGCGCGGCGGCGACGGCGCCTTCCTCGATGATCGCCACGACCTGGCTGCTGGTCACGGTGGCGCCTTCGGGGAACTTGATCTCCTTGATCACGCCATCGACCGGCGACGGGACCTCGAGCACGACCTTGTCGGTTTCCAGGTCAAGCAGGTTTTCGTCACGCTTGACCGCGTCGCCGACCTTCTTGTGCCAGGTGGCAATGGTGCCGTCAGCGACGGATTCGGGCAGTACCGGGGCTTTGACTTCGGTGGCCATGCAGGGGCTTCCTGGTTCGTATTCTTGGTGAAAGGGGGAGAGTTATTCAGCGAACTGGTCGTTGAAGGGGTTGACCAGCGCATCGGCGAGCAGCTGTTGCAGTTCGCGCAGGTGGTCGGCCATGTGGCCGACGGCCGGCGACGGCGAACGCGGGCGGCCAGCGTAGTGCAGGTTCTGGCCATCGGCCAGGCAGGCCTGCAGGTGGTGGCGGATCTGGTACCACGCGCCCTGGTTCATCGGCTCTTCCTGGCACCACACCACGTCGGCGGCCTTGCCGTACTTCTTCAGTTCGGCGGCCAGCTGCGGGCGCGGGAACGGGTACAGCTGCTCCACGCGGATGATCGCCACGTCGTCCTGGCCACGCTTGGTCTGGTCTTCCAGCAGGTCGTAGTAGACCTTGCCCGAGCACAGCACCACGCGCTGGACCTTCTTGGCGTCGGCGCTGGCGTCGCCGATCAGGTGCTGGAACTCGCCGTTGGCCAGTTCGTCCAGGGTCGAAACGGCCAGCTTGTGGCGCAGCAGCGACTTGGGCGACATCACCACCAGCGGCTTGCGGGTGGTCATGCACAGCTGGCGGCGCAGCATGTGGAACGCCTGGGCCGGGGTCGACGGCACGCAGACCAGCATGTTCTCCAGCGCGCACAGCTGCAGGAAGCGCTCCAGGCGCGCCGAGCTGTGTTCCGGGCCCTGGCCTTCGTAGCCGTGCGGCAGCAGCAGGGTCAGGCCGGAAATGCGGCCCCACTTGGCCTCGCCGGAGGCGATGAACTGGTCGATCACCACCTGGGCGCCGTTGGCGAAGTCGCCGAACTGGCCTTCCCAGATGCACAGGGTGTTGGGATCGGTGGTGGAGAAGCCGTACTCGTAGGCCATCACCGCCTCCTCGCTGAGCAGCGAGTCGATGACGGTGGCCTGCTCCGGCGACTGCACCAGCTGGCGCAGCGGCAGGTAATAGGCGTCGGTCTTCTGGTCGTGCAGGATCGCGTGGCGGTGGGTGAAGGTGCCGCGGCCGACGTCCTGGCCGACCAGGCGCAGGCCATGGCCCTGGTCGAGCAGGGTGGCGTAGGCCAGGTTCTCGGCGAAGCCCCAGTCGCCCGGGATCTCGCCGGCCGCCATCTTGCGGCGGTCGTCATAGACCTTGGCCACGCGCGAGTGCAGTTCCACGCCCTCGGGGATGGTGTTGATCAGCTTGGCCAGGCGGGTCAGTTCGGCCATCGGCACCCGGGTGCTGACCGGGTCGGACAGCTTGCCGGCCAGCAGCTTCGGCCAGTCCACGTACAGCTTGCTGGTCGGCGGAGTCTTCTCGACCTGTGCCAGCTCGGTGGTGACTTCGCCCGAATCGAGCTTCTCGCGGTAGGCATCGACCAGCGCCTTGCCGCCATTGGCCGGGATCACGCCCGCGGCCTCGAGCTTCTCCGCGTACAGTTCGCGGGTGGTCTTGTGCTTGCGGATCACCTGGTACATCAGCGGCTGGGTGATCGCCGGCTCGTCGGCCTCGTTGTGGCCCCAGCGGCGGTAGCAGACCAGGTCGATCACCACGTCCTTGTGGAACTGCTGGCGGAAGTCGTAGGCCAGCTTCGCGGCGAACACCACCGCCTCCGGATCGTCGCCGTTCACGTGCAGGACCGGCGCGCCGACCATCTTGGCGATGTCGGTGCAGTACAGGGTCGAGCGCGAGTCGTCGCGGTTGGAGGTGGTGAAGCCGACCTGGTTGTTGATGACGATGTGTACGGTGCCGCCGACCGCGAAGCCGCGCGCCTGCGACATCTGGAACAGCTCCATCACCACGCCCTGGCCGGCGAACGCGGCGTCGCCGTGGATCAGGATCGGCATGACCTGCTTGCGCGCGGTGTCGCCACGGCGTTCCTGGCGCGAACGCACCGAACCGGCGACCACCGGGTCGACGATCTCCAGGTGCGACGGGTTGAACGCCAGCGCCAGGTGCACCGGGCCGCCGGCGGTGGCGACGTCGGCCGAGAAGCCCATGTGGTACTTCACGTCGCCGGCCACGGCACGGTCGTCGTGCTCGAAGCGGCCTTCGAACTCGTCGAACAGCTTGCGCGGGTTCTTGCCCAGGGTGTTGACCAGCACGTTCAGGCGGCCGCGGTGGGCCATGCCGATCACCACGTCCTTGACCCCGTCCTTGCCGGCGCTGCGGATCACCGTGTCCATCATCGGGATCAGCGAATCGCCGCCTTCCAGCGAGAAGCGCTTCTGGCCGACGTACTTGGTGTGCAGGTAGCGCTCGAGGCCCTCGGCCGCGGTCAGCCGCTCCAGGGTGCGGCGCTGGGTGTCCGCGTCGAGGTTGTAGTTGCCGCCGGCGCTTTCCAGGCGCTGGTACAGCCACTGGCGCTGGTCGACTTCGGCGATGTACATGAACTCGGCGCCGATGGAGCCGGTGTAGGTCGCCTTCAGACGCGCCAGCAGGTCGCGCAGCTTCATGCGCGGCTGGCCGCCGACGCCGCCGGTGCTGAACTCGTCGTTGAGGTCGGCATCGGACAGGTGGTGGAAAGCCAGGCCCAGGTCGGGCGGGTTGACCGGCGGGGTCAGGCCCAGCGGGTCGAGCTGCGCGCCGAGGTGGCCGCGCGAGCGGTAGGCGGTGATCAGGCGTCCGACGTTGCGCTCGCGCTCGTCGCCGCCGCCGGCACTGGCCACGGCGCTGGACGCGTTGCGGCCGGCCTCGGCGATGTGGGCGATGACGGCCGAATGCGGGACATCACCTGCCTCGCGGCCCTTGAAACCGTCGAAGTAGGACTTCCATTTGGGGTCCACACTGTCCGGGGAGACGAGGTACTGCTCGTACAGGTCCTCGATATAGGAGGCGTTGCCGCCGGCGAGTTGCGATGACTGCGCAAACTGCTTCAGGAGATTGTCCACGATGGAGGGTCGGATTCGCTTGTGGGGTATGGCTTCTGGAACCGGCGGGGACCTTGCAGCAGGGCGCCGCGCGGGCGTGATGAAACCGCTGAATTATACCCTCGCGGGGACAGGAAGGGGCACACACGCTGTCCCCCGGGTTAATGCCGGGCCATGCCTTGTCCGCACCCGACAGCGCTCACATGCCGAGTGTCCGCAGCCCTTCGCAGAGCGCTGCGGCGTCCCATGCGCGCTGGAACAGCGCGTCCTGCTGGCGGGCCGTCGCGGGCATGTCCAGGCACAGCTCGCCTTCGAAGCGGTCGCCCATTGGACGAAAGTAGCAGTCGCCGTTGTCGTTGCTGGCGCTGGCCGGCGCCAGCGCCGGGTCGCCCGGGTCCACCGGCTGGCGTAGCGCGAACACGCTGGGCAGGCGCTGCAGCAGTGCCTGCAGCGCGGCCGGCATGGCCGCGGGTTCGGCATCGTGCAGCAGCACCAGCGCCTGCTTGTCGTGGCGGCGGGTGGCGAAGCGGCGCAGGGCCTGCAGCACCGCCGGCTGCGCGAGCAGCGCGGTGTCGCCGCCGCGGCAGCCGAGCAGGAGCCTGCGGCGGGCGCGGTGGATCACCGCCGCCAGGGCCGCCTCGGCCTGGGCGGCATCCTGCACGCGCATGGCGCCGCCCATGCGGCGGCGCATGGTCTGGTGGACGATGCCGGCCTCGGTGAACGCCGCGCCTTCGGGCAGGAAGCCGTTGCGGGCATAGAAATCGCGGGCGTGGAGCTGGGCATGCAGGGTCACCTCGTCCCAGCCGCGGTGCGCCGCTTCGGCCACCAGCGCCTGCAGCAGCGCCTCGCCGACACCGTGGCCGCGCCAGCCGGGCAGCACCGCCATGCGGCCGATGCGGCGCTGCGGCGTCAGCCGGCCGGTGCCGATGGCGTGGCCATCGGCATCCAGCGCGAGGACGTGGTGGCTGAGCGGGTCCAGGTCATCGCTTTCCAGCGCCGCCGGGACCTGCTGCTCGCCGACGAACACGGCCTGGCGCACGCCGTGCAGCAGCGCCTGCCGGGCGGCGTAGTCGGCTGCCTCGACGTGGAACGCCGCCGGGGTCATGCCGCCGGGCCGTCCTCGTCGCCGTCGTCGCAGATCACCACCACCTCGACCCCTTCCTCGTTCACCTGCACGGTGTCGATGGCGCCACTGGCCGGCTCGCCTTCGCCGGCCTGGGCGTACTCGAACACCTCGATTTCCAGCTCCGGTGCGTCGGCTTCGTCGTCGAACGCGTCTTCCATGACATCGAGCGCATCCTGCTCGGCCTGCATCGCCGCCAGGGTCTCGGCGTCCAGCAACTGGTAGTGGCCGCCGGCCAGCAGTTCCATCACCGCGCTGCGGCCCTTGGCCGACAGCTTGCGGAACAGCGCTGCGTCGATCCGTTCGGCCGCGGCCAGGCCCTGCGCGTCCTTGACCGGCAACGGGAAGGCATGGCCGCTGCTGTACAGCACCGCGCCGCGGGTGGCGCGACGCCAGGCCAGCCGCGCCCACGGGTGGCGCTCGAGCAGGCCGCCCTCGTCCAGCACCGCGTCCACGTCGGCGGGGGCGGGCGGGGCCTGCGAGGGCAGGATGTCGCCGGCGGCGCGGTAGGTGGTGATGAAGCGGCCGAACCAGTCGCCCAGGCGGTCGGGGTCGTTCATGCGCAGCGCATTGAGCGCGGTGACCACGCGCTTCATCGCCGCCGCGTCGATCTCGTTGGGGTCCTCCGGCAGCTTCAGGTCCGGGTCCTGGTAGCGGATGGCCTCGTCGGCGTCGGCCACCAGGTCATCCAGCCAGTCGCTGATCAGCTCGGCCGAGGACGGCGCGCGCATGCCGAAGGAGAACGTCAGGCACGGGTCCTCGGCCACGCCGTGGTGCGGCACGTTCGGCGGCAGGTACAGCATGTCGCCCGGTTCCAGCACCCAGTCGTGGGTCGGCTTGAACCTGCGCAGCAGCTTCAGTTCGACGTCGGGGCGGAAATCCAGCGGCGGGCGCTTGCCCCGGGTCGATTCGCTGGCGTCGATCTGCCAGCGGCGGTGGCCGTGGGCCTGCAGCAGGAACACGTCGTACTGGTCGACATGGGCGCCGACCGAGCCGCCGGTGGCGGCGAAGCTGATCATCACGTCATCCATGCGCCAGCGCGGCAGGAAGTTGAAGTGCTCGATCAGCGCGCGCACGTCCGGGTCCCACTTGTCCACGTCCTGTACCAGCAGGGTCCAGTCGTGGTCGGGCATGCCCGGGAAATCCTCCTCGCGGAACGGGCCGTTGCGCAGGGTCCAGCCATCGGTGGCGCGGTCATGGGTGACCAGGCGCGCCAATGCGCCTTCCTCGCAGGCCAGCCCGGCCAGGTCTTCGGGCATCACCGGGGTCTGGAAATCCGGGAACGCGCCACGGATCAGCAACGGGCGCTTCTGCCAGTAGTCGCGCAGGAAGCGCTCGGCGGGCATGCCGAGCGGATGGCGGGCGCTGGCCCTGATCTCGAGGGGCAGGGAGGAGGAAGTCTTTTTCATCGCGCGCAATACCATTGGAAAACGGGGGCGGCGGAGTCCGCCGACGGAAATCGCATTGTCACCCAGCCGCCGCCGACGCGCCTAGCACCGCCGCGGGCGGGGCCAGCGGCGGGAGCGGCGCGGCGCCGCCTTCGAGCAGGCGCTCCAGCACCGCGGCCGGGCAGGGCGGGCTGAAGCCGTAGCCCTGGGCCAGCGGGCAGCCTTCGGCGCGCAGGAACTCCAGGTGGCGGGCGTGCTCGACGCCCTCGGCCACGACCTCCAGGCCCAGGCTGTGGCCGAGGCCGATGATGGCGCGGCTGATTACCCCCAGCTCGGCGTCGCCGGGCAGGCCGGCGATGAAGCTCTTGTCGATCTTCAGCATGTGCAGCGGGAACCGCTTGAGGTAACCCAGCGACGAGTAGCCGGTGCCGAAGTCGTCCAGCGCCAGCCGCACGCCGAGCGCGGCCAGGCGCCGCAGTGCTGCGCCCAGGGTGGCGTTGCTGTCCTGCATCAGGTGGGTTTCGGTGATTTCCAGCACCAGGCTGGCCGCGGGCAGGCCGGTGTCGTCGAGGATGGCCACCACGCGTGCCACGAAATCGTCCTGCTGCAGCTGGCGCCGCGAGAGGTTGACCGAGCAGTACAGGTGCCGGTGCCCGGCCAGCTGCCAGGCCCGGGTCTGCCGGCAGGCCTCGCGCAGCACCCAGTCCCCCACCTGGACGATTTCCCCGGATTCCTCCAGCGAGGGGATGAACTCCAGCGGCGGCACCAGGCGGCCATCGTGGCGCCAGCGCAGCAGCGCCTCGACCCCGGCCATCGGCGGGTCGTGCGCGTCCAGGCGGTGGATCGGCTGGTAGTGCAGCACGAACTCGCCACGCGCCAGCGCCTGGCCCAATGCGCTCTCCAGTTCCAGCTGGCGCTGCGCGCTGGCCTGAAGCCCGACGCTGTAGTGGGCGAACTGGGCCTTGCCGGCCTGCTTCGCCTGGTGCAGGGCAAGGTCGGCGGCCTGCAGCGCATCGTTGAGGTCGGCGCTGGCATGCAGGGTGGCGATGCCGATGCTGGCGTTGACCACCAGGGTGCGGTCGTCCACGCGCATCGGCTGGTGCAGGTGGCCGAGGATGCGCTGGGCGACCTGTTCGGCGCACCCGGCGCTGCCGGGGTCGACCAGCAGCACCACGAATTCGTCGCCGCCGAAGCGGAACAGGTGGTCAGCGGCGCGCAGGCACTGCGCGAGCCGGCGGCCGACCTCGACCAGCACGCCGTCGCCGAACAGGTGGCCGAAGCTGTCGTTGATGAGCTTGAAGCGGTCCAGGTCGATGAACAGCACCGCTGCCTGGCCGCTGCCGGTGTCGTGCAGCTGGCGCTGGGTATGCAGGAGCAGCTCGTCCAGCCGCAGGCGGTTGGCCAGCCCGGTCAGCGGGTCGTGGCGGGCGGCGTGGTGCAGCTGGTGTTCGACGGCCTTGCGCCGGCTGATGTCGCTCTGCGAGCCGGTGATGCGCAGCTGTCCGTCGCGGTCGGCCTCGGCCACGCCGCGGCTAAGCACCCACAGCCAGTCGCCATTGCGGCAGCGGATGCGGTACTCGTGGTGGATCCAGTCCGATTCCCCGTGCAGGTGCGCGTTGATGGCCTGGTGCAGGCCGGGCAGGTCGTCGGGATGGACCCGGGAAAACCAGGCGTCGCTGGTCTGGCCCAGGGCCTGCCGCTCCAGCCCGATCATGTCTGCCCAGCGCTCGGACACGTACAGGGTGTCCGCCCCGGGATGCCAGTCCCAGATCCCGTCATGGGCGCCACGCAGGGCCCGCGCGAAGCGCGCCTCGCTGTCCTCCAGCGCCTTGCGCTGGGCGGCGCTGTAGGTGTCGATGGCCAGGGTCATGTCGAAGAACACGGCCTTGAGCAGGCTGGAGAAAAGCTGCACGTCGGCGCCCTGGCCGCACAGCGGCGCCAGCATCTGCTCCAGGTACAGCCGGTAGGCGGCCAGGTACCACTTCAGCTCGACGCCGTTGATGTGGTGGATCAGGCCGATGCGCAGGCGGTTGTCGATGTAGTCGCGGTCGTAGGGCCCCTGCCACAGCCGCTGGTAGTACTCCAGTTGCCGTTGCTTCAACCGGTGCACGGTGCCCGCGTCGCCGAGCAGCGCGGCCGGGGCGGGGAAGTCATCGAGGTGGCGGTACAGCCGCTCGATGAACGCGGCCTGCGCGGCGGCCATGCGCGCGGCGTTTTCGTTCAGGCGCCGCGCGTCGTCCTGCCCCCATTCCAGCAGGCGGCCGCGTTCGCTGATTTCCGCCTGCTCCAGCCCGATTCGCCGCATCAGCTCCTGCAGTGTGTCGACGGCACCCATGGTTCCCTCTTGCGTTGAAGACCAGCATGGAAAAAGCGCCACGGCGGCGGTTCCGTCCGGAACGGCCCCCGCAGCGCCTCGTCTTGCAGGCCCGTGCGTCCTGCCCGGCAAAGCGGGTCCGCGCGTGGCGCGGCACCCGGGTCAAGCGGCGCCTGCCAGATCCTCCAGCAGGCGGGTAAGGCGTTGCCGCAGTTGCCCCATCTCGCGCGAGCGGAAGGCATGCCGGCTGCGCTCCAGGGTTTCGATGGCCTCGTACAGGGTGGCCTGGACCTGCCCGGTGGGACCCAGCGGGTCCGGATCGAGCCACCGGCACAGTGGCGCGCGGTCGCAATCGCAGCTCTGCTGGATGACCTCGGCGTCACCGGTCGCGGCCATGAGCGCGCGCAGCCGCGCGGCCAGGGCCGGGTCGGTGCAGATGATCCGGGCCACGCCGCTGTCCTGTGCGGGGCGCGGGGGCGGCGCGGTGGGCGCGGCGTCCGGTTCCGGACCGCCTGCGGCACCGGCGGAGGTGGGGGGCATGCTCGACATCTGTTCCTGTTCCATGTTTGCGTGAAAAGCGTCCATCGTTTCCCGCCACGCGGGCCTTTCGTCACCATGCCACCGTCGACACCGCACGCGGTAGCGCGGTGGCCGTGCCCGCTGCTGGCGCCAGCCGGAACCGGGCGGCGGCCTGCGCCAGCCGGGCGGCCTCATGCTCCATGTCGTGGGTGGCGCGCCCGGTTTCCTGCACCAGCAGCGCGTTCTGCTGCGTGCTCCTGTCCATCTGCGCGATGGTCTGGTTGAGTTGTGCGATGCCCGCGCTCTGCTCGCGCGAGGCGCTCGCTATCTCCGCGGTCAGGGCGGTGACGTGCTGCACCGAGGCCACGATGTCGACCATGGTGCGGCGCGCCTTTTCCACCTGCGCCGAGCCGTCGGCGACCTTCTCCACCGAGTTGCCGATCAGGTCCTTGATCTCGTGCGCGGCGACGGCCGAGCGCTGCGCCAGCGTGCGCACCTCGGCGGCGACCACGGCGAAGCCGCGCCCGCTGTCGCCGGCGCGGGCGGCCTCGACCGCCGCGTTCAGGGCCAGGATGTTGGTCTGGAAGGCGATGCCGTCGATCACCCCGATGATCTCGCCGATCCTGCGCGACGCGGTTTCGATGGCGCGCATGGTCAGCACCACCTCGTCGACCACCTGGCCGCCCTGGCGGGCGACCGCCGCGGCGCCCTCGGCCAGCTGGCTGGCGTGGTGCGCGGCCCCGGCATTGTCGCCGATGGTGGCGGTGAGCCGGTCCATCGAGGCGGCCGCCTCGCGCAGCGTGGCCGCCTGCCGCCCGGTGCGCGCGGACAGCTCGTCGTTGCCGCCGGTGATGCTGCCGGCCGCCGCCGCGATGCGGTCGGCGGACTGCTGGATGCCGGCGACGATGCCGGCCAGTTGTTCGGCGGTGGCGTTGGCGTCGGTCTTCATCTGCCCGAACACCCCGTCGAAGTCGCGGGTGATGCGTCGCCCGAGGTCGCCGCGCGACAGTGCCGACAGCAACTGGCGCATTTCGTCGGCGCTTTCGGCGGTGGCGTCGAGCAGCCGGTTCACGCCCCGGGACAGCCGCCCCATCAGGCCGGCCTCGCCGGATGCCTGCAGGCGCTGGTCCAGCCGGCCCTGCGCGGCGCCGTCGATGATCGTGGCGATGTCGTGCTCCATGCGCGCTTCGGCGGTGCGGTCGTGCCATTCGACGACGAAGCCGTGGCGCTGGCCGTCGGCGTCGACCATCGGGGTGACGTTCAGGCTGAAATGCGCCTCGCCGATCTGGATGCGGCCGGAGTGAGCGCCGTCGAGGGTGTCGAGCAGGGCGCGGATGCGCGCCGGGTCGCGGTGGAAACAATGGATGCTGGCGCCGATCAGGCGCTCGGGGTCGAAGTCCGGGAACGCCTTGAGCAGTTCCGCGCGCTGGTTGCGCAGGATCGCGATGACCGCCTGGTTGGCATAGACGATGTGGTGTTCGCGGTCGGCGATCATCATGCCGGTGCGCAGCGCGCACAGCGCGGCTTCGACATGGAAGCCGGGCGCGGCGCTGGTGGCGGCGGGCAGCGGTGCAGCCGCGGCGGCTTCCTGGTCCGCGTGCGGTCGTGGTTCCGTACCGGAACCGCGCAGCCGCACCGCGAATACGCAGGCAATCCCGGTTACCACCGAGACCGCGGCCATCCGTGGCAGTGCCGCGGCCAGCATCGGCTGCAGCGCCGTCAACCACAGCAGCAGGCCGGTCGCCGCCAGCGCCAGCGGTACCCAGTCGCGATAGCACAACAGCAGGGCGACCACGGCCACGCTGCCGGCGGGGCCGAGCGCGGGCGGGGCGGCAGCCAGCGCCGCGACCAGCGCCGCGGAGATCGCCAGGCGGCTGCGGCGGGTGCCCGGCGCACGCCGCGCCTGCAGCACCGCGAACGCGGTGGTGGGCAGGTACACGGCCACGAACAGGATCCAGCCACCCGAATCCAGTGCATGCGCCAGCGCCGCCACCCCCAGCAGCGCCAGCATCGGCAGGAACAACCGGTCGGCCTCGATGGCCTCCGCATCCCGCGTCAGCGATGTCTCGACAGCACCCATGAATCCCCCTGTTGAAAACCTGGGCATGAAAAAAGCGCCATGACAGCCACCCCGAGGGAGTGGCTGTCATGGCGCTTCGTCTTGCAGGCCCGTGCGTCCTGCCCGGCAAAGCCGGTCACCGCGTCTGGCGGTACCTCAACCGCGCTTTTCTACACGATTGGCGGTCATTGTTCCAGAGGTCCGCCGGGCGCTGGCGGCGGCAGCCCGGCGGGCACATGCGGCAACGGCCAGGCGGGTGCCTGGCCGTTGCATGCGGGAAGCCCGGCCCGGGGCCAGCGGCCGGGGCCGGGGTCAGATTGCCTTGGCCAGCGATGCGGCCAGGCCGGCGTAGCCGCCGGGGGTGAGCTCGCGCAGGCGCTGCTTGGCCTCGGCCGGCAGGTCCAGCGATTCGATGAACCCACGCATCGACTCGGCGGTGATGCCCTGGCCGCGGGTCAGGGCCTTGAGCTGCTCGTACGGGTTGGGCAGGCCGTGGCGGCGCATCACCGTCTGCACCGCCTCGGCCAGCACTTCCCAGGCCGCGTCCAGATCGGCGTCCAGCCGCTGG
Source organism: Stenotrophomonas sp. Y6 (assembly GCF_022436665.1). Classification (NCBI taxonomy): domain Bacteria; kingdom Pseudomonadati; phylum Pseudomonadota; class Gammaproteobacteria; order Lysobacterales; family Lysobacteraceae; genus Stenotrophomonas; species Stenotrophomonas sp. Y6. The sequence goes on from NZ_JAKUKB010000003.1 coordinate 241,250, forward strand.
GGGTTCACTTCCAGCTTGCCCAGGCCCTTGGCCAGCGATTCCAGCGCCACCTGGGTGTGGCCGAACGCGGTGCCCAGCGCACGCAGCACGGTGGAGTCGGTCAGGTCGCGCTGCCAGCGGCTGATCGGCAGCTTGGCGCTGAAGTGCTCGAACAGCGCATTGGCGATGCCGAAGTTGCCCTCGGCGTTCTCGAAGTCGATCGGGTTGACCTTGTGCGGCATGGTCGAGGAGCCGACTTCGCCCTCCTTGAGCTTCTGCTTGAAGTAGCCCAGCGACACGTAACCCCAGATGTCGCGCGCCAGATCGATCAGGATGGTGTTGGCGCGGCGCGCGGCATCGCCGATCTCGGCGACGTTGTCATGCGGCTCGATCTGGGTGGTGTAGGGGTTGAACACCAGGCCCAGCGAGGTGACGAAGCGTTCGGCGAAGGCCGGCCAGTCCACGTCCGGGTAGGACACCACGTGGGCGTTGTAGTTGCCCACCGCGCCGTTGATCTTGCCGGTCAGCTCGACCGCGCCGATCTGGCGGATCTGCCGTTCCAGGCGCGCGACGACATTGGCCACTTCCTTGCCCAGCGTGGTCGGCGAGGCGGTCTGGCCGTGGGTGCGCGAGAGCATCGGCTGCGCGGCCTGGGCGTGGGCCAGCTGGCGCAGCGAGGCGGCGATGCCCTGCAGGGCAGGCAGCAGCACGGTGCCGCGCGCCTCGGCCAGCATCAGCCCGTAGGACAGGTTGTTGATGTCCTCGCTGGTGCAGGCGAAATGCACGAATTCCAGCGCCGGCGCCAGTTCGGCGTCGTCCTTGAGCCGCTCCTTGATGAAGTACTCCACCGCCTTGACGTCATGGTTGGTGGTGCGCTCGATCTCCTTGACCCGGGCGGCGTCGGCCACCGAGAAGCCATCGGCCAGCGCGCGCAGGCGCGCCTTGCCGGCGGCGGAGAAGTCGGCCAGTTCGCCGATGCCCGGCTCGGCGGCCAGCGCCAGCAGCCACTCGATCTCCACCTTCACCCGCGCGCGGATCAGGCCGTACTCGGAGAAGATCGGGCGCAGCGCGTCGACCTTGGACGCGTAGCGCCCGTCGAGCGGGGACAGGGCGAGCAGGGCGGCTTCCGGGCGGGACGGTTCGGTCATGTCGGCAGGCAGGGGCAAGGGGCGGGGGCGCATATTCTACGGCCTGTCCGGAACGGCCGCCCGCGCACGCCGCGCACACGCCGGCATGCGCAGCTGCGGCGTATCCTCGGACGCCTTATTCGACGAGGGCTGGGAGAATGCCGATGGGCGGGAAATTCCGGATCGAACACGACAGCATGGGCGAACTGCAGGTGCCGGCCGAGGCCCTGTGGGGGGCGCAGACCCAGCGTGCCGTGCAGAACTTCCCGGTGTCGGGGCAGCGCATGCCGCGCGCCTTCATCCGCGCGCTGGGGCTGATCAAGGCCAGTGCCGCCGAGGTCAACACCGGGCTCGGGCTGCTGCCCAAGGGCGTGGGCCGGGCGATCCGCGCCGCGGCCCTGGAGGTGGCGGCCGGTGCGCACGACGCGCAGTTCCCGGTCGATGTCTACCAGACCGGCTCGGGTACCTCGTCGAACATGAACGCCAACGAGGTCATCGCCACGCTGGCCAACCAGAGCGGCAAGGCCGGCAAGGCCGGCAAGGCCCACGTGCATCCCAACGACCACGTCAACCTGGGGCAGAGTTCCAACGACGTGATTCCCACCGCCATCCGCGTCTCGGCGCAGCTGGAAACGGTGCAGACCCTGCTGCCGGCGCTCCGGCACCTGCGGCGCGCCATCGACAGGCGCGGGCGGGCGTTGGGCAAGGTGGTGAAGACCGGCCGCACCCACCTGATGGACGCGATGCCGCTGACCTTCGCGCAGGAGTTCGGCGCCTGGTCGGCGCAGCTGGAATCGGCGCAGGGGCGCATCGAGGACGCACTGAAGCGGCTGCGCCGGCTGCCGCTGGGCGGCACCGCGATCGGCACCGGGATCAATGCCGATCCGCGCTTCGGCGGCAAGGTGGCGCGGGCGCTTTCGAGCGCCACGGGCACCCGTTTCGAGAGCGCGCAGAACAAGTTCGAAGGCCTGGCCGCGCAGGACGACGCGGTGGAGCTGTCCGGCCAGCTCAACGCGCTGGCGGTGGCATTGATCAAGATCGCCAACGACCTGCGCTGGATGAATTCCGGGCCGCTGGCCGGGCTGGGCGAGGTCGAGCTGCCGGCGCTGCAGCCGGGCAGTTCGATCATGCCGGGCAAGGTCAACCCGGTGATCCCGGAAGCGACGGTGATGGCCGCCGCGCAGGTGATCGGCCACCACACCGCGATCACCGTGGCCGGGCAGACCGGCAACTTCCAGTTGAACGTGGCGCTGCCGCTGATCGCGGCCAACCTGCTCGATTCCATCCAACTGCTGTCCAGCGTGATGACCCTGCTGGCCGACAGGGTGCTCGCCGGGCTGGTGGTCAAACAGGAGCGGGTACGCGAGGCGCTGGCGCGCAACCCGATCCTGGTCACCGCGCTCAACCCGATCATCGGTTACGAGAAGGCCGCGGCCATCGCCAAGCGCGCCTACCGGGAACAGCGCCCGGTACTGGAGGTCGCCCGCGAGGACAGCGGCCTGCCGGAAGCCGAACTCAAGCGCCTGCTGGACCCGGCAGCGTTGACGCGTGGGGGCATCCACGACCATTGAGGGCGCCGGAACCCGGCAGTCCGCGGCACGACGCGTGGGCGAGCATCGGCGCCGGCGCGATCGCGGCATCCGCGCATCCATGATCGCCGCGCGCTGTCCGGCATCCTGTTTCCGCGCAGCTCGCGTGGGCGGTGCCGGCATTGCTGGAGGCCGGCGTCCTGCCTGCATGCCGGGTTCACCGCATCGCCGGGAGCGGGCGGGCCCGGGCGGTGCGTCGGCACCCGGTGGCCTGCGCTGACGGCCCGCGCGGTTCATGCCACCGCGGCCGGGTGAGCGGCCGCGGCGCGGGATTCAGCGCAGTGCGCGCGGGTTGGCCAGCGCTTCGCCGTACTGCTTGAACTCGGGAATGCGCTCGGCCAGGTCCGGCGGGAACGGCGTTTCGCCGGCGGGCACGTCCAGCGGGATGGTGCGGCCGCTGGCATCGGCGGGCGCGGTGGATTCGGTCAGGGTGTTCTGGCGCAGGATCTGCAGCTTGACGAAGCTGGTCCGCAGCAGCGCGCGCTGCGCCTCGTCGAGCGGGATCTCGATGTCATCCACGCGCAGCCTGCCGTCGGGCAGGATGTCCAGGTTCGGGTAAGGCGCACGCCGCACCGACACCATGTTGGCGCCCACCTCCATCTTCGGCTTGCTGCGCTCGGCGCGGTGGGCGGTGTACTGCTCGCGGTCGCCGCAACCGGCGATGGCGGCGATGCAGGCCAGCAGGAGGGACAGCAGCAGCTTGTTCATGGCGGGGTGGAGCGGTACGGCGGGGGAGCGCCGATTCTACCGCTCCCCCGCCGCTGGCGGTCAGCGCGTCGTCACCCGGCCGTTGCGGCATTCATCGATGTCGCTCTGGTCCATCTTCGCGTAGGGCTTGAACTCGGGGATGGCCGCGGCCAGCCGCTGCTGGGTGGCGAGCATCGCCGGCAGCTGGTCGCAGATGCGGGTGGCGCTCTGCTCGAGCTTCCTGGCCTCGTCCTCGATCCGCTTCTCGATCTGCTCGGTGTCGCCGGAGAGGACGCCCTTGAGCGCCTCGCCGGCGGCGCGGACGCCAAGGTTGGCGCCCTGCACGCCGATCTCGATGCCGGCCTCGGCGACCTGGACCACCTGCGCGCGGTACTCCAGCAGGAGCTTGCGCTGGGCGTCGTCGACCGCGATCTTGCGGCCATCGATCAGCAGGTCGCCGGCGGGCGAAATCTCCACCTTGGCGCCGCCATCGCTGGAAATGCTGATGTTCTTCTCGGTGATTTCCTTGCGCGCGCGGTTGGTCGCTTCGCGCACCTTCTGGCCAATGCTGGCTTCGCCGAGCGGATCATCGGCCTGCGGGCGTTCGCCGCAGGCAAGCAGCGGCAGGCACAGCGCCAGCGCGAGCAGGGGGGCTTTAAGGGTTTTCATGGGAGTGCTTCCGTTGCTGGCAAGAAGGGAATATCACCGCTTTTTCGGCAGTTCCACGGTGCCGCGGATGCCGGAGTGGTCGATCGAACCGCTGCCGCTATGCCGGACCCGCAGGCCGCCGGCATCGCGCACGCGCAGGTCGCCCGAGCCCAGGGTGCCGAGGCCGACCGTGCCGCGGACGCCGCCGATGTCGGCGTCGCCCGAGCCGATGCTGTCGATCTCCACGTTGCCCTGCACGTCGCGCAGTTCCAGGTCGCCCGAGCCGATGCTGCCGACCCTGGCATCGCCGCGCACCCCGCCGACGCGGACATCGCCCGAGCCGATCGAGACCACGTGCAGCGCGCCGACGTTGTCCAGCTCGATGTCGCCGGAGCCGACCGCGGCGGTGGCCAGCGCCTTGATGTCGCGGGCCTTGACGTCGCCGGAGCCGACATCGGCGCTCATCGCCTGGGCGCCGCTGAGCGAGGCATCGCCGGACCCGACCTTGAGCTGCACCAGCAGCGTGTCGGGCAGCGTGCCGGTGATGTCCAGCCACGCATAGCTGGAGCCGAAGCCGATGTTCAGCCCGCGGCTCTCGCGCTGCAGGCGGACGACGAGCTTGTCGCCGACCTTTTCCTGGGTGAGCGAGAGCTGGCCGAGCAGGTCCTGGCTGGACGCGCAGGCGCGGCCGGACAGGGCGGCGCGGGCGCCGGGCGATGCCTGCAGCCGCAGGTCATGGCTGTTGACCTCGAACACCACGGCCTTGACCCCGGCCAGCGCCAGGTCCATTGCCTGCGGCTGGCTGAACTTGCAGTGTTCGTCGGCCAGGGCCACGCCCGGCAGCAGGGCCAGGGCGAACAGCAGGGGCTTGATCGTCGCGTGCTTGATGTCCATCGGGTTCCTCGGGGTCACGGCGGATGGGGGGGCGGATCGACAGCGGGGGATCAGGTGTCGTCGCGGCGCTGGCGCAGCCAGATCGCCGCGGCGATGAACACGGCGCCGACCACGACGCCGACCCACAGCTCGGGGTTGGCCAGGCCCGCCAGCTGCACGCCGGGCGAGAAGCCATGCAGCATCGACTTGACCGACTCGCCGGTCGGCGTGGGGCTGCGGTAGGCCAGTTCGATGCCCGGGGTGGCGCTGAGCAGCAGGCGGCTGACCACGTGGCCCCAGAACCAGCCGCTGTTCAGGCCGAACAGCTTCATCAGATCGAACCAGCTGACGATGACGCCGGCGAACACCGGCAGCATCACCGCCCACAGGAACGGCTTGCTGCGCGCCCAGGCCGAGCACAACAGCAGCCAGCCGGCGGTGGGCAGCGCCCACAGCGCGTAGACCGGGATCCAGGCCAGGTGGCTGGCGGCGATCGAGAACGGATTGGACGAGGCCCAGATCAGGGTCACCGGGTTGCCACCGTGGAACAGCACCACCAGGCTGATCATGACCATGAAGCCGAACATGGTGATGATGGCCGCGACCACCGCCAGCAGCGGGGCGATGACCAGCGCCCCGACAAGCTTGGACAGCACCGTCTGCGTGTCCGAGACCGGCATCGATTTCCAGAACAGCACGCTGCGGTCGCGGCGGTCGTCGTACAGCGCGCCCAGGCAATAGAAGAACACCACGAACGCCAGGGTGATGAACGGCCAGGCCGAGCTGAGCAGCAGGGTCATGTTCATGCCCTCGCCGAACTTGGCGATGTCCGCGGGGGTCATGTGCTGGGTCAGCATGCCCAGGTCCAGGCCGTTGACCTGGATGCCGTTGATGTGCAGGTCGCCGTTCTCGGCGGCGCGGCGGGCGGCGATCAGGCCGGCGATGATCGCCATCAGCGATAGCAGCAGCGAGATGCCGCCGGCCACCAGCGGCGCGCGCAGGAAGCCGCCGCGGTTTTCCCAGTACTCGCGCTTGAGCAGCCACTTGAACTTGCCCAGCGGGGTGATGTGATGGACGGCGTTCATGCGTAGGTTCCCTTCATGATGGCCACGAACAGGTCGGCAAGGCCGGGGTTGCGGGTTTCGCCCAGGGCGTCGAGCTGGGTGCGGTCGGCGCCGTCGTAGAGCAGCACGGTCTTGCCGAACGGCAGCGCGCGCTCGTCGATGGGCGACAGCTCGCGTGCGGCCTGCAGGGTGTCGGCCGATGCCAGCAGCTCGGTATAGCGCTCGGACACGTTCTCCATGTCGGCCGAGAGCACGATCCGGCCGTCGCGGATGAACAGCACGTCGGTGAGGATGTGCTCGATCTCCTCGACCTGGTGGGTGGTGATGATGATGGTCTTCTGTTCGTCGAAGTAGTCCTCCAGCAGGCGCTGGTAGAACTCCTTGCGGTAGAGGATGTCCAGGCCCAGGGTCGGCTCGTCCAGCACCAGCACGCGCGCGTCGATGGCCATCACCAGCGCCAGGTGCAGCTGCACCACCATGCCCTTGGACAGCTCGGACACGCGCTGCTTCGGCTGCAGCTTGGTGTTGGCGAGGAAGCGCTCGCAGCGGGCGCGGTCGAAGCGCGGGTGCACGCCGGCGACGAAATCGATGGCTTCCTTGACCCGGATCCAGCGCGGCAGCACCGCCACGTCGGCGATGAAGCACACGTCGTTCATCAACGCGTTGCGCTGGGTGCGCGGGTCCATGCCGAGCACGCGCAGGTCGCCCTCGAACGCGGTCAGCCCGAGCAGGGCCTTGAGCGCCGTGGTCTTGCCGGCGCCATTGGGGCCGATCAGGCCGACGATGCGGCCCGGGGCGATGGTGAAGCTGGTGTTGTCCAGTGCCGGCTTCTGCTTGTAGGCCTTGCGCAGGCCCTGGGCGGAAACGACGGCGTCGACGGCGGCATTCATGGTGTGGTCCCCGGTGGCAGCAGATCTTCCAAGGTCAGGCCCAGGCGCTGGATGCGTTCCAGCACCCCGGGCCACTCTTCATTGAGAAAACGGTCGCGCTCGCTGCCGCGCAGTTTGCGCGCGGCTTCCTCGGTCATGAACATGCCCAGGCCGCGGCGCTTCTCGACCAGGTTCTCGTCGGCCAGTTCCTGGTAGGCGCGCGAGACCGTGATCGGGTTCAACTGGTACTCGGCCGCCACCTGGCGTACCGAGGGCAGGGCGTCGCCCGGCTTGAGGACCCCGTCCAGCATCATCGCGATGACGCGATCCTTCAGCTGGCGGTAGATGGGAGCGCCATCGCTCCACTGGATATCGCTCATGGTCAGCTCCGTGGATTCAGCGACTGTGCGAATGAGAAGTAGGGCAGGGAAAGGCTGGTCCGCATCCGCCGGATGGGGCGCTTCTTCTCCTGCACGTTGGCCTCCTGCTCTTCGCCGGTGGTCCCGGCGGCATAATCCTGGACCGCGCCACGGCCGGCAGGCAGGGACAGCGTGCAACCGATCAACAACAACGTGCCGGCAGCGGTCAGTGCCGGGAGAAGATGTCGCTGGTGCCTTCGGTTCATGGCGGTCCCCCTGTGTAGGGTGGCTGGTGTTGTATGCAACTATAACACCGACACGCCGACATGCAACTCCCCTGTAACCCAACTGATGGCCTAGTCTGCGCACGAGCCGCGCACACACCCAGGAGAATTCCGATGTCTATCCGCAAATACCTGATTGCAGTGGCATTTGCCATGTTCATGGCCGGGGGGGCGGGCGCCGCCGACGGTGCCTTGCTGGACCGCGACTACCGGCCGCTTGCCGGAAAGGACCCGGTGAACCTGAACCGCGAGTACGGCGGCAAGGTGCTGCTGGTGGTGAACACCGCCTCCAAATGCGGCTACACGCCCCAGTACGAGGGGCTGGAAGCCCTGCACCAGGCGCTTGCCGGGCGCGGTTTCGCGGTGCTGGGCTTTCCCTCCAATGACTTCAAGGGCCAGGAGCCGGGCAGCGAGGCGGAGATCCAGGAGTTCTGCACGCTGACCTACGGGGTCAAGTTCCCGATGTTCCAGAAGGTGCACGTGACCGGCGCCGAGGCCACGCCGCTCTACCGCGACCTCGCCCGCCTGACCGGCGTGGCGCCGGGCTGGAACTTCCACAAGTACCTGATCGCGCGCGACGGCCGGGTGGTGGCGCAGTTCCCCAGCAAGGTGCGCCCGGACGACCCGGAACTGCGCGCGGCGATCGAGCGCGAACTCGCGCGGCCGGTGCCGGGCCGCCGCTGATGCGCGCGGCGGCGCACCGCCTCGACATCGCCGGTGTGCGTGCGACAATGGCGCCCTTCGCGCCGATGCCGGCGTCTGTTCACTTCCAGGAAAGCAGCGAATGAAGATGGGAAAGCGCGGCGCCGTGGCGTCGCTGATGATTCTGGCGTTGGCGGTCCCCGCGGCCGTGATCGCGCAACAACCTGCCGCCCCGGCGGCCACCAAGGAGAAGTCCGTTTTGACCTCGGAACGTGAAAAGATCGGCTATGCCATCGGCGTGGACGTCGCCAGTTCGTTCGAACCCATCGCCTCGGAAGTCGACGTCGCCGCGCTGCGCCGTGCCGTGGAAAACGCCTTCGCCGGCGGCCAGCCGCTGCTGTCGCAGGAAGAAGCGCAGAAGACCGACCAGGCGCTGCGCATGGCGATGATGATCCGTTCCGGCCAGCAGGTGCCGGGCATGGCGCCGGGCAGCCAGCCGCCGGCGGTGGACCGCGAAAAGGTCGGCCTGATGCTGGGCAGCTACGCCGTCGGCCCGTCGCTGGCGCCGATCCGCGGCGACATCGACCTGGACGCGGTGTTCCAGGCCATCGGCACCATCTTCGCCAAGGGCACGCCGCTGATGGACCGCCAGCAGGCGCAGGCCACGCTGCAGGCGTTCAGCACCGCCAAGCAGGCCGCCGCCGCCGGCAAGAACCGCGAGGAAGGCAATGCGTTCCTGGCCAAGAACAAGACCCAGCCGGGCGTGGTGACCACCGCCTCGGGCCTGCAGTACCAGGTGCTGCGCGCCGGCAGCGGCGAGCGCCCGATGGCCACCAGCCGCGTGCGCGTGAACTATGAGGGCAAGCTGCTGGACGGCACCGTGTTCGACAGCAGCTACCAGCGCGGCCAGCCGGCCGATTTCGGCCTGAACCAGGTGATCAAGGGCTGGACCGAAGGCGTGTCGCTGATGCCGGTCGGTTCCAAGTACCGGTTCTGGGTCCCGTCCGAACTGGCCTATGGCAGCAACGGCACCCCGGGCGGCCCGATCGGCCCGGACGCGACGCTGACCTTCGACGTCGAGCTGCTGGGCGTCCTGCAGTAACCCCACGGAGCCCCTGCACCCATGCGCGTTGCGATTTTCGGTACCGGCTACGTCGGACTCGTCACCGGGACCTGCCTGGCCGAGGTTGGGCATGACGTGGTCTGTGTCGACATCGACCAGGCCAAGGTCGACGGCCTGAACCGGGGCATCATCCCGATCTACGAACCGGGACTGGAACCGATGGTCAAGGCCAACCATGCCGCGTCGCGGCTGGCCTTCACCACCGACGCGGCCTCCGCGATCGCGCATGGCCAGGTGGTCTTCATCGCGGTCGGCACGCCGCCGGACGAGGACGGCAGCGCCGACCTGCAGTACGTGCTGGCGGTGGCCCGCACCATCGGCAGGCACCTGCAGGTGCCGACCGTGGTGGTCAACAAGTCGACGGTGCCGGTGGGCACCGCCGACAAGGTCCGCGCGGCGATCGCCGAGGAACTGGCCGCGCGCGGCGTGGAGATCGCGTTCGACGTGGTCTCCAACCCCGAATTCCTGAAAGAGGGCGATGCGGTGGCCGACTGCATGCGCCCGGACCGCATCATCATCGGCGCCGCCAGCGACGCGCCGGTGGCGGTGATGCGCCGCCTGTACGCACCGTTCAACCGCAACCACGACCGCGTGGTGGAAATGGACGTGCGTTCGGCCGAGCTGACCAAGTACGCGGCCAACGCGATGCTGGCGACCAAGATTTCGTTCATGAACGAAATCGCCAACATCGCCGAGCGCGTCGGCGCCGACATCGAGCACGTCCGCCAGGGCATCGGCTCGGACCCGCGCATTGGCTGGCACTTCATCTATCCCGGCGCCGGCTACGGCGGCTCGTGCTTCCCCAAGGACGTGCAGGCGCTGGCCCGCACCGCCCTGCAGTACGGCCATGCGCCGCGCCTGCTCGAGGCGGTGGAAGCGGTGAACGAGGCGCAGAAGGGGCACCTGTTCGAACTGGTCCAGCGTCACTATGACCGGGGCGAGGACGAGGGCGTGCGCGGCAAGACCTTCGCGGTGTGGGGGCTGGCGTTCAAGCCCAATACCGACGACATGCGCGAAGCCTCCAGCCGCCGCCTGCTGGCGCAGCTGTGGGAGGCCGGCGCGCGGGTGCGCGCCTACGACCCGGAGGCGATGCACGAGGCCCGCCGTATCTTCGGCGAACGCGACGACCTGGTGCTGTGCGACTCGGCGTTCGCAGCGCTGGAAGGCGCCGATGCGCTGATCGTGGTCACCGAATGGAAACAGTTCCGCAGCCCGGATTTCGCCCGCATCCGCCAGGCGCTGGGCGACGCGGTGGTGTTCGACGGCCGCAACCTGTACGACCCGCGCGAGATCGAGGCGGCCGGGCTGGCCTATTACGGCATCGGCCGGGGGCGCTCCCTGCATGTCTGACCTGCTGCCGAGCGCCCGCGAACAGGCCCTGGAAGAACGCCTGGTGGAACTTGAAATGCGTGTGTCCTTCCAGGAGCACGCGCTGGCCGAGCTGAGCGAAGCGCTGGCCGATGCGCGCATGCAGGGCAGTCGCAACGCCGACGTGCTGCGCGTGCTGCTCGAGGACCTGGGCAAGGTGCGCAATGCGCTCAATGCCTCCGACCCGGCGAGCGAACCGCCGCCCCCGCACTACTGATACGACGTACCGCACGCATGAGCGACACTCTCCGCGACCAGCTCCTCGGGCTGGGCTTCAAGCCCGCGCCCAAGCCGGAGCGCAAGCCCGACACCCGCCGCGACGGCCGCCCGCAGGGCAGGCCGGCGCAGGCCGGCAACAAGCCCGCTGGCAAGCCCGGCCATGCCGGCAAGCCGGCGCACGCCAACAAGCCCGCCCATGGCGGCCCGCAGGGGCCGCGCAAGCCGCGTTCGCAGGAAGACATCGACCTGGCCAAGGCGTATGCGATCCGCGCGCAGAAGGAAAAGGACGAGCGCATCGAGGCCGAACGCCGGAAGCAGGAAGAAGCCCGCCTGCGCCGCGAGGCCAAGGCCCGGCTGGACGAGCTGATCAAGGACAAGGGGCTGAACGACCCCGACGCCGATATCGCCCGCCACTTTCCCTATGGCGGCAAGATCAAGCGCATCTACGTCACCGCCGACCAGCTCAAGGCGCTCAATGCCGGGCAGCTGGGCGTGCTGCAGCAGAACGGGCGCTATCTGCTGGTGACGGCCGAACTGCTGGCCGAGGCCGAGAAGATCTTCGCCCCGGCCGTGGCACTGAAGGTCGACCCCGACGCACCGGCCGGGGACGACCCCTATGCCGACCCGATGTACCAGGTACCCGACGACCTGGTCTGGTAGGTGCGGGGCTTGCCCCGCACGTTGCCTCAGGGGGCGTCGCGATGCCCGCCAGGGCATGCGGGGGACGCCCCGCGTCCACGGCGGTTCCTTTCCGGTACGAAGCAGAACGCGATCACCGCGCCGGCCAGCGCGAAGCAGCCGCCGGCGATGAAGGCCACCTTGCCGTCGCCGAACGGCCACAGCTGGCCGGCGATCAGCGCGCCGAGCACGCCGCCCAGGCCCGACGAGAACCCGTAGAACAGCCCCTGGCCGTGGCCGTTGAGGTTGCCGGGGAAGTAGCGCGCCAGCAGCTGCATCGCCGAGGCGAAGAACGCGGCGAAGCCCAGGCAGTGGGTGGCCTGCGCCACCAGCATCACCGGCAGGTCCTCCGGCCACAGCGCGGTGGCCCACCAGCGCAGTGCGGCGCTGGCCATGGAGATGATCAGCAGCCAGCTGGCGTCCCAGCGCCGGAAGAAGCCGGCGATCAGGAAGAACACCGCCACCTCGAACACCACGCCCACCGTCCACATCAGGCCCAGCAGCGAGGTGCTGTAGCCATGCTGGTCCATGTACAGCGAGAAGAACGTGTAGTACGGCCCGAACGAAAGCTGCTCGAGGAATGCGGCGATGAAGAACGCCAGCACCGGCGGCCGCCGCACGATCGACCAGAAACCCTGCACGTGCGCAGCATGGGTGCCGACATGGCGGGCATAGCGGTTGGCGAAGGACGCGCCGGTCATCAGTACGAACAGCGGCAGCATCAGCCACGGCAGCAGACCGGCGCCATGGCGTTCGATGACCCAGCCGAACAGCGTGACCACGGCGATGAAGCCCAGCGAGCCCCATACCCGGATCATGCCGTAGCGGTGGCTGTCGCTGCCCAGGTGGGTGAGGGTGATGGACTCGAACTGCGGCATCACCGCGTTGTAGAAGAAGCAGAACCCGACCATCACCGCATACAGCGTCCACGTCGGCTGCGGCAGCAGGAAGCCGGCGAAGCTGATCACCGTCAACACGCAGCCGACGCGCAGCCAGCGGATCGGGCGCGGCGAGACCGCCGCCAGCGAGGTCCAGGTGCTGGGTGCGACCACCCGGGTGGCGTACCACAGGCTCATCATCACGCTGATCGCGGTGACGCCCATGCCGCGCGACTGCAGGTACAGGCTCCAGTACGGAGTGAACGCGCCGAGCGCGGCGTAGTAGAAGAAATAGAAGCTGGACAGCCGGGCGACGGGGACCGTGGGCTGCAGCGGGGTCGGGGAGGTCATGAACAGGCGCGCGGGCGCGTAAAGCAGGGTGCCTATTGTGCGCCCTGCGCCGCGCCGCGTCCCGCCGTATTGCGCGCGGAAGGCGCGCTTGCGCCGTCCGCGCGGGGGCGGGGCCGGAGCGGCCGCTAAAGCGCCGCAGGCATCCGCTGATCAGGGGCTGGCTTCGGCGTTCCAGATGGCGACCTGGGCACGGATTCCGGCGAGCATCGCATCCAGCGCGGCGCGGTCGTAGACGGTGCCGCGCAACACCACCGTGTCGATGCTGCCGGTCGCGGTGATGTCCTGCAGCGGGTTGCGCTCCAGCAGCACCAGGCCGGCGGCCTTGCCGGCGGCGATGGCGCCATAGCGGTCCAGCCTGCCGAACCACGCCGGGCCGTTGCGGGTGGCCGTGGCCAGTGCCTGCGCCGGCGTCAGCCCATGGCGCACATACAGCGCCAGTTCGTTGTGCAGGCCAATGCCGGGATAGTTGTAGGAATTGAGGAAGCCGGCATCGGTACCGGCCATGATGCGCACGCCGGCCTCCTGCAGCAGCGGCAGCACCGCCGCGACCCGGGCATGGCGCGCGTGCCGCGCCTGGACCTGTTCCGGCGTGGCGCTGGCGGCGCGCTCCACGCGCCAGGCGTAGGTCTTGCGCAGGCCCGGGCCGATGTAGGCCAGGTACGGGTCATCGGCATGCGCTTCGCTGTCGAGGAAGCTGAGGATGCGGCTGCCGTCGAGCGTGGGCGTGACCGCGACCCCGCGTTCGGCGAAGCGGCGATAGGCGGCCAGCGCGGTGGCGCGGTCGAAGCCCTCGTGCAGGCGGCGGCTGGCCTCGGCGCGGTCGATGCGGCCAGCGGCGAAATCAGCGGCGATCCGGGCCTCGTCCGGAACGCCGGCCTGGAACGCGTAGTCCAGGTGCTCGATGGAACTGAGCCCGGCGTCGATGGCCTGGCCGACGGTCAGCGCCATCGGGATGTGGCCCGAGGTGCGCAGGCCGCGCTTGCTCGCCTCGGACACTGCGTACAGGAACAGCTCCGGCTTGAGCGTGCTGTCGGTGATCTTGACGAAATCGACCTGGTCGCGCTGTTCGCGGTCCAGCGCGGCGTCCACGCCGGCCTCGTCGCCGGCTTCCAGGGTGCCCTTCCAGACCGGGGCGATGCCTTCGATCTTGGCGCCGGAGGTGAACAGTTGCGGCCCGAACAGCTGGCCGTCGGCGATCTGCGCCCGCCACGCCAGCACCTGCCCGGGCAGGTCGCCGGACGCGTCGCGCACGCTGGTGATGCCATGGGCGACGTACAGCGGCAGCAATGCCTTGTTCTCCTCGACCAGCGCCGGGCCGCCGCCGAAATGCACGTGCATGTCCCACAACCCCGGGATCAGGTAGCGGTCGCGCGCATCGAGCGTTCTGTGCGCGCGCCACTGGCCGGCCAGCGTCGCGTCCGCGCCGACCGCGACGATGTCGCCGCCGCGGATCGCAACGGCCTGGCCGGGCAGGGTGCGGGCGTGCTCGACATCGACCACGGTGGCGTGGCGGATCAGCACATCGGCATCCAGGCGTGCGGCCAATGCCGGCGACGCCAGCGCCAGCAGCGAGGAAAAGGCGAAGCGGAGCGTGGTGTTCATTCGGTGCGTTCCAGGGCGGGCGTGGCTGCCCGCACGGCGGGAGGAGAGGGCGGCAGGCACCGGCCGGGCACGCGCCGGGTCGCGGTACGTCGAGCCGATGCGGGGTGGTCGCCGCCTGTCCGGGTCTGCGCTGCGCGCGGCGCCGGGAGGAGCGCGGCGGGCGGGTGTTTGCATGCGCTCCGGGGCGATGCTACAAGCCGGTGCGTCCATCCAGAAATGAAATGTACCGATGGAAAACAGTCCGAAATCGAATAGGGTGCTGTTCGACCTCGATCTGCTGCGCGCCCTGTTGACGGTGGCCGACTGCGGCAGCTTCACCGCCGCCGCCGCGCGCCTGCATTCCACCCAGTCCACGATCAGCCAGAAGGTGCGGCGGCTGGAGGAGCTTGCCGGGCACCGGCTGCTCGACCGTGGCGTGCGCGACGTGCGCCCCACCGATACCGGCGAGACCGTGCTGGGCTATGCGCGGCGCCTGCTGGCGCTGAACGAGGAACTGGGCGAGGCGCTGTCCGGCGCGGGGGTGGCCACCACCCTGCGCCTGGGCGTGCCGGAGGATTTCGCCGGCGGCCGCACCACGCACCTGTTGGCCGATTTCAGCCGGCGCCACCCACGGGTGAAGCTGGAGGTCAGCAGTGGCCTGAGCCGCGCGCTGGCCGAGGGCTATGACCGTGGCGAGCTGGACCTGGCGCTGGTCAAACAGCGCCGCGGCAGCCGCGAGGCGCTTGCGCGCTGGCCCGAGCCGATGCGCTGGATCGACAGCGCGGCCAGCCCCGCGTTCGCACTGGACCCGGTGCCGCTGGTGGCCTTCCCGCCACGCGGCCTGTACCGCGAGGACATGATCGACGCGATCGAGGCGCTGGGCCGGCGCTGGCGCATCAGTTTCACCAGTTCCAGCCTCGGCGGCATCCAGGCGGCGGTCGCCGATGGGCTCGGCATCAGCCTGCTGCCGGCGCGCACGGTGACACCGGCGCATGTGGTGCTGGGCGCGGAAAGCGGCCTGCCGGAGATCGACAGCATCGAACTGGCGCTGCTGATGCGGCCCTCGGCCGACCCCGAGGTGCGGGTGCTGGCCGACATGCTGGTGGAGATGCTGGCGCAGCCGCAGGCATAAGCGCGCGGAGGCCGTAGGTGCGGGGCTTGCCCCGCACGAGGCTTCACCGGACGGCTGCGTGCGGGGCAAGCCCCGCACCTACGGGAGCGGGCGTGCCGCTCCGGGGCGATCGCTCAGGCGTCCGGCCCGAGCCGGCCGCGGCGCACGATGCCGCGGCGGCACGGTACCCCGGCCACCGCGGCCGCGGCATTGGGCGCGTCCAGCACCAGGAAGGTGGCTTCGTTGCCCACGGCCAGGCCGTAGTCCTGCAGGCCAAGCACGCGCGCGCCGGCGCCGGTGGCCATCTGCAGCGCCATGCACAGCTCCTCGTCGGTATGGAACCCGGAGCGGTAGCCCAGCAGCATCGCCCGCTGCAGCATGTCGCCGTTGCCATACGGCCACCAGGCGTCGCGGATGTTGTCGTTGCCCAGGAACACCTCCACGCCGGCCGCGCGCAACTGCCGCACCGGCGGGAACGGGCGGTCGCCCGGGGCATTGGTCATGATCGCCACGCCGGCATCGGCAAGCGTCGTGGCGATGCGCTCCAGCTGCGCGGTATCCACTTCGCCCAGCGCATAGGCATGGCTGACCGCGACGCGTCCGTGCATACCCAGCGCGCGGCTGCGTTCGGCGATGCGCCGCAACTGTTCGATGCCGCCCAGGCCGGGTTCGTGCAGGTGGATGTCGACCTTGGCGCCGTGGCGCTCGGCAATGCCGAACACCACGTCGAGCTGGCCGGTGCTGTCGCCGTCGAGCGTGTCCGGGTCGATCCCGCCGACCACCTGCGCGCCTTCGCGCATCGCCGCGTCCAGCACCTGCGCGGTGCCGGGGCAGGACTGCACGCCGGCCTGCGGGAACGCGACCAGTTCGATGTCGACGATGCCACGCCAGCGCTCGCGCACCGCGTTCACCGCGTGCAGGTGGTCCAGGCCGGTGGTGGCGTCGACGTCGACATGGCTGCGCATCGCCACGGTGCCGAACGCGGCCGCCTGCGCCACCAGGGCGTCGGCGCGCTCGACGATGGAGGGCGCGGCCGCCAGTTCCTGCTTTTCGATGGACAGGCGCTCGCGCAGGGTGTGTGCGGGACGGTGCGGGTGCCAGCGGTCGCCGACGAAGCTCTTGTCCAGGTGGATATGGCCGTCGACCAGGCCCGGCAGCACCAGCTGCCCGCCCAGGTCGATCTGTTCCACGCCGTCGCAGCGCGGCAGGGCCGGGCCGATGGCGGCGAAACGGCCGCCGGCCACGGCCAGTTCCAGCGGCGTACCGTCGGGGCCGATGGCGTTGATGAAGAGCTGGTCGAACATGGCGGTGTCGCGGGGCAGGGGAGCGGGGCCGCCACGATAGGGCCGCCGTCGGCGCGGCGGAAATGAAGTATCGCGATGGGCGGCATTCGCCACGGTGATGGCGGGCTGCCGGCGGCACCGGCCCGTGCACGGAACGCCCGCGCGCGCAGCTCAGTGCCCTGCGCCGCATGCGCCACGGGGTGTCGCCCGCGCCACGGCGCCCTGGCGATTCCCGGGCGCACGCCCCGCACGCGTGCGCTCAATCCGGGTCGTAGTCCAGGTTCGACGCCAGCCAGCGCTCGGCCTGCGCCCGGTCCACGCCCTTGCGCCGCGCATAGTCGGCCACCTGCTCCTTGGACACCCGCCCGACCACGAAATACTGGCTCTGCGGGTGGCTGAAGTAATAGCCGGACACTGCCGCGGTGGGCAGCATGGCGAAGCTTTCGGTCAGCGACATGCCGATGCCTTCGGCGCCGAGCATGGCGAACAGCGTGCGCTTCTCGCTGTGCTCCGGGCAGGCGGGATAGCCGGGGGCGGGACGGATGCCGACGTACTGCTCGGCGATCAGCGCTTCGTTGTCCAGCGCCTCGTCGGCGGCATAGCCCCAGTAGCCGGTGCGCACGCGGTGGTGCAGGCGCTCGGCCAGCGCCTCGGCCAGGCGGTCGGCCAGCGCCTTGAGCAGGATCGCGTTGTAGTCATCGTGGTCGGCCTCGAAGCGCGCCACGTGCGGCTCGATGCCGATGCCGGCGGTGACCGCGAAGGCGCCGATCCAGTCCTGCCGGCCGCTGTCCTCGGGGGCGATGAAATCGGCCAGGCAGAAGTCCGGGCGCTCGGCCGGCTTGTCCACCTGCTGGCGCAGGAAGTGCAGGGTGGTCTCGCCGTCGGGCAGCGAGACCACCACGTCGTCGCCGCGGCTGTTGGCCGGCCACAGCCCGAACACGGCACGGGCGGTCAGCCATTTTTCCTTGATGATCGTGTCCAGCATCGCGCGGGCGTCGCGGTACAGCGCGCTGGCCTGGGTGCCGACGATCTCGTCGTCGAGGATCGCCGGGAACTTGCCGGCCAGTTCCCAGGCGCTGAAGAACGGGGTCCAGTCGATGAACGGCAGCAGGTCCTGCAGCGGCCAGTCCTCGAACACGTGCACGCCGGGCCGGGCCGGCACTGGCGGAACGTACTGCGCCCAGTCGCAGTGGAAGCGCTGGCCGCGTGCGTGTTCCAGCGACACCAGCCGCTTGGCGTCGCCGCGGTTGCGGTGGCGCTGGCGGATGTCGGCGTAATCGGCGTCGTTGGCGGCGACGAAAGCGCCGCGCAGCTCCGGCGAGATCAGCGACTGCGCCACGCCCACCGCGCGCGAGGCATCCTTCACCCACACTGTCGGCGCGGCGTAATGCGGGTCGATCTTCAGCGCGGTGTGCGCGCGCGAGGTGGTGGCGCCGCCGATCAGCAGCGGCGTGCTGAAGCCCTGGCGCTGCATCTCGCGGGCGACGTGGCTCATTTCCTCCAGCGAGGGCGTGATCAGCCCGGACAGGCCGATCAGGTCGGCGTTCTCGGCGCGCGCGGTGTCCAGGATCTTCTGCGCCGGGACCATCACCCCCAGGTCGATCACCTCGAAGTTGTTGCAGGCCAGGACCACGCCGACGATGTTCTTGCCGATGTCGTGCACGTCGCCCTTGACCGTGGCCATGACGATCTTGCCGTTGCTCTTGCCGACGTCGCCGGTGCGCAGCTTCTCGGCCTCGATGAAGGGCAGCAGGTAGGCCACCGCCTTCTTCATCACCCGTGCCGACTTGACCACCTGCGGCAGGAACATCTTGCCGGCGCCGAACAGGTCGCCGACCACGTTCATGCCGTCCATCAGCGGCCCTTCGATCACGTCCAGCGGCCGGCTGGCCTGCTGCCGCGCCTCCTCGGTATCCGCCTCGACCCAGCTGTCCAGCCCATGCACCAGCGCATGCGCCAGCCGCTCGCGCACCGGTCTGTCGCGCCAGCCCAGGTCCTCGGCCTTCTTCTCGCCCTTCCTGCCCTTGTAGCGCTCGGCGATCTCCAGCAGGCGTTCGGTACCGTCGCGGCGGCGGTTGAGGATCACGTCCTCCACCCGCTCGCGCAGTTCCGGTTCCAGGTCGTCGTAGATCGGCAGCGCGCCGGCGTTGACGATGCCCATGTCCATGCCGGCGCGGATGGCGTGGTACAGGAACACCGCATGGATCGCCTGGCGCACGGTCTCGTTGCCGCGGAAGGAGAACGAGACGTTGGACACGCCGCCGGACACGTGGCAATGCGGCAGCGTGCGCTTGATGATGCGGGTGGCCTCGATGAAGTCCACCGCGTAGTTGTCGTGCTCCTCGATGCCGGTGGCGACGGCGAAGATGTTCGGATCGAAGATGATGTCCTGCGGCGGGAAGCCGACCTGCTCGACCAGGATGCGGTAGGCGCGGGTGCAGATCTCCACCTTGCGCGCGCAGGTGTCGGCCTGGCCGTCCTCGTCGAAGGCCATCACCACCGCGGCGGCGCCATAGCGGCGCACCAGCCTGGCGTGCTCGACGAACGCCGCTTCGCCCTCCTTGAGCGAGATCGAGTTGACCACGCTCTTGCCCTGCAGGCATTTCAGCCCGGCCTCGATCACGCTCCACTTCGACGAATCGACCATCACCGGGATGCGGGCGATATCCGGCTCGGACATGATCAGGTTGAGGAAGCGGGTCATCGCCTTCTCGGAGTCGATCAGGCCCTCGTCCATGTTGACGTCCAGGATCTGCGCGCCGCTGGCGACCTGCTGACGCGCCACCTCCACCGCTTCCTCGTAGCGCTCCTCCTTGATCAGCTTGCGGAACTGCGCGCTGCCGGTGACGTTGGTGCGCTCGCCGACGTTGACGAACAGCAGGTCCGGGGTGATGACCAGCGGCTCCAGGCCGGACAGGCGGGTATACGACGGGGTGTTCATGCGGCCAGCTCCCGGGCCTGCGGCAGCGCCCGCGGCGGCACCCCGGCCACGGCCTCGGCGATCGCCTTGATGTGCGCCGGGGTGGTGCCGCAGCAGCCGCCGACCAGGTTCAGCAGCCCGGAGGTGGCGAACTCCTTCAGCGTGGCGGCCATTTCCTCCGGGGTCTCGTCGTACTCGCCGAAGGCGTTGGGCAGGCCGGCGTTGGGGTGGGCGCTGACGTAGCCATCAGACACCTGCGCCAGGGTTTCCACGTGCGGCCGCATGTCGCTGGCGCCCAGCGCGCAGTTGAAGCCGATCGACAGCGGTTGGCCGTGCGCGACCGACGCATGGAAAGCCTCGGCGGTCTGCCCGGACAGGGTGCGGCCGGAGGCGTCGGTGATGGTGCCGGAGATCATCACCGGCAGGCGCCCGCCGCGCGCATCGAAGGCTTCCTCGATGGCGAACAATGCGGCCTTGGCGTTGAGCGTGTCGAAAATGGTTTCCACCATCAGCGTGTCGGCGCCGCCGTCGATCAGGCCGTCGATGGCCTCGCGATACGTCGCGCGCAGTTCGTCGAAACTGGTGTTGCGGAAGCCCGGGTCGTTGACGTCGGGGCTGATCGAGGCGGTGCGGCTGGTCGGGCCGAGCACGCCGATCACGAAGCGCGGCTTGTCCGGGGTCTTCGCCTCGATCGCGTCGCAGCATTGCCGTGCCACCTGCGCGCCGGCCTTGTTCAGTTCGTACACCAGGTGCTGCAGGTGGTAGTCGGCCTGGCTGATCGAGGTGGCGTTGAAGGTATTGGTCTCGACCAGGTCGGCGCCGGCCTCCAGGTAGGCGCTGTGGATGCCGGCGATGATGTCCGGCCGGGTCAGCAGCAGCAGGTCGTTGTTGCCCTTCAGGTCATGGCCGCAGCCGGCACCATGGACGTGCGCCTGCGGCGCTGCCGTGGCAGTGCCGGGCGCGGCCGGTGGCTGGGCGTCGTGGCGCGAATCGAAACCGCCGGCGAAGCGCTGCCCGCGGTAGTCGGCCTCTTCCAGCCCATGGCGCTGGATCATCGTGCCCATGGCGCCGTCGATGACCAGGATGCGCTGCGCGAGGGCCTGCAGCAGCAGGGCGACGCGTTCGGGATGGAGCCAGGGGAGGGCGTGCATGGGCGGACCGTAGGCTGGAATCGGGGGCGAGGGCGGGTATGCCGGCTCAGGGGCGGTGGGCGATCAGCGAGATCACCTCGAAATGCGGCGGGCGCTTCTCGCGGGTGACGGTCTCCAGGCTGGATACCTCCAGCCCGGCCTTCTCGACGAACCTGCGCAGCTCCTTGCCGGTGAAGCCCAGGTTGACGTGGCCGTAGGCTTCCACCGCCACCTTGTGCTCATGGCGGGCCAGGCTGCACAGCATCAGCCGCCCGCCCGGGCGCAGCACCCGCGCGCCTTCGGCCACGGCCTTGGCCGGGTGGCTGGCATAGGTGAGGGCGTGCATCAGCACCACCAGGTCGAAGCTGCCATCGTCGAACGGCAGCTGGTGCATGTCGCCCTCGCGCACTTCCACGTTGGGCAGCTTGCGCAGGCGTTCGCTGGCCGCCGCGACCACGCGCGCGCTGGTGTCGATGCAGACGTAGCGCTGCGCATGCGGGGCCAGCAGTTCGGCCAGCACGCCGTCGCCGGAGGCGATGTCGAGCACGTCGCCGGTTTCCAGCAGCGGCAGCGCGCTGCGTGCCAGCGCCTCCCAGGTGCGTCCGGGCGAGTAGTGGCGTTCCATGTCGCCGGCCACGCTGTCGGCCCAGTTCTGGTCGGCCGCGCGCATCGCCAGCACCGAGGGCACCCGCTCGGCGTCCTGGCGCAGCAGCGGGTCGTCGCTGCCGTTGCTCAGCGCATGCCACAATGCGCGCTGCGCCGGATCCAGCGCGGCGTCGTCGAAGCGGTAGTAGGCCGATACCCCCGCGCGGCGGTCGCGGACCAGCCCGGCTTCCTTCAGCCGGGCCAGGTGGGTGGACACGCGCGGCTGCGCCAGCGTGGTGATGGCCGACAGCTCGGCCACGGTCAGCTCTTCCTGCTCCAGCAGCGTCAGCAGGCGCACGCGGGTGGCGTCGGCGAACACCTTCAGGCGGGTCGACCAGTCTTCCAGATCCATAAATATCTACCTATCGAGATAGAGAGATATTTTGCTGCTGCGGCGCGGCAGGGTCAAGGCGCGGCCCGCGTGGGCCAGGCGAACGGGCGCGCAGGTCGACGTGAATGGCGCTGCCCACCCAACGCCGTCTGCCGCGGCCAGCCCCCTCTTTGCCAGTCACGGCAACAGTTACAATCGCAACTTCGTAATGCCCTGGGAGGGGTGTAGTGGATTTCAGCTTTTCCGACGAACAACTGATGCTGCAGGACGTCGCCCGCCGCATCGCCCAAGAGAAGATCGCGCCCAGCGCCGAGCACCACGATGCCACCGGCGAATACCCGCTGGAGAACATCCGCCTGCTCGGCGAGAACGGCCTGATGGGTATCGAAGTGCCGGTCGAGTACGGCGGTGCGGGCATGGACCCGGTGTCCAGCGTGCTGGCGATCATCGAGGTGTCCGCCGCCGATGCCGCGCACGCCACCATCATGTCGGTCAACAACTCGCTGTTCTGCAACGCCGTGCTCAGCCACGGCAGCGAGGAACAGAAGCAGCTGTACGTGCGCGCGATCGCCGAGGGCCGCGAGATCGGCGCCTTCGCCCTGACTGAATCGCAGTCCGGCTCCGACGCCACCGCCATGCGCTGCCGCGCGGTGAAGCAGACCGACGGTTCCTACGTGATCAACGGCCAGAAGAGCTGGATCACCTCCGGCCCGGTGGCGCGCTACATCGTGCTGTTCGCGATGACCGACCCGTCGCAGGGCGCGCGCGGCATCACCGCCTTCATGATCGACACTACCCGCCCGGGCTTCGGCCGCGGCAAGACCGAGCCCAAGCTCGGCGTGCGTGCGTCGGCGACCTGCGAGATCGAGTTCCAGGACTACGTGGCGCGCGCCGAGGATGTGATCGGCGCCGAGGGGCAGGGCTTCAAGATCGCCATGAGCCTGCTCGATTCCGGCCGCATCGGCATCGCCGCGCAGGCGGTGGGCATCGCCCGCGCCGCTTACGAGGCGTCGCTGGCCTACGTGCGCGAACGCAAGTCCTTCGGCGCGCCGATCGGCAGCTTCCAGATGATCCAGGCCAAGATCGCCGACATGAAGTGCAAGCTGGACGCGGCGCTGCTGCTGACCCTGCGCGCGGCCTGGACCAAGGCCCAGGGCAAGCGCTTCTCCACCGAAGCCGCGGTCGCCAAGCTCACCGCCTCGGAAGCGGCGATGTGGATCGCCCACCAGGCCGTGCAGATCCACGGCGGCATGGGCTATTCGAAGGAAATGCCACTGGAGCGCTACTTCCGCGACGCCAAGATCACCGAGATCTACGAAGGCACCAGCGAGATCCAGCGCCTGGTCATCGCCCGCAACGAAACCGGCGTGCGCTGAGCGGCGGCGGATGCCGGGCGGGCCCGGTGTAGCCGGAGCGGATGGTCCAGCCGCCGTTTGAGAAAAAGAGAAGCCCCGGCAATGCCGGGGCTTCTTCGTAGTTTCAGGATCGACGTCCTTATCAACGATCCTGCTGCACCGTACGCACCTTGTGCTGCTCAATGAACTGCCTGGAGGGCTCGTCCAGCTTGTCGCCGAGCACGCGGCGCACGGTGACGAAGAACAGCGGGATCAGCAGCACGCCGATGACGGTGGCGAACAGCATGCCACCGATGACGCCGGTGCCCAGCGAGTGGCGGGCGTTGGCGCCGGCGCCGGTGGAGATGGCCATCGGCAGCACGCCCAGGATGAACGCGAACGAGGTCATCAGGATCGGCCGGAAGCGCAGGTGCGCCGCTTCGATCGCAGCCTCGCGCAACGTCTTGCCGGCGGCGCGCTGTTCCACCGCGAACTCCACGATCAGGATCGCGTTCTTCGCGGCCAGCCCGATCACCGTCACCATGCCGATCTTGAAGTACAGGTCGTTGGGCAGGCCGCGCAGCAGCGAGAACACCACCGCGCCGAGGATGCCGACCGGCACCACCAGCAGCACCGAGACCGGGATCGACCAGCTTTCGTACAGCGCGGCCAGGCACAGGAACACCACCACCACCGACAGCACCATCAGCAGCGCCGCGGCGTTGCCGGCCAGGATTTCCTGGTAGGACATGCCGCTCCAGTCGTAGCCGAAGCCGTTGGGCAGGTCGTTGCGCACCAGGTTTTCCATGGTCGCCATCGCCTGGCCGGAGCTGCCGCCCGGGGCCGGCGAGCCGACGATGTTCACCGCCGAGTAGCCGTTGTAGCGGCTCAGCGCCGGCGGCGCGTAGATCCACTCGGACTTGACCACCGTGCTGAGCGGGATCATCGAGCGCTGGCCGTCGGCGTCCTTGCTCAGCGAGCTGGGCACGTAGTAGCTGCGCAGCGATTCGGGGCCGGTGCGGTAGGCGGCATCGGCCTGCATGTTCACGCGCTTGATGCGGCCGCCGTAGAAGAAGTCGTTGACGTATACCGGCGCCAGCATCATCTGGATCGCGGTGTAGACGTCGTTGACCGACACGCCCATGGCCTGGGCCTGCACGCGGTCCACCTTCAGCTGCAGCTGCGGCGAATTCTCGAGGGTGTTGGGGCGCACGCCGACCAGCGACTTGTCGGCCGATGCCGCGCCGATGAGGGTGTTGCGTGCCTCCATCAACGCCTCCTGGCCGGCGCCGGCGCGGTCCTGCAGCCACATGTCGAAGCCGCCGAACTGGCCCAGGCCCTGCACCGTGGGCAGGTTGACGAAGAACACCTGCGCGTCCTTGATGCCGACGAACGCCTTGCCGTTCATCTTCTGGATGAACTCCGGCGCGGTCTCCTCGCGCGCGTCCCAGTCCTTGAGGCGGATGAAGGCCATGCCGACGTTCTCGCCGGAACCGACGAAGCTGAAGCCGGTGACCTGCATCATGCCCTCGAACGACGGGTCGTCCTTCATCATCCCGTACAGCTGGTCGAACACCACCGTGGTGCGGCTCTTGGTCGCGCCCGGCGGCAGCTGCACGATGGCCAGCGCATAGCCCTGGTCCTCTTCCGGCAGGAAACTGCCGGGCAGGCGGGTGAACAGGAAACCGCACAGCACCAGCAGCAGCGCGAACACCATCAGCCAGCGCGGGCTGTGGCGGATGACGCTGCCGACGCTGCCGACGTAGCTTTTTTCCAGCTTGCCGTAATAGGTGTTGAAGGTGCGGTAGATCCAGTTCGGCCGTTCATTGTGGGTCGGCTTCAGGAACGCCGCGCACAGGGCCGGGGTGAAGCTCAGCGCCAGCAGCGCCGAGAAGCCCATCGACATGGCGATGGTCAGCGCGAACTGCTTGTAGATCTCGCCCGAGGCACCGGGCTGCATGGCGCTGGGGATGAACACCGCCGCCAGCACCACGGTGATCGCCACCACCGCGCCGGTGATCTGGCCCATCGCCTTCTGCGTGGCCGGCTTGGGGTCGAGCTTGTCCTCGCTCATGATGCGTTCGACGTTCTCGATCACCACGATCGCGTCGTCGACCACGATGCCGATCGCCAGCACCATCGCGAACAGGGTCAGCTGGTTGATGGTGAAGCCGATCGCCAGCATGCCCATGAAGGTGCCGAGCAGGGCCACCGGGATGACCAGGGTGGGGATGATCGTCGCGCGGAAGTTCTGCAGGAAGATCAGCATCACCAGGAACACCAGCACGATGGCTTCCACCAGCGTGTGCACCACTTCCTTGATCGAGATGTTGACGAAGGTGGTGCTGTCGAACGGGGTGAACCAGCTCACCCCGGGCGGGAAGCTGGGGGCCAGGTCGTCCATCTTGGCGCGCACCGCCTTGGACACGTCCAGGGCGTTGGCGCCGGGCAGCAGCTGGATGGCGAAGGCCGCCACCGGCTTGCCGTTGTAGCGGGTGTCGAAGCCGTAGTTGGAGGCGCCGAAGGCGACGCTGGCCACGTCCTTGAGCCGCACCACGCTGCCGTCGGCGTTCGCCCGCAGGATGGTGTTCTCGAATTCTTCCGGCGTGCTGTAGCGGCCCTCGGCGGCGACGGTGGCGGTGAACGCCTGGCCGTTCGGCGCCGGGTCGCCGCCCACCGAACCGGCGGCGAACTGCAGGTTCTGGGTGCCGATGGCGTTGTACACGTCGGTGGCCGACAGGTGGTAGCCCTGCAGCTTCTCCGGGTTGAGCCAGATGCGCATGGCGTACTCGGAGCCGAATTGCTGGGTGCTGCCGACGCCCGGCACGCGCGAGATCTGGTCCAGCACGCGCGAGCCGACGATGTCGTTGAGCGCGTCGCGGTCCACCGAGCCATCGTCCGAACGCACGCCGATGGCCATCAGGAAGCCGGCGTTGGCCTTGGCCACCACCACGCCCTGCTTGGTGACTTCCGATGGCAGGCGCGGGGTCGCCAGGGCGACCTTGTTCTGCACCTGCACCTGGGCGATGTCCGGGTCGGTGCCGCTGTCGAAGGTCAGGGTGATGGACACGCGCCCGGTCGAGGACGAGGACGAGCTGAAGTAGACCAGGTTGTCGATGCCGGTCAGCTGCTGCTCGATCACCTGGGTGACCGATTTCTCCGCGGTGGCGGCGCTGGCGCCCGGGTAGGTGGCGCTCACGGTGACCTGCGGCGGGGCGACGCTGGGGTAGGACTCCACGCCCAGGTTGAGGATCGAGATCACGCCGCCCAGCGAGATCAGGATGGCCACCACCCAGGCGAATACCGGGTGTTCGATGAAGAATTTAGGCATGGCGGGTTCCCGTTTCCCTTACTTGGCCGGCGCCGGCGCGGCGGCTGCGGGCTTGGCGGCGGGCTGGGCCGGGCCCGGCTGCCACGGCGAGGGCTTGGCCGGCGCGCCCTCCTTGACCTTCTGCACGCCGGAGACGATCACCTTGTCGCCGGCGGCCAGGCCGGAGGAGACCAGCCAACTGCCGTTCTGCTGGCCGTCCAGCGCCACGTCCTTGCGTGCCACGTTGCCGTCCTTGCCCACCACCAGCACGTACCCGCCGCGGGTGTCGCGCAGCACCGCCTGCTGCGGGATCAGGAAGGCGTTGTTGCGCTCGCCCAGGTTGGCCTTGAAGCTCACGAACGAACCCGGCAGCAGGCTGCGCTCGGGGTTGGGCAGCTGCGCCCGCAGCGAGACCGCGCCGGTGGCCGGGTCGACCGTGGTCGCCGAGAAGTCCAGCGTGCCCTGGTGGGCGTACGGGGTGCCGTCGGGCAGGTTCACCTGCACCGTGGTCTTGCCGTCGCCGGCCAGGGCCACCGCGCCCTTGTCCTGGGCGGCGCGCAGCGCGCTCAGTTCGTCGGCGGTCATCGAGAAATTGACGTACAGCGGGTCGATCTGGTCGACCGTGGTCAGCAGCGTTGCCTCGCCCTGGCCGACCAGCGCACCTTCGGTCACCTGCTGCTTGCCGGCCACGCCGGCGATCGGCGCGGTGACATTGGCGTAGCCCAGGCTGATGCGGGCGCTGGCCACGGCGGCCTGCGCCTGCTGCACGGCCGCCGCGGTGGTGCGCTCGGCGGCCTCGGCGTTGTCCAGGTCGGACTTGGATACGTAGTTCTGCGGCGCCAGCGAGCGCGCGCGTTCGGCGGTGGTCCGGGCGTTGGCGTGGCTGGCGCGGGCCGCCGCCAGCGCGGCTTCGGCCGAGGCCAGCGTGGCGCGCAGCGGCGCCGGGTCGATCTGGAACAGCAGCTGGCCTTCCTTCACCGCGCTGCCTTCTTCGTAGGCGCGCTTGAGCAGTACCCCGGACACCCGTGCGCGCACGTCGGCCGAGCGGAACGGCGACAGCCGGCCGACCAGTTCGCGCTGCAGCGGAAGCGTCTGTGGCCTGGCTTCGATGACCCCGACATCCGGCGGTGGCGGGGCGGCCTGTTCCTGTGGCTTCTTGCAGGCGGTCAGGCCCAGGGCCAGGGCACCGGTCAGGGCGAGGATGCGCAGCGGGGAGGTCATCGGGAAACTCCGGAGGTTGTTTTCAGCGGGTGCCGGGGATGCCGGCCGGCGGCGCCGGGAAGGCGCGCAGGAAGGCATCGACGGCGAATTCGGCCCACCGGCGGCGCAACTCGGGGGCGTCGCGGTGGGGAGCGTGGAACCGTTGTCGTTCGAAATCCTGACCAGCGATCATGCTTATTAACATTTCAGCCATGAAATGCGCATCGTCATGGATGATCCGGCCGCGCGCCATCTCGGTTCGCATCCATTCAGCCAACTGGTCGCGCACCACGTCGGCGCTGTCATGGTAGAGCGCGCGGGCTTCGTCGCGGAATTCCAGGGTACTGCTGGCGATCACCTGCGCGGCCTGGCGCACGCGTGGCTGGTTGCGGTGCTCCAGGTAGTGCACGGCGAAATCCAGCAGTACGTCGCGCAGCGGGCGTTCGTCGCCGGCGGCCAGCGGCGCGGCGGCGACGCTGGCGTGGCGGCGCATCGCCAGGCTGAGCAGCTCGCGCTTGCTGCCATAGCGGCTGTACAGGGTCTGCTTGGAACAGCCCACGTAGGCGGCCACCGCGTCCATGCTCAGGTGCATGCCCTGGGTCGCCAGCAGCTCGCGCACGGCGTCGAACACGCGCTGGTCGCGTGCTTCGGCGGGCCTGGATCGGGGGCGGGTGGGATGCACGATTTGGACTATACCGTCCAGTTTACAATTGGTAAAGCAGCGCGGAAATGCGCTTTTCCAGCTTGGCCGTGGGTCGCGCGGGGAAATGCTTTTGTTGCCTTTTTATTGTTTTAATTCAGTGACTTGTGCTTGTTCCTGGGGGTGTTCGAAGGGGCCGATTGCGGCCCTGCAACAATGCTCTTTGAATGGCGGGGGCTACAATCGCGCCTCCCCAGGAGCCCACTGAAAGCTCAACCATGAAATCGCAAAACAACGCTGCCAAGTCCGCAAAAACGAAATCCCAACCGGCTGCCAAGCAGAGTGTTTCCGAGGCCGGCCTGTCCCTGGAGCCGGTTTTTGCGGCCTTGCGCAAGCGTTACCCCGCCGCGGCCCAGGCCCAGGCGGTCGCCTTCGCTTCGGCCTTCTACAAGCGCATGGAAGCGGATGAGTTCGGCGCGCACCGTGCCGAGGACTGGGCGGCGCTGGCCGCCGGCATGCTGGAGTTCGCCCGCGTGCGCAAGCCGGGCAAGGCCAACGTCCGCGTGTTCAATCCGGGCCTGAAGACCGATGGCTGGGAAACCGCCCACACCGTGCTGCAGATCGTCAATGACGACATGCCGTTCCTGGTGGACACCGTTTCGCTGGCGCTGGCCGACATGGGCGTCGGCGTGCACGTGCTGGGCCACCCGGTGATCGCGCTGGGCCGCGACAAGTCCGGCAAGCTGACCAGCGTCGGCGACGGCCCGCTGGAGTCGGTGATGCTGCTGGAGATCGACCGCCAGCCGGCCGAGGCCATGGACGCGGTGGCCAAGCGCGTGGGCGAAGCGCTGGAGGACGTGCGTGCCATCGTCAAGGACTGGGAGCCGATGCGCGACAAGGCGCTGGCCCTGGCCGAAGACCTGGGCCAGCGCACCCTGCCGGTGAGCGATGAGTCGCGCCACGAGGCGCAGGAGTTCCTGCGCTGGGCCGCGGACAACCATTTCACTTTCTTCGGCTACCGTGAGTACAAGGTGGAGAAGCAGGGCCGCGAGGACGTGCTGGCCGCCCAGAACGGCACCGGCCTGGGCCTGATGCGCGGCAAGGACACCTCGGTGGCGCGCCCGGTCAAGGGGCTGGCCGCGCAGGGCCTGAACACCACCAGCGGCCTGACCGACGCGCTGATCCTGACCAAGACCAACGCCCGCTCGCGGATCCACCGCGGCGGCTACATGGACTACATCGGCGTGCTGGAATTCGACGCCAAGGGCCGCATCGTCGGCGAACAGCGCTTCCTCGGCCTGTTCACCTCCAGCGCCTACAACCGCCGTCCGTGGGAAATCCCGCTGGTGCGCCAGCGCTATGAGAACGTGATGAAGCGTTCGGGCCTGAGCCCGTCCAGCCACAGTGGCAAGGCGCTGCGCCACATCCTCGAGTCGCTGCCGCGCGAGGAGCTGTTCCAGTCCAGCGAGGACGAACTGTTCCGTACCGCGATGGGCGTGCTGGGGCTGCAGGAGCGCGTGCGCAGCCGCCTGTTCCTGCGCCGCGACAAGTTCAGTCGTTTCATTTCCGCACTGGTGTTCCTGCCGCGCGAACGCTTCAATACTGACGTGCGCCTGCGCATCGAGGGCCTGCTGCGCGAGGCGCTGCAGGGTGAGTACGTGGATTCGAGCGTGGTGCTGGGCGATTCGCCGCTGGCCCAGGTGCACCTGATCGTGCGCCCCAAGGCCGGGCAGAGCCTGGATCTGGACACCGAGGGCCTGGAGAAGCGCCTGGCCCACGTGCTGCGCAACTGGCAGGACGACCTGCGCGAGGCGCTGGTCGCGCGCCACGGCGAAGGCGAGGGCCTGCGCATCGCCTCGCGCATCGGCAAGGCGCTGCCGGCCGGCTACATCGAGGACTCCAGCGCCGAGATCGCCGCCGCCGACGTGGCCCAGCTCGATGCGCTCACCGGCCCGGACGACCTGCGCCTGAGCCTGCAGGCCATCCACCGTGACGGCGGCGACGGCCTGCGCATGAAGCTGTACCGCCAGCTCAAGGACATCCCGCTGTCCGACGTGCTGCCGATGATGGAGAACATGGGCCTGCGCGTGATCGCCGAGCGCCCGTACCGGCTGATGGTGGACGACGCGCCGGTCTACGTGCAGGACTTCGAGGTCGAATCGACCGTCGGCGCGATCGACGCGGCCGCCGCCAGCGCCGCCTTCGCCGAGGCCTTTGCCCGGGTGTGGCACGGCGAGGCCGAGAACGACGGCTTCAACCGCCTGGTGCTGGCCACCGGCCTGGACTGGCGCCAGGTGTCGATGCTGCGCGGCTACTGCAAGTACCTGCTGCAGATCGGCGTGCCGTTCTCGCAGGCCTACGTCGAAGGCACCTTCAACCGCTACCCGCTGCTGGCGCGGCTGATCGTGGAGCTGTTCGAAGCCCGCTTCGACCCGGCGCCGGCCGCCGACAAGGCCACCGCCGACGCGCAGCTGGCGCAGTTCAAGGCGCTGGCCGGCGGCGATGCCGCCACCATCAAGCTGCTCGAGGGCGTGGTCAAGGCGCGTGGCGGCAACCGCGATGCGCGCATGGCGCTGGTGCACGACACCCTAGT
Source organism: Stenotrophomonas sp. Y6 (assembly GCF_022436665.1). Lineage (NCBI taxonomy): Bacteria > Pseudomonadati > Pseudomonadota > Gammaproteobacteria > Lysobacterales > Lysobacteraceae > Stenotrophomonas > Stenotrophomonas sp. Y6. The sequence goes on from NZ_JAKUKB010000003.1 coordinate 272,066, forward strand.
CAAGCTGCTGGACGGCGTGTCCAGCCTGGACGAAGACCGCATCCTGCGCAGCTTCATCGGCGTGATCCAGGCCACGCTGCGCACCAGCTACTACATGCCGCGCAAGGACGGCCTGCGTGCCGACGGCGGCCCGGCCGACTACATCAGCTTCAAGTTCGACGCCGCCAAGGTGCCGGACCTGCCCAAGCCGCGCCCGTACCGCGAGATCTTCGTGTGCGGCCCGCGCGTGGAGGGCACCCACCTGCGCTTCGGCCCGGTGGCCCGTGGCGGCCTGCGCTGGTCCGACCGCCGCGAGGATTTCCGCACCGAGGTGCTGGGCCTGGTCAAGGCGCAGATGGTGAAGAACACGGTGATCGTGCCGGTCGGCTCCAAGGGCGGTTTCTACGCCAAGCAGCTGCCGGACCCGGCGCTGGACCGTGACGCCTGGTTCGCCGAGGGCGTGGCCTGCTACAAGCGCTTCATCAACGGCCTGCTGGACATCACCGACAACATCGTCGGCAACAAGATCGTGCCGCCGCAGGGCGTGGTGCGCCACGACCAGGACGACCCGTACCTGGTGGTCGCCGCCGACAAGGGCACCGCGACGTTCTCCGACACCGCCAACGGCATCGCCCGCGCGCATGGCTTCTGGCTGGACGACGCCTTCGCCTCGGGTGGCTCGGTGGGTTACGACCACAAGGGCATGGGCATCACCGCGCGTGGTGCGTGGGAGTCGGTCAAGCGCCACTTCCGCGCGCTGGGCCGCGATTGCCAGAAGCAGGACTTCACCGTGGTCGGCATCGGCGACATGTCCGGCGACGTGTTCGGCAACGGCATGCTGCTGTCCGAGCACATCCGCCTGGTGTGCGCGTTCGACCACCGCCACATCTTCCTCGACCCGAACCCGGTGGCCGCGACCTCCTTCAAGGAGCGCGCGCGCATGTTCAAGGTGCCGCGTTCGAGCTGGGCGGACTATGACGCCAAGCTGATCAGCAAGGGCGGCGGCGTGTATCCGCGCTCGCTCAAGTCGATCGAGATCACCCCGCAGGTGCGCGAGGCGCTGGGCATCGACGCCGGCATCAAGTCGATGACCCCGACCGAGCTGATCAACGCCGCGCTCAAGGCGCCGGTGGACCTGGTGTGGAACGGCGGCATCGGCACCTACGTGAAGTCGGCCAGCGAGAGCAACGCCGATGTCGGCGACCGCGCCAACAACGGTCTGCGCGTCAACGGTGGCGAGCTGCGCTGCAAGATCGTGGGCGAGGGCGGCAACCTGGGCATGACCCAGCTCGGCCGCATCGAGGCCGCGCACAACGGCGTGCTGCTCAACACCGACTTCATCGACAACTCCGCCGGCGTTGATACGTCCGACCACGAGGTCAACATCAAGATCCTGCTCAACGACGTGGTGCGCGCCAAGAAGCTCACCGTCGAACAGCGCAACAAGCTGCTGGCGTCGATGACCGACGAAGTCGCCGGGCTGGTGCTGATGGACAACTACCGCCAGAACCAGGCCATCAGCCTGATGGAGCGGATGAGCGTCAAGCGCCTGGGTTCCAAGCAGCACTTCATCCGCACGCTGGAGCAGCAGGGCCTGCTCGATCGCCAGATCGAGTTCCTGCCGTCCGATGCCGAACTGTCCGCGCGCAAGGTGCGTGGCCAGGGCCTGACCCGTCCGGAGCTGGCGGTGCTGCTGTCCTACTCCAAGATCGTCGCCTTCCAGCAACTGCTGGAATCGGACATCCCGGAGGACCCGTACCTGTCCAAGGAGCTGCTGCGCTACTTCCCGCAGCCGCTGCAGAAGAAGTACGCCGACGCGATGAACGGCCACCGCCTGAAGCGCGAGATCATCGCCACCGCGGTGACCAACCAGACCATCAACCGCATGGGCGCCACCTTCCTGATGCGCATGCAGGAAGACACCGGCCGCAGCGTGGCCGAGGTCGCCAAGGCCTACACCATCAGCCGCGAGACGCTGGACGCGCGCGCGCTGTGGACCCAGATCGACGCGCTCGACGGCACCCTGCCCGAGGCCGTGCAGGTCGATGCCCTGGAAGTGATCTGGAAGCTGCAGCGTTCGTTCGTGCGCTGGCTGCTGAACCGTCCGGGCGCGATGCCGGGCATCACCGCCGCGGTCGAGCGCTACCAGGGGCCGTTCAACGACATCCGCGTCGCCTCGGGCGTGCTGCCGGATTCGCAGCGCCCGGCCTACGAGGCCAGCGTCAGGCAGTGGAAGGAGAAGGGCCTGCCGGCGGCGCTGGCGCAGCAGCTGTCCGAGCTGCAGTTCCTGGAGCCGGCGTTCGACATCATCGAACTGGCCCGCACCCGCAAGCTCAAGCCGGTGGACGTGTCCAAGGTCCACTTCCGCCTGGGCGAAGCCCTGCAGATGCCGTGGCTGTTCGAGCAGATCGACGCGCTGGAGGTCAATGGCCGCTGGCACGCGGTCGCCCGTGGCGTGCTGCGCGACGAACTGGCTGCGCACCAGCGCAACCTGGCCGGCCAGGTGCTGTCGATGAAGGGCGGCAGCGCCGAGGCCAAGGTCGCCGCGTGGCTGGGCCGCGACGACAGCAGCCTGCGCTTCACCCTGGCGATGCTGGCCGAACTGGCCGAGCAGAAGACGCTGGACTACCCGACCGTGTCGGTCGCGGTGCAGCGCCTGGGCCAGCTGGCGGCGCACGGGGTCTGACCCCGTGGTCGGGCCGGTTTTACCGGCCCGACCCAGAAGTCCGCGGCGCGAACTTTTGGCACCGCTCTGGGTCTGCCTGTCCCCGCGGCTGTCGCCGTGCCTCCTTGACAAAGGGGGCTTTGCGCCAGAGCGTTGACAGAGGGGTGCCGACCGTTGGTCGGCCCCTGCCGGATATGAACATCGCGGCCAGGGTCGCTCCTGCAGAAGCAACGGCTGTTGCGGCAGGAGCGGCCCTGGCCGCGGTGCTTTCCGGCTCCCGGCTGCCGGCAAAGGCAGGGTTGGCGATTGCGGGTTATCCTCGGTAATCCCCACCGCAACCGACGATGGCCATGTCCCCCCGCATCGCCTTTCTCGCCAGCACCACCGACGCCGCGCAGCAGGCCCGTGAACGCTTGGCCGCGCGTTACGGCGACCACGCCCCGGAGGCGGCCGACGTGCTCTGCCCGCTGGGCGGCGACGGCTTCATGCTGCAGACGCTGCACCGCTTCGGCAGCATGGGCAAGCCGGTGTTCGGCATGAAGCTGGGCACGGTCGGCTTCCTGATGAACCACCATCGCGACGACGACCTGCTGCACCGCCTGTCGCAGGCGGAGCCGGCGCACCTGCGTCCGCTGGAGATGATCGCGCGCACCGAGTCCGGCACCACGGTCGGTTCGCTCGCCTACAACGACGTGTCGATGCTACGGCAGACGCGGCAGGCGGCGCACATCGGCATCGACCTCAACGGCCAGCAGCGCGTGGAGGAGCTGATCTGCGACGGCGTGCTGGTCTCCACGCCGGCCGGCAGCACCGCCTACAATTACTCGGCGCACGGGCCGATCCTGCCGCTGGGTTCGAACACCATCGCGTTGACGCCGCTGGCGCCGTACCGGCCGCGGCGCTGGCGCGGGGCCATCCTCAAGGCCGAGACCGAAGTGCGCTTCCGCGTACTCGACCCCTACAAGCGGCCGGTCAGCGTCACCGCCGATTCGCACGAGACCCGCGACGTGGTGGAGGTCACCATCCGCGAGTCGCGCGAACGCCAGGTGACGCTGCTGTTCGACCCCGAGCACAATCTGGAAGAACGCATCCTCAGCGAGCAGTTCATGTTCTGAGCGGGTGCGCGGCAACAACGCCGGAAACGGCAAGGCAATGGATCAGGAACATGGGTGACAACACTCCCAGGCTGTTGACGGTGGCGGTGACCTCGCGGGCGCTGTTCGACCTGGAGGAAGGGCATGCGCTGTTCGAGCGCGAGGGCGTGGAGGCCTACGCCGCTTACCAGCGCGAGCACGAGGACGACGTGCTCAAGCCGGGCGTGGCCTTCCCGGTGGTGCGCAAGCTGCTGGCGCTGAACGAGGGCGCGCCGCTGGAGACGCCGCGGGTGGAGGTGATCCTGCTCTCGCGCAACTCGGCCGACACCGGCCTGCGCATCTTCAATTCCATCCAGCACTACGGGCTGGGCATCGTGCGCGCGACCTTCACCGCCGGCGAGCCGACCTGGCCGTACGTCAAGCCGTTCGGTACCGACCTGTTCCTGTCGGCCAACCCGGAATCGGTGCGGCGTGCGCTGGTGCATGGCATCGCCGCCGCCACCATCCTGCCGCGCGGCCCCGGCGAGGTCTCGGCGGCCGCGGCGGCCACCGATACCGGGCGGCCGCCGACGCAGCTGCGCATTGCCTTCGATGGCGACGCGGTGATCTTCGGTGACGAGGGCGAGCGCATTTCCCGCGAGCACGGGGTGGAAGCCTTCGGCCGGCACGAGCGCGAGCACGCGCATGCACCGCTCAGCGGCGGGCCGTTCCGCAGTTTCCTGTCGGCCCTGCACGCGTTGCAGGCCGCGTTCCCGGCCGGCGAGGAGGCGCCGATCCGCACCGCGCTGGTCACCGCGCGCTCGGCGCCGGCGCATGAGCGGGTGATCCGTACCCTGCGCGAGTGGGGCGTGCGCCTGGACGAGGCGTTGTTCCTCGGTGGCCGCCACAAGGGGCCGTTCCTGGAAGCATTCGGCGCCGACATCTTCTTCGACGACTCGCAGCACAACATCGACAGCGCGCGCCAGCACCACAGCGTCGCCGCCGGCCACGTGCCGCACGGCATCGCCAACGCCGACCGCGGCGGATGAGCGGCGGCGGAGGCGCTTACGTCCGGCGGACCTGGCGGCACGTGGAACTGCAGTTCCGGGGCGATGTCACCCAGACCCGGATGTCGCGCTGGTTCCCGCAGCGCCTGCAGGTGGGTTACACCCGCAGCATGCTCGCCGCGCTGTGGCTGCACCCGGCGCCGCGGCATATCGGCATCATCGGGCTCGGTGGCGGCGCGCAGGCCAAGTTCTGCCACCGCTATTTGCCGCAGGCATGCATCGAGGTGGCCGAGAGCGACGCCACGGTGATCGCCCTGCGCGATGCGTTCCGCATTCCGGCCGACGATGCGCGGCTGCGGGTGGAGTGCATCGATGGCGCGCGCTGGCTGCGCCGCCATCGCGGCCGCTTCGACCTGCTGCTGCTCGATGCCTACGACGCGCAGGGCATTCCCGCGGCGCTGTCCACCCAGGCGTTCTACGACGATTGCCACGCGGCGCTGGGGGCGGACGGGGTCATGGCCAGCAATCTGTACGACACCGATACCCGCGGTCACCTGACGCGGCTGCGGCGCAGTTTCGACGGCCGCGTGCTGAAGCTGGACGAGCCGGGCATGAGCAACAAGGTCGCGATCGCCTGGAACGGCGCGCCGCATCCGGCGCCGGTGGGCGTCGCACTGTCGGCGTTGCCGTGGGGCGCACGCCGACAGTTGCACGCCGGTTTCCAGCGCCTTGCGCAGGCATGGGGGCGGGTCGCGCAGCACTGAGTCGTGTGTCTCCGGCGCCTTGCCCGGTGCCGGCGGCTGTGGCCATGCAGCGCCGGCCACAGGCCGCAGCCTGAACCGCGGCCGGCGCCGGATTTGCTTTACGCGCGCCAAGCCTCTACCGTGGCCGTGCTGAATGACAAGGGTCACCTTGAATCGTGGCCCGATGCTGTAGAGGTTGCCTTCTACATTGTTGCACCCGCTTCTCAATTCTCCTTGGAATCAGCGTCCTGCCGCAGTCCGCGGCGCCCATCCGCAACAAGGAGTATTGAAATGTCCCAGTCCCAGACCGGTACCGTGAAGTGGTTCAACGACGCCAAGGGTTTTGGCTTCATCACCCAGGACGGCGGCGGTGAAGACCTGTTCGTCCACTTCCGTTCGATCGAATCGTCCGGCTTCAAGTCGCTGCAGGAAGGCCAGAAGGTCACCTACGTGGCGGTGAAGGGCCAGAAGGGCATGCAGGCCGACCAGGTCCGCGTGGTCTGACCGATCGGCGATCGCCCTGATCAGGAAGCCCGGCCTCGCGCCGGGCTTTTTCGTTGGGCCCCGGTGCGCCACGGATACCGCGCAGCCCCGGCGCTTTCGCGCAAGGCAGGCGCGTGGGCGAGGGTGCCGTGCATGGTCTGCGGGGCGACCCGCAGGCAGGCGCAGGTCGCGCGGGCACGGGCAGCGGTGGCAATGCAGGGGCGCGGCCGCTGCGTTGCGGTTTCAGGGCATCTGGCGCTTCCCTGCCGGGCGCCATGCGCGGTTGCGGCTGCACGCCCGCTGCACGGGCGTGGCCAGGGCGATCAGGACGCGGACGTCGGCGGGTCGGGCGTATCGGTCGCCTGGTTTGCGTTGGACGCGCGCTTCCTGGCGAGCTTCTCGTCTTTCTGCTTTTTCTTGGCCAGCTCGCGCTGGCGTTTCTCGTATGAGTAGTTGATCTTGGCCACGGTCGTCGTCTTCCGTTGGGGGAGGGGAGGTCAGGCCTTTTCCGGCGCGGGGGTGGCAACCGCTGGCTTGGCGCCGCGGCCGGACGGCTTCGGGCTTTCTGGCTTGCCGCGCAACGGGGTGTTGCCGAGCGTTTCTATCTTTCCGCCGGCACGGTCGAACGCGGCCAGGTCCTCGGCGATGCGTTCGCGGGTCAATGGCCCCGACGAGGCTGGGCCGGCGAAGGCCGACGTCGTTTTCCTCGGCGCGGTGGAGCTGGATTTGCGGGGCGTGCTCATGAGCTTTCCTCAGGCCAGTGTGGATTCGATGGTGCGGCTTCCGCCGTGCGCGTAGGCCGCGCGCAGCGAGCGGCAGCAGGCGCCGCCCATGACGAAGGTTCTGCAGACCGCCGGCCGGCTTGCATGGATCCGGCAGTTCATCCGCTGCCCGTCCACCGCCACGCACCAGCCTTCGGGGTCGCGGGCCATGACCCGCAGGCCGTGGACCCGGGTGGTCAGGTGGGCCGGCACGTCGTCCTCGCCGCCCAGTACCACGGTCTGTCGGCAGCACACCGCATCGCAGGACGTGCAGTGGATCGCGGCAGCCGCTTGACCGGCTGAGGGCTTCAGACCCGGTCTCCGTCGGGGCCGGCAGGCGCCGCGGGCAATGCCGGCGCCTGCCCGCGCGGATCGGCGGCGACGCCGCTGCCGGGCCGGCCGGGTGCCGGTGTGTGGAAAGTGGAATGCGTGGTCATGGAGACTCCCGTTGAGCGGCCGTCCGGCGGTACCGGGCGGATGACGCAGGAAAGGGAGCGGAGCGGGCAACTGCCTGGGCGGCTGCGCGGAACGCGCGGGGCAGGCAGTGCCTGCATGGCCATGCTATCACCTGGCGACCCGGCCGGCTTCACGGAGTATGCCGTTTCCGGCAGGCACCGCTCTGGTGGCGAGTGCGGCCGACGCCGTGCGCTGCGGATATCGGCCTGCCGTGATGCCGTTGCGGGGCCCTGGAGGCGACGTCCGGCCGGCACCTGTCGGGTCGGTGGCAGCGTCCTCAGCCAGGTGCGTCCAGCGGCAGGGTGATGTCGGTCAGGCGCCAGCGCAGCCCCTGGCGGGACAGCACGAAGACCACGCGGCCGCCGCCCTCCAGCTGCCGGGTGGCGGTGAAGCGCGACAGCGATTCGTAATGCCCGCGTGCGCCCTGCAGCGGACGCGCCGGCGCCGGTGGGCCCCAGGTGTCGCCGTCGGCGGTGTCGCCGGTGGCGCGCTTCCACACCCCGTGTCCCTGCAGCAGGGCGGCAACCCCGGCGGGGGTGACCATCACGTCCACCGCGGCGCCGCTCAGGCGACCGGCGACGCCCAGCGCCATGGCGCCGAGCAGGCTGGACTGCATGTCGCTGCCGGCGCGCCGCACCAGCTGGTCGTCGAGTTGCGCCTTGAGGTTGATCCGCAGCGCGGGGAAATCGACATGACGGGCAAGCCGCGCGGCGTCGCGCTGTGCGATCGCCTCGGAGATGCCATGGATCGCCAGCCAGGGCCCGGCGGCCACGTAGCCGGCGAGCAGCACCAGCAGCAGGGCGAGGGTTGCCAGCAGCCACTTCTTCATCAGCGGGCTCCGTGGCTCAGGCCGGCAGGTCGGGGTGGGACTCGGCCCAGCGCCGCAGCAGCACCAGGGTCTCGGCCCAGGCCTGGCTGCAGAAGCCCAGGAACTCGCTGTCCGGATCCCAGCCCAGATGGCGGAACTCGAGTACGGTCATCGGTTCGCCCTCATGCGGCAGGCCGCGCCACGCGCCGGGGCTGGCGCGGCGCGACAGCTCGAAGCGGATCTCGGTGCCGGTCCAGGCCGAGGCGGGGCTCTGTGCCGGGTGCCGGCTGATCACCTCCCAGCGCACGCAGTGCGCCGAGGTTTCCAGCACCTTCATGGCGACCACGCCATGCGCCGGCCCGGGGTTGTGGCTGAGCACGGCATCGCCGTCGATCACGCTGGCGGTATGGGCGACCCACCAGTACCCCAATCCGCGTGCGGTGGCCAGGCCGGCATGCACGGTGGCCAGTGGTGCGTCGATCCAGAGCTGGTGATGGATGGCGGCCATGGCGGCGGCTCCGTCGGGCGTTGCCCGCTAGGGTGCCGCAAATCCACCGGCGTGGCGTGAATCCCGGTGCGCGGTCAGAACTCCAGGTCCAGCGCCGCGCACAGGTAGTCGACGAACGGCCCCAGCGCGGCGAGGTCGGCGGCGAGGGTCTGGCGCAGGCGCGGGCCGGTCATCACCGTGTCGTCCAGCGGGCGCCACAGCACCCAGTTGCGGTGCTTGAGGTCGTCGATGAACGCGAAATCGGCGGGAAAGCCACGCGGCGCGCGCACCAGTTTCTCGCTGGTCTCGAATGCATAGCGGCGGCGCGTGGCCGGCGCGTGCGCGGCGGCGCTCCAGCTGCCGGGGTTGTCGAAGATGAACTGGCGGATGCGGCGCTGCGTATCCGGCTCCGGGTGCCAGATGCCGGCACCCACGAAGCTCTCGCCCGGTGCCAGGTGGATGTAATACGACGGCGCCGGCACCTGCTTGCGGCGCTCGTGGAACAGGCGCGCCCCCTGCCAGGTCTTGTACGGCGTCTTGTCGCTGGAGAAGCGCGAGTCGCGGTAGATGCGGAACAGCGAGCCGCCGACGGTGCGCGGGTCGGCGCGGAAATGCGTGCTGACCTGCGCCAGGTCCGGCTGCAGGTCGGCGATCAGGCGCAGGAACGGCTGCCGCACGTGCTCCTCGTACTCGTGCTTGTGCTCGGCGAACCACGGCTTCTCGTTGTGGCGGGCGAGCCCGCGCAGGAAGGTGAAACTGGCGTCGCTGAAGTATCGGCTCATAGCGATTGCTGCAGGTTCTGGCCCCACTGGTCCAGTGCATCGAGCAGGGCCAGCGCGGCGGGGTTGTCGTGGTGTTCGGTGCGCAGGGTAAGCACCTGCGCGAAGTAATCGGGCAGGGTCTGTTCGCCGAGCCCGGGGCTGTCCAGCAGGCGCTGGCGGCGATAGCGGTTCCAGCGCGTGCGCTCGCCGGGGTCCAGGGTCTGCGGGTGGTTGCGCGCGCGATAGCGGAACAACAGCTCCGGCAGGCGCGGGTCGCGGAAGCTGGCGGCCATCTGCGCCAGCGCCTCGGGCGGGCAGGCGCGCACGCGCGCCAGCTGCGCGCGGTCACCCTCGGCCAGGAAGCCGTCGTACAGCGCGCCATCGGGATCGGGCGGGCCCTCGGCCGGGCGCTCGCGGGCGAATACCCGGCGCACCTTCTCGGCCAGCGCCGGGCCATGCGCGCGCAGCTGCGCGGCGCGCACCTCGGTCGCCGCCGGGTCGATGCCCAGCCGCTCGAAATCGGGCGCGCGCAGATGGTTCCAGGCCACCAGTGCCGGCACCTTGTTCAGGTGCACTTCCTTGAGCGGAATGCGCTGCTGGCCCTCGGGCAGGTCGGCGGTGCGGGTGTACAGCCGCTGCGTGATCTCCTCCACCGACAGGTCGAGCAGCATCTGCGGATCGGCGTCCAGGTCGAACACGATCACCCGGTTGCCGATGTGCGGGTGAGTGGCCAGCGGCAGCACCGGCGCCGCGCACAGGCGGCTGGCGGGGTAGCGCATCGAGATGTGCAGCGCCGGCTGCATCGCCACCACGTCCAGCAGGCCGGCGACGAAGCGCTTGTCGCGCAGCTTCAGCGCGTAGTCCCACATGCGCGGCTGCGCGCGGCGGAACGCGCGGGCCATGCCGATGGTGGCGTACACGTCGGACAGCGCCTCGTGCGCATCGCCCTGGCGCACGCCGTTGGCGAGCGCCAGATGTTCCAGCTTGAACGAGGTGGCGCCGTCCTCGCGCCGTGGCCAGTGGATGCCGTCGGGGCGCAGCGCGTGTACCAGCCGCAGCATGTCCAGCAGGTCCCAGCGCGAATTGCCGCCGCGCCACTCGCGCTCATAGGGGTCGAAGAAGTTGCGGAACAGGCCGTGGCGGACGAACTCGTCGTCGAAGCGCAGGGTGTTGTAGCCCAGCGTGCAGGTCTGCGGGCGCGCCATCAGTTCGTTGATGCGCGCGAATGCCTCGGCCTCGCTCACGCCCTCGGCCAATGCACGCTGCGGGGTGATGCCGGTGATCAGGGTGGCGACCGGCGAGGGCAGCAGGTCGTCGGCCGGCCTGACGAAGAAGCTCGCCGGTTCCTCCACCACCTGCAGCTGCGCGTCGGTACGCACCGCGGCGAACTGCGCGATGCGGGTGCGGCGCGGGTCCTGGCCGAAGGTTTCGAGGTCGTAGAACAGGAAGGTCTCGGGCATGGGGCTTACCGTCGGGCTGCCGCGCCCGCCGGGCGTGGCGGCGGTGGCGTCCCCTGGCGAATGCGGCGCTGCGGGGCAGGGATCATCAGTGCGCGCCCTCCAGCACCGGCAACTGCGCGTGGATGGTCTTTTCCAGCGCGGACCAGTCGATGCCGGCCAGGCTGGCATGGCCGGCGGTGGCCTCGGCCAGGATCCGCTGCTGCAGCCGGGTGCGTTCCAGCGCCAGCGCGTAGGGCGTGTGCAGGAAGGTCACCATGGTGTAATGCGGCACGAAGCGCGTGGGCCAGCGCCGCTGCAGTTCCTGTTCCAGCTCGCGCTGCAGCAGGAAAGCCGGATCGGCGACGCGGTCGCGCATCTCCAGGTAGTTGTCCAGCGCCATCTGCTGGATCGCCGCGGCGTTGGGCTTGCGCTCGGCCTCGAACGCGGCGAACGCCCGGGCGCTGTCCGGGTGCGTTTCCAGCAGCTCGGCCAGCGCCACGCAGTCCTCGAAGGCGCAGTTCATGCCCTGGCCGTGGAACGGCACCATCGCGTGCGCGGCGTCGCCCAGCAGCACCGCCTTGCCGCCGAGGTGCCAGCGTTCCAGGTACAGGGTGCCGAGCAGGCCCGGTGGGTGCTGCTCCCAGTCGCGGCGCAGGTGCGGGATCAGCGGCAGCGCATCGGCGAACTCGCGCGCGAACAGCGCCTCGGCCTCGGCGCCGCTGCGCACGCTGGAAAACCCGGGGTCGCCTTCATTGGGCAGGAACAGGGTGACGGTGAAGGTGCCTTCGTCGTTGGGCAGGGCAATGCACATGTAGCGGCCGCGCGGCCAGATGTGCAGGGCGTTGGCCTCGATCTGGAAGCTGCCATCGGCCCCGGGCGGGATCTCCAGCTCCTTGTAGGAGTGGTCCAGGAACTCGGTGCGTTCGCCCAGCGGCGACTTGCGGTTCATCGCCGCGCGCAGCGCCGAACCGGCGCCGTCGGCACCGACCAGCGGAGTGTCGAAGTGGATGTCGTGCGGGCTGTCGTCGCGGTCGTCGATGAAGCGCGCATAGCCGGCATCGAAGTCCACCGTGTGCAGGCGATGGTGGAAATGGAAGCGTGCGCCGGCGTCCTCGGCCAGCTGCAGCAGGGTGACGTTGAGGTCCTTGCGGTGCACCGACCAGATCACTTCGCTGTCGTCGCGGCCGTAGCGCTGCAGTTGCGGCGGGGCGCCGTCGCGCGAATGCACCATGCGCCCGCGCATCATCACCGTGCGCGCCATCACCGCGTCCTCCACGCCGGCGCGGCGCAGCGCGTTGCGCCCGCGCTCGGCCAGCGCCAGGTTGATCGACCGGCCACTTTCATAGTCGGCCACCCGCGGATCGCCGCGGCGTTCGTAGACGGTGACGCGCCAGCCGCGGCGCGAGAGCAGGATCGCCAGCAGGGAGCCGGCCAGGCCGGCGCCGATCAGGGTCAGGTGACGCGGGGGGGAAGCGTTCAAGTCATTGTTTCCGGGGAATCAGGGGCCGGCCCATGCCTCCACTTCCTCGACGAAGCGCAGCACGTCGCGGTAGCGGTTGTACATCGGGGTCGGGGAAATGCGGATCACGTCGGGTTCGCGCCAGTCGCCGAGCACGCCGACCGACTGCAGGTATTCGAACAGCGAGCGTCCCTGTTCGCGCCCGCCGGCCACGCGCAGCGACAGCTGGCAGCCGCGCCGCGCCGGCTCGGCGGGGGTGATGATCTGCAGCACGTTGGGCAGGCGCGCGCGGACCAGGGTCTCCAGGTAGCCGGTCAGGCGCAGCGACTTGGCCCGCAGCGCCTGCATGCCGGCCTGGTCGAACAGCTCCAGCGACGCGCGCAGCGGCGCCAGGCCGAGCACCGGCGGGTTGCTCAGCTGCCAGCCTTCGGCACCGGCTTCGGGCACGAACTCCGGCGCCATGCGGAAGCGCGTGGCCTGCTCGTGGCCCCACCAGCCGGCGAAGCGCGGCAGCGTGGTGTCGTGGGCGTGGCGTTCATGCACGAAGCAGCCGGCGACCGCGCCCGGGCCGCCATTGAGGTACTTGTAGTGGCACCACACCGCGAAATCGGGGGCGACCTCATGCAGCGCCAGCGGCACGTTGCCGACCGAGTGCGCGAGGTCGAAGCCGATGTTGGCGCCATGCGCGCGTGCCAGCCGGGTAATCGCCTCCAGGTCGAATGCCTGCCCGGTGCGGTACTGCACGCCGGGCCACAGCACCAGCGCCACGCGCCGGCCATGCTCGGCCATCGCCTGCTCGATCGCGGCCATCGACAGCGTGCCATCGGCTTCGTCCGGGCGGACTTCGATCAGGTCGGTGGCCGGGTCGAAACCGTGGAAGCGGATCTGCGCCTCGACCGCGTGGCGGTCGGTGGGGAACGCGCCGGCTTCCATCAGGATCGCCGGGCGCTCGCGGGTAGGCCGGTAGAAGCTGACCATCATCAGGTGCAGGTTCACGCTCAGCGTGTTCATGGCCACCACTTCCAGCGGCTGCGCGCCGACCACGCGGGCCAGCTGGTCGCGCACCAGGCGGTGGTAGTTCATCCAGTGGGTCGGGCCGGTGAAGTGGCCCTCGACGGCGATGCGCGCCCACAGGTCCATGACCTCCTGCACCATCGCCTGTGCGCCGCGCGGCTGCAGGCCGAGCGAATTGCCGACGAAGTAGGCCTGGTCGGCGCCCTGGTGCTGCGGGAACAGGAACTGGCCACGCAGGTGGCGCAGCGGATCGGCGGCATCGAGCGCAGTGGCATGGGCCGGGGACAGGCGTTCGTTCATCGGGGCGCGTGCATTGAAAACGTGCCCGCAGTGTACCGCCCGCTCGCGGCACGCGGTTGCCACCGGGGCCGCGGCCAGGCGCCCGCGCCTGGTCGTGGTGGCTGCCGGGCGCGGCTCAGTCCTGCGCGGCCGGCAGCGGATGCACCGTGCCGCAGGCCGCGCAGGTTCGATGCGCCAGCGAGGAGTGGAAGCGGTCGAACACCTTGGGCAGGTCGGTTTCGATGTTGCCCAGGTGGAAGAACTCCTCGTACAGCTTGTGGTTGCAGTGCTCGCAGTGCCAGGCCACGCCGTCGAGCTCGTGCGGCAGGCGCTTGCGCTCGACCACCAGGCCGATGCCGCCGGGCGGGCGCCGCGGCGAATGCGGCACCCGTGGCGGCAGCAGGAAGATCTCGCCGGCACGGATCGGGATGTCGCGCACCCGGCCGTCTTCCTGCACCTTCAGCACCATCTCGCCCTCGAGCTGGTAGAACCACTCCGGGCCTTCGTCGTAGTGAAAGTCGGTGCGCGCGTTGGGGCCGCCGACCACCATGACGATGAAGTCGCCGTTGTCGATCATCCGGTTGCCCACCGGTGGCTTGAGCAGGTGGCGGTTGTCCTCGATCCAGGCGTGCAGGTTGATCGGCGCGGCGAGCATGGTCGGTTCCTGTGGCTCAGTCGCGCCGGCCCTGGCGCGGTACGAAGGCCAGGGCGTTTTCGTAGGCCTGCTTGAGGTCTTCGGCCGCGCCCACGTCGATGCCCATCTCGCTGACGCGTCCGTCCTTCAGGCTGTAGACCCAGCCGTGCACCATCAGCTTCTGGCCGCGGGCCCAGGCATCCTGGACGATGGTCGAGCGGCACAGGTTGGCGACCTGCTCGATCACGTTCAGCTCGCACAGGCGCGCATGCCTGAGCTCGTCGTCCTCGATCGCGTCCAGGATCGCCGCGTGCTTCTGCACCACGTCACCGACATGGCGCAGCCAGTTGTCGGCCAAGCCGACGCGGGTGTTGTGCAGGCAGGCATGCACGCCGCCGCAGCCGTAGTGGCCGACGATCAGGATGTGCTTCACCTTCAGCTGGTCCACCGCGTACTGGACCACGCTCAGGCAGTTCAGGTCGCTGTGCGCCACCACGTTGGCCACGTTGCGGTGCACGAATACCTCGCCCGGCGCCATGCCGATGATCTGGTTGGCCGGCACGCGCGAGTCGGAGCAGCCGATCCACAGGTATTCGGGGTGCTGCTGCTTGGACAGCTGCTGGAAGAAATCGGGATCCTCGCGGGCGATGCGGTCGGCCCATTCGCGGTTGTTCTGCAGCAGCTTGCGGATGTCTTTCATTTCGGGTGTTCCTGACGTTGAGGGGTGGAAGGCGCGGCGGTGGCCGCGTCGTCGGGAAACGGGGCGTTCAGTGGCCCGCGGCGGCCTGTTCGCGGTAGCGGCGCATCCACTGCGCCAGCTCCCGGGAAGCGGGGCCTGGCAGCCGTTCCAGCGCGGAGATCACCGCCTGCTGGTTGGCGTCCGGTTGGTTCTGGCTCAGTTTCAGCTTGATCTGGACCTGCTCGACCTGGAAGCGGAAGCCGACGATGCCGCGCAGCTGGCGGCGCTGTTCGTCGCGCTCCGGTGCGAAGCGCCACTCCTGGCCGACGCCGGCCTCGAAGCGCGCGCTGAGCGCGCCGACCAGTGCGGCCAGCGCGTCCTCGCCGTCGAAGGGTTGCAGGCGTCCGCGCAGTTCGGCGCTGGCGTAGTTCCAGGTCGGCACGCGCGCGGCCGCTTCCTGGTGCGCACCCCGTCCAAGGGATGCGCCCTCCGGGCCAGCCTGCGGCTGTCCAGCGCCGTTCCCGACGGCGTTGTCCGGATACCAGCTCGCCGACACGTAGCCGTGCGGGCCATCGACCAGCACCTTGGCCGCGCCGGCATGGCGCGCCTGCGGGTTCGCCCGGGCCCAGTGGCCTAGCAGTTCGATGCGTTCGCCGTCGCGCCGGTACAGTACCGGCAATCGGGTCAGTTCGGGCAGGCCGTCGGCGCCGGTGGTCAGCACGGTGACGAACGGATCGCGCTCCAGCAGGCGGTCCAGCCAGACCAGATCATGCTCGGCGAAGGCGCGTGGGGTGAACATCGGCCGCTCAGGCGCGCCCGCCCAGCGACTGCACCATGCGTCCGCGCAGCTCGGCGTCGCTGCCGGCCTGCGGTGGCTGCACTTCGTGCAGCGAGAAGCCGCGCGCCAGCGCGTCCTCCTCGTCCAGCCCGTCCCAGGCGACGAACTCGGCGTCGAACAGTTGCGCGCGCGCGGTGTCCTCGCTGTCGTAGCTCAGGGTATTGCCGTCGCTGTCCAGCACCTCGGCGGTGCCGGCCGGGCGCACGCGCAGGCGCGCCCATACCAGGGTGGTGCCGAGGCTGGCCAGCCACCACTGGTCGGTGCAGGTGTCGATGTCGTTCATTTCAGTCCCAGGGAATAGAGCCAAAGCAGTCCGGCCATGCCCAGCCCGGCCCAGATCACCCACATCGCGATCCGCGCCGGGGTGGCCAGGCCGCTGAGCGCGCGGTCGTCGAGCGCGCGGTAGGCGCCGCCGACCAGCCAGCGCAGTGCCTTGCCGTCGAGGAAGGCGAAATCGCCGAAGCCGGCGGCGACCGCCGGGTGGCGGTCACGGACATGCACCAAGGTGAGCGGCCAGAAGATCAGGAACGCGCTGAAGCCGGCGATGGCCACGCCGACGAAGCACAGGGCGAGGAAGAGCGTCATGGCAGGAGTGAGTGAAAAGGAGTGAGAAGTGAGAAACAGCGGCTGCTGCCCACTGCCGGGAGGTCTGCTTTTTTCTCTCTTCTCACTTCTGTTTCCTCACTTCTGCTCCTCAGAATTCCGCCGAGCCCGGCGCGCGCGGGTAGGGGATCGCATCGCGGATGTTGGACAGGCCGCAGACGTAGACCACCAGCCGCTCGAAGCCCAGGCCGAAGCCGGCGTGCGGCACCGAGCCGTAGCGGCGGAAATCGCGGTACCACTGGTAGTGCTCCGGATCCAGGCCGAACTGCGCCATGCGCGCGTCGAGGATGTCCAGGCGCTCCTCGCGCTGGCTGCCGCCGATGATCTCGCCGATGCCCGGGGCCAGCACGTCCATCGCCGCGACGGTCCTGCCGTCGTCGTTCAGGCGCATGTAGAAGGCCTTGATGTGCTCGGGGTAGTTGGTCACCACCACCGGGCGGCCGACATGCTCCTCGGTCAGCCAGCGCTCGTGCTCGGTCTGCAGGTCCAGGCCCCACTCGACCGGGTAGTCGAACTTCCTGCCCGACTTCTGCAGCAGGCTGACCGCATCGGTGTACTCGATGCGCTCGAACGGCGCGTTGACGAACGTCTCCAGGCGGGTGATGGCGTCCTTCTGCACGCGCTCGGCGATGAAGGCCATGTCGTCGGCGCGCTCGTCGAGCACCGCGCGGAACAGGTACTTCAGGAAGTCCTCGGCCACGCGCGCGTCCTCGGCCAGGTCGGCAAAGGCGATCTCCGGCTCCACCATCCAGAATTCGGCCAGGTGGCGGGTGGTGTGGCTGTTCTCGGCGCGGAAGGTCGGGCCGAAGGTGTAGACCTTGCTCAGCGCCAGGCAGTAGGCCTCGACGTTGAGCTGGCCGGACACGGTCAGGAAGGTTTCCTTGCCGAAGAAGTCGCGGCTGAAATCGATGCCGCCGTTCTCGCCGCGCGGCAGGTTGGCCAGGTCCAGGGTCGAGACGCGGAACATCTGCCCGGCGCCCTCGGCGTCGGAGGTGGTGATGATCGGCGTGCTGATCCAGTAGTAGCCGTTCTCGTGGAAGTAGCGGTGCACGGCCTTGGCCAGGCAGTCACGGATGCGGGTGACCGCGCCGAACAGGTTGGTGCGCGGGCGCAGGTGCGCCACTTCGCGCAGGAACTCCGGTGACATCGGCTTGGGCTGGATCGGGTAGGTCAGCGGGTCCTCGACCCAGCCGACGATCTCCAGGTTTTCGCCCTGGATCTCGAAGCTCTGGCCCTTGCCCTGCGACTTGACCAGCTTGCCGGTGGCGATGACCGAGCAGCCCGGGGTCAGGCGCTTGATGTCGTCGAAGTTGGCCAGCGCGTCGGTGGCCACGACCTGGATCGGGGCGAAGCCGGAGCCGTCGCTGACATTGACGAAGGCCAGCCCGTTGGAGGCACGGACCGTGCGAACCCAACCGCGAACCGTGACTTCTCCGCCTTCCGGGATCTTCCCGGCCAGGGCGTGCGCAACGCTGACCACCGTCATGACTTGAATCCTCTGCTGATCGACTCGATCTATGAACGCGGAATTCTAGCGGCTGCGCGGCCGGACAGGCGAGGGATCCGCCATCCGGGGCCGGTACAGCCGGGTTTTCCTATAATTGCCCCGCAATCCCCGGAGTCGCTTGCCCATGGCCATCCACCTCACCCCTGTCGCCTTTGCCCGCGTGCAGCGCTTCGTCGCGCAGACCCCCGGCGCGCTGGGCCTGCGTTTCGGCGTGACCCGCACCGGCTGTTCGGGCTGGGGCCATACCACCGACCTGGCCCGTGAGCAGCGCGAGGACGACACGGTGTTCGAGCAGGACGGCGTGCGCATCTTCGTCGACGCCGAGAGCCTGGCCCTGGTGGACGGCACCGAGATCGATTACGGCAAGCAGGGCCTGAGCGAGACCTTTTTGTTCAGGAATCCGAACGCCACCGCCGAGTGCGGGTGCGGCGAGAGCTTCACCACCGACGCCGACAAGGCCTGATCCGGCGTTCCCTCCGGTTGCCGGGTCCAGGCGGCTGCCGGCCGCGGCCCGGGCATGTCCATGGTCAGGCGGGCAGGGCCGGGCGGCACCCGGTTCAGGTTGTCCGGTGGCCGCTCGATTGCCCGGCCACCCCATCTGCGCCATAATGCGCGGCTTCCTGCCTTCCGGGGCGGGAGTCCTTGCCCCACCGCGGTCTCAACGGCGGGGGGCTGTCCGGCCCGAGAGGGCTACATCCGAAAGGTAGAAAAACATGAGTCGTCATTACGAAGTCGTGTTCCTGGTCCACCCGGACCAGAGCGAACAGGTCCCGGCCATGGTCGAGCGCTACAAGGCGCTGGTCGAGGGCGGCAACGGCAAGATCCACCGCCTGGAAGACTGGGGCCGCCGCCAGCTGGCTTACCCGATCCAGAACCTGGTCAAGGCCCACTATGTTCTGATGAACATCGAAGCCGACCAGTCGGTGATGAACGAACTGACCGAAAGCTTCCGTTTCAACGACGCCGTGCTGCGCAACCTGGTCATCAAGCGTGACGAGGCCGAGACCGAGCAGTCGCTGATCATGAAGAGCAAGGATGAGAAGGGCGACAAGCCCGAGCGTGGCGAGCGCCGTCGTCGTGACGACGAAGAAGCTGCCAATTCCAACAATGAAGAAGCCGGCGACGACGCCGCCTCTGCCGAATAAGGAGTCAGCTCATGTCCAAGTTCTTCCGTCGCCGCAAGTTCTGCAAGTTCACGGCTGAAGGTGTGAAGGAGATCGACTACAAGGATCTCAACACCCTGCGCCAGTACCTGACCGAGAACGGCAAGATCGTGCCGAGCCGCGTCACCGGCACCAAGTCCAAGTACCAGCGTCAGCTGTCCACGGCGGTCAAGCGCGCCCGTTTCCTGGCGCTGATCCCGTACACGGACAACCACGACGTCTGAGTGCAGAAGTGAGTGCGGCGCATGCGCCGTAGAAGTGAGGAGTGAGATGTTTTCTCTCGCTTCTCACTCCTCTTGACTCACTCCTGACCCCACCCGTCCATTCGGACAGCAAGCGTTGCGGTGTCCTGCGGGGCATCGCTAACGAATAACGGAGCAAGAAAAATGAAGCTGATTCTGCTGCAGAAGGTGACCAACCTGGGCAACCTGGGCGACCTGGTCGACGTGAAGCCGGGCTACGGCCGCAACTTCCTGGTGCCGCACGGCAAGGCCGTGCCGGCCACCGAAGCCAACGTTGCCGCCTTCGAAGCCAAGCGCGCCGAGTACGAAGCCAAGGCCAAGGCGTCGCATGACGAAGCCGAAGCCCGCGCCGCCAAGTTCGCCGACGCCAGCGTCACCATCGGTGCGCATGCCTCGACCGAAGGCAAGCTGTACGGCTCGGTCGGCCCGCGCGACATCGCCGAGGCCTTCACCGCCGCCGGCCTGCCGCTGGAGAAGAGCGAAGTCATCCTCGGCGAGGGCGCTTTCCGTGCCGTCGGCGAGTACGACGTGCTGATCAAGCTGCACGCCGACGTGGAAGCCACCGTCAAGGTCATCGTCGAAGCCGACGCCTGATCCCTGCGGTTCACGTTGTACCCGGAACGGGCGCCGCAAGGCGCCCGTTCTTTTTTTGTCCGGTCGCGCGCGGCCCGGCCGCGGCCGGCCCCGGGCTGCCCGGGCCCCGCGCCACGGTGGAAGAGGGGCTTATACTCCCCGCAGACTGCTGTTCCCAAGCCCCGATTCCCCGCAGAACCCACGGTGCCGCCCCCCGGCCCGGCACTGGAACCTTGCCTGCCCCATGCGTCTATCCACGATCAAGCTCTCCGGTTTCAAGTCGTTCGTCGATCCCACGACGCTGCACCTGCCGACCAACATGACCGGCGTGGTCGGGCCCAACGGCTGCGGCAAGTCCAACATCATCGACGCGGTGCGCTGGGTGATGGGCGAGAGCTCGGCCAGCCGCCTGCGTGGTGACTCGCTGACCGACGTGATTTTCTCCGGCTCGGCTGGGCGCAAGCCGGTGTCGCAGGCCACGGTCGAGCTGATCTTCGACAACACCGACCACACCATCGCCGGCGAATACGCCTCGTTCAACGAGATCTCGGTCAAGCGCACGGTCAGCCGCGACGGCAGCAGCAACTACTACCTCAACGGCACCAAGTGCCGGCGCCGCGACATCACCGACCTGTTCCTCGGTACCGGCCTGGGCCCGCGCAGTTACTCGATCATCGAGCAGGGCATGATCAGCCAGATCATCGAGGCGCGCCCGGAAGACCTGCGCGTGTATCTGGAAGAGGCCGCCGGCATCTCCAAGTACAAGGAACGCCGCAAGGAAACCGAGACCCGCATCCGCCACACCCGCGAGAACCTGGACCGCCTGAACGACCTGCGCGAGGAGATCGGCAAGCAGCTCGAACACCTGCGCCGGCAGGCGCGCCAGGCCGAGCAGTACCAGGCGCTGCAGGAAGAGCGCCGGGTCAAGGACGCCGAATGGAAGGCGCTGGAATACCGCGGGCTGGACGGCCGCCTGGGCGGGCTGCGTGAAGCGCTGGCGCGCGAGGAGACCCGGCTGCAGCAGCTGGTGGCCGAGCAGCGCGAAGCCGAGAGCCGGATCGAGACCGGGCGCGTGCGCCGCGAGGAGGCCGCCGAAACCCTGTCCCGGGCGCAGGCCGACGTCTACCAGGTCGGCAGCACCCTGGCGCGGCTGGAACAGCAGATCCAGCACCAGCGCGAGATGGCGCAGCGCCTGCACAAGGCGCGCGACGAGACCCGCCAGGCCTTGGCCGAGCTGGGCCAGCACATCAGTGGCGACGAAGCCCGGCTGGCGGTGCTGCGCGAGGCGGTGGAGAACGCCGAGCCGCAGCTGGAGCAGCTGCAGGAAGAGAACGAATTCCGCCAGGAAGGACTGCGCGAAGCCGAGGCCGCGCTGCACGACTGGCAGCAGCGCTGGGAAGCGCACAACCGCAACACCTCCGAGGCCACCCGCTCGGGCGAGGTGGAGCGCACCCGTG
This sequence comes from Stenotrophomonas sp. Y6, assembly GCF_022436665.1. Classification (NCBI taxonomy): domain Bacteria; kingdom Pseudomonadati; phylum Pseudomonadota; class Gammaproteobacteria; order Lysobacterales; family Lysobacteraceae; genus Stenotrophomonas; species Stenotrophomonas sp. Y6. The sequence goes on from NZ_JAKUKB010000003.1 coordinate 293,176, forward strand.
TCGATTACCTCGACCGGCAGATACTGGAAGCCGATCGCCGCCGCGAAGCGCTGCTGGCCGAGCGCGCCGGGCTCGACGTCGAGGCCCTGGCCGAGGCGTTCGAGCAGCTGCAGCTGCAGCACGAATCGCAGGCCACCGTGCTCGATGAGCTGAACGAGCAGGTAGAGCTGCGCAGGGAAAGCGCGGCGGCACTGCAGGAACGGCAGCGCGCCAGCCAGGCCGAACTGGCCGAGGTGCGCAAGCAGGCGCAGGCCGCGCGCGGCCGCCTGTCTTCGCTGGAAACCCTGCAGCAGGCCGCGCTCGGCCAGGAGCAGGGCGCGGCGGTGGCCTGGCTGAAGGCGCAGGGGTTGGATTCGGCCGCGCGCGTGGGCGAGCGCATCACCGTCGAGAGCGGCTGGGAAAACGCGGTGGAAAGCGCGTTGGGCCAGTTGATCGAAGGCGTGCTGGTCGATGCGCCCGAAGCACTGGTCGATGCACTGGGCGAGCTGGGCGAGGGCCGCATCGCGCTGGTGGCTGATGCCGCGGGCGATGCGGATTTCGCGCCGACCTCGCTGGCCGCGCGGGTGCAGGGGCCACTGGCGATCCGCCGCCTGCTGGCGCGCCTGCATGGCGCCGAGGACCTGGCCGCGGCGCGCGCGCTGCAGCAACGCCTGGGCGAGGGCGACTCGGTCATCACCCGCAATGGCGAGCGCCTGGGCGAGGGCTGGGTGCGGGTGTCGCGGCAGGGGGCGGCCAAGCAGGGCGCGCTGCTGCGCGAGCGCGAGATCGTCACCCTGCGCGGGCAGATCGAGGAACTGCAGGAGCGCGAGGGCGGGCTCGAACGCCAGCTCGGCGCGTTCCGCGAGCAGCTGCTGGCCGCCGAGCAGCAGCGCGAGGAAGCGCAGCGGGCGTTGTACCAGGCGCATCGCAGTGCGTCCGAACTGGCCGGGCAGGTGCAGAGCCAGCGCGGCCGGCTGGAGTCGGCGCGCACCCGCATCGAGCGCATCGAGACCGAGCTTGCGCAGCTGCTGGAAGCGCTGGACGCCAGCCGCGAGCAGGCTGGCGAGGCGCGCGTGCGGCTGGAGGACGCGGTTTCCAGCATGGGCGACCTGGAAACCACGCGGCAGGCGCTGGAGGGCGAACGCCGCCAGCTGACCGAGGCCCGCGACCTGGCCCGCGACGCCGCGCGCAACGTGCGCGACAGCATGCATGCGCTGGCGCTGACGCTGGAGTCACAACGCGCGCAGATCGCCTCGCTGTCGCAGTCGCTCGAGCGCATGAGCACCCAGCGCGGACAGCTGGACTCGCGCCTGGGCGAGCTGCATTCGCAGCTGGACCAGGGCGACACGCCGGTGCAGGCGCTGGAGGCCGAACACCAGAACGCGCTGGCCGAGCGCGTGCGCGTGGACCGGGTGCTGGCCGAGGCGCGCGCGCAGCTGGACGGCATCGACGCCGAACTGCGCACGCTGGAGCAGACCCGCCACCAGCGCGACGAACAGGCGCTGGCGCAGCGCGAGCGCATTTCCCAGCGAAAGCTCGACCAGCAGGCGCTGGTGCTCAGCGCCGAGCAGCTGCAGGCGGCGGTGGAGAAGGCCGGCTTCGTGCTGGAGGACGTGGTCAACGCCCTGCCGGAGGACGCGCGCATCGGCGAATGGGAGCAGGCGGTGCAGCAGATCGACGCGCGCATGCGCCGGTTGGAGCCGGTCAACCTGGCCGCCATCCACGAGTACGGCGAGGCCTCGCAGCGCTCGGAGTACCTGGAATCGCAGCACGTGGACCTGACCACCGCGCTGGAGACGCTGGAAGAGGCGATCCGCAAGATCGACCGCGAGACCCGCGGCCGCTTCAAGGACACCTTCGACCGCGTCAACGCCGGCGTGCAGGCGCTGTATCCGCGCCTGTTCGGCGGTGGCCACGCCTACCTGGAGCTGACCGGCGAGGACCTGCTCGATACCGGCGTGACCATCATGGCGCGCCCGCCCGGCAAGCGCGTGTCCAGCATTTCGCTGCTGTCCGGTGGCGAGAAGGCGATGACCGCGGTGGCGCTGGTGTTCGCCATCTTCCAGCTCAACCCGGCGCCGTTCTGCCTGCTGGACGAGGTGGACGCGCCGCTGGACGAGGCCAACGTCGGCCGCCTGGCCAACATGGTCAAGGAAATGAGCGAGAAGGTGCAGTTCCTGTTCGTCAGCCACAACAAGGCGACGATGGAGGCCGCGCACCAGCTCTCCGGCGTCACCATGCGCGAGCCGGGCGTCAGCCGCCTAGTCAGCGTGGACCTGGAGGAAGCGGCGCGTTTGGCGGGCGCGGCCTGACGTGCCATGCTAGTTACCTGAACGAACCAGCCGGAGAACCTATCGAATGTCCGACACGGCACTGTTGCGTATCGGCATCCTTGCCGCCGGGCTGCTGCTGATCGCGGCGATCCTCCTGTTCGGGCGGCCGCGGAAGCCGGCGCAGGGCAAGCGCCGCGAACCGGCCGAAAGTGGCGAGCGGCCGCGGCGTGAGCCGGTGCTGGCGGCAGGCGAGGAGGGCGCCGACGCGGTCGCCGTGCCCGAGGCGGGCCAGGAGGCCGCCCAGCAGGAGCTGGGGCTGCCGGACGTGGACGCGCCGGGCAGCGAACTGGGCAAGCGCGCGACCCAGGATTTCGACAAGATCGTCTCGCTGTACGTGGCCGCGCGCGCCGGGTTGTCGCTGCGCGGCGAGGACATCGTGGTCGCCGCCGAAAAGACCGGGCTGGTGTTCGGCTACATGAACGTGTTCCACCGCATGGTCGAAGGCCACCCCGAGCGCGGGCCGATCTTCAGCATGGCCAGCATCATGAAGCCGGGCAGTTTCGACATGGCCCACATCCGCGAGATGGAAACCCCGGCCATCGCCTTCTTCCTGACCCTGCCGGCGCCGATGACCGCGCTCGACGCCTGGGAAAAGATGCTGCCCACCGTGCAGCGTATGGCCGAGCTGCTGGACGGCGTGGTCCTGGACGACAGCCGCAACGCGCTGGGGCGCCAGCGCATCGCCCACATCCGCGACGAACTGCGCGCCTACGACCGCCAGCACCAGGCGCCACCGCTGACCAAGCCGCCGCGCTGGTGAGCGCGCCGCGCTGACCACGGCAAGGGGGCGTCGCATGCGGCGCCCCTTGCTGTTTGCGCGGCCGGCCACACGCGTTGCATGCACCCGTGCGCGGGTAAAATCCGGGCATGACTTCCGAAGCCACCGCCCGCCGCCGCATCGCCGAACTCCGCCAGCAGCTGGCCACGGCCGCGCAGGCCTACCACGAGCATGACGAGCAGCTGATTCCCGATGCCGATTACGACCGGCTGCTGCGCGAACTGGAAGCGCTGGAGGCGGCCCATCCGCAGCTGGACAGCGCCGATTCCCCGACCCACCAGATCGGCGGCAGGCCGTCCTCGCGCTTTCCCGAGGTGGTGCACGCAATGCCGATGCTGTCGCTGGGCAATGCCTTCAGCGACGAGGAAGTGCGCGACTTCGTGCGCCGCATCGACGAGCGCCTGCAGCGCCGCACGCTGCTGTTCTCGGCCGAGCCCAAGCTTGATGGCCTGGCGATCAGCCTGCGCTACGAGGACGGCGTGTTCGTGCAGGGCGCGACCCGCGGCGACGGCAGCCGCGGCGAGGACGTCACCGCCAACCTGCGCCAGATCAAGGTGATCCCGGCCCGGCTCGAAGGCGCGGGCTGGCCGGCGGTGCTGGAGGTGCGAGGCGAGGTCTACATGCCGCGCGCCGATTTCGAGAAATACAACGAGCAGGCGCGGCTGCACGGCGGCAAGGTGCTGGCCAACCCGCGCAACGGCGCCGCCGGCTCGCTGCGCCAGCTCGATCCGCGGGTGAGCGCGCAGCGGCCGCTGAGTTTCTATGCCTACGGCACCGGCGAGGTCGAGGGCGGCGAGCTGCCGCCCACCCATTCGGCGACGCTGGCGCGGCTGGCGCAGTGGGGCTTCCCGGTGAGCGACCTGTGCCGGGTGGTCGAGGGTGTCGATGGACTGCTGGACTACTACCGCGACATCGGCGCGCGCCGCGACGGGCTGGCATTCGACATCGACGGCGTGGTCTACAAGCTCGACGACCGCGACGGCCAGCGCGAGATGGGCTTCGTCGCCCGCGCGCCGCGCTGGGCCATCGCCCACAAATTTCCGGCGCAGGAGCAGACCACCACGGTCGAGGCGATCGAGATCCAGATCGGCCGCACCGGCGCGGCCACGCCGGTGGCGCGCCTGCAGCCGGTGCAGGTGGCCGGGGTGACCGTCACCAACGCCACCCTGCACAACGCCGACCAGATCGCGCGGCTGGACGTGCGCGTGGGCGACAGCGTCATCGTGCGCCGCGCCGGCGACGTGATCCCCGAAGTGGTCAGCGTCATCCCCGGGCGCCGCCCGCCCGGCGCGCTGCCGTGGACGATGCCGGCGGCGTGCCCGGTATGTGGCGCCGAGATCGTGCGCGAGGAGGGCGCGGCGGTGTGGCGCTGCTCGGGCGAGCTGAGCTGCCCGGCGCAGCGCAAGGAGGCCATCGCCCATTTCGCCTCGCGCCGCGCGATGGACATCGACGGGCTCGGCGACAGGTACATCGAAATCCTGGTCGACGCCGGCATCGTGCGCGGCGTGGCCGATCTCTACCGCCTGCAGCGCGACACCCTGCTGCTGCTCAAGCTGGCGCTGGACGCGGCCGACCCCTCGGCGCTGGCCAACGGCATCGCCCCGCACCTGCCGGCCGAGGGCAGCGGCGAGTGGCTCAAGGCGCTGCTGCGCCTGGACGGCACCGATCCGCGGTGGCGCGCGCAGGCCCTGGCATTGCCGGCACGCTTCGAGTGGAACCCGAAGAAGATCGCCACCCGCTGGGCCGACAACCTGATCGCGGCCATCGACGCCAGCCGCACCACCACGCTGGAGCGGCTGCTGTTCGCGCTGGGCATCGAGCATGTCGGCGAGAGCACCGCCAAGGCGCTGGCGCAGTGGTTCGGCGACCTGGAACTGATCCGCCAGCTGCCGTGGCCGCTGTTCAAGCGGGTGCCCGATATCGGCGGCGAGGTGGCGCGCTCGCTGGGCCATTTCTTCGAGCAGGAAGGCAACCAGCAGGCGATCGACGCGCTGCTGCAGGTCGGGCGCGTGCGCATCGGCGATACCCACCTGCCGTCGCCGCGGCTGCGCGAAGGGCTGGACCTAGCGCAGCTGCTGGTCGAGGCCGAGATACCGGGCATCACCCGGCTGCGTGCGGAGAAGCTGGTGGCGGCGCTGCCGTCGGCGCAGCAGATCCTGGACGCCGAGCCGCAGCACCTGCTTGCCGCCGGGCTGCCCGAGGACACCGCGCACGGCCTGGCGCAATGGCTGGACAGCGACAACCACGGGCAGCTGCTGCTCAGGGGCGAGGCGCAGATGCGGCGCCTGCTGGAACTGGCCCCGGAGGCGGCCGCGCAGCCGGCCGGGCCGCTGGACGGCCAGACCGTGGTGCTGACCGGTACGCTGTCGGCGCTGACCCGCGACGCCGCCAAGGCCCGTCTGGAAGCGCTGGGCGCCAAGGTCGCCGGCAGCGTTTCGAAGAAGACCGCCTTCGTGGTTGCCGGCAGCGAGGCCGGCTCCAAACTGGACAAGGCCACCGAACTGGGCGTGGAGGTGTGGGACGAACCGCGCCTGCTCGCCTTCCTCACCGAACACGGACAACACCCATGAACCTGCGTTTCCGCCTCGCCACGCCCGAGGATTTCCCGCGCCTGCTCGCCATGGTGCGGGCGTTCTATGCCGAGGACCAGATCGCCTACGACGCGGCGCTGGTCGAGCCCGGCCTGCGCACCCTGCTGGCCGAGCCGGCCTGCGGCGCGGCCCTGCTGCTGGAGGGCGACGACGTGGCCGAGGCCGGCTACATCACCCTGGGCTGGTGCTTCAGCGTGGAGCAGGGCGGTCGCTTCGTGCTGCTGGACGAGCTGTACCTGGCCCCCGCCGCGCGGGGCCGCGGCTGGGGGCGGCAGGCGCTGGCGCTGGCGCGCGACTGGGCGATCGTCGAGGGCGCCAGCGTGATGCGGCTGGAAGTGAACCACCACAACGCCAGGGCCAGGGCGTTGTACCTGTCGGCCGGCTACCGCGACGACCAGCGCGACATCCTGACCCTGCCGCTGGCGGTGTCGCCGACGGGCCTGCATCCGTGATCGAGGCGCTGCAGCGGCGCGCGCGCCTGAACGCGCTGATCCGCGATTTCTTCGCGCGCCGCGGGGTGCTGGAGGTGGAAACGCCGATCCTGTCCGCGGCCGGCAACACCGAGCCGAACATCGACGGTTTCCAGACCCGCTTCAGCGGCCACGTCGACGCCGGCTCGCCGCTGCGCTGGCTGCGCACCTCGCCCGAGTACCCGCTCAAGCGGCTGCTCGCCGCCGGCGTCGGCGACTGCTATGAGCTCGGCCGGGTGTTCCGCAACGGCGAGGCCGGCGGCCGCCACAACCCCGAATTCACCATGCTCGAGTGGTATCGCGTCGGCTGGGACCACCATCGCCTGATCGAGGAGACGGTGGCGCTGGTGCGCGAGGCGCTGGCGATGGTCGGGCGCGAGGCGGCGCTGCAGGTACTGAGCTACCGCGAACTGTTCGTCGGCACGCTCGGCGTGGACCCGTTCAGCGCCGACGAGGCGCAGCTGCGCGCGCCGTTGGCCGGCGTCGGCCTCACTGCCGGCGGCCTCACCCGCGACGACTGGCTGGACCTGCTGATGACCCATCGCATCCAGCCTTGCTTTCCCGCCGACCGCATCACCGTGGTCCACGATTGGCCGGCGACGCAGGCCGCGCTGGCCCGCATCCGCCCCGGGCAGCCGCCGCTGGCCGAGCGCTTCGAGCTGTACCTGGGCGCGGTGGAGCTGGCCAACGGCTACCACGAGCTGAACGATGCGGTGGAGCAGCGCCAGCGCTTCCAGCGCGACCTGGCGGTACGCGCCGCGCGCGGTGACGTGCAGCCGCCGCTGGATGATCGGTTCCTGGCCGCGTTGCCGGCCCTGCCGCATTGCGCCGGCGTGGCGGTGGGCGTGGACCGGCTGTTGATGGCGCTGGCCGGAACCGGCCGCATCGCCGACGTGCTGGCCTTCGATTTCGCCCACGCCTGAGCGCGCGGCCGGCGCGGCAGCGCCCCCGGCATGCGGGCATTGCACGCGCGCGTGCCCGGTTGCCGGTGCCGTGCCCGCTGCGCGCATGTATTGCCTGCGCACCGCCGATGATGCTCTGATCACGCCTGCGGGCGCAGTGTGTGTGCCGGCGGAGTCCATCCGATTGCAGCGCGGGAAGGTCTGATGAAGGGTGTGTGCGGCCTGTTGCCAGCACTGTGGCTGTTGCCGATGCCAGCCATGGCGGGGCCCGACGACACGGCGCCAGCGCCGGCGCAGGTGGTGCGTTGCGAATCGGAAGATGGCGTGCGCCAGCGCTGCGCGATGGATGTCTCGCGTGGCGTGCAGCTGGTGCGCCAGCTGTCCACCCAGAGCTGCATCCGCGAGACCAGCTGGGGCGTGGACGAGCGCGGGATCTGGGTCAGCCGCGGCTGCCGCGCCGAGTTCGCGCCCGAACAACCGGCGCCCGGGCAACGCCTGGTGCGGCGCATGGTCCGCTGTGAATCCAAGGGCCGCACCGTGACCTGCCCGGTGCTGCTGCGTGGCGCGCCGGTACGCCTGATCCGCCAGCAGTCGCTGCTGCCCTGCAGGGAAGGGCGTACCTGGGGATACGGGCGCAACGAGATCTGGGTGAGCCGTGGCTGCGAGGGGCAGTTCGAGGTCGGTGCCGAGGATGGCTCCGGATTCGTCGACGTCCCGCGCCAGGTCATCTGCGAGTCGAAGAGCGAGATGCGCCGCGAGTGCGGAGTAAGCGTGGAGCGCAAGGTCACGCTGGTCAGGCAGTTGTCCAACGCGGCCTGCGAGGAAGGACGCAGCTGGGGCTGGGACCGCGCCGGCATCTGGGTGGACAAGGGCTGCCGCGCCGAGTTTTCCGCCGATTGACGGCGGCCCGTACAATGGCGCGATGAACGACAACCACGCCATCGACTACGCCCGTTACGACCACATCCGCCCGATCCGCTGGACCGGCGACGCCTTGGAGCTGCTGGACCAGCGCAGACTGCCGTTCGTCGTCGAGCACGTGCTGTGCGGCGACAGTGATGCGGTCGCCGCCGCCATCCATGCGCTCACCGTGCGTGGCGCGCCGGCGATCGGCATCGCCGCGGCCTGGGGCGTGGTGCTGGCCGCGCGCGAGGTCGATGCCGGCGATGGCGCCGCCGCGCTGCAGGCGCTGGAACCGGCGATGGCGCGGCTCAATGCCGCGCGCCCGACCGCGGTCAACCTGGCGTGGGCGCTGGCGCGCATGCGCCGCGCACTGGCCGCGGCCGGCAGCGACTGGCGGCAGGTGCTGGCGCTGGAGGCGCAGGCGATCGCCGACGAGGACCTGGCCGCCAACCGGCACATGGGCGAGCGCGGGGCGGCCCTGATCGCGCCCGGCAGCGGCGTGCTGACCCACTGCAACACCGGCTCGCTGGCCACCGCCGGCTTCGGCACCGCGTTGGGCGTGATCCGCGCGGGCGTGGCCCAGGGGCGCATCGCCCGGGTGTTCGCCGGCGAGACCCGGCCGTGGCTGCAGGGCGCGCGCCTGACGGTGTGGGAGCTGCAGCAGGACGGCATCGATGCCACCCTGGTCGCCGACTCGGCGGCGTCGCACCTGATGAAGACCGGCGCGGTGCAGTGGGTGGTGGTCGGCGCCGACCGCATCTGCGCCAACGGCGACACCGCCAACAAGATCGGCACCTACCAGCTGGCCATCGCCGCGCGCCACCACGGGGTCAAGTTCATGGTGGTGGCGCCGTCCTCGACCGTGGACATGGGCACCGCCCATGGCGATGCGATCGAGATCGAGCAGCGCGACCCGGGCGAACTGTTCGGGGTCGGCGGCGTGCGCACCGTGGCCGAGGGCATCCAGGCCTGGAACCCGGTGTTCGACGTGACCCCGGGCAGCCTGATCGACGCCATCGTGACCGAGAAGGGCGTGATCCTGGACCCCGACAGCGCGGCCATGCGCGCGGCGTTCGGCGGCTGACCCCGGGGCTGGCGCGGGCGCCGGCGGCGGGCTGCCGGCGGCGGTGCGGTAAAACCGCTGCTGACGCTGCCGCGCAGCAGCTAAGTCCCTGATTTATTCCGTTAAAAGTGCTGCCGCCCGAGGCGGCAGACGGCGCCGTGTGGTAAACTCGGCCACTTGAATCGGGCTTGTGCCGGGACCGCCCACAAGGGCCGTCGGCGCTGCTCCGGACCGCTACCAGAATACGGAATCCGAATGGCAGAAACCGCCAAGGAAATCATCCAGGTCAACCTGGAAGACGAGATGCGCAAGAGCTACCTCGATTACGCCATGAGCGTGATCGTGGGCCGCGCGCTCCCCGACGCCCGCGATGGCCTCAAGCCGGTCCATCGCCGCGTCCTCTACGCGATGCAGGAGCTTGGCGCGCACGCCAACAAGCCGTACTACAAGTCGGCGCGCATCGTCGGTGACGTCATCGGCAAGTACCACCCGCACGGCGACAGCGCGGTCTACGATACGCTGGTGCGCATGGCGCAGCCGTTCTCGCTGCGCTACATGCAGATCGACGGCCAGGGCAACTTCGGCTCGGTCGACGGCGACAGCCCGGCGGCGATGCGTTACACCGAATCGCGCCTGTCGCGGATCAGCCACGAGATGCTGGCCGACATCGACAAGGAAACCGTCGATTTCCAGCCCAACTACGACGAGAAGGAACTGGAGCCGACGGTCCTGCCGACGCGCTTCCCGAACCTGCTGGTCAATGGCTCGGCCGGCATCGCGGTGGGCATGGCCACCAACATCCCGCCGCACAACCTCACCGAATCCATCAACGCCTGCATCGCGCTGATCGACAACCCGTCGATCGACGTGGACGGGCTGATGGAGTACATCCCGGGGCCTGATTTCCCGACCGCCGGCATCATCAACGGTACCGCCGGCATCATCGCCGGCTACCGCACCGGCCGTGGCCGCGTGCGCATCCGCGCCAGGGCCGACATCGAAGTGGCCGACAACGGCCGCGAGTCGATCATCGTCACCGAGATTCCCTACCAGGTGAACAAGGCGCGGCTGATCGAGAAGATCGCCGAGCTGGTCAAGGAAAAGAAGCTCGAGGGCATCAGCGAGCTGCGCGACGAGTCCGACAAGGACGGCATGCGCATCTACATCGAGGTCAAGCGCGGCGAATCGGCCGAGGTGGTGCTGAACAACCTGTACCAGCAGACCCAGATGGAGTCGGTGTTCGGCATCAACATGGTGGCGCTGGTCGACGGCCGCCCGAAGCTGCTGAACCTCAAGGAGATGCTGGAGGCGTTCGTCCGCCACCGCCGCGAGGTGGTCACCCGCCGCACCATCTTCGAACTGCGCAAGGCGCGCGCCCGCGCGCACGTGCTGGAAGGCCTGACCGTCGCGCTGGCCAACATCGACGAGATGATCGAGCTGATCAAGACCTCGTCCAACCCCGCCGAGGCCAAGGAGCGCATGCTCGCCAAGGTGTGGGAGCCGGGCCTGGTCGGCGCGCTGCTGGGTGCCGCCGGCGCCGAGGCCTCGCGTCCGGAAGACCTGCCCAGGGGCATTGGCCTGGTCGACGGCCACTACCAGTTGTCCGACGTGCAGGCCACCCAGATCCTGGAAATGCGCCTGCACCGCCTCACCGGCCTGGAGCAGGACAAGCTCACCGAGGAATACAGGCAGCTGCTGGACGTGATCGCCGGGCTGATCCACATCCTGGAAAATCCCGATCGCCTGCTGCAGGTGATCCGTGAGGAGCTGGAGAGCGTGCGCGCCGAGTACGGCGACGAGCGCCGCACCGAGATCCGCCACAGCGAGGAAGACCTGGACATCCTCGACCTGATCGCGCCGGAGGACGTGGTGGTGACGCTGTCGCGCGCCGGCTACGTCAAGCGCCAGCCGGTGTCGGCCTACCGTGCGCAGAAGCGCGGCGGCCGCGGCCGCAGCGCGGCGGCGACCAAGGACGAGGATTCGATCGAACAGCTGTGGCTGGTCAACACCCATGACACGCTGCTGACATTCACCAGTTCCGGCAAGGTGTTCTGGTTGCCGGTGTACCAGCTGCCGGAGGCCGGCTCCAACGCGCGTGGCCGCCCGATCATCAACTGGATCGCGCTGGAGAACGGCGAGCGCGTGCAGGCGGTGCTGCCGGTGCGCGAGTACGACGACAACCACTTCGTGTTCTTCGCCACCCGCAACGGCACGGTCAAGAAGACCCCGCTGAGCGAATTCGCGTTCCGCCTGGCGCGCGGCAAGATCGCCATCAACCTGGACGAGGGCGATGCGCTGGTCGGCGTCGGCCTGACCGATGGCGGGCGCGACATCCTGCTGTTCGCCTCCAACGGCAAGACCGTGCGCTTCGGCGAGGACCGGGTGCGTTCGATGGGCCGTACCGCCACCGGCGTGCGCGGCATCAAGATGGCCAAGGGCGAGGAAGTGGTCAGCCTGATCGTGGCCGAAAGCGCCGGCGGCGCCGAGGACGAGAACGAGGACGACAACGGCGTCGAGGAGATCGCGGCCGAGGGCGGCGAGATCATCGAGTCGGCCGACGATGCCGGCGTGCAGTACATCCTCACCGCCACCGAGAACGGTTACGGCAAGCGCACGCCGCTGGCCGACTACCCGCGCAAGGGGCGTGGCACGCAGGGCGTGATCGGCATCCAGACCAGCGAGCGCAACGGCAGGCTGGTCAGCGCGGTGCTGCTGGGCACGGGCGACGAGGTGCTGCTGATCTCCGATGGTGGCACCCTGGTGCGCACCCGCGGTTCGGAAATCTCGCGCGTGGGCCGCAACACCCAGGGCGTGACCCTGATCCGCCTGTCCAAGGGCGAGAAGCTGCAGGCGGTCGAACGCCTGGATGCGTCGCTGCAGTCGGGCGACGACGCCGACGAGGATCCGGTGTCCGACGGGGCGGAGCAGGGCGTGCCGGTATCGGAGGGCTGAAAAGCCACCGTCCGCGTTGCATGAAAGCGCCGGCGCAAGCCGGCGTTTTTTTTGCCGCCCGTCCGTCCAAGCGGGTTGTCGCGCGGCGTTCGCCAGGCAGGCCTGCCGGTACGGTGGCCGTGGCCGCTGCGCTGGACCTGTCTTGAGGCATCGCGTGCGGTGTGTTGAAGGCTGGTGCGGCAGCGGGCCCGTCGCGCTCGCGGCTTTTCCGGAGCGCAAAAAAAACAGCAGGCAATGCCTGCTGTTCGGTGTAATGGCGCGCCCGGAGAGATTCGAACTCCCGACCGCCTGGTTCGTAGCCAGGTACTCTATCCAACTGAGCTACGGGCGCGTTTTACCTTTATTGTTCTGACGGGGAGCACTGTATGTGCAGTGTTCCAAACTGGCGCGCCCGGAGAGATTCGAACTCCCGACCGCCTGGTTCGTAGCCAGGTACTCTATCCAACTGAGCTACGGGCGCGTCGTCAGGAGCGGAATTATGCGGATATGACGCGCAGGCGTCAACGCTTTTGTGAAATTTTCCTATAACGCTGCCGATGCCAGCGCATCGGCGACGATGGCCGGTGATTTCATCCAGCTGAAATGGTCCGCGCGGGTGCCCAGCTCGCTGCCGGACAGGATCCGCAGCGTCGCCGGCGCGGCCGGCAGCTTGGACAGCAGGTGGCGCATGGATCCGGCCGGGGCCAGCCAATCGGCCTCGAACAGCAGCGCGTTCACCGGCAGCGCGAGCGCGCGCATCGCCGCCTCCAGGTCGACCGCCAGCCCCGCCGCGGCGTAACGGCCGCTGAGGCCCACCCGGGCCCAGTCCTGGATCAGGCCGCGTGCCTCGTTGCCGCCGAAGCCGAGCTGGCGCCCGGGCAGCGCCCCGCGCCGGTGCGCCAGCCAGGGCAGGAAACGGTAGGCCGACGGCAGCAGCCAGCGCCGCGGCGCCGGGAAACCCGGCCACCACGGGGTGCCACTGGCGACCAGCCAGAGCGCGGTGAACGCCTCCGGGTGCAGGCCGGCATGGCAGCACGCCAGTTGTCCGCCGAGGCTGTGCCCGCCCAGCCGCAGCGCGAGCCCGGGCAGCGCCGAGCGGACCGCTGCCTCGGCGGCGGGGAGGTCGTGCAGCAGCAGCTCGCGATAGCCCCAGTCGTCGCGCCTGCCGGCGCGCAGGCTGCTGCTGCCGTTGCCGCGCCATTCGTGCACGAATACGGCGACGTCGCGTGCGCCCAGGGCCTCGGCCAGCGCCAGATAGTGGCGGGCGGCCACGCCCAGGGCGGGCAGCCACAGCACCGCCGCCCGCGGCTGCGCGGGTACCTGGGCGAGCAGCTGGAAGCGGTGTCCGTCGGCCGCGGCGACGTCGATGACGGTATGCGCGCTCATGCCGGCCCGGCGGCGCCGAAGTGATCCAGCACCATGACCTCGCCGCGCCCGGGGTGGTAGCCGTTGCGCAGCCCGCGGGCCACGTAGTCGATGGCGGCCCCGCAGGCATTGGGCAGCGACAGCCCGCGGCACAGCTGCGCGGCGATGGCCGCCGCGAGGGTGCAGCCGGTGCCGTGCGCATTTACCGGCAGCCGGGCGTGGCTGAACTCCTCGCCGGTGACGCCATCGAAGTAGCGGTCGATCACCCGCGGGCCTTCATCCAGGTGCCCGCCCTTGAGCAGCACCGCCCCGGCGCCGAGCCCGAGCAGCGCGGCGGCGGCGTCCTCGGCCTCGCCGGCGTTGCCGATGCGGCGACCGAGCAGCAGTTCGGCCTCGGGCGCATTCGGCGTGAGCAGCGTGGCCAGCGGCAGCAGGCGCTCGCGCAGCGCGCGCAGCGCGCTGGCTTCCAGCAGGCGCGCGCCGCTGGTGGCGACCATCACCGGGTCCAGCACCACCTGCGGCGGCCGGCGCGTTTCCAGCACGTCGGCGACCAGGTGGATGACATCGGCGTTGGCGAGCATGCCGAGCTTGACCCCGTGGATGTCGAAATCATCGAAGCAGGCGTCGAGCTGGGCCTGCAGGAATTCCAGCGGCGGCACGTGCACGGCGACGACGCCGCGGGTGTTCTGTGCGGTCAGCGCGGCGATCGCGGACAGGCCATGCACGCGGTGCGCGGCGAAGGCCTTGAGGTCGGCCTGGATGCCGGCGCCGCCACCCGAATCGGAGCCGGCGATGGTGAGGACGGAAACGGGAGTGGAAGGCGTCATGGCACGATTGTGCCGCGTTTGGCCTGCTGCTGCCGTCAGGGCGCGGGGTACAGGTGCTGCGACAGCCGGTAGATGATGTAGGTGGCGCCGGTGCAGCCGGTCAGCAGCGCCGGCGCGAGCAGCGCGTCGTACCCGTAACGCTGGAACAGCCAGGCGCCGATGATGCCGCCGGCGAGGAAGCCGCTGATGATCAGCCCGCTCAGCGTCAGCCGCCGCATCTGCAGCGGCAGCCCGCGCAGCAGATGGCCCAGGCCGATGCCCAGGTCGGTGAACATGCCGCTGAGGTGGGTGGTGCGCACCACCGCGCCGCTGAAAGTGGTGACCATGGCGTTCTGCAGGCCGCAGGCCATGGCCGCGGCCAGCGCGCCCCATATCTGCTGTTGCTTGAACAACGGGATCGCCACCAGCAGCAACAGCGATTCGATGGTCAGCACCACGCCGTAGCGCCGGCCCAGCCGCAAGGTGCCGTCCTGCACGATCAGCCCGCTGAGCATGGCGCCCAGCGAGAAGGCGATCAGCATGCCCCACAGGTGCGACACGCTGCGCCAGTCGCGCTGCGCCAGGGCCATGCCGAGCTGGCTGGTGGTACCGGTGAGGTGGCTGACCGCCTGGTGCTCGAAGCCGAGGAAGCCGACCACGTTGACCATGCCGGCCACGCAGGACAGCGCGATCGCGCCGATCCATACCCAGCGGGGGAGCTGTATGCCCATGGCGCTGACGGTACCGCCGGCCCGCTCAGAAACCGCCGTTGCGGGCGATCTCGGAGAAGCTGCCGGTCTGCGGGTCGTACACCGCCCCCCAGAAGGCCGCGCCGCCGTCGCAGACCCGCACCGCCTCGCGCGCCGGGTTGGTCTTGTCGTGGTCGGGCAGGGTGAAGGCGTTGATGTAGATCAGCTGCCGGCCCCGCGCGATGAAGCCCACGTACTGGCGGTTGGAGCGTGCCGGCTCGGCGATGGTGGGCTGCAGCTGCTGCAGGCGGCTTTCCAGCGCGTCGATCTGCGCGCGGCTGGGCGCCCAGTAACCGCTGACGCCATCGGGCTGCCTGGCGGGACTGTCGCGCGAGCAGGTGTCGAGCACCTGCGCGGCGACGAGCGGGCGCGTGACCACCCACGACTGCCCGGCCTTGATCGCTGTCGGCACGGTGGCGCCGGGCTTCACGTTGGCCGGCGTGCAGGCGGCCAGCGCGAGCAGGCCGGGGACGAACAGGAGCAGGGAACGGGCGGCTTTCACGGCGACTCCGGGCAGTGCGTGGCGGACTTCAGGCAGTGGTGGCAGGGGCGGGCGCGTAGCTCTCAAGGTAACCACAACCGGTGCAGCGATAGGTGCGCGTGGCCAGTTTCTGGCGCGGCGTCTTCAGGCCCATCCAGAACGACTTCTGCGGCTGGCCTTCCACCCAGGCCGTGATCGAGCGTTCATTGGCATGACCCTCCTCCAGCAGATAGCCGGGGTGCATCGGAGCGTGGCATTTGCAGCATTCCAGTTCGGGATGGGTCATGGGCATGGGCGCTCGGGAGGGCGGGGCATCGCGTCGGCGACGTTACAGTACTTCGGATGCGTAATCGGCCAGCCGCGAGCGCTCGCCGCGGCGCAGGGTGATGTGCGCGCTGTGCGGCCAGTTCTTGAAGCGGTCCACGGCGTAGGTCAGGCCCGAGGTGGTCTCGGTCAGGTAGGGCGTATCGATCTGTTCGACGTTGCCCAGGCAGACGATCTTGGTGCCGGGGCCGGCGCGGGTGATCAGCGTCTTCATCTGCTTCGGGGTGAGGTTCTGCGCCTCGTCCAGGATCAGGTAGCGCGACAGGAAAGTGCGCCCGCGCATGAAGTTCAGCGAACGGATCTTGATGCGCGAGGCCAGCAGGTCGTTGGTGGCCGCGCGGCCCCAGGCGCCGCCTTCCTGGTTGTGGGTGAGCACTTCCAGGTTGTCGGTGAGCGCGCCCATCCATGGCGTCATCTTCTCTTCCTCGGTGCCGGGCAGGAAGCCGATGTCCTCGCCGACGCTGACCGTGGCGCGGGTCATGATGATCTCGCGGTAGCGCTGGGTGTCCATGGTCTGCGCCAGGCCGGCGGCCAGCGCCAGCAGGGTCTTGCCGGTGCCGGCGGTGCCGAGCAGGGTGACGAAGTCGATCTCCGGGTCCATCAGCGCGTTGAGCGCGAAGTTCTGCTCGCGGTTGCGCGCGGTGATGCCCCACACCGAATGCGCGCCGTGGCGGAAGTCATCGACCAGGGTCAGGGTGATGCGGCCATCGGCCTCGACCCGGGCGACCTTGAGTTCGACCTCGTCATCGCCCGGCAGGTAGACGTACTGGTTGGGGAACCACTGTTCGTCGTCAGTGGCGCGGATCTCGTAGCTGGTGCGGCCCTTGTCGCTCCAGCTGCGCAGGTCGCTTGCGTGCTTCTTCCAGAAATCCTCGGGCAGCGCGGTGGCGCCGGTGTACAGCAGGCTGAAGTCGTCCAGCGCGCGGTCGTTCTCGTAATCCTCCGAGTTGATCCCGGCGATGGCCGCCTTGATCCGCAGGTTGATGTCCTTGGACACGAACACCACCGGCACGTCCGGGGTCTGTTCCTTCAGCGCCAGGATCGCGCCGAGGATCGCGTTGTCCGGGATCACCGCGCCGAAGCTCTTGCCGGCCTCGAAATGGCTGGTCTGGAAGTACAGGTGGCCGGCGCTGCGCGCGCCGCGCAACTGCAGTCCCTGCGGCAGCACCAGCGGCACGCCTCTGGCGATGCCGCCGATGCCGGAGGCCTCGATCAGCTCGTTGAGGAAGCGGCTGACCTGGCGCGCGTTGCGGCTGGCCTCGGAGGTGCCCTTCTTGCCGTTGTCCAGTTCCTCGATCACCTGCATCGGCAGGTAGACGTCGTGCTCCTCGAATTTGAACAGCGCGGTCGGATCGTGCATCAGCACGTTGGTATCCAGCACGTAGATGCGCTTGCCTCGGGTCATCGTCGATTCCTGGTTACGGGCAGGGAAAAACCGCCACGACCTGCGGGGCAGGGGCGCGGCGAACGAGGTGGGCGATGGGACTCACGTGGACCGGGCGGCCTTCAGGGCGTCGAGCACGGCCTGGGCATGGCCGGCGACCTTGACCTTGCGCCATTCCTGCACCAGGGTGCCGTCGGGCGAGACCAGGAAGGTGCTGCGCTCGATGCCGCGCACCTGCTTGCCGTACATGTTCTTCATGCGGATCACGTCGAAGGCATTGCACAGCGCCTCGTCGCCATCGCTGATGAGCGGGAACCCGAAGCCCTGCTTCGCGCAGAAGTTGTCGTGCGACTTCACCGAGTCGCGGGAGACGCCGAACACCCGCGCGCCGGCGCGCTTGAACGCCGGCAGCAGGGCGTTGAACTCCAAGCCTTCGGTGGTGCAGCCGGGGGTACTGTCCTTCGGGTAGAAGTACAGCACCAGCCAGTGGCCGGCCTGCGCGGCGAGGGTGGTAGTGGCGCCGCCGGACAAGGCCAGCGGCAGCTCGAGGGTGGTGCGGTCCAGGGTATCGCCGATGTTCATCAGATCCTTTCCGGAGCCTGGGGTACTTCCATTGCAGCTACATGAAACGCCGCACGCCCGTGACGGACGCGCGAATGTTCAGAACTTCATCGGGTCCATGATCGCGTCCAGGTTGAGGTGGTCGCAGAACTCGAGGAAATCGTCGCGCAGCGCGGCGATGTGCATGTTGGCCGGCACGCCGATGGTGATCTGCGCCGAGAACATCTCCGCGCCGGTCTGCATGGCCTGGTAGCGGGTGCTCTGCAGGTTCTCGATGGTGATGCCCTGGCGGTCGAAGAAGTCGGCCAGCTGGAACAGGATGCCGGGCTTGTCCGCGGCGATCACTTCCACGATGTAGGGCAGCAGGTTGGACTGGGCCTGCTTGGCGGCGGTGCGGTACCACACCAGCTTCAGGCCTTCCTCGCGCTCCAGCCGGGTCAGCATCGCCTCGAGCTTGGCCACCGCGTCCCACGAGCCGGTGGCCAGCGTGGTGACCGAGACATCGCGCCCCACCGTGGACAGCCGCGCGTCGACCAGGTTGCAGCCACTGTCGGCGATGCGGCGGGTGACGGACAGCAGCGGGGACTCCGGATGCGTCGTGTAGGCGTTGATCAGGAGGTGGTTTTCGGTCGGCTGCGGCCGCGGGGTGCTGTTGGTCAAGGTGGTTCCGGGGTGCTCTGTGAGTCTGAACGGCGCCGGCGCGGGCACGTTCGCTGGCACCCAGCATACTTGCCCGTGCTTTCGACCGGCAAGTAACATGCCCCCGGTCACGAACCCGCCGCCAGGCGGGATTCCCAGCCCCCTCGAAGAACGGCGTTCCCCTTGTCCATTTCCGGCCTCATCACCGCCCTGGCGACGCCTTTCCTTGCCGACGGCGCACTGGATGGCGCCGGTTGGCGGCGGCTGCTGGCGCTGCAGGAAGCCGGGGGCGCGCAGGGCGTGGTGGTGGCCGGCTCCACCGGCGAGGCGGCCACCCTGTCCGACGCCGAATACGACACCCTGCTGCGCACCGCCGTGGAGGTCCTCGGTGGCCGCATGCCGGTGCTTGCCGGGACCGGCCATTCCGGTACCGCCCGCACCATCGAGGCGACCCGCCGTGCCGCGCGCAACGGTGCCACCCATGCGCTGGTGGTCACCCCGCCCTATGTGCGCCCGACCCAGGACGGTCTGTGCCAGCATTACCTGGCCGTGGCCGAGCAGGGCGGGCTGCCGGTGGTGCTGTACAACGTGCCCGGCCGCACCGGCTGCGACCTGCTGCCCGACACCGTGGCGCAGCTGGCGGCGCATCCGCGGATCGTCGGCATCAAGGAAGCGGTCAGCGACCCGACCCGCATGAAGGCGCTGCTGGAACTGCGCGGCGACGGCTTTGCCGTCCTCGGCGGCGACGATGCCAGCGCCGCGCGCGCGCTGCTGGCCGGTGCAGACGGCCTGGTGTCGGTCGGTTCCAACGTGCTGCCGGGGGCGTTCCGTACCCTGTGCGACCTGGCGCGCGCCGGCAACCATGCCGCCGCCGAAGCCTGGGACGCGCGCTTGCAGCCCTACCACGATTTCTTCACCCTCGAGTCCAACCCGATCCCGGTCAAGGCATTGCTGCAGCGCCTGGGCATCGGCCATGGACTGCGCCTGCCGCTGTTGCCCCTGTCCGCCCCGCACCACGCCGCCGCCGACCACCTGGCGGCCGACGTGGGCGCCCTGGAAGCACTATCCAGCCACTGAACCTGCAGTGGCCAGAACCTGGAGATCCACCATGCGTCATTCCCGTTCCGCCGTCCGCGCACTTTCGCTGGCCCTGCTGGCCATCGCCACCACCGTCACCGCGACCGGCTGCTTCAAGCGTGGCGCGCGCGGCGACTACGCGCTGGCGCCGGAAATGCGTCCGCTCGAAGTGCCGCCGGACCTGACCCTGCCCAACACCGCCGGCGCGTCGCAGGTGCCGGCGCTGGCATCGGCCGCGCGTCCGGCGCAGCCCGCCGCGGCGCAGCCGGCGCAGGGCGGCTTCACCGCCAGCGGCAGCCGCGACGAGGTGTTCGGCAAGGTCGGCGACGCCCTGGCCACGGTCGAGGGCGTGACCATCGCCAGCCGCGCGCAGCTGCTGGGCTCGTACGACGTGGCCTATGAAGGCAGCAATTTCCTGGTGCGCGTGGTCGGCGTCGATGCCGGCGCCTACGTGTCGGCGGTCGATCCGCGTGGCCTGCCGGCCACCGATCCGGCGGCGATCAAGCTGCTCGGTGCGCTGAAGGCCAAGCTGGCGCCGTAAGTACGGTTGCCGTTGCCCATGGCGGCATGCCGCCATGGGGCCCCGGGGCGCGGGGCCGGCCGGGCCCGCGCCAGCGCGCGGAAACGAAAAGGGCGCCGACGGCGCCCTTTTTTCGTGTCCCGCCTGGCGGGTCAGCGTTCCAGCAGCTTGAGCTTGTCCGGCTTGCCGTCCCACTCGGCGGCATCGGCCGGCGGGTCCTTGCGCACGGTCAGTACCGGCCAGGCCTTGGCCAGCTCGGCGTTCAGCGCGACGAAGGCTTCCTGGCCCGCCGGCACATCGTCCTCCGGATAGATGGCGTTGACCGGGCATTCCGGCTCGCACAGGGTGCAGTCGATGCACTCGTCCGGGTCGATCACCAGGAAGTTGGGGCCTTCATGGAAGCAGTCCACGGGGCAGACTTCGACGCAATCGGTGTGTTTGCACTTGATGCAGTTTTCGGTGACGACAAAGGGCATGACGGGGTCCGGCGTTGAACGCGCCAATTCTAGAGCAGGATGCCGTCGCTGGGCGGGACCATTTTCATTCGCGCCGGCTGTTGCGCGCCGGCCATGCCCGTGGCGTGTGCCAGGGCGCGGCGGCCGGCCTGCGCTGGTGGCGCCGCCGCGATGCGCCGGTGGCGAGGGCGCGGGCAACAAAAAACCCCGCACGGGCGGGGCTTTTTGATTTCGCGGACGGAGTTGGCGCTCCCTAGGGGACTCGAACCCCTGTTTTAGCCTTGAGAGGGCCACGTCCTAACCACTAGACGAAGGGAGCGTTTGGTCGCGTCCGGCGAGCGCGCTAGTATATGCACCTGTTTGCCGTCAGGCAACCCTGCAACCCCAACCGGAATCGCCAACATCAATTCCACAGTTACAACGCCGTTCACCCTGCGCGTCATCCCGCGCGACCAGCACACCATTTCGCGCAAGGACGTCAGTCCCAACGCCCTGCGTGTGCTCTACCGCCTGCGCGAGGCCGGGTTCGGTGCCTACCTGGTCGGCGGCGCCGTCCGCGACCTGCTGGTAGGGGGGCGGCCCAAGGATTTCGACGTGGCCACCGATGCCACGCCGGAGCAGATCAAGCAGCTGTTCCGCAACTGCCGGCTGATCGGCCGCCGCTTCCGCCTGGCGCACGTGGTGTTCGGCCGCGAGATCATCGAGGTCGCGACCTTCCGCGCCAACATCGACGACGGCAGCGGCGACCGCGAGGTCGAGAACGGCATGCTGGTGCGCGACAACGTCTACGGCAGCATCGAGGACGACGCGGTGCGCCGCGACTTCACCTGCAACGCCCTGTATTACGCCATCGAGGATTTCTCGGTACGCGACTACGTCGGCGGCTTCGAGGACGTGCTGGCGCGGCGCATGAAGCTGATCGGCGACCCCGAGCAGCGCTACCGCGAGGACCCGGTGCGCATGCTGCGCGCGGTGCGGCTGGCGGCCAAGCTCGATTTCGGGATCGAGCCGGCCACGGCCGAGCCGATCCCGCGCCTGGCCGGGCTGCTGGAAGAGGCGGCGCCGGCACGGCTGTTCGAGGAAGTGCTCAAGCTGTTCCTGTCCGGGCACGGCGTGGCCAGTTTCGAGGGCCTGGAGCGCCATGGCCTGCTGCCGGTCCTGTTCCCGGAGAGCGCGGCCGCGCTGAAGAGCAACCGCAGCGGGGCCCTGCGCCGCTTCGTGATCGAGGGGCTGCGCAGCACCGATGAGCGCGTGGCCAACGACGAGCCGGTGTCGCCGGCGTTCCTGTTCGCGCTGCTGCTGTGGCCGGCGTTCTGCCGCACCCTGATCGCCCTGCAGCGGCAGGGGCTGGCGCCGGAAGAGGCGCAGCGCCGCGCCGCCGACCGGGTGACCCTGCACCAGCTCACCACCATCGCGCTGCCGCGCCGGTTCTCGTTGCCGATGCAGGAAATCTGGCTGCTGCAGTCGCGCTTCGCCTCGCGCCAGCGCAAGCGCGTGTTCCGCACCCTGACCCATCCGCGTTTCCGCGCCGCGTTCGATTTCCTGGTGCTGCGCCAGGCCGCGTCCAGTGAACATGCCGCCGACATCGCGTTCTGGCGCGAGGCGCAGCAGCAGTCCGGGCGCGAACTGGAGTCGTCGCTGGACTCGCTGCAGGCCGAGGGCGCTGCCGAGGAGGGCGCGGCCCCGCGGCGTCGCCGCCGCCGTCGCCGCAGCAGCGCCGCCGCGGGCGAGTAAGCGCCATGGTCATGGCGTGCGTGGGCCTGGGCGCCAACCTCGGCGATGCGCCGGCCACCGTGCGTGCGGCGGTGCAGGCGTTGGCGACGCTGCCGGGCTGCCGCCTGCTGGCCGCGTCGCGGCTGTACCGCACCCCGGCCTGGGGCAACGAGGACCAGCCGGATTTCATCAATGCCGCGGTGGCGCTGGAGACCACGCTGCCGGCGCCGGCCCTGCTGGAGCGCCTGCTGGCGACCGAGCAGGCGTTCGGCCGCGTGCGCATGGCCGGCGAGCGCTGGGGCCCGCGCACGCTCGACCTGGACCTGCTGCTGTACGCGGCGCAGGTGATCGACCTGCCGCAGCTCAAGGTGCCGCATCCGCACCTGCATGAGCGCGCTTTCGCCCTGCTGCCGCTGGCCGAGGTGGCGCCGGAGGCGGTGATTCCCGGCCATGGAACGGTGCGTGGCGCGCTGGCTGCCATCGAAACCTGCGGTATCACGCCGATAGGGGGATAATGCGCGGCTCATCACCGATCGTTATCCCCACATGAGCACCCACGCAGACAGCAAGCCCTGGACCGTCCCGGCGCTGGCCGAGGCCAAGCGCAATGGCCAGAAGCTGGTGATGTTGACCGCCTACGACGCCGGTTTCGCCCGCACGTTCGATGCCAACGGGGTCGACCTGATCCTGATCGGCGATTCGCTGGGCATGGTGGTGCAGGGGCATGATTCGACCCTGCCGGTCACCGTGGCCGACATCGCCTACCACACCACCGCGGTGGCGCGGGTACTGCAGCGCGCGCTGCTGGTGGCCGACCTGCCGTTCGGCGCCGATGCCACCCCCGAGCGTGCGTTCGAGGCCTCGCTGCAGCTGCTGCGCGCCGGCGCGGAGATGGTCAAGATCGAGGGCGCCGGCTTCAAGCTGGACGTGATCCGTTACCTGGTCGAGCGCGAGATCCCGGTGTGCTCGCACCTGGGCCTGACCCCGCAGTCGGTGCTGACCCTGGGCGGCTTCAAGGTGCAGGGGCGCGGCGAAGCCGCCGAGCGGCTGCGGGCCGACGCCCGCGCGGTGGCCGCCACCGGCGCCGCGCTGCTGGTGCTCGAATGCGTGCCGTCGCCGCTGGCCGCGCAGGTCACCGCCGACGTGGCGATCCCCACCATCGGCATCGGCGCCGGCCCCGGCTGCGACGGCCAAGTGCTGGTGATGCACGATTTCCTCGGCCTGGACAGTGGCCACCGCCGGCCCAAGTTCGTCAAGGATTTCCTTGCCGAAGGCGGTTCGGTGGCCGGCGCCGTCCGCGCCTACGCCGACGCGGTCCGCGCCGGTACCTTCCCCGACGCGGAGCATGCGTACGCATCATGATCGAGACCGTCACCGAACTTTCCCGGCTGCGCGCCATCGTCGGCGGCTGGAAGCGACAGGGGCTGCGGGTGGGCTTCGTGCCGACCATGGGCAACCTGCACGCCGGCCACTATTCGCTGGTCACGCTGGCGCGCCGGCACGCCGACCGGGTGGTGTCCAGCGTATTCGTCAACCCGACCCAGTTCGGCCCGAACGAGGACTTCACCCGCTACCCGCGCACCCCCGAGGCGGACACCAGCGGGCTTGAGCAGGCCGGCTGCGACGTGCTCTGGCTGCCCACGGTCGAATCGATGTATCCGTTCGGCGTGGAGCTGGCGGCCAAGGTGCACGTGCCGGGGGTCAGCGCGCTGCTCGAGGGCGCCCACCGCCCGGGCCATTTCGACGGCGTGTGCACCGTTGTCGCGCGCCTGTTCAACCAGGTGCAGCCGGACATGGCCGCGTTCGGGCGCAAGGACTACCAGCAACTGGCGGTGATCCGGCAGATGGTGGCCGACCTAGCATTCCCGATCGAGATCGTCGGCGGCGACATCGTGCGCGAGGACGACGGCCTGGCGATGAGCTCGCGCAACCAGTACCTGACCGCCGATACCCGCCCGCAGGCCGCGGTGATCCGCCAGGTGCTGCTGGGCATGCGCGACGCCAGCCGGGCCGGCACCCCGCGGGCCCAGGTCGAGGCCGAGGGCGCGGCACGGCTGCAGGCGGCCGGGTTCCAGGTCGACTACGCGGTGGTGCGGCTGCCGGACCTGGGCGAGCCGGGCGAGGACGCAGGCGCCCGCGTGGCCCTGGTCGCCGCCCGCCTGGGCAGCACCCGGTTGATCGACAACATCGAGTTCTGACCCGCCCCGGCCGGGACCGCCGTTGTCCCGGCCGATGCGCTCCGATGTCCTGCAATGGCGCCCTCGTGGCGCCATTTCGCTGCCCGCGCGGGCGGGCAGGGCCGCTCATGTTGCAGTGCGGGCAAGGGCCCCCGCCGGTGCTAGACTGCGTGCTTTCTATCGCAGTTTCCCGGCATCGCCATGCAACTTTCCCTGCTCAAGACCAAGATCCACCGCGCCACCGTCACCCACTCGGAGCTGAACTACGAAGGCTCCATCGCGATCGACGGCGACCTGCTGGAAGCCACCGGCATCCGCGAGTTCGAACAGGTGCACATCTGGGACGTGACCAACGGCGCGCGTTTCTCCACCTATGCCATCCGCGCCGAGGCCGGCAGCGGGGTGATCTCGCTCAACGGCGGCGCCGCGCGCCACGTGCAGGTGGGCGACATCATCATCATCGCCGCCTTCGCCGGCATGAGCGAGGCCGAGGCCGACAGCTTCCAGCCCAAGCTGGTGTATGTCGACGGCAACAACCGCATCACCCACACCAACCACTCCATCCCCACACAGGCCGCATGACCACGCACAACGGATTGACCGCATTGCACGCCCACGCCCAGCGTCTGCAGGGCACGGGTATTCCCTCGCTGTTGGCCGCCGAGCCGGACCGGGTGAAATCCTTGGC
This sequence comes from Stenotrophomonas sp. Y6, assembly GCF_022436665.1. Classification (NCBI taxonomy): domain Bacteria; kingdom Pseudomonadati; phylum Pseudomonadota; class Gammaproteobacteria; order Lysobacterales; family Lysobacteraceae; genus Stenotrophomonas; species Stenotrophomonas sp. Y6. Next base: position 318,065 of record NZ_JAKUKB010000003.1, read on the forward strand.
GTTCAAGGTCGGTCCGTTGTACGTGAACTTCGCGCGGCAGACATATGACCGCGCCGCCCTGCAGGCACTGCTGGACCTGGCCGCCGCGCGCGACGTCGCCGGCGGCTTCGCGCGCCTGTTCGGCGGCGCTCGGATCAACCTGACCGAAGACCGTGCGGTGCTGCACAGCGCGTTGCGCGGTGCTGCCAGCGATGCCCCCGCGGCGGTGGCGGCGCATGCCGAAGCGGCGGCCGTGCAGGCGCGCATGGGCGCGCTGGTGCAGGCACTGGAGGCCAGCAACGTCACCGACATCGTCAGCGTCGGCATCGGCGGTTCGGACCTCGGCCCGCGGCTGGTGGCCGATGCGCTGCGCCCGGCCAGCGGCGCGCGCTTCCGCGTGCACTTCGTCTCCAATGTCGACGGCGCGGCGATGCAGCGCACGCTGGCCACGCTCCATCCGGCCACCACCGCCGGCATCCTGATCTCCAAGACTTTCGGCACCCAGGAAACGCTGCTCAACGGCGCGATCCTGCGCGACTGGCTGGGCGGCAGCGACCGGCTGTACGCGGTCAGCGCCAATCCCGACCGCGCCGCCGGCACGTTCGACATCGACGCCGCGCGCGTGCTGCCCATGTGGGACTGGGTCGGCGGCCGCTATTCGCTGTGGTCGGCGGTGGGGTTCCCGATCGCGCTGGCGATCGGCTTCGAGCGCTTCGGCCAGCTGCTGGCCGGCGCCGCGGAAATGGACGCGCATGCGGCCAGCGCGCCGCTGGAGCGCAACCTGCCGGTGCTGCACGCGCTGACCGACATCTGGAACCGCAACGCGCTGGGTTACGCCACCCACGCGGTGATGACCTACGACCAGCGCCTGGCGCTGCTGCCGGCGTACCTGCAGCAGCTGGTGATGGAAAGCCTGGGCAAGCGGGTCCGGCTCGACGGCAGCCCGGTCGAAGCCGACACCGTGCCGGTGTGGTGGGGCGGGGCGGGCACCGACGTGCAGCACAGCTTCTTCCAGGCGCTGCACCAGGGCACCAGCATCGTGCCGGCCGATTTCATCGGCTGCGTGCGCGGCGACGACCCGTACACGCTCAACCACCAGGCGCTGCTGGCCAACCTGCTGGCGCAGACCGAGGCGCTGGCCAACGGCCAGGACAGCGACGATCCGCACCGCCGCTATCCCGGTGGCCGCCCGAGCACGCTGATCCTGCTCGACGCGCTCACCCCGCGCGCGCTGGGCGCGCTGGTGGCCATGTACGAGCATGCGGTCTACGTGCAGTCGCTGGTGTGGGGCATCAACGCCTTCGACCAGTTCGGCGTCGAGCTGGGCAAGCAGTTGGCCAACCAGCTGTTGCCGGCGCTGCAGGGCGGGGCGGTGGAGATCGCCGATCCGATGACGCGCGAGGCGCTGGCCCAGCTGCGCGGCTGAGCGGTCGCGCCCGGCGCTGGGTGCCGGGCCATGGAGGCAGGACCGACGCCGCGCAGTGATGCGCGGCGTCGTCCGTCCTGCCGCCGGCATCCGTCAAGGTGCGCTGCACCCGCGGCCCTGCCTGCCTTCAATCGCCGGCGCGCCGTGCCTGGCTCGGTGCGCGCCCAGTCCAGCGCTTGAACGCGCGGCGGAACTCGCGGGCGTCGTTGAACCCCAGCCGGCCACCGATGGCGACGATGGACAGCGTCGGGTCGCGCAGCAGTTCCATCGCCCGCTTAGTGCGCACGCGGTCGTGGATCGCGCTGAACGAGGTGCCTTCCTCGGCCAGCTGCCGGCGCAGGGTGCGTTCGCTCAGGTGCAGCGCCGCGGCCATCTCTGCCATCTGCGGGTTCTCGCGCAGGCGCGTGCGCAGGTGGCTTTCCAGCGCGGCGGTGGTCTCGCCGCAGACCGGCCGCGCATCCATCTGCATGCGGCACAGGGTCATCACCTGGTTCGAGGTCACCGGGTTGTAGCTGGTGAAGGGCAGCTCCAGCCAGCGCCGGTCGATCACCAGCGCATGCCGCGACTGTTCGAAACGCACCTCGCAGCCGAACAGGTCGCGGTAGCGCTGTGCATGGCGCGGCGCCGGGTAGCCCAGTTCCAGGCGCTGCGGCTGGAACCCCGGGCCGACCAGCTCGCGCACCAGTTGCAGCACGCTTGCAAACAGCTCCTCGCACAGGAACGGCTGCAGGTCGTGGGCTTCGTCCGGCGCGCTGGCGACCGCCGCCACGCAGCCGTCGCCATGCTCGGCCAGGGTGATGTCCATCAGCGCGCCGCTGTTGCGCTGGTAGGCCAGGCCGACGCGCACCGCCTCGCCGAAATCGGGGGCGGTCTTCATCGCCAGCCCGAGCAGCCCGAAGTTGCCCAGGTTCTGGCGGCCGCCGAGCTCCAGGCCCAGGCCCTCCACGGCCAGTGCCGCCAGCGCGCGGCGGATCACCGTGCTCGCCTGGCGGTACGAGATGCGGGTGTCGGGATTGCTGATTTCCTCGGGTTGCAGGCGGGTGCCGGCGAACCAGGCGCTGCAGTCGATTGCCCTCTCGGCGGCGAACTGCATCAGCCCGCAGAGGATGTTGGTCGGTCGGTCGGCGGAGGACAGGTCATCGCCGATTGCGGTGGTCAAACGCATCCGAGGTCCTTCCGATTGTCCGGTTTGCCCCCCTTTGTATGCCGCTTATGCCCTTCGCGCAATGTGCCCCGCCGCACCAGACTGCGGCCCAGACTTGGCGAGCACGTACGGGAGAGAATTCATGCAGCGCAGCATTCTTGTCGGCACGATCGGCGCACTTGCGCTATTGCTCTCCGCTTGCCAGAAGACTCCCGAGGCCCCGGCAACGGCGCCCGGCGATGCCGGCTTCGCCAGGCTGTTGCAGCAGAAGCTGCTCGACGCCCAGCCCGGCGACGTGATCGAGGTGCCCGAAGGCACCTTCCGCTTCGACCGCAGCCTCAGCCTGCGGGTGGACAACGTCACCCTGCGCGGCAGGGGCATGGACAAATCCATCCTCAGCTTCAAGGGGCAGAAGGCCGGCGCCGAGGGCCTGCTGGTGAACGCCAATGGCTTCACCCTGGAGAACCTGGCGATCGAGGACAGCAAGGGCGACGGCTTCAAGATCAGCCAGTGCGAGAACGTCACCGTGCGCGGCGTGCGGGTGGAGTGGACCGGCGGGCCCAGCACCAGCAACGGTGGCTACGGCCTGTACCCGGTGCTGTGCAGGAACGTGCTGATCGAGGACTCGGTGACCATCGGCGCCTCGGACTCGGGCATCTACGTCGGCCAGTCGCGCGACGTCATCGTCCGCAACAACCGCGCCGAACGCAACGTGGCCGGCATCGAGATCGAGAACACCATCAACGCCGACGTCCACGACAACCAGGCCACCGGCAACACCGGCGGCATCCTGGTGTTCAACATGCCGGCGCTGACCCAGCAGGGCGATGCGATCCGGGTGTTCCGCAACAAGGTGGTGGAGAACAACCACGACAATTTCGGCGCCAAGGGCACGCCGGTGGCCAGCGTGCCGGCCGGCAGCGGCGTGGTGATCAACTCCAACGACAACATCGAGATCTTCGACAACGATATCGCCGGCAACCGCACCGCCAACATCATCGTGTCCAGCGTGTATTCCACCGGCTACAAGGACGACAAGGCCTCCGGTGCGTTCGATCCGTATCCCGAGCGGATCCACGTGCACGGCAACCGCCTGTCCGGTGGCGGCGATTCACCCGACCGGATGGACTTCAAGGCGCTGAAGGTGGCGATGTACGGCCTCACCGGCAGCTTCCCGGACGTGCTGTTCGACGGTTACGTCAACCCGCGCCGCGCCGAAGGCCCGCAGATCTGCCTGCGCGACGTCTCCGGCGTGCTCAACGCCGACGGCCCCGGCGGCTACAAGAACCCGAGCAAGGACGCCAGGCCCTACGACTGCACGCTGCCGTCGCTGCCGGCGGTCGACCTGAAGCGTGGTTGAGGGGGTGCGCATGCCGTTGCATCGCCCGCTGCTGGCGCTGGCCGCACTGCTGCTGGCGGGTTGCGCCCGCGCCCCGGCGCCGGAGCCGGTACGCTTCTTCGCCGACGGCCAGCCCGAGCGCCTGGCCGAGTGGAACGTGCTGTACGTGGCCGATGGCCGGCTGCGGCTCAACGCGCGGGTGCTGCCGTACGACCTGGATTCGGCGCTGTTCACCGACTACGCGCACAAGCTGCGCACGGTGTGGATGCCGGCGGGCAGCGCCGCGCGCTACCAGCCGGACGGGGCGCTGGATTTCCCGGTCGGCACCATCATCAGCAAGACGTTCTACTACCCGCGTGGCGATGACGGCACCGTGCTGCGCAGCGCCGACACCGGCGCCGAGCCCGATGGCGGGCTGACGCTGGACAGGGTGCGGCTGGTGGAGACGCGGCTGCTGGTGCGCCGTGCCTCGGGCTGGCTGGCATTGCCCTATGTGTGGAACGACGCGCAGACCGAGGCGCGGCTGATGCGCACCGGCGACCTGGTGCCGCTGACCCTGGCCGGTGCGGATGGCCGGCGGCAGCAGCTGGACTACCTGGTGCCGGACGAGAACCAGTGCGCCGGCTGCCACGGCACCGACCTCAGGTCCAGGCAGATTTCCCCGATCGGGCCGAAGGCGCGGCATCTGAACCACGACTTCGCCTACGCCTCCGGCAAGGCCAACCAGCTGCGGCACTGGCAGGCGCTCGGCCAGCTGGTCGACGTGCCGGCCGGCACGCTGCCGCGCAACGTTGCCTGGAACGACCCGCAGGCGCCGCTGGAAGCGCGCGCCCGCGCGTACCTGGACATCAACTGCGGGCACTGCCACAGCGACAAGGGCGCGGCCCGCACCTCGGGCATGTGGCTGGATGCCAACACCCACGATCCGCTGCGCATCGGCCGCTGCAAACTGCCGATCGCCGCGGGGCAGGGCACCGGCAACCGGGCCTGGGACATCGTGCCCGGCGCGCCGGACGATTCGATCCTGACCTACCGGATGGAAAGCACCGACCCGGGCGTGATGATGCCGGAACTGGGGCGCGCGCTTGTCCACGAGGAGGGCGTGGCGCTGATACGGCAGTGGATCGCGGCGATGGCCGCGCAGGACTGCGGCGCCTAGCGCCGGACGGGGCACACACCGGGAACCGGCGGTGCTGGCCGTGCCGCGTCCCGGGTCGCAAGGGGGCAACTCACATGGGAAAGGGGAACGCGATGACGTACAACAGATTGTCGCGCGGCGTCCGCAGGGCGCTGCTGACCTCGTTGCTGGCCACGCCGGCGCTGGCCGTGCAGGCGCAGGCGCAGCACCCGCCGCCGGAGGCGGTCGAGCTGGACCGGATCGTGGTCACCGCGCAGAGCCGCGAGCAGGAACTCAAGGACGTCCCCATCGCCCTGCAGGTCGTCGGCGAAAACGTCATCGAACAGACCATGGCCGAGAACCTGGGCGACCTGGACAGCTTCGTCCCCGGGCTGTCGATCAGCGACGACCAGCCGACCCAGGCCAGTTTCAAGCTGCGCGGGCTGAGTACCGGCGACTTCGGCATCGGCACCGACCCCACGGTCGGCGTCTATGTCGACGGCGTCTATGCCGGCCGCGGCGGCGGCACCGTGCTGCCGTTCCTGGACGTGGAACGCATCGAGGTGCTGAAGGGGCCGCAGGGCACCCTGTTCGGTCGCAACACCGCCGCCGGCGCGGTGTCCATCGTGACCAAGCGCCCGGGCGACACGCCTGAAGGCCGCGCGCGGGTACGCCTCGGCAACCATGGCAAGCAGTACGTCGATGGCATGCTCAACCTGCCGGCCGGCGACACCGTGGCCTTCCGCCTCAATGCCATGGACAGCCGCAGCGACGGCTGGATCAGGGACGCCGCCACCGGCCGGCCGCTGGACGACGGCCGCAACTGGGCCGCGCGCGCCGCGTTGCGCTGGGACATCGGCGACAACACGCAGATGCTGCTGAGCTGGGACCACGAGGACCTGGACCAGCGCTCGCGCCCGGCGATCGGCATCGTCGCGCTGCCGCCGGCGCCGGGCGTGCCACCGGTGCCCGCCGACCCGGCCGGCTATCAGGACCCGGTCGGCCACGCCGCCTACACCGACGTGGTGGACAACAACGAAACCCGCACCTTCGATGGCGCGACGCTGATCCTGGACCACGCGTTCGAATGGGGCCACCTGGTGTCGACCAGCGCCTGGCGCAGCTTCGACACCTACAACCGCGCCGAGGAAGACGGCACCCGCCGCCGCGAGCTGTACCTGGACACCATCAACATCGAGGACAACACCACCTGGTACCAGGAGTTCAAGTTCAGCGGCACCAGCGGGCGACTGGACTGGGTGGCCGGCACCAGCTGGTTCCAGGAAAAGGCCAGCCAGTCCAGCGTGGTCGACCTGACCAGCGACAGCATCAACACCGCCGCCGCCGGACTGTACGGCCTGCCCCTGTTCGGCATGCTGCAGGACGCGGCCGACTACTACGGCATCCCGGTGCAGCTGTTCGGCCATCCGTGGCGCGAAGCCTACGACAACACGCTCGATTCGACCGCCTACGCGGTGTTCGGTGACGTGATCTGGCATGCCACCGACACCCTCAACCTGACCCTGGGCCTGCGCTATACGCGCGACCGCAAGGCCTTTACCTGGTTCAACGACCACCACCGCGCCGACGCCCTCAACCAGGCGCTGCAGACCTTGGAGCAGTACGGCGTGCTGCCGCAGCCACTGCCCTGCGCGGTGCTGGGCCTGTGCGCCCTGGACGGGGATGGCGATGGCCTGATCGCGATCGACGCGGCGTTCCTGGCGGGCTTCGACCTGGCGTTCAGCGACCCCGTGTCGATGGCCAACAAGGGCGTGACCAACCGCGCCCGCCACGCCTGGAGCGACTGGAGCCCGCGGCTGGTCGTCGACTATCACCCGTCGGCCGACACCATGCTGTTCGCCTCGGTGGCCAAGGGCTACAAGGCCGGCGGCTACAACGCGTTCTCGCCGGGCGCCAGCTTCGCCAACGAAAGCGTGTGGAACTTCGAGGCCGGCATCAAGCGCGACCTGCGCGACCTGCGCATCCAGTACGAGGCGTCGGTGTTCCACTATGTCTACGACAACCGCCAGGCGATCCGCCTGGACACGACGTCCGAGATCCCGCGCTACATGGTCAGCACCAGCGACCTGGCCGCGCGCGGCATCGACTTCAGCGCGCGCTGGCAGGCCAGCGACCGGCTGAGCGTGGATGTCGCCGCCGAGTGGATCGACTCGACCTACAAAAACTACGTCACCCCCGAGGGGATCGACCTCGACGGGCAGCCGACCGGCGAGCCGAGCCTGTCCTTCGCCGCTGGCGCCGCCTACACCGTGCCGCTGGGCGCGCATGGCGAGCTGACGCTGTCGGCGCGCCACGCGTATGGCGGCAGCGCGCGCTGCAACGCCGGTTCGCTGAGCCAGGGCAACTGCGGCCGCTACCCGGCCTTCAGCATCGGCGAGGAGCGCAACCGCACCGACCTATACCTGCGCTGGCGCTCGCCGTCCACGCACTGGAGCGTGGCGGCCTACGCCAACAACGTCTTCGACAACCGCTATGTCAACGGCCTGTATACCTATGGCACCACGGTGGTCGGCACCACCGCGGCCGGCATCAGCGAGCCGCGGTTCTACGGCATGGAACTGATGTACCGCTTCTGAGCCGGCCGGGGCGCGGGTGCGGCAGCGGCCCCCCGCAGCCCCGGCATGCCGCCCGATGCAACCGCCGCTCGCGCCGGTCGCGGCGCAGCCTCTAGACTCGAGCCCATGGACACCACCACCACGCCCATTGCCGAACTGCGCCCCACCCTGGACCGCCTGCGCGCGGCCTGGCAGGCGCGCAAGCCGGATCGCGCGCAGCGCAGCGCCGACCTGCTGCGCCTGCGCCAGGCCCTGAAACGGCGGCTGGACGCGATGGCGCAGGCCATCGCCGCCGATTTCGGCCATCGTTCGCTGCATGAGTCGCGCATCGCCGACGGCATGGCCGTGCTCAACGAGATCGACCACCTGCGCCGGCACCTGCGCCGCTGGATGAAGCCGCGCCGGGTCGGCGTGGGCTGGCGGTTCCTGCCGGCGCGCGCGGAGATCCGCGCCGAACCGGTCGGCGTGGTCGGCGTGATCTCGCCGTGGAACTACCCGGTCAATCTGGCGTTGATCCCGCTGGCGACCGCCATCGCCGCCGGCAACCACGTCTACCTGAAGCCCTCCGAACACACCCCGCGCACCAGCGCATTCCTGCGCGAGCTGCTGGCCGAGGTGTTCCCGGACGGGCGCGTGGCCATCGCCGAGGGCGCTGCCGAGGTCGCCGCCGCGTTCGCCGCGCTGCCGTTCGACCACCTGGTGTTCACCGGGTCCACCGCGGTCGGGCGCAAGGTGATGGCGGCCGCCGCGCCGAACCTGACCCCGCTGACCCTCGAACTGGGCGGCAAATCGCCGGCGATCGTCTGCGACGACTATCCGCTGGAGCTGGCCGCCGCGCGCCTGGCCACCGGCAAATGGTTCAACGGCGGGCAGACCTGCATCGCCCCGGACTACGTGCTGGTGGGCGCGGCGCGGCGCGACGCGCTGGTGCAGGCGCTGCGCGCGCAGGTGCGTGCGCGCTATGGCCAGGCCCTGGCCGGCAACGACGACTACAGCCGCATCATCAACGCCGGCCAGTACGCGCGCCTGCAGGGCTACGTGGACGACGCCCGCGCCCGTGGCCTGGAGGTGATCGAACTGGGCCAGGCCGATCCGGCGCAGCGGCTGTTCCCGCCGACGCTGGTGCTGGAGCCGGGCGATGACGCCACGGTGATGCAGGAAGAGATCTTCGGCCCGGTGTTTCCGATCCGCAGCGTGCGCTCGCTGGACGAGGCCATCGCCTACGTCAACGCGCACGACCGGCCGCTGGCCCTATACCCGTTCAGCCACGACCGTGCGCAGGTGGAGCGGATCCTGGGTGCCACCCTGGCCGGCGGCGTCTGTGTCAACGACACGCTGTTCCATTTCGCCATCAACGACCTGCCGTTCGGTGGCATCGGGCCCAGCGGGATGGGCGCCTACCACGGCCGCGCCGGCTTCGACGCGATGAGCAAGCAGCTGCCGATCCTGTGGCAGGCGCGGCGCAGTGGCGGCGACCTGCTGAAGCCGCCCTACCGGCAGGCGCAGTGGCTGATCGACCTGATCGTGCGCTGAGCGTGCCGCTGCCGGCTCCCCCCGTTCGCGGCGCAGGGCAGGCGCCACGGCCTGGGGAACGGGCACAAAAAACCCGCCATCCGGCGCCGTGAGGGGAGGGAGACAAACGGCGCGGTACTGCTGGCGGGTGTAGGGATTCTTGCTCAGTTGATGTTGCTTTGCAACATCACGCTTGGTCGGGGGAGGGCCGGGTGCTGGCCTGCGCTTCGGCCCGGTTCAGGCGCGCATTGAGCGCGTCCAGGCGTGCGTTGAGTGCCTCGATGTCCGAGCGGCTGGGAATGTCCATGCGTCGCAGCACCCGCTGCACCCGGTCCTCGAACGATTTTTCGATCCGGTCCCAGGTGCCGGCCGCGCGCTCGCGGGCGTTGCCCAGGGTGTTCTCCACGGAATCGCGCAGGCTTTCGCCGCGCGGCGATTCCTCGCGGCTGCGGGCCTCCATCGACTCGCCTTCGCGGACCAGCGATTCGAACAGCCGGCTGCCGCCGGCCTGGGCCCGCGACAGCGCGCCAAGCCCGGCCAGCCAGACCTGCTGCGCCGAGCCGCCCAGCGTGCGGCCGCCGCGGGCGCCACGCTCCTGCGCGGTCGCGCCCGGCTCGTGGCCCGGATTGCGGTGTTCATGGGTAGTCATTGCGGGTGTTCCTCCGTTTGCGGCGAGCGGGGACCACCGTAGCGCCGGCGGCGCAAGCGCGGCGTGATGGAAGCGGCGCCCGTGCCGGCCGTTCAGCCCAGCTTTTCGGACAGCACCCGCCGGATCTCCGATTCCACCGTGCCCTTCATGGCCGACAACAGGAAGCCGAGCTCGGCCTTGACCCGGACCGCGCCCGGCAACAGTTCAATCACTCCGTCGACCCCGGAACGGGCGAAATGCAGGTTGTCCCCCTCCCAGCGCGCACTCACGTCGAAGCGCTCCTGCAGCTTCCGCGCGACCTCGGCGATGGCGTCGCGGGCCCGCTCGTCGGTCAGCGGGTGGGCATGGCGGATATCGATGGTGGACATGCGGGGCTCCTGGCAATCGGGCGTGGAACGCGGGTGCGGCATTGTGCGGACCGGCGCGCCACAGTCCAAGCCCCGTGTCCGGCTTCTGCACGCTCTGCCAACCTGCTAGGCTGCCGCCGGTGCGCACCCTGCAAGTCCATTTCAGCAATCGCCAGCAACCGGATCAGCCCCTAGCGCCGGGGGTGCAGCGCATCGTCCGCGATGCCAGCGGGCAGGTCCGCCTGGGCGACGACAGCGTCGGCCCGTTGCTGCTGGCCCGCTTCTGCACCGACGAGCGCGGGGTCTGGCTGCAGGTGGCCAGCGGCAGCCGCGGCATCCACGTCAATGGCCGCCCGGTGCGGCGCATGGCATTGCTGCGCGCCGGGGATTCGGTCTATGCCGACGGCGTGGAGATGCTACTGCGCGGCGAGTGCGAAGCCGTCGCCCAGCCGCCGGCCGCGGGCGGCGACCACGGCGACGACCTGCGCGTGCTGCTGCGCGGCGTCGGTGGCCGCCACCACGGCCGCTGCTACCCGCTCGACCGGCCGCGCACCCTCGGCCGCGACGGCAGCGCCGACGTGGTGATCGACGACCCGGCCTTTCCCGAGCGGCAGGCGCGGTTCGAGCGCCATGGCGACCGGGTGCTGCTGCGCGACCTGGGTTCGCCGGAGGGATGCCGGGTCAACGGCGTCGCGGTTCGCCACTGCTGGCTGCAGGGGGGCGACCAGGTGGTGTTCGAAGGCAACCAGCGTTTCGTGCTGGAAGTGCCGCTGGACGTCCACGCGGCCGCGTTCTCCACGGCGCCCGATAGCCCCGGCGTGGAGCCGGAGACCGCCACGGACGACACCCGGCCGCGCGCGCGGCGCTGGCCCTGGCTGCTGCTCAGCGCGCTGCTGCTGGGCGCTGCGATCAGCGCACTGCTGCTGTTCGGCGCCCGTTGAACCACCCCGGCGGCCGCGCATGGCGGCCGCGCCATCGCGCCACGCGCGGCCCCGCGAATTGGCTGCAGATGCAACTTTTTCCGCGCCCCCAAAGCCTGTTGCGCTGCGGCATACTTGGGGTTCCCCTCGGACAGGTGTGACATGACGCGCGCGTTCAATTTCAGTGCCGGCCCCGCGACGCTGCCGGAATCGGTCCTGCGCCAGGCGCAGGCGGAAATGTTGGAATGGAACGGCGTGGGCGCGTCCATCGTCGAGATCAGCCACCGCAGCGCCGACTTCATGCAGGTGGCGGCGCAGGCCGAAGCCGACCTGCGCACCCTGGTCGGCATTCCCGATGACTACGCCGTGCTGTTCCTGAGCGGCGGCGCGACTACCCAGCAGGCGCTGCTGCCGCTGAACCTGGCCGCGCCGGGGCAGCGCGTGGACTACGTGGTCAGCGGGCACTGGGGCAAGACCGCGGTCAAGCAGGCGCGGCCGTACGTGGACGTGAACATCGCCGCCGACGGCGAGGCCGATGGCTTCCGCGACATCCCCGCGCGCGCGCAGTGGCGGCTGTCCGACGCCGCGGCCTACGTGCACATCACCGCCAACGAGACCATCCATGGCGTCGAATTCCGCGATGCGCCGGACGTGGGCGCGGTGCCGCTGGTGGCCGATTTCAGCTCGTCGATCGCCTCCGAGCCGATCGATGTCACGCGCTACGGCGTGATCTACGCCGGCGCGCAGAAGAACCTCGGCCCGGTCGGCATCGCCGTGGTCATCATCCGCCGCGACCTGCTCGAGCGCGCCGGGCAGCCGCGCGCGGACATCTTCGACTACCGCTCGCACGCCGCGCGCGACTCCATGCTCAACACCCCGCCGACCTGGAACTGGTACCTGCTCGGCCTGACCGTGAAGTGGATGCTGGCGCAGGGCGGCACCACCGAGTTCGCGCGCCGCAACGCCGCCAAGGCATCGCTGGTGTACGCCACCATCGACCAGTCGGGCGGCTTCTACCGCAACCAGGTGGCGCCGGCCGTGCGCTCGCGCATGAACATCCCGTTCTTCCTGCCCAGCGCCGAGCTGGACGCGCGCTTCGTCGCCGAGGCCAGGGCCGCCGGGCTGCTCGCGCTCAAGGGCCACAAGGCGGTCGGCGGCATCCGCGCCTCGCTGTACAACGCCATGCCGCTGGAAGGCGCGCAGGCGCTGGCGGCGTTCATGCGCGACTTCCAGCAGCGCAACGGTTGAACCCACAGGCCGCCGCCCGCGGGCGGCGGAAAGCAGACGTCATCGAGGAAGGCAACGTGGCCGCAAAGCCGAAGAAGACCCCCGCAGACAAGCCGCCGGCGCGCGCCGCCGAAGCGGCGGCCGCGCCGCCGGCGCTGGCCGACGTGCGCGCCAAGATCGACCAGATCGACCGCAGCATCCAGTCGCTGATCGCCGAGCGCGCGCGGTTCGCGCACCAGGTCGGCAAGGCCAAGGGCAAGCTCGCCGCCGCCGTCGACTACTACCGCCCCGAGCGCGAGGCGCAGGTGCTGCGCATGGTGGTCGACCGCAACGAAGGCCCGCTGTCGGACGAGCTGCTGGTGCACGTGTTCCGCGAGATCATGTCCGCCTGCCTGGCGCAGCAGGAACCACTGAAGATCGGCTACCTCGGCCCCGAGGGCACCTTCAGCCAGCAGGCCGTGCTCAAGCATTTCGGGCGCTCGGCGCTGGGCCTGCCGCTGGCCAGCATCGAGGAAGTGTTCCAGGAAGTGGAAGCGGGCAACGCCGACTTCGGCGTGGTGCCGGTGGAAAACTCCGGGCAGGGCACGATCCAGATCACCCTGGACATGTTCCTGACCTCCAGCCTCAAGATCTGCGGTGAAGTGGAGCTGCGCGTGCAGCAGTTCCTGATGTCGCGCAGCGGCCGGCTGGAGGACATCGAGCGGGTCTACGCGCACCCGCAGTCGTTCATGCAGACCTCGGCCTGGCTGCGCGCCAACCTGCCCGCGGCGGAGAAGGTGCCGGTGTCCAGCAACGCGGAGGGCGCGCGCCGCGCGCGCAACGCCGACGACGCGGCGGCCATCGGCGGCGAGAGTGCCGGCCACGTGTACGGGCTGAAGAAGGTGGTCACCAAGCCGATCCAGAACGACGCGGACAACACCACGCGCTTCCTGGTGATCGGCCGCCGGTTCTTCCCTTCCTCGGGCCACGACCGCACCTCGGTGCTGGTGTTCATCCACGACAAGCCCGGCGCCCTGTTCGACGTGCTCAGCCCGTTCGCGCGCCACGGCATCAGCATGAACCGGATCGAGTCGCGCCCGTCGCACCAGGCCAAGTGGGAATACGCGTTCTTCATCGACCTGGCCGGGCATATCGAGGACGCCTCGATGCAGGCGGCACTGGCCGAACTCGAGGCTCATTCGGCGCAGATCAAGGTGCTGGGTTCCTATCCGGTCGCGGTGCCGTGAGCTGACCCCGCTCCGCCGCGTGGACGGTACTCCGCGCCCCTTCCGGCCGCCGCCTGGCACCGCCGCTGCCGGCCAGGGCGGCATGGACAACGCCATGCGCGGCCTGCGCCGGCATGGCAGACGCACAACCAACGAGACCCGCATGACCTCCCAGCCCCACTGGATCGCAAGCAAAGGCCAGCCCCTGCAGGGCACGCTCGACATTCCCGGCGACAAATCGGTGTCGCACCGCGCGGTGATGTTCGCCGCGCTGGCCGACGGCGTATCGCACATCGACGGTTTCCTCGAGGGCGAGGACACCCGCGCCACCGCGGCGATCTTCGCGCGCATGGGCGTGCGCTTCGAAACCCCGTCGCCGTCGCGGCGCATCGTCCATGGCGTGGGCGTCGATGGGCTGAAGGCGCCGGACGGCGAACTGGACTGCGGCAACGCCGGTACCGGCATGCGCCTGCTGGCCGGGCTGCTGGCGGCGCAGCCGTTCGACAGTGTGCTGGTCGGCGACGCATCGTTGTCGCGGCGGCCGATGCGCCGCGTCACCGGCCCGCTGGCGCAGATGGGGGCGCGCATCGACACCCGCGACGACGGCACCCCGCCATTGCGCATCCACGGCGGCCAGCCGCTGCACGGCATCGACTACGCGCTGCCGGTGGCCAGCGCGCAGGTGAAATCGGCGCTGCTGTTGGCCGGCCTGTATGCCAGCGGCGAAACCAGCGTGGTCGAGCCGCACCCGACCCGCGACTACACCGAGCGGATGCTGCGCGCGTTCGGCGTGGAGATCGAGTTCGAACCCGGCAGGGCACGCCTGCGCGGTGGCCAGCGGCTGCGCGCCACCGATATCGCGGTGCCGGCGGATTTCTCCTCGGCCGCGTTCTTCATCGTCGCCGCCAGCGTCATTCCCGGCTCACAGGTGCGGCTGCGCTCGGTGGGGCTCAACCCGCGCCGCACCGGCCTGCTGGCCGCGCTGCGGCTGATGGGCGCGGACATCGTCGAGGAGAACCCTGCCGAGCACGGCGGCGAGCCGGTGGCGGACCTGGTCGTGCGCCATGCGCCGCTCAAGGGTGTCCGGATCCCCGAGGCGCTGGTGCCGGACATGATCGACGAGTTCCCCGCGCTGTTCATTGCCGCCGCCGCGGCCGACGGCCCCATCGTGGTGAGCGGCGCCGCCGAGCTGCGGGTGAAGGAATCGGACCGCCTGGCGGCGATGGCGACCGGGCTGCGCACGCTCGGCCTGCGCGTCGACGAAACCGACGACGGCGCCACCGTCCATCCCGGCGTGCTCGGCAGCGGCACCATCGAAAGCCATGGCGACCATCGCATCGCCATGGCGTTCTCCATCGCCGGCCAGTTGAGCCGCGGGCAGGTACGGATCAACGATGTCGCCAACGTGGCCACCTCGTTCCCGGGCTACGACCGGCTGGCACGCGAGGCGGGGTTCGCGCTGACCTCCGCCTGAGGGCGGTAAACCGACGTACCGGGCCGGCCACGCGGCGCGGCCGGCCCGTGTCCGTGGCACCGGAGCCGATCAGCGGCCGGTGCGGAAATCCACCGGCACCCGGACCACGCTCGCCACCGCGCGGCCATCGCGCACCGCCGGCTCGAAGCGCCAGCCGCGCAGCGTGTCCAGCACCGCGCGATCGAGGTCGCGGCTGCGCTGGCCATCGTGCGCGACGATGCTGGCATCGGTGACCTTGCCGTGGGCGTCGACCTGCAGGCTGGCGACCACGCTGCCTTCAATGCCGGCGCGGAGCGCGGCCGGCGGGTAGGTGGGGGCAGGGTTGCCAGCCAGCGGCCGCGCCTGGTGGTCGCGCGCCATGGCCGGCCTGCGCTCGCCGGCGGCAGGCGCCTCCAGCGGCGTTGCCGCGGCCGGCGCCGCGTCCGCCGGTACGGCTGCCATGGGCGCGGTTTCGGTGGCCGGCGGCAGTGCCGGCGTGGGCTCGGCGTGGCGCCGCACCAGGGCGAACACGCCGAGCAGGATCGCCAGCAGCAGGGCAACCCACAGGACGGGCGACACCGCGTGACGGGGCGACTGCCCGCTCTGCGTGGCGTTGTTCAGTTCATGGGCATGGGTGGCACTCATGGTCGGCTCCTTCTGCGTCCAGTGGCGCTTGGAGTCTGGCCCGATGCGCGCCGCGCAGGTGTCAGCGGAACGTCAATGCGGCGCCGCCGGGTCCGCCACAGTTCAGCGTGCGGCGCAGGTGCCGTTCAGCTTATTGCGCCGGCTGGAAGTCGAAGGGAATTTCCAGGCTGCCGGCCATCGGCTGGCCGTTGCTCTGCGCCGGCTGGAAGCGCCAACCGCGCACGGCCTCCAGTGCCGCGCGGTCGAGATCGCGCGAGCCACTGCGCTGGATGATCCGCGCATCCAGCGGGGTGCCGCTGGCATCGACCTCGACGCGCACCACCACGGTGCCGCTTTCGCCACGGCGCAGCGCCGCCGGCGGATAGGACGGCGGCGGACTCTGCCCCGGCAGTGGCACCGGGCGGTCGCCCGGCGCGGCGGCGGCGGGCGGCGCGGCCGGGTTGGCCGGCGCCGTGGCCAGCGGGGTCTCGGGCAGCGGCTGCGGTGGCGCAGGCGCGGTCTCCACCATCTGCGGCGCGTCCTCCGCCGGCGCTTCCGGGCGCGCATCGGGCATGTCGCTGGCGCCGGTGCCGGCCGGCAAGGGCTCGGGCAACGGCATGGCCGCATTGGCCTGGGCCTGCGGCTGCGTCGGATCGACCGGGTGGGCGTCGTTGTGCCGGCGCGCGTTCAACCACACCACCACGAACAGCAGCAGGCCGGCGCAGAAAGCGATGCCGGCGACCTTCAGGGCGTTGTGCGGCAACACGAAGGCGGGGGTATGGTCGGAGCGGGAAGCGGGCATGGGCGGCGCGTGCGGGGGGCGTGACCGGGAGGGTGACCATCGGATTCTGGCACAGGACCGCAGCGGCGCGCGGCAGAGCGGCGCGGTTCGGGCGATAATCGCGTTCCGTATCCGTTTACAGTGCCGCCCCATGCTCGATCCCGCCCTTCTCCGACAGCAGCCCGCCGAACTGGCGCAACGCCTGCGCGACACGCGCGGCTTCGAACTCGACGTGGCCGCGATCGAGTCCCTGGAGGCCGACCGCAAGCGCATCCAGGTGCGTACCCAGGAACTGCAGAACCTGCGCAACAGCCGCTCCAAGGCGATCGGCCAGGCCAAGGCCAGGGGCGAGGACGTGTCGGCGATCATGGCCGAGGTGGCTGCCTTCGCCGATGAGCTGAAAGCCTCGGAGGTCCAGCTGGACGAACTGCGCGCGCGGATCGAGGCGATCTCGATGGGCATCCCGAACCTGCCGGCCGATGACGTGCCGGCCGGGGCCGACGAGAACGACAACGTCGAGCAGTCGCGCTGGGGCACGCCGCGCACGTTCGATTTCGCGGTGCTCGACCACGTCGAACTGGGCGCCCGCAACAAGTGGCTCGACGGCGAGACCGCGGCCAAGCTGTCCGGTTCGCGCTTCACCGTGCTGCGCGGTCCACTCGCGCGCCTGCACCGTGCCTTGGCCCAGTTCATGCTCGACCTGCACAGCGGCGCGCATGAATACCAGGAAACCAACGTGCCGGTGATCGTCAATGCCGACAGCCTGTACGGCACCGGTCAGCTGCCCAAGTTCGAGGAAGACATGTTCATCACCCACCTGGGTGAGCAGAAGCGTTACCTGATCTCGACCTCGGAGATCTCGCTGACCAACATCGTGCGCGACGAGATCGTGGAGGCCGAGCGCCTGCCGCTGCGGATGACCGCGCACTCGCTGTGCTTCCGTTCCGAGGCCGGCAGCGGCGGCCGCGACGTGCGCGGCATGATCCGCCAGCACCAGTTCGAGAAGGTCGAGCTGGTCTCGGTCTGCCGCCCCGAGGAAAGCGACGCCGAGCACCAGCGCATGACCGCCTGTGCCGAGGCCGTGCTGCAGAAGCTGGGCCTGCCGTACCGCAAGATGCTGCTGTGCACCGGCGACATGGGTTTCTCGGCGGTGAAGACCTACGACCTAGAGGTGTGGCTGCCGTCGCAGCAGACCTATCGCGAGATCTCCTCGTGCTCGAACTGCGGCGATTTCCAGGCGCGGCGCATGCAGGCGCGCTGGCGCAACCCCGCCACCGGCAAGCCGGAGCTGGTGCATACCCTCAACGGCTCCGGCGTGGCCGTGGGCCGGGCGATGATCGCGGTCATGGAGAACTACCAGAACGCGGATGGCTCGATCACCGTGCCCGAGGCGCTGCGCGCGTACATGGGCGGCGTGGAGCGGATCGGCTGAACCTGGCCGTCGTCCTGGTTGTCCCGGAGGCCCGCAGCGATGCGGGCCTCTGCGTTTTTGGGGCGAGCAGGGGGCGGGAAGGTCGCCCATACAGGACCGTTTGAGGCCTGATTTGTAAAATCAGGACAAAGGTGGTTGAATCTTTCCATTCGTTCCAGTTGTGGGATCAATCCATGCAGGACCTCAACGACCTCTACTACTTCGCGATGGTGGTGGACCATGGCGGTTTTGCCGCCGCCGAGCGTGCGCTGGGCATCCCCAAATCGCGCCTGAGCCGGCGCATCAGCCAGCTGGAAACCGACCTGGGCGTGCGCCTGCTGCAGCGCTCGACGCGCCGCTTCGCGGTGACCGACGTCGGCATGAGCGTGCACCGCCATGCGCAGACCATGCTGGCCGAGGCGCAGGCCGCGCGCGAAGTGGTGGACCGGCTCAGTGCCGAGCCGCGCGGGCTGGTGCGTGCCAGCGTGCCGGTGTCGCTGGCGCAGATGCAGTTGCCCAAGCTGCTGCCGAAGTTCCTGGAGCAGTACCCCAAGGTGCGGCTGCAGCTGAACATCAGCAACCGCCGCGTGGACATCATCAACGAGGGCTACGACGTGGCGCTGCGGGTACGCTCGCGGCTGGACGACGACGGCAGCCTGGTGATGCGAAGCTTCGGCCAGGTGCAGGAGCTGCTGGTGGCCAGCCCGAAATACCTGGACCGCGCCGGCCGCCCCAAGACGCCCGACGACCTGGCCCAGCACGTCACCCTGAGCATCAGCGAGGACGAGGCGCGCCAGCGCTGGGAACTGCACGGCCCGGGTGGCGTGGTCAGCCGCGTGGACCTGCAGCCGCGCGTGGCCGGTTTCGATTTCCCGCTGCTGCAGAGCATGGTCAAGGACGGCTTCGGCATCACCATGCTGCCGGAAACGGTCTGCGCCGAAGCGGTGCGCAACGGCGAACTGGAAGTGGTGCTGCCGGACTGGTCGCTGCCGCAGGGCATCTGCCATGCGGTGTTCGCCTCGCGCCGCGGGCTGTTGCCGGCGGTGCGGGTGTTCATCGACTTCCTCGCCGAACACCTGCCGCCGCAGCTGGAGGCCTCGCGCCTGGACTGCGGCGGCGCCTGCGAACGCGCCAAGGAAAAGATCCGCGCCTCGACCATGGGCGCGCTGGCGATCGAGGCCGGTTGAGCACAATCCCCGGCGGCGTGCGAGAATGCGCGCCCCTGGCCGGTGCGCAGGCATCGGCACGACAGTCACGGGCAGATGGCCGAGCGGTTTAAGGCACCGGTCTTGAAAACCGGCGAAGGGTCAAACCTTCCGTGGGTTCGAATCCCACTCTGCCCGCCATTCCGACGGCCCGGGCGCATGTGGCCCCGGCCCCGTCGCCGGCTCTTTCCGGACTTGCGAACCATGCCGACACTGCGTCCATCGCGCCCGCAAGACGGCGCCCGGGTCATCGACATCTGGCGTCGCGCCGTCGATGCCACGCATCACTTCCTTGCCCCCGCCGACCGCCAGGCCCTCGATGCCGAGGTCAGTGCATTGCTGCCCGCGGCGCCGCTGCGGCTGGCGGTGGACGCCGACGATGTGCCGCAGGCCTTCATGTGGGTCGTGGACGGCCAGCTGGAGGCGCTGTTCGTGGATCCGGCGCAGCACGGCCGCGGGCTGGGACGCCGGCTGGTGGAGCAGGCGCTGCGCGAACACCCGCACCTGTGTACCGACGTCAACGCGCAGAACCCGCAGGCGCTGGCGTTCTACACGCGCCTGGGTTTCGTCGAGACCGGGCGCTCGCCGCTGGATGGGCAGGGGCGCGCATATCCGCTGGTGCACCTGCGCCACGCCGGTGCGCCCACCGCAGCGGACGCGGCAGCATGAACGCTGCCGCCACCGGCCCCGATCCGCAGGCCGACGAACGCTGGATGCGGCATGCGCTGGCGCTGGCCGAACGCGCGCAGCGCGAGTTCGACGAAATCCCGGTGGGCGCGGTGCTGGTCGGCGCCGACGGGCAGCTGCTGGGCGAGGGCTGGAACCTCAACATCGCCCGCCACGATCCCAGCGCGCATGCCGAGATCGTGGCCATGCGCGAGGCCGGCGCACGGCTGCGCAATCACCGGCTGGTCGGCTGCACCCTGTACGTGACGCTGGAGCCGTGCGCGATGTGCGCGATGGCACTGGTGCACGCGCGGGTGGCGCGGGTGGTGTATGCCGCCACCGATCCGAAGACAGGCGCCTGCGGCAGTGTGTTCGACCTGCTGGGCGACCCGCGCCACAACCACCGCGTGCAGGTGGCCGGCGGCGTGCTGGCGCGCGAGGCGAGCCTGCGCCTGACCAACTATTTCCGTGCCAAGCGTGGCCGGCCGCTGCTGCCCGGCGAGGGCAGCTGAGCGGCCGGCCGGCGTCCGGCCCGGTGAACCCGCGGCGTATCATGGGCGCCCGACAACACGGCCGGCGTCGCCGCCGGCCCCCTGCACGAGGCGCCACATGACGGACAACAGCACAGGCAACGACCGGTTGATCTGGATCGATCTGGAGATGACCGGGCTGGACACGGACAACGATTCGATCATCGAGATCGCCACCGTGGTCACCGATGCCCAGCTCAACGTGCTGGCCGAAGGCCCCGAGTTCGCCATCGCCCACCCGCTGGCGACGCTGGAGGCGATGGACGAATGGAACCGCAACCAGCACCGCCGTTCCGGCCTGTGGCAGCGCGTGCTCGACAGCGACGTCAGCCTGGGCCAGGCCGAGGCGCGGACCATCGCCTTCCTGCAGGACTGGATCAAGGCCGGCGCCTCGCCGATGTGCGGCAATTCCATCTGCCAGGACCGCCGCTTCCTGCACCGGCAGATGCCGCGCCTGGAGCGCTATTTCCATTACCGCAACCTGGACGTGTCCACGGTCAAGGAACTGGCCCGGCGCTGGGCGCCGGCCATCGCCGCCGGGGTGGGCAAGAATTCCAGCCACACCGCGCTGAGCGACGTGCACGATTCGATCGCCGAACTGCGCCACTACCGCCAGTACATGGGTGCGCTGGCCGGGCTGCCGGGCGTGGCGGAACCGGCCTGAGCGATGGGCGAACTGGCGCCGACCCTGGCCGACAGCCCGCAGGACATGGCCGACCTGCGACGTGCGGTGGCGCTGCTGGAAGCGCCGACGCTCAGTGCACGCATGGCCAACCTGGTCGGCTCGCCGCTGGAGTTCGCCGTGCGCCGGCTGCCGGCGGGCGTATCCAGGCGCATCCAGGGCGCGGCCGAGGCCGCGCTGCACAAGGCCGCGCAGGCGGCGCTGTGGAGCATGGACCGCACCCGGCCCGGCAAGCCGGCGTCGCCGCGCCTGCACAAGCTGGCGGCGGCCGCGTCCGGTGCGCTGGGCGGTGCCGGCGGGCTGCCGGCACTGGCGATCGAGCTGCCGCTGTCGACCACCATCATCATGCGCGCGGTGGCCGACATCGCCCGCAGCGAGGGCTTCGACCTGGAGGACTTCGGCACCCGCCAGGCGTGCCTGGAGGTATTCGCGCTGGGCGGCAATTCGGGCGGTGACGACGCCAGCGAAACCGGCTATTACCTGGCACGCGGCTTCACCACCGAGCTGATGCGGCACCTGTCGGCCGAGCTGGCCGGGACCACGCTCAGCGGCAGCCACGGCCTGCTGCTGGGGCTGGGGCCGAAGGAAGCCGGCAAATGGCTGGCCCGGATCGTGGAAAAGGTCGCCGCCCGCTTCGGCGTGGTGGTGTCGGAGAAGTTCGCCGCGCAGGCGGTGCCGGTGCTCGGCGCGGTCGCCGGCGCCACCTTGAACACCCTGTTCACCGGCTACTACCAGGACATGGCGCGGGGCCATTTCATTGTCCGCCGGCTGGAACGCAAGTACGGCTTCGAGACCGTGCGCCTGGCCTACGGCGCGGTCAGCGGGCGCATGACCGCCTGAGCGCCACGCGGTGGTAGCGTGGCCTGCCGGATACATGGAGAGCCCGCGATGAGCATTTTCGACCTGCGCCTGGAAACCGAGCGGCTGCTGCTGCGGCCACCGTGCGCGGAGGATTTCGACGCGTTCGCCGCGTTCTGCGCCGACCCGCTGCCGATGCAGCACCTGGGCGGCGTGCAGGCGCCGTCGGTGGCGTGGCGCAGCCTGGCTACCATGGCCGGCAGCTGGCATCTGCTCGGCTATTCGATGTTCTCGGTGATCGAGAAGGACAGTGGGCGTTGGGTCGGACGCGCCGGCCCGTGGCAGCCGCACGGCTGGCCGGGACCGGAGGTGGGCTGGAGCATCGTGCCGGACCGGTGGGGCCGTGGCTACGCGCCGGAGGCCGCGCGCGCGGCCATCGACTGGGCGTTCGACGTGCTGGGCTGGGACCAGGTGATCCACACCATCGCGCCGGACAACCGCAATTCGCAGGCGGTGGCGCGCAAGCTGGGCGCGCGGGTGCTGCGGCATGCCCGCCTGCCACTGCCGCACGAGGTCGACGTCGAGGTGTGGGGACAGCCGCGGGAGGCCTGGAAAGCCCACCGCTGACGCATCGTTGCCGATGTATCCATCGTGGCCGGCCGCGGGTCCGGCATGCGCGGCGGCCGCCCGGCGCATGCGCAGCCTGCGGCGAAGGGCGGCGCCGCCGCGGTGCGGTCCTGGACCGCGCGTGGATTTTGCTGCGGTCGCAGCTTTACCAACCGCCCCCGATTCCGGTCAGATGGCAGGATCGCCTGCCAGTCGGCGGTGTGGGGAATCGTGTCGTTGAGCAATCCAGGTGCTGCGTTGACGGTGTATGGCATGTCCACCTCGGGCAATTGCCACAAGGTCCGTTTGTTGCTGGCGCAGCTGGGCACGCGCCATCGCTGGGTCGAGGTGGACAGTGCCGCCGGCCAGACCCGCACGGCCGCTTTCCTGGCGCTGAATCCGAACGGCAAGGTGCCGCTGCTGGAGCGCGGCGACGGGCGCGTGCTCACCGAGTCCAATGCCATCCTGTTCTGGCTGGCCGAAGGCACGCCGTTCCTGCCGGCCGATGGCTGGCAGCGCGCGCAGGCGCTTTCGTGGATGTTCTTCGAGCAGTACAGCCATGAGCCGTACATCGCGGTGGCGCGTTTCATCCGGGGCTGGACGCCACCGGATTCGCCGCGGCGGCAGGAGCTGCCACGGCTGCGCGAGCGCGGCCATGCGGCGCTGGCGGTGATGGAGCAGCACCTGGCCGGCCACGCCTGGTTCACCGGGCCGGACTACGGCATCGCCGATATCGCGCTGTTCGCCTATACCGCGGTCGCCGCCGACGGCGGCATCGAACTGTCCTCCTATCCGGCCATCGGCCGCTGGTTGCAGGCGCTGCGCGCCCGGCCCGGCTTCGTGGCCATGCCCGATCCCTCGCCGGAGGTGCTGCGCAACTTCGCCGCGTCACCCTGATCCTTCCTTTCCCCAACCCGTCTGCACCGTGGAGTCCTGCCTGATGTTCGCCCGTGTACCCAACCCCATTCCGGCCCGCATGAAGGGCCTGAACCGCGCCGAGATCTGCGATACCAATTTCATCGAATTCGTGAAGGGGCTGGGGCAGGGGCCGGCCGGCGCGCCGCAGGACGGGGCGCCGGTGCTGCCGGGCAGCGCGCTGGACGCGCGCGGATTCCGCGAACTGTTCGAATCGCAGCTGGTGAGCCGCCACCTGGACCTGATGGCGCGCGTGCTGCGCGTGCAGAACAAGGTCTTCTACACCATCGGCTCGTCCGGGCACGAGGGCAACGCCATGGTGGCGCGCGCCACTCGCCACACCGACCCGGCGTTCCTGCACTACCGTTCCGGCGGCTTCATGGCCGAGCGCTTCCGCAAGCTGCCGGGCATGGACCCGATCATGGACTCGGCGCTGAGCTTCGCCGCCAGCGCCGAGGACCCGGCCAGCGGCGGCCGCCACAAGGTGTGGGGCAGCAAGCCGTTGTGGGTGCTGCCGCAGACCTCGACCATCGCCTCGCACCTGCCCAAGGCGCTGGGCACGGCGCTGGCGATCGAGGCCGGCAAGCGGCTCGGGGTGGAGCTGCCGGTGCCGGGCGACAGCATCGCCATCTGTTCCTTCGGCGACGCATCGGCCAACCATGCCACCGCCCAGACCGCCTTCAACGCCGCGTCGTGGACCGCCTACCAGAAGCTGCCGGCGCCGGTGCTGTACGTGTGCGAGGACAATGGCATCGGCATCTCGGTGAAGACCCCCGGGGGCTGGATCGCCGAGAGCTTCCGCAACCGCCCGGACCTGGATTACTTCTACGCCGACGGCCTGGACCTGGCCGCCGGCTACGCCGACGTGCAGCGCGCGGTGGAGCATTGCCGGCGCACCCGCCGGCCGACCTTCCTGCACCTGCGCACCACCCGCATCATGGGCCACGCCGGCACCGACTTCGAGATCGAATGGCGCGCGCTGGAGGAACTGTGCGCGGTGGAGGCGGGCGACCCGCTGCTGCGCTCGGCGCAGATCGCGGTCGAGTCCGGGGTGATGAGTGCCGATGAGGTGCTGGCGTTGTACGAGCGCACCCGCGCGCGCTGTTTCGCCGCCGCCGAGGAGGCTGACCAGCGCCCGCGGCTGACCTCGCTCAAGGACGTCATGGCGCCGCTGGCGCCGTACACCCCGGAGCAGGTGCGCGCCGAGGCGACCCGCGCCGACTACGCGCAGCGCCGCCTGCAGGTGTTCGGCAGCGAGGCGTCGCTGCCCGAGAACCTGCCGCCGCGGCACCTTGCCATCCAGATCAACCAGGCCCTGCACGACCTGTTCTGCAAGTACCCGGACACCCTGCTGTTCGGCGAGGACGTGGCGCAGAAGGGCGGCGTCTACACGGTGACCAAGGGCCTGCACAAGGCGTTCGGCCCGCGCCGGGTGTTCAATACCCTGCTCGACGAGACCATGATCCTGGGCATGGCCCAGGGCTTCGCCAACATGGGCATGCTGCCGGTGCCGGAGATCCAGTACCTGGCCTACCTGCACAACGCCATCGACCAGGTGCGTGGCGAAGCCTGCTCGCTGCAGTTCTTCTCCAACGACCAGTACCGCAACCCGATGCTGATCCGCATCGCCGGGCTGGGCTACCAGAAGGGCTTCGGCGGCCATTTCCACAACGACAATTCGATCACCGCCATCCGCGACATCCCCGGGCTGGTGGTCGGCTGCCCGTCGCGTGGCGACGATGCGGCGATGATGCTGCGCACGCTGGCGGCGCTGTCCAGGGTGGACGGGCGGGTGTGCGTGTTCCTCGAGCCGATCGCGCTGTACATGACCAAGGACCTGTACGAGGCCGGCGACGGCCAGTGGCTGTTCCCGTACCCGGCGCCGGAGCAGGCGCTGGAGCTGGGCCAGGGCCGTGTCTACGGCGAGGGCAACGACGACCTGGTGGTGTTCACCTACGGCAACGGCGTGCCGATGGCGCTGCGCGCGGCGCGTGCCATCGAGGCGGCGCAGGGCTGGAAGGTGCGGGTGGTGGACCTGCGCTGGCTGGTGCCGCTCAACGCCGCCTACATCGCCGAGCAGGCCAGCGGCGCCCGGCGGATCATCGTGCTGGACGAGGGCCGGCACAGCGCCGGCGTGGGTGAGGGGGTGATCACCGCGCTGGTCGAGGCCGGCTTCGGCGGCGTGCCGCTGCGCCGGGTGACCGGCGCCGACACCTACACGCCGCTGGCCGGCGCCGCACTGCTGGTGCTTCCGGGCGACAATGACGTGGTGAGCGCCGCAGCCGAGCTGGCGCGTGGATAACGATCTATATGTGTGGACTGGCGGGAATACTGCAATCGCAGGCGCGGTTGCAGGAAGCGGAGTTGGCGGCGCTGGCCGGCGCGATGGGCGATGCGCTGGCCCATCGCGGTCCCGATGACCGCGGCGTCTGGGCCGATGCCGGCGCCGGCGTGGCGCTGGCGCACCGGCGGCTGAGCATCCTCGACCTGTCGCCGCTGGGCCACCAGCCGATGGCGTCCAGCGACGGCCGCTACTGGCTGGCCTACAACGGCGAGATCTACAACTTCGCCACGCTGCGTGCCGAGCTGGAACCGCTCGGCCATGCTTTCCACGGTCATTCCGATACCGAGGTGCTGCTGGCCGCGGTCGTGCAGTGGGGGCTGGAGGCGACGCTGCGGCGCTGCAACGGCATGTTCGCGATCGCGCTGTGGGACCGGCGCGAACAACGCCTGTCGCTGGCCCGCGACCGGGTCGGCAAGAAGCCGCTGTACTACGGCTGGGCCGGCGACACGCTGGTGTTCGGTTCCGAACTGAAGGCGCTGTGGCGGCACCCGGCGTTCGACAACGGCATCGACCGCGACGCGCTGACCCTGCTGCTGCGGCTGGACTACATCCCGGCGCCGCACTGCATCCACGAGCGTGCGTTCAAGCTGATGCCGGGCCGGGTGCTGCACCTGGACGCGGCCGCGGTGGCCGCCGGTGCCGCCGCGCACCGGCCGGCGCAGGCGCAGGTGGCGTACTGGGACGCGCCCTCGCGCATGGCCGCCTGCCTGGCCACGCCGTTCGCCGGCAGCGCGGCCGAGGCCACCGACGCGCTCGACGCGCGGCTGCGCCAGGCCGTGGCGCTGCGCATGGTGGCCGACGTGCCGGTGGGCGTGTTCCTGTCCGGCGGCACCGATTCGGCCCTGGTCACGGCGCTGATGCAGGCGCAGAGCATGGCCCCGGTGCACAGTTTCAGCATCGGCTTCGAGGACTCCGACCACGACGAGGCGCCGCTGGCCAGGGAGGTCGCCGCCCACCTGGGCTGCGACCACACCGAGCTGTACGTCAGCGGTGCCGATGCGCTGGCGGTGGTGCCGGAGCTGCCGGTGATGTTCGACGAGCC
This sequence comes from Stenotrophomonas sp. Y6, assembly GCF_022436665.1. Taxonomy (NCBI): domain Bacteria; kingdom Pseudomonadati; phylum Pseudomonadota; class Gammaproteobacteria; order Lysobacterales; family Lysobacteraceae; genus Stenotrophomonas; species Stenotrophomonas sp. Y6. The sequence goes on from NZ_JAKUKB010000003.1 coordinate 344,563, forward strand.
GTTCGCCGATGCTTCGCAGGTGCCGACCGCGCTGGTGGCGCGGCTGGCGCGGCGCGGGGTCACCGTGGCGCTGTCCGGCGATGGCGGCGACGAACTGTTCTTCGGCTACACCCGCTACCAGCGCGCGCTGCGCAACTGGCGCGCGCTGCAGCGCGTGCCGGCGCCGCTGCGCCGCTGGCTGGGCCGTCGTGCCCGGGCACAGGGCGAGGATTCGCGCGCCGGCGGGCTGCCCGCGCTGCTGGCCGAGGCCGGCGCCAGCGGCATCGGCGATGTCTACCGCAACCGCATCTCGCGCTGGCGCGACCCCGCCGCGGTGGTGCGTGGCGCACGCGAGCCGGCCACGTTCTACAGCCTGCCCGACCCGCTGCAGGGGCAGGGCACGGCGGCCGACGCGATGATGCTGGCCGATTTCACCACCTATCTGGCCGACGACCTGCTGTGCAAGGTGGACCGCACCAGCATGGCGGCCAGCCTGGAGGCACGCGCGCCGCTGCTGGACTGGCAGGTGGCCGAATTCGCCTGGTCGCTGCCGCTGGCCATGAAGCTGCGCGACGGCACCAGCAAGTACCTGCCCAAGCAGGTGCTGCGGCGCTACCTGCCCGACGCGATGGTGTTCCGCGGCAAGCGCGGCTTCGGCGCGCCGGTGACGCAGTGGCTGCGCGGCGAGCTGCAGGGCTGGGCCGGCGACCTGCTCGATCCGCGACGGCTGCGCCAGGACGGGGTGTTCGAGGAAGCCGTCATCTCCACGCTGTGGCAGCGCTTCCGCCAGGGCGAGCGCAAGTGGCACACCCACCTGTGGAACGTGCTGATGTTCCAGGCCTGGCAGGCGCACTGGCAGGCGCAGCGGGCGCAGGCGCGGGCGGGCTGACCGCGGCCGGCCTTCACCGGCCAACAAGGTGCGGCCGGCTAGGCTGGCCTTCCCTTACCGCAGCGAGGTCGCCATGCAACCGTACCGCATCGCCGTACTTGTCGGCAGCCTGCGCAAGGAGTCCCACAACCGCCGCCTGGCGCTGGCCCTGGAGAAGCTGGCCGGCGATCGCGCGCGGTTCGACTACCTGCGCATCGACGACATCCCGCTCTACAACCAGGACCATGACGGCGACTTCTCGGCGCAGGGCACGCGCCTGAAAGCCGCGATCCGCCAGGCCGATGCGCTGCTGTTCGTCACCGCCGAGTACAACCGCTCCATTCCCGGGGTGCTCAAGAACGCCATCGATACCGCCTCGCGGCCGTACGGCGACAGCGCCTTCGACGGCAAGCCGGCGGCGGTGATCGGAACCTCGCCCGGCGCGGCCGGCACCGCGATGGCCCAGCAGCACCTGCGCAACGTGCTGGTGTTCGTCAACCTGTCGGTGATGGCCCAGCCCGAGGCCTTCCTGCAGTACAAGGAAGGGCTGATCGAGGCCGATGGCAGCGTGACCAACGACGGCACCCGCCGCTTCCTGCAGGCGTATGTCGACCGCTTCCTGGACTGGATCCGGATCCACGCCCGGCACTGAACGCGCCGGCGCGGCCCGATCGGGCGATAATGCTGACCCCGGCACCGGCGACGCTGCCGGGGTTTGCGTGCCGGTGGCGTCGCAGGCCCTTGTGAAGCGGGGCCGGTGGCCACATCCACGGGCTGCCGACAGCTTGTCCACGGACTTATCCCCACATTGCCGGCCTGCATCGGCCTACCATGGCCGGGTCGTTTTCCCGCTGCACGAAGGTTTTTCATGTCTGCCCGTCCTGGCTTCCGTTCCGACCGCAACGACCGCGCAGAGCGCGGCGAACAGCGCATCGACACCCTGCGCGTGCCCCCGCATTCGGTCGAGGCCGAACAGGCGGTGCTCGGCGGCCTGATGCTGGCGCCGGAGGCCTTCGACCGGGTCAACGAGGCATTGACCGAAAAGGACTTCTACCGCCGCGACCACCAGCTGATCTACCGCGCCATCCGCGAGCTGTCCGAGCGCGACCGGCCGTTCGATGCGGTGACGCTGGGCGAGTGGTTCGAATCGCAGGGCAAGCTGGAGCAGGTCGGCGACGGCGCCTACCTGATCGAACTGGCCAGCACCACGCCGTCGGCCGCCAACATCGGCGCCTACGCCGAGATCGTGCGCGACAAGGCGGTGCTGCGGCAGCTGATCCAGGTCGGCACCGACATCGTCAACGACGGCTTCCAGCCCGAGGGCCGCGACAGCACCGAACTGCTGGCGTCGGCGGAAAAATCGGTGTTCGCCATTGCCGAGCAGGGCGCACGCGGTCGCACCGACTTCGTGGCCATGCCCGGCGCGTTGAAGGATGCGTTCGAGGAACTGCGCAACCGCTTCGAGAACGGCGGCAACATCACCGGCCTGCCAACCGGTTACAACGAATTCGATGCGATGACCGCCGGCCTGCAGCCGACCGACCTGATCATCCTGGCCGCGCGCCCGGCGATGGGCAAGACCACCTTCGCGCTGAACATCGCCGAGTACGCGGCGATCAAGTCGAAGAAGGGCGTGGCGGTGTTCTCCATGGAAATGTCGGCCTCGCAGCTGGCCATGCGCCTGATTTCCTCCAACGGCCGCATCAACGCCACGCGACTGCGCACCGGCCAGCTCGAGGACGAGGACTGGAGCCGCGTCACCAGCGCCATCCGCATGCTCAAGGAAACCAAGATCTTCATCGACGACACCCCGGGCGTGTCGCCGGAAGTGCTGCGCTCCAAGTGCCGCCGGCTCAAGCGCGAGCACGACCTGGGGCTGGTGGTGATCGACTACCTGCAGCTGATGAGCGTGCCCGGCAACAGCGAGAACCGCGCCACCGAGATCTCGGAGATCTCGCGTTCGCTCAAGGGTCTGGCCAAGGAACTGAACGTGCCGGTGATCGCGCTGTCCCAGCTCAACCGATCGCTGGAAACGCGTACCGACAAGCGCCCGGTGATGGCCGACCTGCGCGAATCGGGCGCCATCGAGCAGGACGCGGACATGATCGTGTTCATCTACCGCGACGAGTACTACAACAAGGAAAACTCGCCGGACAAGGGCCTGGCCGAGATCATCATCGGCAAGCACCGTGGTGGCCCCACCGGATCGTGCAAGCTGAAGTTCTTCGGCGAATACACCCGCTTCGACAACCTCAGCCACGACAGCGTCGGCGCGTTCGAGTAACGCGCCGGCGATCTCATCCGTTGCCCCAGATATCGCCGAAGGCGCGGGCGAAGTTGGCGCCCAGGACTTTGTCCACCACGCGCGGCGGGTGCCCGCGGCGCAGCAGCGCATCGGCCACCTGCGCCAGCCGGCGCGGGCTGTTGGCGTCGGGCAGGTAGGGCGTGCGGTTCTCGCCCGGCGCACCGGTGCCGGCCAGCCGGCGTTCGCGCATCTGCCGGTCCATGTCGCGGATGTCCTGCGCGTCCACCGGGAAGAACAGCGCGTCGCTGCCGATCCCGACGTGATCCTCGCCACACACGCGCAGCGCGTGCTCGAGGTGCGCGATGTAGTCGGCCAGCAGCGGCTGGCGGCTGTCTTCGGTGAGGAACGGCAGCATGTAGATGCCGACCACGCCGCCCTTGTCGGCCATCGCCCGCAACTCGGTATCGCGCTTGTTGCGCGGATGCTCGAACACCGCGCTGCAGCCGGCGTGGGTGATCAGCGGTGGCGTGCGGCTGGCCTCGATGCCTTCGCGCGTGGCCAGGGCGCTGGAGTGGCTGAGGTCCAACGCCACGCCGCAGTCGTTCATGCGGGCCACGGCTTCGCGCCCGAGCGGGCTCAGGCCACTGGGCGCGGCGTCCAGGCAACCGCCGCCGAACGGCGAGGCGTGGTTGTAGGACAACTGCATGACCCGTACCCCGAGCCCGCGGAACAGGTCGATGCGCTCGAGCCTGTCCTCGAGCATGGTGGCGGCCTCGAACGAGAAGATCAGCGCTACCCGGCCTTCGCGCTTGGCGCGCGCCAGGTCGGCGTGGTGGACGACCTTGAGGAACATCTCCGGCACCGATTCGACCAGTTGCTGCGCGCGGGCGATGTCGGCGACGGTTTCCTCGAATGACCCGGCCGCGCCGCCGAGCGTGGTCTTGATCGCGCTGATGCCCGAGTCGCGTATCTGACGCAGGTGCAGCGCCTGCGCATCGTCATCCAGCAGCGCGCCGATCGACGCCAGCACATTGGCATCCAGGACCAGGGCGCGGGCATACAGCGCGCTGCTGTCGGCCGAGGCAATGGCGGCGGGCGCTGTCCCGTTCGTCGCGGCGGCCGGCATGGCCAGCCCCGCCAGCAGACCGCCGCCCCAGCCCAGCACGCGACGACGCGATGCATCGATACCCATCGAACTCCCTTCGTGGCGATGACAGACGGCGATCATGGCCCAATGGATACGCCCGGCACAAACCCGGGGTCCGCGCGTGGCACCGGCCGGGACGCCTGTGCGCTCCACGCGATGCCAGTCTCGCCGTCGTTGCCGCCGGTCTTCCGGGTTGCAGCAGGCTGCCCCTGCTGGCGAGTGCGGGAGGCCTGTGCTGGGCACTGCCGCGCGGTACGGACGACTACACCGCGCGTTGCGCGGAGCGGGGCAGGGCCTTCAGGTTGCAGCAGGCGCTTACGTCACCTTCTTCGCTGCCGGTGGGCGAAGTACGTGTGGCGACAGGCCCACTCGCGGATGAGGGCGGACCACCCGCGCGTCGTATTGCCGCGCGGTACGGACGACTACACCGCGCGTTGCGCGGAGCGGGGCAGGGCCTTCAGGCTGCAGCAGACGCCTACGTCACCTTCTTCGCTGCCGGTGGGCGAAGTACGTGTGGCGACAGGCCCACTCGCGGATGAGGGTGGACCAACCGTGCGTGGTACTGCCACGCGGTGTTGACGAACGCCCCGCGCGCTGCGCGGGGCGGGGCTTGGGTGTTGCCGCAGGTGCCTACGCCACCTTCTTCGCCGCCAGCTGGCGGAGGACATACTGCAGCAGGCCACCATTGCGGAAATACTCGACTTCCTTCGGCGTCAGCAGCAGCACATGCGCCTGGAAGCGGGTCACACGGCCGTCGGGGCGGGTCGCGGTGACGCTGGCGCGCTTGGACTGGCCGTCCTCCAGTCCGGTGATGTCGAACACCTCCGAGCCGTCCAGCCCGAGCGTCTGCGCGTTCTCGCCCGGCAGGAACTGCAGCGGCAGCACGCCCATGCCGACCAGGTTGGAGCGGTGGATGCGCTCGAAGCTCTCGGCGATCACCGCCTTGATCCCGAGCAGGTTGGTGCCCTTGGCGGCCCAGTCGCGCGAGGAGCCGGTGCCGTATTCCTTGCCGGCCACCACCACCAGCGGCGTGCCGGTGGCCTTGTACTTCATCGCCGCGTCGTAGATGGACATCTTTTCCGGCGGCTGCACGCCGAAGTACAGGGTGTTGCCGCCTTCCTCGCCGCCGAACATCAGGTTCTTGATGCGGATGTTGGCGAAAGTGCCGCGCACCATCACGTCGTCGTTGCCGCGGCGGCTGCCGTAGCTGTTGAAGTCGGCCGGCTGCACGCCGCGCGACTGCAGGAAGCGGCCCGCGGGCGAGTCCTTCTTGATGTTGCCGGCCGGGGAGATGTGGTCGGTGGTGATCGAGTCGCCGAACAGGCCGAGCACGCGCGCGCCATGGATGTCGGCGATGCTGCCCACGGCCATGGTCATGCCGTCGAAGTACGGCGGGTTCTTGATGTAGGTGGACGCCGCGTCCCACTGGTAGGCCTGGCCCTCCGGCGACTCGATCCGCGCCCAGCGGCTGTCGCCCTTGAACACGTCGGCGTAGTTCTGCTTGAACATCTCCGGGCCGACGGTGGCGGCGATGACGTCGCCGATTTCCTTGTTGCTGGGCCAGATGTCGCGCAGGTAGACGTCGTTGCCGTCGCGGTCCGTGCCCAGCGGTTCGCGGGTCAGGTCGATGTTGACCGTACCGGCGATGGCGTAGGCCACCACCAGCGGCGGCGAGGCCAGGTAGTTGGCCTTGACCTCGGGATGCACGCGGCCCTCGAAGTTGCGGTTGCCCGACAACACCGAGGCGACCACCAGGTCGCCGGCGGCGATGCCGGCGCTGACCTCGGTGGGCAGCGGGCCGGAGTTGCCGATGCAGGTGGTGCAGCCGTAGCCGACCACGTAGAAGCCCAGCTTCTCCAGTTCCTTCAGTACGCCGGCCTTTTCCAGGTAGTCGGTGACCACCCGCGAGCCCGGCCCGAGCGAGGTCTTGACCCAGGGCTGGCGGGTCAGGCCGCGTGCGGCGGCGTTGCGCGCCAGCAGGCCGGCGCCGATCATCACCGCCGGGTTGGAGGTGTTGGTGCACGACGTGATGGCGGCGATCACCACCGCGCCGTCCTTCAGCCGCACCTTGCGGCCGTCGATCTCGATGTCGGCATGGCCCTTGGCCAGCTGCTCGTTGCCCACCGCCGCGCCGCCGCCCTCGTTGATGAACTCGGCGACCTCGCCGTTGCGGTGGTCGCGGTTGGCCGTGAGCCCGACCAGCGCATCGGCGAAGTTCCGGCGCACGTCCTGCAGCAGCACCCGGTCCTGCGGGCGCTTGGGGCCGGCCAGCGACGGCTGCACCGTGCCCATGTCCAGTTCCAGCGTGGCGCTGTAGCGCGCATGCGGGCTGTCCGGCGCATGCCACAGGCCCTGGGCCTTGGCATAGGCTTCGACCAGCGCGATCTGCGCGTCGCTGCGCCCGGACAGGCGCAGGTAGTTCAGCGACTCGGCATCGATCGGGAAGATGCCGCAGGTGGCCCCGTACTCCGGCGCCATGTTGGCGATGGTGGCGCGGTCGGCCAGCGGCAGGTGCTGCAGGCCATCGCCGTAGAACTCGACGAACTTGCCGACCACGCCCAGCGCGCGCAGCATCTGGGTGACGGTCAGCACCAGGTCGGTGGCGGTGGCGCCTTCGGGCAGGCGCCCGCTGAGCTTGAAGCCGACCACCTGCGGAATCAGCATCGACGAAGGCTGGCCGAGCATGGCGGCCTCGGCCTCGATGCCGCCCACGCCCCAGCCGAGCACGCCGATGCCGTTGATCATGGTGGTGTGCGAGTCGGTGCCGAACACGGTGTCCGGGAACGCCCAGCGGGTGCCGTCCACGTCGCGCTCCATCACCACCCGGGCCAGGTTCTCCAGGTTCACCTGGTGCACGATGCCGGTGTTCGGTGGCACCACCTTGAAGTTCTCGAACGCCTTCTGGCCCCAGCGCAGGAAACCGTAGCGCTCGCGGTTGCGCTCGAACTCGATGCGGCCATTGAGGTCCAGCGCGTCGGCGCGGCCGAACACATCCACCTGCACCGAGTGGTCGATCACCAGTTCCGAGGGAATCAGCGGGTTGATCTGCTCGGCGCGGCCGCCCAGCCGGGTGACCGCATCGCGCATCGCCGCCAGGTCGACCACGCACGGCACCCCGGTGAAGTCCTGCAGCACCACCCGCGCCGGCATGAAGGCGATCTCGGTGTCCGGTTCGGCCTGCGGATTCCACCTGGCCACCGCCTCGATGTGCTCGGGGCCCACGGTCTGGCCGCCGTCCTCGTGGCGGAGCAGGTTCTCCAGCAGGATCTTCATCGAGTACGGCAGGTGCGAGAGGTCGAAGCGCTCGCCCAGCCTGGGCAGGCTGCAATAGGTGTAGGTCTGGTCGCCGACGGTGAGTTGGCTGCGGGTGGAGAACGAATCGCTCATGGCTGACTCCTGTTGCGGATGGCGTGCGGCGGCGCCCAAGCGCGCGCTGGCTGGCGCGGTGCGCCCCGTTCAGTGAAGCGGTCGCCCGAGTATGGACGATCTTTCCGGGGGCGGGGCCGGTGCAGGCCCCCGAGCATACGCACCGGTTTGTTGCAGCCATGTCACGGGAGGGGCGCAGACCCTTGCGGCACAAGCCTTGCGGCGCTGCTAGGGGCGCCCCGTGCGCTTGGGTATGCGGGTCAAGGTATGTATAATTCGTGCATACTTTGGAGGGCGCCCGATGGAAGCCACCGTTGCTGAACGCGGACAGATCACCCTGCCCAAGGCCGTGCGCGACGCGCTGGGCCTGACCAAGGGCACGCTGTTGAAGGTCGAGCTGGAAGGCAGCCGCATCATCCTGCGCAAGAGCGTGGACGATGCCATTTCCCGCGCCCGTGGCAAGTTCGCGCTGGACGGCTTCCCGTCCGCCGAGCAGGCCGTGCGTACCGTGCGCGACGAGGCCGGCGAGGCCGGCGGCGCATGATCGCGGTCGATTCCCCGGTGCTGATCGAACTGCTCAGCGACGGCCCCCGCGCCGACGCGGTGGAGGCCTGCCTGCGGCAGGCGCTGGTCGGTGGCCGGGTGGTGGTCTGCGGCACGACCCTGGCCGAGATCTGCGCCTCGCTGCGTGGCGGCGCGCAGGTACAGGAGGCGCTGGAGGAAATGGGCATCCATTTCAGCCCGCTGGAGGCCAAGTCGGCGCTGCGCGCCGGCGAGATGCACCGCCGCCACCGCCAGCGCAACGCCGGCGACAGCCGCCGCATCGACGATTTCATGGTCGGCGCCCACGCCCTGCTGCAGTGCGACGGCCTGATCACCTGGAACGACACGTTTTACCGCGACTACTTCAAGGGCCTGAAGCTGATCGTGCCGCAAGCCTGAGCCCATACCCCATTCCTCATCCGTACCACCCGGGAGTTGTCATGTTGGAAGCCTACCGCCACCACGTAGCCGAGCGCGCCGCGCTCGGCATCCCGCCGCTGCCGCTGAGCGCCCAGCAGACGGCCGACGTCATCGAGCTGTTGAAGAACCCGCCGGCGGGCGAGGCCGAGTTCCTGCTCGACCTGATCACCCACCGCGTGCCGGCCGGCGTGGACGATGCCGCCAAGGTCAAGGCGTCGTACCTGGCGGCGGTCGCCTTCGGTACCGAGAAGAACGCGCTGATCAGCCGCGAGCGCGCCACCGAACTGCTGGGCACCATGCTCGGCGGCTACAACGTCGCGCCGCTGATCCAGCTGCTGGACGACGCCCAAGTCGGCGCCATCGCCGCCGACGCGCTGAAGAACACCCTGCTGGTGTTCGATGCGTTCCATGACGTGCAGGAAAAGGCCAAGGCCGGCAACGCCAACGCGCAGGCCGTGCTGCAGAGCTGGGCCGATGCCGAATGGTTCACCAGCAAGCCGGAAGTGCCGCAGAGCCTGACCATCACCGTGTTCAAGGTGCCGGGCGAGACCAACACCGACGACCTGTCGCCGGCGCCGGATGCCACCACCCGCCCGGACATCCCCATGCACGCCCTGGCGATGCTGAAGAACAAGCGCGACGACGCGCCGTTCACCCCGGAAGAAGACGGCAAGCGCGGCCCGATCCAGCAGATCCTGTCGCTGAAGGAAAAGGGCCACCTGGTCGCCTACGTCGGCGACGTGGTCGGCACCGGCTCCTCGCGCAAGTCGGCCACCAACAGCGTGCTGTGGTGGACCGGCGACGACATCCCGTACATCCCCAACAAGCGCGCAGGCGGCGTGTGCCTGGGCGGCAAGATCGCACCGATCTTCTACAACACCATGGAAGACGCCGGCGCGCTGCCGATCGAGCTGGATGTGTCGAAGATGGAGCACGGCGACGTCGTCGAGCTGCGTCCGTACGAAGGCAAGGCGCTGAAGAACGGTGAGGTGATCGCCGAGTTCGAGGTGAAGTCCGAAGTGCTGTTCGACGAAGTGCGCGCCGGCGGCCGCATTCCGCTGATCATCGGCCGCGGCCTGACCGCCAAGGCGCGCGAGGCGCTGGGCCTGCCGGCCACCACCCTGTTCCGCCTGCCGGTGCAGCCGGCCGATACCGGCAAGGGCTACTCGCTGGCGCAGAAGATGGTCGGCCGCGCCTGTGGCCTGCCGGAAGGCAAGGGCATGCGCCCGGGCACCTACTGCGAACCGAAGATGACCTCGGTGGGGTCGCAGGACACCACCGGCCCGATGACCCGCGACGAGCTCAAGGACCTGGCCTGCCTGGGCTTCTCGGCCGACCTGGTGATGCAGTCGTTCTGCCATACCGCCGCCTATCCGAAGCCGGTGGACGTCAAGACCCACCACACCCTGCCGGAGTTCATCTCCACCCGCGGCGGCGTGTCGCTGCGCCCGGGCGACGGCGTGATCCACAGCTGGCTCAACCGCATGCTGCTGCCCGACACCGTCGGCACCGGCGGCGACTCGCACACCCGTTTCCCGGTGGGCATCTCGTTCCCGGCCGGTTCGGGCCTGGTCGCCTTCGCCGCGGCCACCGGGGTCATGCCGCTGGACATGCCGGAGTCGGTGCTGGTGCGCTTCAAGGGCCAGATGCAGCCGGGCGTGACCCTGCGTGACCTGGTCAACGCGATCCCGCTGTATGCCATCAAGCAGGGCCTGCTGACCGTGGCCAAGGCCGGCAAGAAGAACATCTTCTCCGGCCGCATCCTGGAGATCGAAGGCCTGCCGGAGCTGAAAGTGGAGCAGGCGTTCGAGCTGTCCGACGCCTCGGCCGAACGCTCGGCCGCCGGCTGCACCGTGCGCCTGAACAAGGAGCCGATCATCGAGTACCTCAACAGCAACATCACGCTGCTGAAGTGGATGATCGCCGAAGGCTACCAGGACGCCCGCTCGCTGGCGCGCCGGATCGAGAAGATGGAAGCGTGGCTGGCCGACCCGCAGCTGCTGGAGCCGGATGCCGACGCCGAGTACGCCGCGGTCATCGAGATCGACCTGGCCGACATCCACGAGCCGATCGTGGCGTGCCCGAACGATCCGGACGACGTCAAGACCCTGTCCGAAGTGGCCGGCGCCAGGATCGACGAGGTGTTCATCGGTTCGTGCATGACCAACATCGGCCACTTCCGTGCCGCCGCCAAGCTGCTGGAAGGCAAGCGCGACATCCCGACCCGCCTGTGGGTGGCCCCGCCGACCAAGATGGATGCCTCCGAGCTGACCAAGGAAGGCGTGTACGGCACCTTCGGCAGCGCCGGCGCGCGCATGGAAATGCCGGGCTGCTCGCTGTGCATGGGCAACCAGGCGCAGATCCGCGAAGGCTCCACCGCGATGTCGACCTCGACCCGCAACTTCCCCAACCGCCTGGGCCGCAACACCAATGTGTACCTGGGCTCGGCGGAACTGGCGGCGATCTGCTCGCGCCTGGGCCGGATCCCGACCAAGGAGGAGTACATGGCCGACATCGGCGTGATCAACGCCAATGGCGCGGAGATCTACCGCTACATGAACTTCGACCAGATCGCGGACTACAAGGACGTGGCCGACACCGTCGCGGCGTAAGCCACGGCGGCACGCACTACCCGAAAAGCCCGGCGCATGCCGGGCTTTTCGTTTCCATGCGCTGCGCCAATGCCACGTCCGATAGCGGCGAGCGCCGCGCGCCGCGGGCCTTCATCCTGCGCGCTCCATCCATCGGGAGCCGCATATGAAGGCATTGCACGACAAGACCATACTGATCACCGGCGCCAGCTCCGGCATCGGCCGCGCCGCTGCGCTGCTGTTCGCCGCCGAAGGCGCGCGGGTGGTGCTGGGCGCGCGCCGCGGCGCCGAACTGGAGGCGCTGGCCACGCAGATCCAGGCCGCCGGCGGCGCTGCCACCTGGCTGGCCGGCGACGTGTGCGAGGAAGCCTACGCACAGGCGCTGGTGCGCCATGCCGAGGACACCTTCGGCCCGCTGCATGCAGCCTTCAACAACGCCGGCGTGCTGGGGCCGCTGCAGCCCACGCCCGAGGTCGCGCTGGGCGACTGGCAGCATGCGCTGGCGGTCAACCTGACCGCGGCCTTCCTTGGCGCCAAGTACCAGATTCCGTCGCTGCTGCGCACCGGCAGCGGCGCCAGCCTGGTGTTCACCTCGACCTTCGTTGGCCACACCGCCGGCTTTCCGTGTACGGCCGCGTATGCGGCCAGCAAGGCCGGTGTCATCGGCCTGGTGCAGTCGCTGGCGGCCGAGCTCGGGCCGTCCGGGGTGCGCGTCAATGCGCTGTTGCCCGGCGGCACCGACACGCCGATGGCCCGCGAGATGAACCCCGACGAGGCGGCGCTGGGCGCGGTGGCGCGCCTGCATGCGCTGCGCCGCCTGGCGCAGCCCGAGGAGATCGCGGCCGCAGCGCTGTTCCTGGTGTCGCCGGCATCCTCGTTCGTCACCGGCACCGCGATGCGGGTCGATGGCGGGGTGTCCATCCAGCGCGGGTAAGACACCCCGCTTCCGGAGCGGCGGTGCGCGGCGTCAACGGTGCGGATCGCGCTCCGGGCTCGGCCGCTTGAGCAGCTTGCGCTGCAGCGAGCGGCGGTGCATGCCAAGCAGGCGCGCGGCGGCCGAGACGTTGCCGCCGGTTTCGTGCAGCGCCTGCTGGATGTGTTCCCACTGCAGGCGGCTGATCGGGGTCATCGCATCGGGCGGCTCGACGTCCTCGTGTTCCTCGCCGCCCTCGTCGGCCTCGCCCAGCGCGCGCAGGATCATCGGCACCGTCGCCGGCTTGGGCAGGTAATCGTCGGCGCCCAGCTTGATCGCCTCCACCGCGGTGGCGATCGACGCGTAGCCGGTGACCAGCAGGATGCGCATGTCCGCGCGCAGCGCGCGCAGCGGCTGGATCAGCGCCAGGCCGGATTCGCCGCCAAGCTTGAGGTCGATCAGCGCGAATGCCGGCGGCGCGCGCGTGGCCTGCTCCAGCGCACCTGCGATGTCATGGGCGGTGACGGTCTCGATCTCGCGCCGGGCGAGGCTGCGTTGCAGGGTGCGCAGGTACAGCGGATCGTCGTCGACCAGCAGGCCGTGGGCAGAAGGGCTCATGGATTGGCTTCCATATTGACAAGGGGCAGCCGGAAACCGACGCGGGTACCGCGGCCTTCGGCCGGGCGCATCCACAGTTCCCCGTGCAGCCGTTCGATGGTGGCATGCGACAGCGCCAGGCCCACGCCCATGCCGCCGGTCTTGCCGCTGTTGAACAGGGTGCCGGGCAGCGCCGCGTGGGCGGCGTCGTTGGCCTTGAAGCCGGGGCCGTAGTCGCGGACTTCGCCGTACAGGTGGTCGCCGTCGATGCGGATGTCCAGGTCGACCTGGCCCTGCCCGGTCTGTTCGCCGGCGTCGGCGGCGTTGTTCAGCAGTACCTGCAGCAGGTGGCCGACCCCCGGGTCCAGCGCCAGCTGCAGCGGCGCGTCGGCGTTGCGCCGCAGGTGCACGGTCGGGCGCACCAGGCGCCATTGCTCGAGCACGTCGCCGATCGACACGCGCGCGCGGCGGCGCGCGCCTTCCGCCGGCGCCGCCAGCGCCAGCACCCGCTCGCGGCATTGCACCAGCAGCCCGCGCAGGGTGTCCATGTCTTCCTGCATCAGCGGGTCGCCGGCGTACTGTTCGGCGATGTCGTCGGCCAGCAGGGTCATGGTCGCCAGCGGGGTGTTCAGTTCATGCGCCACCGATGCCGCATGGGTGGCCAGTGCGACGATGCCCTCGTTGCGCACGAAGCGTTCGCGCAGCAGCGCCAGCTGGTTCTCGCGCTCGCGCAGCGCCGCGGCCAGCCGCGTCGAGAACACCAGCACGACCACGCTGGAGAGCAGGAAATTGGCCGCCGCGCCCCACAGCTGCAGGCTCATCGAATCAAAGTAACCGCCGTGCAGCGGCAGCCCGAAGATCGCGCTCACCGCATAGCCGGCAACGCACGCCGCGGCCACCGCATGGGTCCAGCGCAACGGCAGGGCCAGCGCGGCCAGCGCGATCAGGACCAGGAACAGCGAACCGAACGGATTGGTGATGCCACCGCTCCAGCCGACCATCCAGGTCAGCACGGTGACGTCCACCAGGATGTGGCCGAAGGCGGTGACCGGGGCAGGGTCGCTGTCGTGTACCCGCAACTGCACGTACAGGTTGAACAGCGCCAGCACGCACACGCCGCTCCACAGCGGCAGCTGCGGCAGGTCGAGTCCCAGCAGCCCGGTGGCGACCAGGATCGCGCTGGCCTGGCCGGCGGTGGCCAGCCAGCGCAGGCTGCACAGGGTGCGAAGGAACGAGGCGTCGGCGGAATCCATGCGCGCATCGTAATGGGTCCAGGTGGGCGGTGCTCATGGTGGTTCATGCGGTGGCGCGGGGCGGCGCGCTAAAATGCGCGCCATGCACGACGCCGTCACCCGCCCGACACCTCCCGCCGACGCCACCGCCTGGCCCCGCCGCATCACCCATGCCGTCGATATCGGCGGGGTGAAGGTCGGCGGCGGGCATCCGGTGGTCGTCCAGTCGATGACCAATACCGACACCGCCGATGTCGCCGCCAGCGTCCGCCAGGTGGCCGAACTGTGGCGCGCCGGTTCGGAAATGGTGCGGCTGACCGTCAACAACGCCGAGTCCGCCGCGGCCATTCCGCGGATCGTCGACAAGCTGCGGATGATGGGCGTGGAGGTGCCGCTGATCGGCGACTTCCACTACAACGGCCACCAGCTGCTGGCGCAGGAGCCGGCCTGCGCCGAGGCGCTGGCCAAGTACCGCATCAACCCGGGCAACGTCGGCTTCGGCAAGAAGAAGGACACCCAGTTCGCGCAGCTGATCGAGTTCGCCATCCGCTACGACAAGCCGGTGCGCATCGGCGCCAACTGGGGCTCGCTGGACCAGACCCTGGCGGCCAGGCTGATGGACGAGAACAGCCAGCGCGCGCAGCCCTGGGACGCCGGCCGGGTGCTGCGCGAGGCGCTGATCCGCTCGGCGCTGGATTCGGCGCAGACCGCGGTCGAACTGGGCCTGCCGCGCGAGCGCATCGTGCTGTCGGCCAAGGTCAGCGGCGTGCAGGAACTGATCGCGGTCTATCGTGACCTGGCCAACCGCTCCGATTTCGCCCTGCACCTGGGCCTGACCGAGGCCGGCATCGGCAGCAAGGGCATCGTCGCTTCGTCGGCGGCGCTGGCGGTGCTGCTGCAGGAAGGCATCGGCGACACCATCCGCATCTCGCTCACGCCCGAGCCGGGGCAGCCACGCACCCAGGAGGTCATCGTCGCCCAGGAACTGCTGCAGACCACCGGGCAGCGGGCGTTCACGCCGATGGTCACGGCCTGCCCGGGCTGCGGGCGCACCACCTCCGAGTTCTTCCAGGAGTTGGCCAAGGTGGTGCAGAACCATGTCCGCGAGAAGATGCCGGTGTGGCGTGTGAGCCACCCGGGCGCGGAAAACATGACCCTGGCGGTGATGGGCTGCATCGTCAACGGCCCGGGCGAATCGCGGCATGCCAACATCGGCATCTCGCTGCCGGGCACCGGTGAAGCGCCGGCCGCGCCGGTATTCGTCGATGGCGAGAAGAAGGTGACGCTGCGGGGCGAGAACATCGCGCAGGAGTTCGTGGCGCTGATCGACGAGTACGTCGAGAGCCGCTATGCGCGCCACGCCGGCTGAATCACGCCGCGAAGCCGCCGGCGTGCGCGACTGGCTCGCGCACAACGCCTGGCGCGTGGTCGTGCTGTTCCTCTGCCTGCTGCTGCCGCTGGCCGGGTTCGTGGCGCTGGCCGAGGAGATCCACGAGGCCGAGGCGCTATACCTCGACCACGCGCTGCTGTGGCGCATGCACGGGCTGGCGTCGCCCGCGCTGGATGCGTTCTTCCTGCTGATGTCGCGGCTGGGCTACCAGTGGGGCGTGATTCCGCTCGACCTGCTGGTGGTGGCGGTGCTCGCATTCCGGCGGCGCTGGCGCGACACGCTGTTCGCCGCCACCGCGTTCGCGGGCTCGGCGCTGTTGAACATCGGCAGCAAGCAGCTGTTCCAGCGCGAGCGGCCGAGCCTGTGGGAATCGATCGCGCCGGAAAGCACCTTCAGTTTTCCCAGCGGGCACGCGATGGGGTCGATGACGCTGGCCGCCACCGCGCTGTTCCTGGCCTGGAATACGCGCTGGCGCTGGCCGGTGGCGGTTGCCGGCCTGGTCTTCGTGCCGTGCGTCGGGCTGTCGCGGGTCCACTTGGGCGTGCATTACCCCTCCGATATCCTGGGCGGCTGGTGCGCCGCGCTGGCATGGGTGACCGGCGTGCACGTATTGTTGTTCCGCCGCCGCTGGTCACCACCGGTTGCGGTGAATCCCTAACTGGCTGAGAGGGATGCACTGATGGCCGCGCGCCGCTGCGGCATGCAGCATGTCATGGTCGCTCACCCGGGGCTTGTCATGATCGGGTCATGCGTGGACAGGGGAGTCGTCCACGTGCGTCGTCCCCTGGGGGCGGGACCGGCCACTTGATTGATAATGAGGGCAGCTTGCGTGACGGCGCGTGGTGGAAAATCCGCGCCCTGGCTCCAGACCACGGAGCCGCAGCCAGCTGCGACTGTCACTGGGTGTCGGGGGAGGAAGCGGGTAGTGACGATAACGGTATTTCTGATTGACGACCACGCGCTGGTGCGCACCGGTCTGCAGATGATCCTTGCCGGTGAAACGGGCATCGAGGTGGTGGGTGCCGCGGACAGTGGCGAGGTGGCACTGCCGCAGATCCGCCGGCTGAAGCCCGACGTGGTGCTCTGCGACCTGAACCTGCCGGGGTTGAGCGGGCTGGAGATCACCGAGCGCATCGTCAAGGGTGACCATGGCACCCGCGTCATCATCGTGTCGGTGCTGGAAGACGGCCCGATGCCCAAGCGGCTGCTGGAGGCCGGGGCGTCGGGGTATGTCGGCAAGGGCGGCGACGCCCGCGAGCTGGTGCGCGCGATCCACGATGTGGCGCAGGGGCGGCGCTACCTGGCCAACAACATCGCCCAGAACCTGGCGTTGTCCAACATCGACGGCGACGTTTCGCCCTTCGACGAGCTTTCGCCACGGGAACTGGAAGTGGCCCTGCTGCTGGTCCAGGGGCATCGCCAGGAAGAGATTGCGCGTCGCCTCAGCCTGAGTGCCAAGACGGTCAATACCCACAAGTCGCGCCTGTTCCAGAAGACCGGGGTGCAGGACAACATCGCGCTGGCGCGGCTGGCGGCCCAATACGGCGTGGGCGATCCGTCCAAGGTGATCTGACCCGCCTGGCAGTGAGGTCGGCGCATGAAAAAAGCGGCCCGGGGGCCGCTTTTTTCATTGCATGACGCGCTGCCTTCAGGCGTCGCGACGCGGCTCTTCCGCATGCGTCGTGGCGGCGTCGGCCCCGACTTCGGCTTCAGCTTCAGCTTCGGCTTCAGCGGCAGCAACCACCACCGCCTCGGACGCCACCACCGCAACCTGCGGCATCGGTTCGGTGGAGGCGTGCCGTACCTCGGTTGCCGGCGCCGCTGCCGTGGCCTCGGCGAACAGCTGGCCGTTCTCCGGCAATGCCGGCGCCGGAGCGGCTTCGGCAACCGGCAGCGGCTCGGCTTCGGCCGCAGCTGCAACCGCAACCGGCTGTGCGGGCGCGACCACGGCGGTGACCGGCGCGGCGGGCGTGGCGTCCACCAGCGGTTCCGGATCGGCCGCCTGCGGCGCGGCCACAACGGCCGGCTGCACGCTTTCCGCGGCCGGGGCCACGGCGGGCGTGGGTTCCGGTGCCGGCGTCACCACGGCCTGTGCCGCGGCCTCGGGCTGCGCGGCGACCGTCGTCTCCGGACCGGTGGCAGTGCCCTCCCGGTCCGGTGCGGCCGGCGTTGCCGCCGGCGCGGCCTGCTGCGCCACCGGTGCTTCGGTGCGTGCGGGACGCGGCGCGCGTGCGGGCGCACGAACGATTGCCGGCTCGTCCTCGAAATCGAACTCCGGCTGCGCCGCGGTCGGCGCGGTGGCAATCGCGCCGAGCTCGTTGCTGGCGTCCTCGGCCTCGTCGGCGAGGTCGTCATCGTTGCCCAGCACGTCGGCCTCGGCGTTGCCGGTGCCTTCGGCATTGCCGCGACGGCGGCGGCGACCGCCACGACGGCCGCGGCGGCGACGGCTGGCGCCATCCCCATTGCCGTCATCGTTGGCCACGGTGGCGGACTCGTCGGTCACGCCGACCTGCACGGTGGCCGCGGCCACCGCTGCGGTGTCGTCCGCGAGCGGCAGCTGCACCTTGGCAGGGGCCTCGGTGGCGTTGGTGTCCACGCTGGCGACCACGGCGGCGGCGGCCATGGCCGGGGCGTCAGCCACGACCGGGCGCGGCGCGTCGGCCTGCGGCTGCCGTGCCGGCTTTTCGCTGGCCGGCTGCACCGCCTTGTCCACTTCCTGCTGCGGCTTCGGCTGCTTGGGCTGCTTCGGCGGCTTGGGCTGCTGCTGCTCGTTGTTGCGCGGCTGCTTGCCCTGCTGCGCCTGCTGTTCGCCGCGCTGCTTGGGCGGCTGCTGGCCGGCGCTCTGCGGCTGCGGGTTGCCCGCGCCCTGGCGGCGTTCGTCGCGACGCTCCTCGCGGCGCTGTTCGTCACGGCGGTTGCCGTTGCCATTGCCGCCGGCACGCGCCTGCTGGCCGTTGTTGCCGCCGTTGTTATTGCGGCCATCGCGGCGCTGGGTGTTGCGGTCATTGCGGTTGCCGCGGCCGCCGTCCTGGCGCGGCTGCGGTTGGGCCGGTGCCGCGGCGGGGGCGGTCTCGCCGCCAAAGACCCGCTTGAGCCAGCCCATCACGCCGCCGCCGGCCGGTGCCGCGGGGGCGGGCGCGGCGACCGGGGCCGGTGCCGGCGCCGGTTCCGGGATCTCGCGCACCGGGGCCGGCTGGCTGTGCTTGACGTGGGTCACCGCCGGTGCCGGCGGGATGTTCAGCTGCGCCTTGGTCAGGGCGTGCACCGGCAGCTTGCGCGGGGTGCCGCGCTGGTAGCTCGGCCTGCCCGATTCCTCGCCCAGCTCGTTCTCGCGCAGGCGGGTGACTTCATAGTGCGGGGTGTGCAGCTGCTCGTCGGCGACGATGATGATCGGTGCGTCGTGGCGGCGCTCGATCTCGCGCAGCGCACTGCGCTTCTCGTTGAGCAGGAAGTTGGCGATCTCGACCGGGGCCTGGACCAGCACCTGCCCGGTGTTTTCCTTCATCGCATGCTCTTCGGCGACGCGGATGATCGACAGCGACAGCGACTCGACGCTGCGCATGCGGCCCTGGCCGTCACAGCGCGGGCACACGATCTGGCTGGACTCGCCCAGGCTCGGGCGCAGCCGCTGGCGGCTCATTTCCATCAGCCCGAAGCGCGAGATGCGGCCCAGCTGCACGCGCGCGCGGTCGTACTTCAGCGCGTTCTGCAGGCGGTTCTCGACCTCGCGCTGGTGCTTGTTGGAGGACATGTCGATGAAATCGATGACCACCAGGCCGCCCAGGTCGCGCAGGCGCAGCTGGCGGGCCACTTCCTCGGCGGCCTCCAGGTTGGTCTGGAACGCGGTGTCCTCGATGTCGCTGCCCTTGGTGGCGCGGGCCGAGTTGACGTCGATGGCGGTCAGTGCCTCGGTCTGGTCGACCACGATCGAGCCGCCGGACGGCAGGCGCACGTTGCGCTCGTAGATCGCCTCGATCTGCGATTCGATCTGGAAGCGGTTGAACAGCGGGATGTCGTCCTTGTAGTGCTTGAGCTTGCGCAGGGTCTGCGGCATCACCTGCTGCATGAACTCGCGCGCGGTCTCGTACAGCTCCTCGGTGTCCACCAGGATCTCGCCGATGTCGGCGCGCAGGTAGTCACGCAGGGCGCGCACGATCAGGCGCGACTCCTGGTAGATCAGGAACGGCGCCGGCTTGGCCAGCGCGGCCTCGGCGATCGAGCGCCAGACCTGGAGCAGGTAGTCCAGGTCCCACTGCAGCTCCTCGGCATCGCGGCCGACGCCGGCGGTGCGGATGATCACGCCCATGTCGTCGGGGATGTTCAGCTTGTCCAGCGCGTCCTTGAGCGCGGCGCGGTCCTCGCCCTCGATGCGGCGCGAGACGCCGCCGGCCGACGGCGAGTTCGGCATCAGCACCATGTAGCGGCCGGCCAGCGAGATGAACGTGGTCAGCGCGGCGCCCTTGTTGCCGCGCTCCTCCTTGTCCACCTGGACCACCACTTCCTGGCCCTCGCGCAGCAGCTCGCGGATGCCGGCCTTGTTGTGGTCGACACCGGCCTGGAAGTAATCGCGGGAGATTTCCTTCAGCGGCAGGAAGCCGTGCTTGTCACCGCCGTATTCGACGAAAGCCGCTTCGAGGGAAGGTTCGAGCCGGGTGATGCGGCCCTTGTAGATGTTGGACTTCTTCTGTTCCTTGGACGGCTGTTCGATGTCGATGTCGTACAGGGTCTGGCCGTCCACGATGGCCACGCGCAGCTCTTCGGCCTGCGTGGCATTGATCAGCATTCGCTTCATTGTGCGTTCCTCGCGCGCTGCTACCGCGCGGAACGCCATGGCGTTTCGCCTCTGGACACGGGTCGCCGCCCCTCGCGCAGGCGCGGGTAGGGCGGCTTGGGTTTCCAGCGCTACGACACCACGGCAGGCCGCGGGAGCGCTTGTGTTCTTGGTTTCAGGTGTTTCGGGGCCGGCGGCCGCTCCGGCCGTGGCCGGGGCGTCGCACGGGACATGTTGTTTCGTCCAGCACGGATGCTTTTGGCATCCGGCGATGGCCGGGAGCGCCGACGAGCCGCTAACATGGCCGCCCCGGGGGCGGTGGCCGCGCACTGTGCCGGATCCGTCGGAAGCCGGGCTTCTGGCCCTGGTCAACTTCCAACGAAATCAAACCCTTATATCGCTCCCCGAGTGTAGCAGAATAAACAGGCAGATGACTGACTCCGAAGACCGCCGCGCACCCTCCGCGGGCAAATCCAGCGTGCGCATGATCAAGGTTCCGGAAGACCGGGCCGGGCAGCGCCTGGACAACTTCCTGCTGGGCCAGCTCAAGGGGGCGCCGCGCAGCCTGGTCTACAAGCTGGTGCGCAGCGGCCAGGTACGGGTCAATGGCGGCCGGGCCAAGGCCGAGCGCAAGCTGGAGGCCGGCGAGGAGGTACGGGTGCCGCCGGTCAATCTCGCCGAGGTTGGAGACAAGGCGCCACCGCCGGCCGGCTTCCTGCAGCGCATGGAGCAGGCCATCGTGTTCGAGGATGCGCGGCTGCTGGTGATCAACAAGCCGTCCGGCGTGGCCAGCCATGGCGGCAGCGGCATCAGCCATGGCGCGATCGAGACCATGCGCGCGCTGCGCCCGAACCAGGGGCTGGAGCTGGTCCACCGGCTGGATCGCGACACCTCGGGGCTGCTGGTCATGGCCAAGAAGCGCTCGGCGCTGTCCGAACTGCAGGCGCTGCTGCGCGAAGACCATGACGGTGCCGGCCCGGGGGGCATCCGCAAGCGCTACCTGACCCTGCTGGTCGGGCGCATGCCTGACGGGGTGATGAGCGTGGACGCGCCGCTGCACGTGGGCCTGCGCCAGGGCGGGGAGCGCCATGTGCAGGTGAACGCGGCGGGCAAGCCGTCGCTGAGCCACTTCAGGGTGCTGGAGCGGCGCGGTGGCCATTCCTACTGCGAGGTGAAGATCGACACCGGGCGCACCCACCAGATCCGCGTGCATGCCCAGCACATCGGCCATCCGGTGGCAGGTGACGACAAGTACGGCGATCCTGCGGTCAACAAGCGGCTGCGCGAGCAGATCGGCCTCAAGCGGCTGTTCCTCCATGCAGCCTCGCTGGAGTTCGCCCTCGATGCCGGCAAGACGCCCTATGTGCTCAATGCGCCGCTGGCGCCGGAGCTGGTGGAGGCGCTGGACCGGTTGCGCTGACCGCGCGCGGTTGCAGCGGGTGGATGGCGCCCGGCCCGATGCCTGCGCCGACCCGTGGGCGGCGGCCGGCAGGGGGCGCCCCGGGGATGCGAGCGGGGCTCAGCCGCCGCGCCGCATCCGTTCCTCGATCGCGAAGCAGCTGTCCGGCTTCGGCTGCGGCGGGTTGAAGCTCACCGGCACCTGGATGGTGGTCGGCACCGCCTGGCCATTGCGGGTGGCGGCCTTGAACTTCCATTCGCGCACGCGCTGGATCGCCGCATCGTCGAGCTGGCTGTTGCCGCTGCTGGTGAGCAGCGCGACTTCGGTCGGGGTGCCCTGCGGCCCGACCACGACCTTGAGCACGCTCTGGCCGCCGACCCCGCTGCAGGCCAGTTCGACCGGGTAGTCCGGTGGCGGTGTCTGCACCGCGGCCACTTCGGTGGGGGCGACCACCGGCGCGGCCGGTCCGGAAGGGCCGCAGGCACTGAGCAGGAGGGCGGTGACGAGGGAACCCGGCAGGAGATGCGCTTTCATGTCATTGCTCCACAAGTGCGGATGCCTTGGCGGCACAGATGAAATCGTTCTCGCTCAGGCCGCCCACGTCGTGGGTGGAGAAGCGGACGATGGCGCGGTCGTAGTGCACCCCCAGGTCGGGGTGGTGGTCCTCGCGGTGCGCGACCCAGGCCAGGGCATTCACGAACGCCATGGTGCCGTGGTAGTTGTCGAAGCTGAACGTGCGCACCAGGGCGTGGCCGTCCTCGGCCAGTTCCCAGCCCGGGACCTGCGGCAGCAGTTCGGCCAGCCGCGCCGCGCCGAGCCGGTGCTCGCTGCCCCTGCGTGGAATGCAGTGCGCCTGCGCGAGTGGAATCAGATCGGCCATGGGAATCTCCATCGAAGGGGCTGAACGGTGCCGCGCGTGGAATCACTGTCCCATCAGCAGCCACCAAGACACGGCTAGAATACCCCGCATGATCCAGATTTCAGATACTGCCCAGCGCCATTTCCGCAAGCTGATCGAACGCGAGGCCGTGCCCGGCATGGGCGTGCGCCTGAGTGCGGTCGAACCGGGGACGCCGCGCGCCGATGCGCGCCTGGAGTTCGCCGAGCCGGCCGATCTGCTGGGTGACGAGTGGGCGGTGGACTGCGACGGTTTCACGCTCTACGTGGCGGCCACCAGCGTGGCCTGGCTGGATGGCGCCGAGATCGACTACGTCACCCAGGCGGCGGGCACCCAGCAGCTGACCATCAAGGCGCCCAGGATCAAGGGCGAAGCGCCCGGCGAGGCGGCGTCGATGGTCGAGCGCGTGCACTGGGTCATCGAGAACGAGGTCAACCCGCAGCTGGCCTCGCACGGCGGGCGCGTGGCGGTGCAGGAAGTGTCCGCCGATGGCGTGGTTCTGCTGCGTTTCGGTGGTGGCTGCCATGGCTGCGGCATGGCCGACGTGACCCTGAAGCAGGGTATCGAGAAGACCCTGATGGCCCGTGTCCCCGGCGTTACCGCGGTGCGCGACGCGACCGACCACGCCAGTGGCCAGGCACCCTACATTCCGCGCGGCAGCGCGGGCTGAGCGACCCGCCACGTGCCGGTGACGACGGTTGCCGACCTGATCGACCTGCTGGCTGCCCGCCGCAAGGGCAGCCTCCTGCATGACCGCCGCACCGGCTTCCCCTACAGCTGGAGTGCCTGGCTGCGAGGGGGCGGCCAGGCAAAAGGGCTGGCCTTCGCTGGCGCCGATGCCGCTGCCGCAGCGCCGCCGTGGCGTGGCCCGCGTTCCCGCGGAAGCGGCCGTCCGGTTTCGTTCCAGCGTGCCTTGCTGCAGTTGTTGCGCTGGGCCGGGGATGACCCGCCGGCAGACGACCAGCGCCGCATCCGCTGGTTTTCCGCGCTGTGCAGCGTGGCCCTGCATCTGCTGTTCGCGGTACTGCTGGTGTGGGTGGCGCTGGTACGCAGCACCGTGCCCGAGCCGGGTGCGGACGAGGGGGAGCGGGTCCGGGTCGAGTACCTGGGCCGGGGCACCCCGGAACAAGAAGGTGGCGGTGCACCGCGGGATGCGGGCGCGTCGGCGGATGAGGCGCAGGCAGCGGCGGCCGGCGCGCTGGCCGACGCTTCGTCGCCACAGGCACCGCCGCAGTCGCAGCCGCCACCGGCGGTGCAGGACGGCAGTGTCGATCCCACACCGGAGGCAACACCGGCGGACACCCCGCAGCCGGCACCCGACGCGGTGGCGCAGCAGCCGCTGCAGGTCACCGAGGTGGCGCGGCCCACCACCGATTTCGTTCTGCCCGCGCCCACGCTGGCCGAGCCGGCGCTGCGCGTGCAGGTGCCGCAGGTGCGCGAGCGTACCGTCGAGAGCGTGGTGGAGCGGCCGGCGAACGTGCGCGCGCCGCCGCTACCCGATGTCGCCATGCGCGCCCCGGCGATGCCGCAGGTGCAGGTGCGCGAGCGCCCGGTAGAGACTGCGCCGGTGCAGCCGGTGGCGATGGCGCAGGTGCGTCCACGCGAACCCCAGGTGCGCGTGGAGAGTGTCGCGCCGGCCGTACGCGAGCGGCAGATCGAGACCGCGCCGCGGCAGCCGCTGGCGCTGTCCACGGTGCCGGTACGCGAAAGCGGCGTGCAGGTGAAGGCCGCGGACGTGGTGGTGCGTGAGCGGCAGGTGCCGGGCGTGGCCGATGCCGCTCCGGCGCCGGCGGCCGGCGCCGGTGTGGCGACCGCGACCACCACTGGCGCCACGGCGCAGGGATCACGGCCATCGCCGGCGGCTGCGGCCGCGGACGGGCGTGCGGCCAACAGTGCGTCGCAGGCGGGCGCCAGTGCCGGCGCCGGTCCACAGCCGCGGGATCGCAGCGGCGGTTGGGCGGCACCGGTCCGCTCGGACGACTGGGGAGCCTCGCAGCGGCAGGCGGCGGGCGAGGGACGGGCTGCCTCCGACGCCGGGCGTGGCCTGTACAACCGTGATGGCAGCGTGCGCCTGGCGGGCGATGCCGGGAAGGACACGGCGTCGCCTGATCGCGGCGCGCCGGGTGGCGAATCCGACAACTGGAGCAGGGAGCAGCTCGATCGCGCCGGCACCTGGCTCAAGCGTCCGCCCTACGAGCATGCGCCAACTTCGTTCGACAAGTACTGGGTACCCAACGAATCGTTGCTGGCCGAATGGGTGCGCAAGGGAATCAAGAGCATCGAAATCCCCATCCCCGGCACCGGTACCCGCATCTCCTGCGTGGTGTCGGTCCTGCAGTTCGGCGGCGGCTGTGGCCTGCGCAACCCGAACATGCAGGAGCAGCCGGCCACGGCGCGGCCGCCGCCGGACATTCCGTTCAAGCAGGAACTGCAGGACGACAACGGCAGCCGTTGAGTGGGCGAAGGTGCGTTTGCCGTCGTCCTGCCGCCCGCCGCCGGGGCGATAGCGGCTCCTGTGGTGCCGCATGGCGCGCGCCACGGCGGGAACAGCGGCATGCCGCAGACGCGAGACGCGAGGGTTCCAGATGCCGCCCCGGGGCCGATCCGGGCGGGATAGGTGATGAGCGGCTCCGGTTACGCGCGGATACCGGGGAATCCGGCCGTGGCTGCGGGCCGCGCAACCCGCGCGGCGACCAAGCGTTTTCCGGGTGCGTGCTGTCGCGCGGCGCTCACGCCCGGCCCGGCCAGGCCCGGCGCGCGGGGCCGGCACGCGCAGGTGCCGGCGCGGTGCCGTTACTTGAGGCCGTGCAGGTCCCGCAGCTGGCTGGGGCGCGAGCCGAAGTAGGCCGCCAGGTCGGCGATGTCCTGGTCGCTCAGGCCGGCCGCCTGCGGCGACATCAGCATGTGCTCGCGATCGCCGCTGCGATACGCCTGCAGGGCATGGGCGAGGTAGTCGCCATACTGGCCACCGAGCCGTGGATAGCCCGGATCGATCGGCGCGTTGCCGTCGGCACCATGGCAGTCGATGCAGCTCTGGCCGGTGGCCTTGCCCTTGCTGTTGGCCAGCTGCTCGCCGGCGGCGATGCGCCCCTGCGGCAGGCCGGCCGACGAACTGGAACCATGTTCACCGCTGGCATGGCCGGGGTCGGCGGCGGATTTGGCGCTGGACTCCACTTCCGACTGGGTGCAGGCGGCCACCGTGCAGGCAGCGAACAGGGCGATGGCGAGACGCGAGGCGTGCTTGGCTTTCGACATGAGCGGTGCTTACTTGAGAGTGGACAGGTAGGCGGCGAGATCAGCGATTTCCTGCGTGCTGAAGCTCATCGATTGCGCCTGCATGGTCGGATGCTTGCGCTTGCCTTCGCGGTATTCGGTCAATGCCTGGCCCAGGTACTGCGCCGACTGCCCGCCGATCTTCGGCACGCGGTAACTCGGATAGGCGTTCTTGTAGCCGGTGATGCCATGGCACCCCTGGCAGGTGTAGGCCAGGGTGCGCCCGGCCTCGGCATTGCCGGTGGCCGGCGCCGCCGCGGGGGCGGGCGTGGCGGCGGGTGCGGGGGCGGAAGGTTCAGACTGCTGCGGGTCGGCTTGTGCGGCCGCCCCGAAGGGCAGGGCCAGAGCCAGGGCGAGACATACGGCAAACGGCTGCGAGCGCATGGTTTCCTTGTCCGGTATGCGGGTCTGTTCGTTCCGCCGTGGGGACACGGAACGGCCCGAGTATAGCCCGCGTATTCACCGGTTCGGAACCATTCATGAATGCTGCGACGCGGCATGCGGGCATGACCTTTGGGGCATGGTGTCGTCGTGGGGTGGTGCAATACTTTGCTACAACACCAGCCACTGCATCTCTAGGGACCCCACGATGTCGCCAATCCTTACCCCGTACGGCCGCACCGGACGCTGCGCCGCCGCTCTCCTCGTCACTTCGGTGTTGTTGCTCGGGGGCTGCAAGGCCGGTGGCGAGGATGCCAAGGACAAGCCCAAGGAAGAGCAGAAGGCAAGCGACGCGGTCCCGGTCGAAGTGGCCAAGGCGGCACGCCGCGCCATCGCCGCCAGCTACACCGGTACCGCCTCGCTTGAGCCGCGCGCCGAGTCGCAGGTGGTCGCCAAGACCTCGGGCGTGGCGCTGGCGGTGATGGTCGAGGAAGGCCAGCAGGTCAGCGCCGGGCAGCCGCTGGTACGGCTGGACCCGGACCGCGCGCGGCTGGCCGTGGCGCAGAGCGAAGCGCAGATGCGCAAACTGGAAAACAGCTACCAGCGTGCGCAGAAGCTGGTCCAGCAGCAGCTGGTTAGCGCCGCCGACGTGGACCAGCTGCGCTTCGACCTGGAGAACGCGCGCGCGCAATACCGGATGACGGCGCTGGAGCTGTCCTACACCACGGTGGTGGCGCCGATCTCCGGGGTGATTGCCTCGCGCGACATCAAGCCAGGCAATTTCGTGCAGATCAATTCGCCGATCATCCGCATCGTCGACGCCGGCAAGCTGGAGGCCACGCTCAACGTGCCCGAGCGCGAGATCGCCAAGCTCAAGCCGGGGCAGGCGGTGACGCTGGTCGCCGACGCATTGCCGGGGCGCACGTTCGACGGCGTCGTGGACCGCGTGTCGCCGGTGGTGGACACCGGCACCGGCACGTTCCGCGTGGTGGCCTCGTTCTCGGGCGAGGGCGACCTGCAGGCGGGCATGTTCAGCCGCCTGAGCATCAACTACGACCAGCGCGCCGACGCGCTGGTGGTGCCGCGTACCGCGCTGCTCGAGGACGGTGGCGAGCCCGCCGTGTACGTGGTGCGCGACGGCAAGGCGACCCGTACCCGGCTCAAGCTCGGCTATGACGATGCCGGTTGGATCGAGGTGCGCGAAGGCCTGCAGCCGGGCGAGGAAGTGGTGATCGCCGGCAAGGCGGCGCTGCGCGAGGGCAGCGCGGTGCAGGTGATCGGCAAGGAGAAGGCGGTCGCCGCCGCGGCGCCCGCCAAGGCACCGGCCGCACAGGCGGCCAAGCAATGAGTGCGCGCGATCCGTCGGTTCCCGGCGGTGGCGGCTTCGACCTGATCGAGTTCGCCACGCGCCGCCGCGTCACCATCGCGATGATGACGCTGACCCTGGTGCTGTTCGGCCTGATCTCGCTGTCGAGCCTGAAGGTCGAACTGCTGCCCGACCTGAGCTACCCCACGCTCACCGTGCGCACCGACTATGAAGGCGCGGCGCCGGCCGAGGTGGAGACGCTGATCTCGCAGCCGGCCGAGGAAGCGCTGGGCATCGTCAAGGGCCTGCGCAAGCTCAAGTCGATCTCGCGCACCGGGCAGAGCGACGTGGTCCTGGAGTTCGCCTGGGGCACGGACATGCAGCAGGCCGGGCTGGACGTGCGCGACAAGATGGAGACGTTGCAGCTGCCGCTGGAGGCCAAGCCGCCGGTGCTGCTGCGCTTCAACCCGTCGACCCAGCCGATCATGCGCCTGGCGCTGTCCTCCAGGCAGGACGGTGGCAGCGAGGCCGACGCGGTGCGCCGGCTGATGGAACTGCGCCGCTATGCCGACGATGACCTCAAGCGCAAGCTCGAGCCGGTCAGCGGCGTGGCCGCGGTCAAGGTCGGCGGTGGCCTGGAAGACGAGATCCAGGTGGATATCGACCAGCGCAAGCTGGCGCAGCTGGGGCTGTCGCTGGACAGCGTGATCCAGCGTCTGCAGCAGGAGAACGTGAACCTGTCCGGCGGCCGCCTGGAAGAGGGCTCGCAGCGTTACCTGGTGCGTACCGTCAACCAGTTCGCCACGGTCGAGCAGATGCGCGAGATGCTGCTCAACACCGCCGCCGGCTCGGGTGCCTCCTCGGCCGGCGAGAACCGCCAGCTGATGACCGCGATCCTCGGCAGCCGCGATCCGAACGTGATCGCCGCGCTGCGCAGCGATGGCAGTGGCGGCGGCACCTCGCCGGTACGCCTGAAGGACGTGGCCGACGTGCGCCAGGGCTACAAGGAGCGCGAGGCGGTGATCCGCGCCGGCGGCCACGAAGCGGTCGAACTGGCGATCTACAAGGAAGGCGACGCCAACACCGTCTCCACCGCCGATGCGCTGGAGAAGAAGCTCGAAGCGATCCGCAAGCAGATGCCCAAGGACATCGAGATGACCACGGTGGAGGACCAGTCGGTCTTCATCCGCCACGCGATCAAGGACGTCAAGATCGACGCGGTGATCGGCGGCCTGCTGTCGGTGCTGATCATCTTCCTGTTCCTGCGCGATGGCTGGAGCACGTTCGTCATTTCGCTGTCGCTGCCGATCTCGATCATCGCCACGTTCTTCTTCATGGGCCAGCTCGGGCTGAGCCTGAACGTGATGTCGCTGGGCGGCCTGGCGCTGGCCACCGGCCTGGTGGTGGATGATTCGATCGTGGTGCTCGAATCCATCGCCAAGGCGCGTGAACGCGGCATGGGTATCCTCGAGGCCGCGATCAAGGGCACCCGCGAGGTGTTCATGGCGGTGGTCGCCTCGACCCTGACCACCATCGCGGTGTTCCTGCCGCTGGTGTTCGTCGAAGGCATCGCCGGGCAGCTGTTCCGCGACCAGGCGCTGACCGTGTCGATCGCCATCGCGGTGTCGCTGGTGGTGTCGATGACCCTGATCCCGATGCTGAGCGCGCTCAAGGGCCGGCCGCCGCTGGAGTTCCCGGCCGAGGATCCGCGCCAGCCGTGGCGCCCGGAGCGCCGCTGGCAGAAGCCGGCCGCGTTCGCCGGTCGCGGCATCGGCGCCATGTTCCGCTACGGCTTCTATGCCGCGGCGTGGCTGGTGGTGCGCATCTTCCGCGGCATCGCCGCGGTGGTCGGGCCGGTCATGCGCAAAGCCAGCGACATCGCCATGGCCCCGTACGGCCGTGCCGAACGCACCTACCTGCGGCTGTTGCCCGCCGCGCTGGCACGGCCGTGGCCGGTACTTGGCGGCGCGGCGCTGGCGTTCGCGCTGACCCTGGCGGCATTGCCGATGCTGGGCGTGGACCTGATCCCGCAGCTGGCGCAGGACCGCTTCGAGATGACCGCCAAGCTGCCGCCCGGCACGCCGCTGGCGCAGACCGACGCACTGGTGCGCGAAGTGCAGCGCAAGCATGCCGGCGAGGATGGCATACGCCTGCTGTACGGCGTTTCCGGCACCGGCACGCGGCTGGACGCCAGCCCGACCGAGAGCGGCGAGAACATCGGCAAGCTGTCGGTGGTGATGAGCGACACCTCGCGCGAACCGGAGCTGACCGAGAAACTGCGCCAGACCATGAAGGCATGGCCGGCGGCGCAGGTGGATTTCGCGCGCCCGGAACTGTTCGCACTGTCGCCGCCGCTGGAGATCGAGATCGAGGGCAACACGCTGGACGCGATCCGGGTGGCCGGCAACCGCCTGGCCGGCATGCTGCGGCAGAATCCGCACTACGCGGACGTCAAGTCGACGGTCGAGCAGGGCTTCCCGGAAATCCAGGTGGTGTTCGACCAGGACCGCGCCGCGGCGCTGGGCCTGACCACGCGCCAGATCGCCGATGCGGTGGTCAACAAGGTGCGCGGCAACGTCGCCACCCGCTACAGCTTCCGCGACCGCAAGATCGACGTGCTGGTGCGCGTGCAGGAGTCCGAGCGTTCCTCGGTCGAGGACATCCGCCGCCTGATCGTGCACCCGACCGGCGGCAAGCCGGTGGAACTGTCGTCCGTGGCCGAGGTGGTGGCGACCACCGGCCCCAGCGAGATCCACCGCGCCGACCTGCGCCGGGTGGCGATCGTCTCGGCCAACCTGCGCGGCATCGACCTGGGCACGGCGATCACCGAAGTGCAGAAGATGGTGGCCGACAACCCGCTGGGCACCGATGTCGGCATGCACATCGGCGGGCAGGGCCAGGAGCTGGGCGAATCGATCCGTTCGCTGCTGTTCGCCTTCGCCCTGGCGGTGTTCCTGGTGTACCTGGTGATGGCGTCACAGTTCGAATCGCTGCTGCATCCGTTCGTGATCCTGTTCACCATCCCGCTGGCGCTGGTCGGCGCGGTCGCGGCGCTGCTGCTGTCGCGCTCGCCGGTTTCGGTGGTGGTGTTCATCGGCCTGATCCTGCTGGTCGGGCTGGTGGTGAAGAACGCCATCATCCTGATCGATAAGGTCAACCAGCTGCGCGAGGAAGGCGTTCCCAAGCGCCAGGCGCTGGTGGAGGGCGCGCGCTCGCGACTGCGCCCGATCATGATGACCACGCTGTGCGCGGTGTTCGGCTTCCTGCCGCTGGCGCTGGCCTTCGGCGAAGGTGCGGAAGTGCGCTCGCCGATGGCGATCACCGTGATCGGCGGCCTGCTGGTCTCGACCCTGTTGACGCTGCTGGTGATTCCGGTGGTGTACGACCTGCTGGACCGCAAGGCCGACGCGTTCTATGCCGAGCGTGGCCGCCGCGCGCGGCAGCAGGCGCAGCAGGTCGAGCAGGTGCTGGCGCACGAGCATGACGCGCTGGGCGATGGCGCCACCGGCGGCGACGGGCTGAAGGGCTGATACGGATGAACATCACCGAGCTGTCCATCCGCCGCCCCGTCACCACCATCATGCTGTTCGTGTCGATGGTGGCGATCGGCCTGATCGCCGCCTTCCGGCTGCCGCTGGAAGCCGAGCCGGAAGCCACCATTCCCTTCTTCTTCGTGTCGCTGCCGTACCCGGGGTCGACGCCGGAGGAAGTGGAGCGCAACCTGCTGCGGCCGGTCGAGGAAGCCATCGCCACGATGCCCGGCATCAAGTCGATGAACGCCCGCGCCAATGCCGAGGGCGGGCAGATCCAGGTCGAATTCAGCGACTGGAACCGCGATATCGCCATGGCCGCGTCCGAGGCGCGCGAGCGCATCGACGCGGTGCGCGACCAGTTGCCGGACGATTTCCGCCGCTACTACGTGCAGCGCTGGAGCACCAGCGACCGCGAGGCGATGAGCCTGCGCCTGACCAGCGACGAGGACCTGACCGCGCGCGCGGACCTGATCGAGCGCAGCATCAAGCAGCGCCTGGAGCGCCTGCCCGGGGTGGCGCGGGTCGAGGTCGAGGGCGTGGCCAAGCAGGAAGTGCTGGTGGCGCTGGACAAGGACCGGCTGAGCGCGCACGGGGTGGCGCTCAATGAGCTGGTGCAGAAGCTGCAGGCGGCCAACTTCTCGGTGTCGGCCGGGCAGATCACCGAGGCCGGCCGGCGCCTGCGCGTGCAGCCGCGCGGCGAGCTGCTGGAACTGCAGGCGCTGCGCAACCTGCCGGTCGACAAGCGCGGCACCCGGTTGTCGGACATCGCCGACGTCAGCCTGCAGCCGCAGCGCATGAACTACGTGCGGCAGATGGAGGGCAGGCCCAGTGTCGGCGTCGACGTATACAAGGAGCGCTCGGCCAACCTGGTGGACCTGTCGCGCGCGGTGCGCGCCGAGATCGAGCGGCTGCAGGAAGACCCGGCGATGCGCGGCGTCGGCATCGAGGTCACCGACGACCAGGGACAGGCGGTGACCAGTTCGCTGCTGGCGCTGGCCGAGGCCGGCGCGATCGGCCTGCTGCTGTCGGTGATCGTGCTGTACGCCTTCCTGCGCCATTGGCCGTCGACGCTGATGGTGTCGCTGGCCATCCCGATCTGCTTCATCATGACCCTGGGGTTCATGTACTTCGCCGGCATCACCCTGAACATCATTTCGATGATGGGCCTGCTGCTGGCGGTGGGCATGCTGGTGGACAACGCGGTGGTGGTGGTGGAGAGCATCTACCAGGAGCGCGAGAAATACCCCGACCAGCCTTCGCTGGCGTCCATCATCGGCACCCGCCACGTGGCCATCGCGCTGTCCGCCGGCACCCTGTGCCACTGCGTGGTGTTCCTGCCGATGATGTTCGGCGAGAAGAACATCATCACCATCTACCTGTCGCAGCTGGCGGTGACGATCTCGGTCTCGCTGCTGGCCTCGTGGCTGGTGGCGGTGAGCCTGATCCCGATGCTGTCGGCGCGGATGAAGACCCCGCCGGCGCTGAAGTCGCCGCTGATCAACCGGATGCAGGAACGCTATGCGCGTGCGCTGCGCTGGACGCTGCAGCACCGCGGCTGGGCGGTGGGCGGCATCCTCGCCATTTCCCTGGCCAGCGTGTATCCGATGACGCATACCAGCGGTGGCGGCGACGACGACAATCCGAGCGAGATCAACATCTTCTACCAGTGGCGTGGCGCCTACTCCAAGGAGGAGATGGGTCGCGAAGTGGCGCGGGTGGAGGCGTTCGTCAATGCGAACCGCAAGCAGTTCCACATCGACCGCGTGTTCAGCCGCTACAGCGAACAGGGCTGGGCGCAGACCCGCCTGTTCCTGGACACCGAGGACCCGGCGCTGAGCGAGAAGATCAAGGAGGAGGTGCGCAAGGGGCTGCCGCAGTCGGCGCGCGCCAAGATCGGCATCGGCTGGCCGGGTGGCATGGGCAGCGACGGCCAGGGCATCCGCTTCAGCCTGGTGGGCGATTCGACCCAGACCCTGAAGGAGCTGGCCGATGACATCGTGCCGATACTGGCCCGCGACCCGAAGCTGCGCGACGTGCGCGTGGACACCGGCGACGCCAACACCGAACTGGCGGTGCGGGTGGACCGCGAGCGTGCCGCCGCCTATGGCTTCAGCGCACAGCAGGTGGCGCAGTTCGTCGGCATGGCGCTGCGTGGCTCCTCGCTGCGCGACTTCCACCGCGACGACGTCGAGATCCCGGTCAACGTGCGCTTCGCCGGCTCGGAGAACTATGGCATCGAGGACTTGTCCTCGTTCATGGTGCGCACCGCCGGCGGCAAGGAGGTGCCGCTGCTGGCGATGGTGGACGTGAATGTCACCCCGGCGGCCAGTTCGATCCAGCGGCTGAACCGGCAGACCATGCTGCGGGTCGAGGCGGGGCTGGCCAAGGACGTGCCGATGGACCAGGCGCGCAAGGCGGTCGAGACCACGCTGGACGGCGTGCAGTTCCCGCCCGGCTACGGCTACACCTTCGCCGGTGCCGGCTTCAACATCAACTTCGACGGCATGCAGCAGATGGTGAACAGCATCTTCATCGCGCTGATCCTGATGGTGGTGATCATGGCCGCGGTGTTCGAATCCCTGCTGTTCCCGGCGGCGATCATGTCCTGCGTGCTGTTCTCGATCTTCGGCGTGTACTGGCTGTTCTGGATCACCGGCACCGAGATGAACATCATGGCGGTGATCGGCATCCTGGTGCTGATGGGCGTGGTGGTGAACAACGGCATCGTGATGATCGAGCACATCAACAACCTGCGCCGGCGCGGCATGGCGCGCACCGATGCGCTGGTGGAAGGCAGCCGCGAACGCCTGCGCCCGATCATGATGACCATGGGCACGGCGATCCTGGCGATGATTCCGATCGCGCTGAACACCAAGACCGCCGACGGCATGCCGCCGTACTACCCGATGGCACGCGCCATCGCCGGCGGGCTGGCGTTCTCGACCGTGGTCAGCCTGCTGTTCCTGCCGACCATCTACGCGATCCTCGATGACCTGCGCACCGGCACGGCGCGCCTGGTGCGGCGCGCGCGCGGGCTGTCGCCACTGCCGGAGGTGGGGCCGGCGCCGGTGCAGGAGTAACGCCATCGTGCTCCCGCC
The DNA here is from genome assembly GCF_022436665.1 of Stenotrophomonas sp. Y6. Classification (NCBI taxonomy): domain Bacteria; kingdom Pseudomonadati; phylum Pseudomonadota; class Gammaproteobacteria; order Lysobacterales; family Lysobacteraceae; genus Stenotrophomonas; species Stenotrophomonas sp. Y6. The sequence continues at coordinate 378,513 of NZ_JAKUKB010000003.1, forward strand.
ATGCCGGCGGGGGCCTTTTCCAGGGGAACCGCGGATGCCACATGTACTTCACCCGGGCGGCCGGCTTGCCGGTGTCCTGTACCTGATCGTCGTCGTCACCGGCATTTTCTGCCTGGCCTACGTACCGGCGCAGCTGGCCGGCGCCGACGCCGGTGCACTGCTGGACAACGTGGTCGCCAGGCAGGCGTTGTTCAAACAGGGCGTGGCGGCGTTCGTCGTCGAACAGGTGGCCTACCTGCTGCTGGCACTGGTGCTGTACCGCGCCTTCCAGGATGTCAGCCGCGGCGCGGCGACGCTGATGCTGGCGTTCGTGGCGATGGGCGTGCCACTGGCGCTGGCGGCGTTGTCGCACCGGCTGCAGGCGCTGGCGCTGCTGACCGATGCCGACAGCGCGCAGCTGCTGTCGCCGGAACAACGTCAGCAGCTCGCGCACGCGGCATTGAAGGCGTACCGCGGCGGCATGCAGCTGGTGCGCGTGTTCTGGGGCCTGTGGCTGCTGCCGCTGGGCTGGCTGGTGCTGCGCTCGCGCCGCCTGCCGCGCCTGCTCGGCGCGCTGCTGGTGCTGGGCGGGCTGGGCTATGTGCTGGATGTGCTGGCGGAACTGCTGGTGCCGGGCTACGCGGACTGGTGGATTTCCGCCCACCTGACCCTGCCGGCCTCCGTCGGCGAGATCGGTACCTGCCTGTGGCTGCTGCTGTTCGGCCTGCGCACGCGGGGCCGCGATGCCGTGCCATCCGCTGTCCATTGAGGAGACGTCCCATGCAAAGCCGTTCCCCGCTGTCCGATCCGCCGCTGTCGCCGCGCATCAAGCTCTCGGCGCTGTGGGCCAGCCTGACCTTCTGCTATCTCTACGGTGATTACTTCGGCCTCTACCGGCCCGGCAAGCTGAAGTACATGCTCGACGGCGGCGGTCCGATGGGGCCGAGCAGCCAGGGCTCGCTGCTGTTCGTCGCGCTGCTGCTGGCGGTGCCCGGGCTCATGGTGTTCCTGTCGCTGGCGCTGCCGGCGCGCGTGGTGCGTTGGCTGGGCATCGGCCTGGCCTTGTTCTACGCCGCCTTCGTCGCGCTCACCATGCCGGGGGCATGGTGGTTCTACCTGGCCTACAGCAGTATCGAGATCGTGCTGTGCCTGTTGATCGTGGGCCTGTCCTGGCGCTGGCCGCGGACCTGAGGGCCGCGCCAGCGCCGGCGCATCACACCAGCTTGCCGTACACGGTGAAACCGGTCAGCCACAGGCCGAGCATGCTGCCGAGGTTGGTGAGCATGAAGGTCAGCACGATGCGGGTGACGCGGTTGCGGTACCAGCCCTTGAGCGATTGCGCGTCATCGCGCAGGCGCAGGAAATCGGCATAGGCCGGCCGCCGCAGGCGCGTTTCCACCAGCGCCGAGAACGCGCCGGTGGGGATGCTCAGGCGGAACGGCTTGAACGGCGCCACCAGCACCGCGGTCAGGATGCTCAACGGGTGGCTGCCGGCCAGCAGCGCGCCAAGGCCGGCCAGGCCGCCGGTGTAGAGCGCCCAGGTCGCGAGCATGTCCGCGCCCATGCCCATGCCGCCCTTCCAGAAGCCGACGCCGATGCCGGCCAGGACCACGGCCAGGATGGTCAGCGTGATCCACGGGATGTTGCGCTTCTTCGGTACCGCCTCCAGCGCCTGGCGCAGTGGGCCGGGCGCTTCGGTGTCGGTTTCCAGGTAACGCGCGAGCCCGGCGAGGTGGCCGGCGCCGACCACCGCCAGTACGTTGCGCTGGCTGTCGCTGCGCTCTTCGCGCAGGCGCGTGGCCATGTAGCGGTCGCGCTCGCCGATGATGCTCTCGTACAGCGCCGGGCTTTCGCTGGCGAATTCGCCGAAGCTCGATTCGAGCATGTCGCCCTGCTTCAGCTTCTCGATCTCGTCCTCGCCCACGTCCTCGGACGAGAACAGGCCGGCGCCGAGCCCGGCGACGAGCTTGAGCTTGCCGATGAAGCCCAGGCGCTGCGAGGCGCGGCGGAAGGTCAGGCCGACATCGCGGTCGATCAGGTGCACCGGCAGGCCACGTTCCTGCGCCAGCGTCACCGCGCGCTTGAGCTCTGCGCCCGGTTCGATGCCCAGCTGTTCGGCGAGCCGGCGCTGGTAGGCGGCCAGGGCCAGGTTGGCGGCGAACAGCGCGACCCGGTTCTTGCGGATCACCTCGATCAGGTCCAGCTGCGCCAGCGCGTCCGGGTTGGTCAGGGCCTGCAGCCGCTGCGGATCGAGCTCGACCGCGACGGCGTCGTACTGGCCGCTGCCGATGGCCTGTTCCACCGCCTGCACGCTGGCGGCGGACACATGGGCGGTGCCCAGCAGGGTGTAGCGCACGCCATCGCGTTCGACGATGCGCAGCGGCTGGCCGGCGAGCAGTTCGCTGCCGTTTTCGGAGTGGGTGTCGGTCATTGCGTCATTCATTGGAGGGGGCGCTGCCGGCGCCATCGCCGAGCGCGCGTTGCATCTGCACCGTGTCCAGCCAGCGGCCGTGCTTGCGGCCCAGACCGCGGAACACGCCCACGAGCTGGAACCCGAAACGCTCGTGCAGCCTGATGGAGGCGCTATTGGCGGGCTCGCCGATCACCGCGACCATCTGCCGGTAGCCACGCGCGGTGCAGGCGTCGATCAACGCCTGCAGCAGCGTGCTGCCCACGCCGCGGCCCTGGAAGCGGGCATCGACGTAGACCGAATTCTCCACCGTCCACTGGTAGGCGATGCGGCTGCGATAGGTGTTGGCGTAGGCGTAGCCGGCGACCTGGCCGTCGATCTCGGCGACCAGGTAGGGAAAGCCACGGGCGATGATGTCCTGCATGCGCCGCAGCATCTCGGCTTCGTCCGGCACCTCGTACTCGTAGGTGTTGACGAAGTCGGTCACCTCGATCGCGTAGATCGCGGTGATGGCGGCGATGTCGGCCGCGCCGGCATCACGGATGTGCACGGCCATGCGCAGGGTTCCCGGTCAGTCGATGTAGCGCTTGAGCAGGTCGCCGTACGCATCGATGCGGCGGTCGCGCAGGAACGGCCAGATGCGGCGCACGTGCTCGCTGCGCTGCAGGTCCACCTCGCAGACCAGTACGGTCGGCTCGGTGCCGGCCTCGGCCAGGAACTCGCCCTGCGGGCCGAGCACGTGGCTGTTGCCCCAGAACTGGATGCCCGATGCGCCCAGCGGCGACGGCTCGTGGCCGACGCGGTTGCACGACAGCACCGGCACGCCGTTGGCCACGGCATGGCCACGGTGGCTCAGCACCCAGGCGTCGCGCTGGCGGTTCTTCTCGTCCTGCATGTCGTCCGGATCCCAGCCGATGGCGGTGGGGTAGAGCAGCAGCTCGGCGCCGGCCAGCGCCATCAGGCGCGCGGCTTCCGGATACCACTGGTCCCAGCACACCAGCACGCCCAGGCGGCCGACCGAGGTGTCGATCGGCTTGAAGCCGATGTCGCCCGGGGTGAAGTAGAACTTCTCGTAGAAGCCCGGGTCGTCGGGGATGTGCATCTTGCGGTACTTGCCCAGCAGGGTGCCGTCCTTCTCGAACACCACCGCGGTGTTGTGGTACAGGCCGGCGGCGCGGCGCTCGAACAGCGAGCCGACGATGACCACCCCGTGCTGCCTGGCCAGTGCGCCCAGGCGCGCGGTGCTCGGGCCGGGGATCGGCTCGGCCAGGTCGAACTCGTCCACCGATTCGTGCTGGCAGAAATACGGGCCGTTGTGCAGTTCCTGCAGCAGCACCAGCTTGGCGCCCTGCGCCGCGGCTTCGGCGACGCGGGCCTCGATCACGGCCAGGTTGGCGGCGGCATCGCCGTGGTTGCGTTCCTGGATCAGGGCGACAGTCAGGGAATGTGTATTCATGCGGGCATTGTAAACCTGGGGGAGCAATGGCCCCTGCACAAGGGGCGCTTCGCGCCGGGCATGGGAAAGAGGAGGGCGCCGGGCCCCGTGCCTGCCAGGCAGGCACAGGGCAAGCGGGCGCCGGGCTTCAGCCCAGCAGGCCGGCGGGCAGCTGCATGGTGATGCAGTGCAGGCTGCCGTTCTGCCAGATCAGCGGCCGGCACGGCACCGGCACGATCTCGCGGTCCGGGAACGCGCGTGCGAGCACGTCGCGCGCCGTGTCGTCGGCAGGGTCGCCGTAGGCCGGCATCAGCACGGCGCCGTTGATGATCAGGAAGTTCGCGTAGGACGCGGCCAGGCGGCGCCCCTCGTCGATCACCGGTTGCGCCCACGGCAGCGGGAACAGGCGGTAGGGCCGGCCATCGCGGGTGCGCAGCGCGGCCAGTTCGGCCCCCATTGCCTTGAGTTCGGCATGGTGCGAGTCCTGCGGGTCGTCGCAGTCCTGGTAGACGATGCTGTCGGCCGAGGCGAAGCGGGCCAGGGTGTCGACATGGGCATCGGTGTCGTCGCCTTCCAGATAGCCGTGGTCCAGCCACAGCACGCGTTCCTGGTGCATCCACTGCGCCATGTCGGCGGCCAGCGATGCGCGGTCGCGCTCCGGGTGGCGTTCGTGCAGGCACTTCCAGGTGGTCAGCAGGGTGCCGTCGCCATCGGTGTCGATGGCGCCGCCCTCCAGCGCGAAGGCGATGCTGCGCACCTGGGCGTTGTTGAACACGCCGGCGTCATGCAGCACCCCGACCAGCTGGTCGTCCAGGCTCGCCTCGAACTTGCCGCCCCAGCCGGTGAAGCGGAAATCCAGCAGCTGGAAGCCGCCGTCGGCACGCCTGAGCGTGATCGGGCCGGAGTCGCGCAGCCAGGTGTCGTCGTACGCTGCGGTGATGAAGCGCACGCGCGCCATGTCGATGCGGTTGGAACGCAGGCGCACCTCCGCGTAGGTCTCGATATCGTCGTCAGCCACGCAGATCAGCACCGGCTGGAAGCGGGTGATGGCGGCGACCAGCGCGATATAGGTCTCCTCGACCTCGGCCAGGCGTTCGGCCCAGTCGGTATCGGCATGCGGCCAGGCGATCAGGACGCCGGACTGGGCTTCCCATTCGGCGGGAAAACGAAGTGCATCGGTCATTGCGGGTAGGTGCTCGGATCATGCCCGGCGCGAAAGTCCGGTGCGTTGGCGCGCCTGCCGGTGCCGGGAGGCGCGGGGGAGGGCGCCGCCCGGGGCCGCCATTGCAGCCCCGGAGTGGCGGAGATCAGCGGACCGGCGGTTTGGGGCCGATCTCGTCGGGGCCTGCCTGGTTGGCGACCACGTCGATCACCCGCTGCTTCTCGAAGTAGACGGTGAAGGCCGGGTAGACCCAGCGGTTGATCGTGGGCCACTGGCGCTTCTGGCCGCCGCGCGGTTCCAGCCGTTCCTGCGGGGCGCCGAAGCGCGCCTGCACCTGGCCCATCGACTCGCCGCGCGCCGGCAGCGTGCCCGCCGGCTTTTCCTGGGCCCGCTCGATCAGCAGGGTGTCGGCCAGCGCCGTGGTGGGTGCCGCGATGATCGCGGCGGTCAGGGCCAGGGCCCGGATGGTCTGCTTCATGGTCGCTTCTCCCCGGAGGACAAGTGGCGATTACAGCAAAAAAACAGCGTCGATAAAGTGGCAGGCAGCCCTGTTCCGCGCTGCCGGGCGCGGCATGCGTGCGGCGGACACGGCGGGTGCAGGATACGCGGCCGGCCGTGAGCGGGGCACGAAGATGCAGAAAGCCGCCCGGGGGCGGCTTTCTGCGAAGATCCGGAATCCTCGCGGATTCCGCTGGCGGCGAACGCCAGTCGGCTCAGCGCTGGCGAGCCTTGAAGCGCGGGTTCGACTTGCAGATCACGAAGATCTTGCCGCGACGGCGAACCACCTTGCAGTCACGGTGACGGGCCTTCGCCGACTTCAGGGAGGACAGGACTTTCATGGCATACCTCGGCGGATACGTTGGAGTTCTTCAGGGAGCGTAGCCGCGGATATGCAGGTTGACGCTCGTTCAAGCCCGCCATTCTACCGGGCAATTCCATGTGGGTTCAAGTGGTTGCGTGCAATCGGCGGCAGGCAGGCCGGGCGCGGCGCTAGAATGGGCGGATTCCCGTTCCAGCGCAGGCCGCAGATGAGTCCACTTCCCCCCGTTCTTACCATCGACGGCCCGTCCGGGGCCGGCAAGGGTACCGTCAGCCGCATCGTCGCGCACCGGCTGGGCTGGCACTACCTGGATTCGGGGGCGCTGTACCGGGCGGTGGGGGTGGCTGCCAGCTGGGCCGACATCGATACCTCCGACGCCTCGGCGCTGGTGCGCTGCACCTTCGACACCCGGATCCGCTTCGTCGAGCGCGGCGAGAGCCTGCGGGTGCTGGTCAACGATACCGATGCCACCGACGAGCTGCGCCTGGAGACCACCGGGGCGCTGGCCTCGGCGATCGCCGCCATCCCGGAGGTGCGGGCGGCGCTGAAGGAGCGCCAGCGCGCATTCAGGATGCCGCCGGGGCTGGTCGCCGACGGCCGCGACATGGGGACGGTGATCTTCCCGGACGCCCCGTTCAAGGTATTCCTGACCGCCAGCGCCGAGGAGCGGGCGCACAGGCGGCATAAACAGTTGAAAGAAAAAGGGGTTTCGGTTAACTTTGATGACCTCCTGCGCGAGATCATGGCCCGCGACGCCCGTGATGCACAACGCGCAGTGGCGCCCCTGAGGCCGGCCGATGACGCCGTTCTCATCGACACCAGCGGTATCGGCATCGACGACGTCGTTGCCAGGGTGCTGGGCCTGCTTCCTTCGCCGGAAGCGTGACCCGCGGTTCCGTGAGAGCGGCCGGTGACGGCCGCCGTCGCGCAAATCGAAGTTGTACAAGGCTCCGTCGTGCAGGGTGCACGGCGGTTTTTCCACTCCACACACGGCCGCCGGCACGGGGTCGACCAACAGGCGGGCGGCACGCATTCCCCGAAGGGAGCGGCCTGCCCATGTGTTCAACTGAGTAAATCCAATGACCGAATCATTTGCAGAACTGTTTGAAGCCAGCCAGGCCAATCTGGCCAAGCTGAAGCCGGGCGCCATCGTCGTCGGCACCGTCGTCGACGTCCGCGGCGACGTGGTGGTGATCAACGCCGGTCTGAAGTCCGAAGGCATCGTGCCGATCGAACAGTTCCGTAACGACGCTGGCGAAATCGACGTGGGCGTGGGCGACCAAGTGAAGGTCGCGCTCGACTCGATCGAGAACGGCTTCGGCGAAACCGTCCTGTCGCGCGAGAAGGCCAAGCGCGCCATGGTGTGGGACGAGCTGGAAGAAGCGTTGGAGAAGAACGAGACCATCACCGGCCGCATCAGCGGCAAGGTCAAGGGTGGTTTCACCGTCGACATCAAGGATGTCCGCGCGTTCCTGCCGGGTTCGCTGGTCGATGTGCGCCCGGTGCGCGACCCGGCCTACCTGGAAGGCAAGGAGCTGGAGTTCAAGCTCATCAAGCTGGACCGCAAGCGTAACAACGTGGTCGTTTCCCGCCGCGCTGTCGTCGAGAGCGAGCACTCGGAAGAGCGCGAGCAGCTGATGGACAAGCTGCAGGAAGGCGCGATCCTGAAGGGTGTCGTCAAGAACCTGACCGACTACGGCGCGTTCGTGGACCTGGGCGGCATCGACGGCCTGCTGCACATCACCGACATGGCATGGAAGCGCGTGCGCCATCCGTCCGAAGTCGTGAACGTCGGCGACGAGCTGGACGTGCGCGTGCTGAAGTTCGACCGCGAGCGCAACCGCGTGTCGCTGGGCCTGAAGCAGCTGGGCGAGGATCCGTGGGACAACATCTCGCGTCGTTACCCGGCCAACAGCCGCGTGTTCGGCAAGGTCTCCAACGTCACCGATTACGGCGCGTTCGTCGAGATCGAGCCGGGCGTCGAGGGCCTGGTGCACGTGTCCGAGATGGACTGGACCAACAAGAACGTCAACCCGTCCAAGGTCGTGCAGGTCGGTGACGAAGTCGAAGTGATGGTGCTGGACGTCGACGAAGAGCGTCGCCGCATCTCGCTGGGCATGAAGCAGGTTGCCGCCAATCCGTGGGAAACCTTCGCCGCCACCCACAAGAAGGGTGACAAGGTGTCCGGCCAGATCAAGTCGATCACCGACTTCGGCATCTTCATCGGCCTGGACGGCGGCATCGACGGCCTGGTCCACCTGTCCGACATCAGCTGGAACACCACCGGCGAAGACGTCGTCCGCAACTTCAAGAAGGGCGATACCTTGGACGCCGTCGTCCTGGCCGTCGATCCGGAGCGCGAGCGCATCTCGCTGGGCGTGAAGCAGCTGGAGCAGGATCCGTTCGGCCAGTACATGGCGGCCAATCCGAAGGGCTCCAAGGTCGAAGGCGTGGTGAAGGAAGTCGACGCCAAGGGCGCCGTGATCGAGCTGGCCGACGGCATCGAAGGCTACGTCTCGGCCCGCGACATCAGCCACGACCGCGTCGACGACGCCTCGCAGCACCTGAAGGTGGGCGACAAGGTCGAAGCCAAGTTCGTGGGCATGGACCGCAAGGGCCGTACCATGCAGCTGTCGATCAAGGCCAAGGACGAAGCCGAGACCGCCGAAGCGCTGGCCGAGTACAACAAGTCCTCGACCGAAGCCGCTGCCGGCACCACCAGCCTGGGTGCGCTGCTGCGCGCGCAGCTGGGTGGCAACAAGTCCGAGTAATCGGCCTTGAGCTTGTCGTAGATGCAACCTGGGCGGCCCGGACGAAAATCCGGGCCGCTTCGGGGTTTTACCTTCGTGACGAGTCCGCAATGACCAAATCCGAGCTGATCGAAATCCTTGCGCGCCACCAGGCGCACTTGAAGGCCGATGATGTCGATCTGGCCGTGAAGTCGTTGCTGGAGATGATGGGCGGCGCGCTGGCTTCCGGCGACCGCATCGAGATCCGTGGCTTCGGCAGCTTTTCGCTGCATTACCGGCCGCCGCGCATGGGGCGCAACCCGAAGACCGGCGAATCGGTCGCCCTGCCGGGCAAGCATGTCCCGCACTTCAAGCCCGGCAAGGAGCTGCGCGAGCGCGTGAGCGACGTCGTGCCGCTGGAAAGCGACCCGGCCTGAGTTCCTGGTCGCCGCGATCCGTGGCGGCATTTCCCCGGATCCATCGCCAAGTGGCCCCGGCAACCGTTCGGGGTGGTTTTTTGATCCGCCTGCTGCGGATCGTCGCCACGGCCGTTAAGCTAGTGGCTCTGTGGACATGGAGCAGGCTGCCGCATGAAGGCTGTCCGTCTGTTGATTCTGCTGGCCGTGCTGGTCGGTGGCCTGGTGATAGGCTCGCTCAATTCGCAGCCCGTCGATATCCGGCTGGCGTTCTGGGCGCTCAGCACCACCTCCGGGATCGCGATCATCGTGTCGTTGCTGTTGGGCGCGCTGGTGGGCGGCGGGCTGGTGCTGGCAGGCGTGGTCATCCCGCTGTATGCCCGGCTCCGGCGTGCCAACAAGGCCGCAGCAGGCGCGGCCGGCGCCGTGGCGCCGCAGGCGCCTTCCCCCTTCGACGGACGCTGATCGACGATGGCTTTCATCAGTGAGTGGTTCTGGTTTTTCCTGTTCCTGCCGATCGCCGCGCTGGGCGGCTGGGTCGTGGGCCGGCGTGGCGGCCAGCGCCACAGCGAGAACCAGGTCAGCCGCCTGTCGAGCACCTATTTCCGCGGCCTGAACTACCTGCTCAACGAGCAGCCGGACAAGGCGATCGAGCTGTTCCTGCATATCGCCGAGCTGGACCGGGAGACCTTCGAGACCCAGCTTGCGCTCGGCCACCTGTTCCGGCGCAGGGGGGAGGTGGATCGCGCCATCCGCCTGCACCAGGGGCTGGCCAACCGCCAGGACCTGTCCGACCAGCAGCGGGTCCAGGCCCTGCTCGCGCTGGGCGAGGACTACATGAAGTCGGGCCTGCTGGACCGTGCCGAGACCGTGTTCACCGACCTGGCGCGCATCGACCAGCGCGCACCGCAGGCGTTGAAGCACCTGATCGGCATCTACCAGGCCGAGCGCGACTGGGAAAAGGCGATCGAGAACGCGACCCGCTACGAGCAGGTCACCGACGAGCCGATGGGCAAGCTGATCGGCCAGTTCGAGTGCGAGCTGGCAGAACGCCATCGCGCCGCCGGGCGGCTGGACGAGGCGCGCGCGGCGATCGGGCGTGCCAATGCCGCCGACGCGATGAGCGTGCGGGCCGGCATCATCGAGGGCCGCCTGGAAAGCGACTTCGGCAACGATGAGGCGGCCGTGCGCGCGTTCGAACGTGCGGCGCGCAACGATCCCGATTACCTGCCCGAGATCCTGCCGCAGCTGCTCAAGAACTACCGCAACGTAGGTGATCTGGCCGGCGCGCGCGCGTTCCTGGCGGAAATGACCGAGCACTACCGCGGCATCGCCCCGGTGCTGGCGCTGTCGCGGTTGATGGAGGAGCAGGAAGGCGCCGGCCCCGCGCGGGCCTACCTGGGCCGCCAGTTGAAGGACCGCCCCTCCGTGCGTGGCGAGTCGGCGCTCATCGACCTGACCCTGGCCGAGGGCGCGGACCCGGTGGCGACGCTGCAGGACCTGAAGCACATCACCGACCAGTTGCTGGTGCGCAACCCGGCCTATCGCTGCACCCGCTGCGGTTTCGGCGCGCGCACCCATCATTGGCAGTGCCCGAGCTGCAAGGAATGGGGGACGGTCAAGCCGCTGCTGAATTACGCGGTGCTCTGATCCATGCAGCCGGTGTGGATGATACCGGGCCTCTTATCGGTCTTCGTGGTTGCGGCGCTGCTGACGGCGCTGGCGCGTGGCTATGCGCTGCGCCGACAGTTGCTGGACCAGCCCGGGGAGCGCAGGAGCCATGCAGTCGCGACACCGCGTGGCGGTGGCATCGCCATCGTCGCCTCGCAACTGCTGGCCTGCCTGTGCATCGGCGTCCTGTCCCCGGCGGCCGCGCCGCCGCTCGCGGTGTTTTCCGCGGGACTGTTGCTGGTGGCGGGTATCGGCTGGTGGGACGATCACCGGCCACTGCCGGCGCTCCCGCGCCTGGCGGTGCATGCGCTGGCCGGCATGTTGCTGGGGGGGCTGGTCTGGCACGGGACCGGTGACCTCCTGCTGGGCGGTTTCAGCGCGCTGCTGGCCATCGGGCTGGTCAACGTGTGGAACTTCATGGACGGCATCGATGGCCTGGCCGCCACGCAGGCGCTGCTGGCGGCGCTGGCCTACGCCCTGGTGCTGCCGGCGCCGGTCGCCGCGTTGGCGCTGGTCCTGGCGGCGGGCGTGGGGGGCTTTATCCCATTCAATTTTCCCCGGGCGCGGATTTTCATGGGCGATGTCGGCAGTGGCGCCCTGGGGTACCTGCTCGCCGCGCTGGTGGCCCTCGGGCTGGTCAGCCACAGCGCCCCGCCGGCGGTGCTGCTGATCCCGCTTGCCGCATTTCTGGTCGATGCCGGGCTCACCTTGGCGGGCCGCATTTTGAGGGGCGAGCGCTGGATGGAGGCGCACACCCAGCACCTTTACCAGCGCTGGGTGAAAGCCGGCCACAGTCACGTCACAGTCACACTGGGCTACGCATTGTTCGGGGCTGCCGGAGTCGTGCTGACCGTTGTTTCCGTGCGGCTGCCTTCGCCATGGAGCCAGTGGGCGGCCATTGCGTGGGCGGCGGCGGCAGCGGGTCTCTGGTTCGTTCTGCGCAACAAGTCGATCAATAGGGAAGGATGACCATGGCGGTCTGGCGACGGCTGGCAGGAAATTTTCCACGCATCGCGGTGATGCTGCATGACCTGGTCATGGTCTGGGCGTGTTGGCAGCTGCTGCACGTGGCCCGCTATGCGATGCTGGCGGGCGCGCCGGCCATTCCCCTGTTCAGTTTCGATGTCGCCATCGTGATGCTGCTGCAGGCCATGGCGTTCCATTACGTGGGCCTGTACCGCGGGCTGTGGCGCTTTGCCAGCGTCACCGACCTGGTCAACATCTTCAAGGCCTGCTTCCTCGGCGTCGGTGCGATCGTCCTGGTATTCAGCTACCGGCGCCTGAACGGCATCCCGATGTCGGTGCTGGCGATCTATCCGTTCGCGCTCGCGGCGCTGCTCGGCGGGCCGCGCCTGCTGTACCGCGCGTGGAAGGATCATCAGTCGATCCATTCCGATGCACGCGCGCGCCGGGTGCTGGTGCTGGGCGCCGGTCACGCTGCCGAAGCCCTGGTCAAGGACCTGCGCCGATCGGGCGATTACGAGCCCGTGGGCCTGCTTGACGACTCCCCGCACCTGAAGGGCGCCAAGCTGCAGGGCATTCCGATCCTGGGAACCATCTCCGACGTGGCATCGGTGGCCAGGGAAACGGCGGCGAAACTGCTGGTGATCGCCATTCCCACCCTGGATGCGGCCGGCATGCAGCGGATCGTGGCGCTGTGCGAGAGCACCGGGCTGCCGTTCCGGACCGTACCGAAGCTGAGCGATGTGCTGGAAGGAAACTCGCTGCCCGGGCAGTTGAAGGAGGTGGCGATCGAGGACCTGCTCGGCCGCAAGCCCATCCAACCGGACTGGGCGCTGATCCGGGGGTGGTTGCGCGGGCGCACGGTGATGGTTACCGGCGCCGGCGGATCGATCGGCTCGGAGCTTTGCCGGCAATGCGCGCGTCATGGCGCGCGCAGAATCGTGCTGCTGGAAATCAGCGAGATCCTCATGCTGAACATCCAGAGCGAGCTGTGCCGCAACTTCCCGCACCTGGAGATCGAGTGCGTGCTGGGCGACTGTGGCGACCCTGCGGTCGCCCGCCATGCGCTTGGCCTGTATCGCCCGGACACCGTGTTCCATGCCGCGGCCTACAAGCAGGTCCCGTTGCTGGAAGGGCAGATGCGCGAAGCCGTCCGCAACAACACGCTGGCGACGGAATGCATGGCGCGTGCCTGCCAGGAGCAGGGCGTGGACAATTTCGTGTTCATCTCCACCGACAAGGCGGTCGACCCGGCGAATGCGCTCGGCGCGACCAAGCGCTACGCCGAGATGATCTGCCAGAGCCTCAACGAGAAGAAGGGCACGCGCTTCGTCACCGTGCGCTTCGGCAACGTGCTGGGCTCGGTGGGCAGCGTGGTTCCGCTGTTCCGCGAACAGATCCGCAAGGGCGGCCCGGTCACCGTGACCCATCCCGAGGTCAGCCGCTACTTCATGACGATTCCCGAAGCCTGCCTGCTGATCCTGCAGGCGGCGGCTTCGTCCTCGCGTGGCGCGATCTACATGCTGGACATGGGCGAACCGGTGCTGATCCGGGTGCTCGCCGAGCAGATGATCCGCCTTGCAGGACAGCAGCCGGGTGCCGATATCGCCATCGTCTACACCGGCTTGCGTGCGGGCGAGAAGCTGCACGAAAGCCTGTTCTACTCGGATGAGAACAGCCGCCCCACCGCCCATCCCAAGGTGCTGGAGGCGGGCGTGCGCGAGTTCTCCACCGAGCGCGTGCTGGGCAGCCTGCCGCGGCTGCGCGAGGCGGTAGCCAGCTATGATACCGAGGCCATGCAGGCCATCCTGTCTGCCGTCATCCCCGAGTATTCGCCCCTGCGCGAAACGGTGGAGCAAAGCGCCAGGACCAATATTGTCCCGTTTCCCAAAGAGGCTGGTAGGAACTGATGTCCCGACGCATTCGCAAGGCGGTTTTTCCTGTCGCAGGTCTGGGCACGCGCTTCCTGCCCGCCACCAAGACCGTTCCCAAGGAGATGCTGCCGATCATCGATCGTCCGCTGATCCAGTACGCCGTCGATGAGGCGATCGAAGCCGGTTGCGACACGCTGGTGTTCATCACCAACCGCTACAAGCATGCGGTCGCGGACTATTTCGACAAGGCCTACGAACTGGAACAGAAGCTCGAGCGCGCCGGCAAGCAGGAACAACTGGAGATGATCCGCCACGTGCTGCCCGAAGGCGTCCGCGCGATCTTCGTGACCCAGGCCGAAGCCCTAGGCCTGGGGCATGCCGTGTTGTGCGCGAAGGCGGTGATCGGCGACGAGCCGTTCGCGGTGCTGCTGCCGGATGACCTGATCTGGAACCGGGGCGACGGCGCGCTGAAGCAGATGGCCGATCTGAACGAAGCCAGTGGCGCCAGCGTGATCGCGGTCGAAGACGTGCCGCATGACAAGACCGCCAGCTACGGCATCGTCGCCACCGACGCATTCGATGGCCGCAAGGGCCGCATTTCGCAGATCGTCGAGAAGCCGAAGCCGGAGGACGCGCCCAGCGACCTGGCCGTGGTCGGCCGCTACGTGCTGAGCCCGAAGATCTTCGAGCTGCTGGAACAGACCCGGACGGGTGCCGGCGGCGAGATCCAGCTGACGGATGCGATCGCCGAGCTGCTGAAGACTGAAGAGGTCGATGCCTACCGTTTCGAGGGCACCCGTTTCGACTGCGGCACGCACCTGGGCCTGGTGGAGGCGACGATCCGTTTCGCGCTGGACAACCCGAAGCTGGCCGGGCCGGCGCGGGAGAAGCTGGCGGCGATGTTGGCGGAATAAGGGTTTTATCAAGCGCTCCGTTCGCGCTTTGATTGATACGTGATGGGCGGGACGGGTGGGCCTTTGCAGGACACGCCCTAAAACCGGACCAGGGGGCTCGGTCGCCGCATACAAGCGGCGAACGGTCCTGCAAAGGCCCACCCGTCCCGCCTGTCAGGTTTCCCGCGGGCGCGGACGGCAAGAGCAAAAGCAAACAAGGCAGCCCATGGCTGCCTTTTCTGCTTGTTGGGGTCAGCCCCCCTTTGCGTAGCAAAGGGCTCTGACCCCAACTCTGACCTTGCCTTTGCTCATCCCTCCGCCGCGAGGAGGCTGGGAGGGCCGGGTTGGCAGAGCTGCCTGGGACCGTTGGCGCCATGGGCCCGAGGCATGCCTCGGGCGGGGTGGGCAGAACGCCCAATCCCGGTCTTGCCGTGTGCGCAGGACAGAACACACGAGCAAGGCGCCATCGGGCCCCCAAGGGTGAGGGCGCTTGGCTTGCGAAGCGCTGCTTCGCAAGCGCCCGAACGCCCAGCCGCCAGCGGCTGGGCCGGACCGCGGAGCTGGGGTTACGGCGTGTCCCGGGCAGTCTCACCCACCCGCGCCCCACCGCCAACAATCAGTCGGCAACGCGTTGAACCTTACAGCGCCTCGAAAATACCCGCCGCGCCCATGCCGGTGCCGATACACATGGTCACCATGCCGTACTTCTGCTGGCGACGACGCAGGCCGTGCAGCAGGGTGGCGGTGCGGATCGCGCCGGTCGCACCCAGCGGGTGGCCCAGGGCGATCGCGCCGCCCAGCGGGTTCACCTTGCTCGGGTCCAGGCCGCAATCGCGGATCACCGCCAGCGACTGCGCGGCGAAGGCTTCGTTGAGCTCGATCCAGTCCAGCTGGTCCTGGGTCAGACCGGCCTGCTTCAGGGCCTTCGGGATCGCGGCGATCGGGCCGATGCCCATCACTTCCGGACGCACGCCGGCCACCGAGAAGCTGACGAAACGCGCGAGCGGGGTCAGGCAGTAATCCTTGATCGCCTGCTCCGAGGCCAGCAGCACGGCACCGGCGCCATCGCTCATCTGCGAGGAGTTACCGGCGGTGACGGTGCCGCCGAACTGGCCGTTGCGGAACACCGGACGCAGCTTGGCCAGGCCTTCAGCCGAGGAATCCGGGCGCGGGCCTTCGTCGGTGTCAGCGACCCTGTTGCGGGTGATGATGCGCTGGCCATCGGCCAGGTCCGGCAGGTGCGAGACGATCTCGTACGGGCTGATCTCGTCCTTGAATTCGCCGTTCTGGATCGCGGCCATGGCCTTCTGGTGCGAGGCCAGGGCGAAGGCGTCCTGGTCTTCGCGCGAGACCTTCCACTCTTCGGCGACCTTCTCGGCGGTGATGCCCATGCCGTAGGCGATGGCCACGTGATCGTTGTCGAACACGCTCGGCGCCATCGCGATCTTGTTGCCCATCATCGGCACCATCGACATCGATTCGGTGCCGCCGGCCAGCATCAGGTCGGCGTTGCCCAGGCGGATAGCGTCGGCGGCCTGGGCCACGGCCTGCAGGCCGGAGGAGCAGAAGCGGTTCACGGTCTGCGCGGCGATGGTGTTGGGCAGGCCAGCCAGCAGCACGCCGATGCGCGCCACGTTCATGCCCTGCTCGGCTTCCGGCATGGCGCAGCCGATGATCGCGTCATCGATGCGGTTGACGTCCACGCCCGGGGCCTGGGCGACGACGCTGCGCAGCACGTGCGCAAGCATGTCGTCGGGGCGGGTGTTGCGGAACATGCCCTTGGGCGCCTTGCCCACCGGGGTGCGGGTGGCGGCGACGATGTAGGCGTCCTGGATTTGCTTGGTCATTGTGGTGATCTCTCGAATTTTTTAGCCGGGGTGCCGACCCATGGCCGGCACCCACCGAAAGCAGGGAAGGGCGATCAATTGCGCAGCGGCTTGCCGGTCTTGAGCATGTGCGCGATGCGGGCCTGGGTCTTTTCCTGCTGGGCCAGTTCGACGAAGTGCTTGCGCTCCAGGGTCAGCAGCCACTCTTCGTCCACCACGGTGCCGCGGTCGACCTTGCCGCCGCACAGCACGGTGGCGATGCGCTCGGCGATCTCGTAGTCGTACGCGCTGATGAAGCGGCCCTCCAGCATGTTGACCAGCATCATCTTGAAGGTGGCGATGCCGACGTCACCGGCCACCTGGATGCGGCGTGCCGGCAGCGGCGGGCGGTAACCCGCCTCGGCCAGCGCACGCGCTTCGGCCTTGGCGATGTACAGCGCCTCGTAGCTGTTGAACACCACCTTGTCGGTGCTGCGCAGCAGGCCCAGTTCCTTGGCGTTGACCGCCGAGTTGGAGACCTTGGCCATCGCCACGGTCTCGAAGGTCTTCTTCAGTTCGGCGAACACGTCGCCACCCGGGCCCGCGGCCTGCGAGGCGCGCACGGCCAGTTCCTTCAGGCCGCCACCGGCCGGCAGCAGGCCGACGCCGGCCTCGACCAGGCCGATGTAGCTTTCCAGGAACGCCACGGTCTTGGCGCTGTGCATCTGGAACTCGCAGCCGCCACCCAGCGCCAGGCCACGCACCGCGGCCACCACCGGCACCAGCGAGTACTTGATGCGCTGGCTGGTGCGCTGGAAGTTGGCGACCATTTCCTCGAACTGGTCGACCTTGCCGGCCTGCAGCAGGCCGAGGGCACCGGCCAGGTCGGCACCGGCGGAGAACGGTTCCTTCTGCTGCCAGATCACCAGGCCCTGGAAATCCTTCTCGGCGCGGCTGACGCATTCCTGCAGGCCGTCCAGCACCTGGTCGGACACGGTGTTCATCTTGGTCTTGAAGCTGACCACGGCGATGCCATCGCCGTCGTGCCACATGCGCAGGCCGTCGTTCTCGAACACGGTCTCGCCCGGCGCGAACGTTTCGCCCAGCAGCGGATCCGGGAAGCGCTGGCGCTGGTACACCGGCAGCGACGAGCGCGGCAGCTTGGCGTTGCGCGACGGGCTGTAGCTGCCCTCGGCGGCGTGCACGCCATCGCGGCCATCGAACACCCAGTCCGGCAGCGGGGCGTTGCTCATGCTCTTGCCGGCGACGATGTCATCGGCGATCCACTGCGCGACCTGCTTCCAGCCGGCGGCCTGCCAGGTTTCGAACGGGCCCAGCGACCAGCCGTAGCCCCAGCGGATCGCAAGATCGACGTCCCGCGCGGTCTCGGCGATGTCGGCCAGGTGGTAGGCGCTGTAGTGGAACAGGTCGCGGAAGGTCGCCCACAGGAACTGCGCCTGCGGGTGCTGGCTCTCGCGCAGCCTGGCGAACTTCTCGGCCGGGTTCCTGATCTTCAGGATCTCGACCACTTCCGGCGCGGCGGCGCGGTCGGCCGGACGGTAGTCCTGCTTCTCCAGATCCAGTACCACGATGTCCTTGCCGACCTTGCGGAAGATGCCGGCACCGGTCTTCTGGCCCAGCGCGCCCTTGGCGATCAGCGCATCCAGCCACTTCGGCGACTTGAAGAACTCATGCCAGGGGTCGTTCGGCAGGGTGTCGCCCATGGTCTTGATCACGTGGGCCATGGTGTCCAGGCCGACCACGTCGGAGGTGCGGTAGGTCGCCGACTTCGGGCGGCCGACCAGCGGGCCGGTCAGGCCGTCCACTTCATCGAAGCCCAGGCCGAACTGCTGGGTGTGGTGGATGGTGGACAGGATCGAGAACACGCCGATGCGGTTGCCGATGAAGTTCGGGGTGTCCTTCGCATACACCACGCCCTTGCCCAGGGTGGTGACCAGGAATGCTTCCAGGCCTTCCAGCACGGCGGCATCGGTGGTGGTGGCCGGGATCAGCTCGGCCAGGTGCATGTAGCGCGGCGGGTTGAAGAAGTGCACGCCGCAGAAGCGGTGGCGCAGCTGTTCGGGCAGTACGTCGGCCAGCTTGTTGATGCCCAGGCCCGAGGTGTTGGAGGCCAGCACCGCGTGGTCGGCCACGAACGGGGCGATCTTCCTGTAAAGGTCCTGCTTCCAGTCCATGCGCTCGGCGATGGCCTCGATGATCAGGTCGCAGTCCTTCAGTTGCTCCAGGCCGGAGTCGTAGTTGGCCGGGGTGATGGCTTCGGCCAGCGACTTGCTGGCCAGCGGCGCCGGGCTCAGCTTGCCAAGGTTGGCGATCGCCTTGAGCACGATGCCGTCGGCCGGGCCTTCCTTCGCCGGCAGGTCGAACAGCACGGTGTCGACGCCAGCGTTGGTGAGGTGGGCGGCGATCTGGGCACCCATGACGCCGGCACCCAGCACGGCGGCGCGGCGGATCAGCAGGGAATTGGACATGGTGTAGGGCCTTTGTTGGTACCGGGTGGAATCAGGGGGAGGTGGGCGTGGCGGCGCCGTGTGCGCTGGCGCGGAACCCGGCCTCGGCGAAATGGATCAGTTCATTGGCGGCCTTGCTGCGGTGGGCGGCCTCGCTGATGCCGTGCGGGCGCTTGATCAGGCCGAAATCGGCCATCGCGTAGGTCAGTGCGCCGGCGAGGAAGTCCAGCCGCCAGTACAGCTCTTCCTTGCTCAGGCCGGGCACGCAGGCGCCGATGGCCTTGCCGAACTCACGCAGCACGTGGCCGTAGTGGTCGGACAGGAACTTGCGCAGGTTGTCGTTCTTCTCGGCATAGGCGCGGGCGATCACCCGCACGAACGCGCCCCCGCTCTGCCGGTCCTGCGCCATCGCCAGCGCCGGCTCGACGAAGGCGGCCAGCACCGCGCGCAGGTCACCGGGGCGGATGGCGCGGGCCTGCTCCAGCTGGGCCAGGCGGGCGGCGGTCATTTCGTCCATGCGCCGGCGGAACACCTCGTTGACCAGGTTTTCCTTGGAGCCGAAGTGGTAGTTGACCGCGGCGATGTTGACGTCGGCGTGGCTGGTCACCTGCCGCAGCGAGGTGCCGGCGAAGCCGTACTGCGCGAACAGTTCCTCGGCGGCGCAGAGGATGCGGTCCTTGGTGGAGAAGCTGGCGGGTTTGCCCATGGCGATGCAGTCAATCAAACGATTGTTTGGATGCTACGCCCGGTGGGGCGCAGGGTCATGCTGCTTTGCAGCATCATTTATCTGACGCTGTGCAAAGCCCCCGGGCACCCGTTAGAATTGGCAACCGCAATTCAGGCTAAGCCCGCGTCCGCACGCGGGTTTTTTTCATGTACCCTCGGGCCGACCGGCCCCAAATCCGGAGAATTCCCATGGCGCTGGAGCGCACCCTTTCCATCATCAAGCCCGATGCCGTCGCCAAGAACGTGATCGGCGAGATTTACGCCCGCTTCGAAAAGGCCGGCCTGAAGATCGTGGCTGCCAAGTACAAGCAGCTGTCGCGCCGCGAGGCCGAAGGCTTCTACGCTGTGCACCGCGAGCGTCCGTTCTTCAACGCGCTGGTCGAATTCATGATCTCCGGCCCGGTGATGATCCAGGCGCTGGAAGGCGAGAATGCCGTGCTGGCCCACCGCGAACTGCTGGGCGCCACCAATCCGAAGGAAGCCGCGCCGGGCACCATCCGCGCCGACTTCGCCGAATCCATCGACGCCAACGCCGCCCACGGCTCGGACTCGGTCGAGAACGCCGCGATCGAGATCGCCTACTTCTTCGCCGCCACCGAAGTGGTCTCGCGCTGAGCAGTACGTAGAAGGTTGAAGCCGTGAACGAGGTCGTACAGTCCCCCGCCATCCAGCCGCTGCCGAAAACCACGCCGGCGGCTGGCAAGCAGAACCTGCTCGACCTCGATCGCGCGGGCCTGGAGACGTTCTTCGTCGAGACGCTCGGCGAACAGAAGTTCCGCGCCCACCAGGTGATGAAGTGGATCCACCACCGCTACGTCACCGATTTCGACCAGATGACCGACCTCGGCAAGTCGCTGCGCGCCAAGCTGCAGCAGCATGCCGAGGTCGTCGTCCCCAATGTCGTGTTCGACAAGCCGTCCGCCGACGGCACCCACAAGTGGCTGCTGGCGATGGGCGTGGATGGCAGGAATGCCATCGAGACCGTGTACATCCCGGACAAGACCCGCGGCACGCTGTGCGTGTCCTCGCAGGTCGGCTGCGGCCTGAACTGCACCTTCTGTTCGACCGCCACCCAGGGCTTCAACCGCAACCTGACCACCGCCGAGATCATCGGCCAGGTGTGGGTCGCCGCGCGCCACCTGGGCAACGTGCCGCACCAGATGCGCCGCCTCACCAACGTGGTGATGATGGGCATGGGCGAGCCGCTGATGAATTTCGACAATGTCGTGCGTGCCATGAGCATCATGCGCGACGACCTGGGCTACGGCCTGGCCAACAAGCGCGTGACCCTGTCCACGTCCGGGCTGGTGCCGCAGATCGACCGCCTGTCGGTCGAAAGCGACGTGTCGCTGGCGGTGTCGTTGCATGCGCCCAACGACGCGCTGCGCGAAACCCTGGTGCCGCTCAACAAAAAGTACCCCATCGCCGAATTGATGGCGTCCTGCGCGCGCTACCTGCGCGGCAACAAGAAGCGCGATTCGGTGACCTTCGAATACACCCTGATGAAGGGCATCAACGACCAGCCCGAGCACGCCCGCCAGCTGGCGCGGCTGATGCGCCAGTTCGACAACGCGGTGCAGGCCAAGGACTCGGGCAAGGTCAACCTGATTCCGTTCAACCCGTTCCCGGGCACCCGCTACGAGCGTTCGGACGAGGAGCAGATCCGCGCCTTCCAGAAGATCCTGCTCGACGCGCAGGTACTGACGATGGTGCGGCGCACCCGCGGCGACGACATCGATGCCGCCTGCGGCCAGCTCAAGGGCCAGGTGATGGATCGCACCCGTCGCCAGGCCGAGTTCAACCGGCTGCTGCAGGCCCAGGACGCGCCCCCGGCGCAGCGGGACGCGCTTGGTTGAGCGCCTGCTCGCGTCGGTGCTGGTCCTGCTGCTGCTTGCCGGCTGCGGGCATGGCACCAAGGCGACCAGGGTCCGCTGGGGCCAGGAGATGGCGCAGCCCGTAGAGGTGCATGACGACCGCCAGGTGCGCGCGCGCCTGCGCTACCAGGAACTGCTGCGGCTGGTTGGGGACCGGCTGGGCCGGGGCGACCTGGATGGCGCCTTCAAACACGCCCGCTCGGCGCAGAGGCTGGCGCCGGACGATCCGGCGGCCTACACCCTGCAGGCGGTGATCGAAGGGCGGCGGGGCAACATGGAGGAGGCCGGCCGGCTGTACCGGCGCGCCGCCGAGCTTGCGCCACGCCAGGGCGACGTGCTCAACAACTATGGCGCCTGGCTGTGCGCCAACGGCCATCCGGCCGAGGCGCTGGTCTGGTTCGACCGCGCCGTGGCCGATCCCGGCTACCAGGAACGTGCCGACGCGCTGGCAAACGCGGGCGGCTGCGCGCTGGAAGCGGGACAGGGTGAGCGCGCCGGGCAGGACCTGCGCCAGGCGCTGGAACTTGACCCGGACAACGCATATGCGCTGGAGGCGATGGCGCGCAACGAGTTCCGGCTGGGGCGCTATTTCGAGGCGCGCGCGTTCTACCAGCGGCGCCTGGCGGCTGCGCCGGCCACGGTTTCCGTGTTACAACTTGCCATTCAGATTGAAGAACGGCTGGGCGACAGCAGTGCCGTCAGCCGATACCAGCAGCGGTTGCGTGAGGAATTTCCTGCCGGCGCAACCCCGAATTCCCAGGGCTGATGCATTGTGAGCAATGATCCGGGTATGAACGCTTTTGAGGGGGCGGTGGGCTGCGGGGAGCAGCTTCGCCAGGCGCGCCAGGCGGCTGGCCTGTCGCTGGAGGAAGTGGCGGGGCGGCTGCACATGCCGGTGCAGGTGGTTGCCGCGCTGGAGCAGGAGCATTGGGAGCGCCTGGGCGCGCCGGTGTTCGTGCGTGGCCAGCTGCGCAGCTATGCGCGGCTGCTGGGCGTCAACCTGGACGGGCTGCTGCAGCAGGCGCGGATCGCGCCGGTCGAGCCGCCCAAGCTGGTCAGCCATACGCATACCCCGCGCGTGCGCCGGGTTGTCGAGAGTCTCGGTCGCCGGGCGGTGTACGTGGTGATCACCGCGGTGCTGGCGGTGCCGGTCTGGTACGCCTTCCAGAGCAAGTTCGGCGATGCGCCGCCCAGTACCGCGTCGCTGGACGTGGTACCGGACCCGGCGTCGGTGGCCGCTGCCGGTAGCGCCGGCAGCGACGAAGCGGCGGCACGCCCGCAGCAGGAGCGGGCGCCCTACATCGCATCGATGGCGCCCCTCGCGCGGCAGGCGGCGGAGCCGCAGGCGCTGGCGTCGGCGGGCATGAGCCTGGAGTTCCGCGGCGACAGCTGGGTCGAGGTCTCCGCGCCGGATGGTTCCATCGTCGAGAAGGCGCTGATCCGCGCCGGCGAGAAGCGCAGTTACAGTCCCGGTCAGGTCGGCCGCATGAAAGTAGGCAACGCTTCGGAAGTGGACTTCCGCCAGAGCGGTGGCAATGTCGACCTGGCGCCGTTTACAAGCGGTAATAATGTGGCCCGCTTTACGGTATCCTCTGACGGCTCCGTGGCGCCGGTTTCGCACTGAAACAAGCGCAGATCAAAACATCAAGGCTCCCCCGGCAGGAGTGGAGCGAGAGTTACGCATGGCGATTGACGACCTGCTCGACGAGCATGAACAAGGCGAACGTGTCCGCACCTGGCTGCGCCAGAACGGCGCTGGGATCATTGGCGGGGTGGTGCTTGCGCTGGCCTTGATCATGGGCTGGAAGTGGTGGCAGAACGACCAGGTGGGCAAGCTGGCGCAGGCCAACAGCCGCTATGACGCGGTCAGCCGCAGCCTGCAGTCCAAGAACCTGGACGAGGCCGCCAAGGAAGTGGCGGCGCTGGAAGGCAGCAAGGCCGGCATCTATGCCGACCTCGCCGCGCTGGAGCTGGCCAAGGCGCAGGTCGAGGCGGGCAAGAACGACGATGCGATCAAGACCCTGCGCGGGTTGAAGGTCGAAGGCGAGTTCAAGCTGCTGATCGACCAGCGCATTGCCCGCCTGCTGATCGAAACCGGCAAGGCGGCCGAAGCACAGGCCCTGCTTGGCAAGGCCGATGACAGCGCCAGCCTGGAGATCCGCGGTGACGCGCTGGTGGCGCAGGACAAGCGCGAGCAGGCGCGCGAGCTGTACGCGCAGTCGCTGGCCAAGCTCGACGTCGCCGCGCCGCAGCGTCGCCTGCTCGAAATCAAGCTGATGGACGCCGGCGGTACCGTCGCCGACCCTGCGGCGGAGAAGAACTGATGAAACTCAAGCATGTGGCGGGCATCGCGCTGGTCGCGGTGGCGCTGAGCGGTTGCTCGACGGTCAAGGGCTGGTTCGCGGGCAAGGATGCCGAGGCCAAGAAGGCGCTGGAGCCGGCCGAACTGGTCAAGTTCGAGCCCACGCTCAAGGTCAACCGCATCTGGTCGGCCAACGTCGGCAAGGGTGAAGGCCGCATCGGCGTGCGCCAGGCACCGGCCGTGGCCGATGGCCGTGTCTATGCCGCGGCGGTCGAAGGCGGCGTGCATGCGCTCGACCTGCAGACCGGCAAGCAGGTGTGGGAATACACGCCCGCCAAGGAAAAGAAGAAGGCCAAGCTGCGCCTGTCCGGTGGCCCGGGCGTGGGCGAGGGGCTGGTGGTCATCGGCACGCTGGACGGCCAGGTGATCGCGCTGGACGCGGCCGACGGCAGCGAAAAGTGGCGCGCGCGCGTCCCCGGCGAGATCATCGCCGCCCCGGCGGTCGCGCAGGGGCTGGTGTTCGTGCGCAGCAACGACGGCCGCACCACCGCGCTGGATGCCGGCAGCGGCGAACGGCGCTGGTTCAATGCGCAGGAGCTGCCCTCGCTGACCGTGCGCGGCAACGCGCCGGTAGTGGCGGGCCCGGGCGTGCTGTTCATCGGCAACGACGATGGCACCCTGGCGGCGCTGGCCATGCAGGACGGTCGCCCGCTGTGGGAGCAGACCATCGGCACCCCGGAAGGGCGTACCGAACTGGAGCGCATGGCCGACGTCGATGGCGCCCCGGTGCTGGAAGGCAACAACCTGTACGTGACCAGCTTCAAGAACCAGACCCTGGCGATCGAAGGCCCGAGCGGGCGTCCGCTGTGGTCGCGCGACCATGGCGGCGGTGGCGGCCTGGCCGTCTCCTCCGGCCACGTGGTGGTCACCGACGGCAAGGGTACGGTCTACGGCCTGGACAAGACCTCGGGCGCGGCGATGTGGTCGCAGCAGGCGCTGGCGCGGCGCTCGGTGACCGGCCCGGCGATCCAGGGCGATTACGTCGTGGTCGCCGATTACAAGGGATACCTGCACTGGCTGCAGATGGGCGATGGCGCCCTGGCGGCCCGTGAAAAGAGCGGGGGCGACCCCGTGGTCGCGCAACCCATCGTCGCCGAAGGCGTGCTGCTGGTGCAGAACGTGGACGGCAAGCTGACCGCCTGGCGGTTGGCGAACTAAGGAGTCCAAGCGATGCTGCCTTTGGTCGCCCTGGTTGGACGGCCGAATGTCGGCAAGTCGACCATCTTCAATGCCCTGACGCGCACGCGTGACGCCTTGGTCCACGACCAGCCCGGCGTCACCCGCGACCGCAACTACGGCGTGTGCCGGCTCGACGAAGACAACCCGTTCCTGATCGTCGACACCGGCGGCATCGCCGAGGAAGAGGAGGGCCTGGCCGGCGCCACCGCGCGGCAGGCGCGCGCCGCCGCCGCCGAGGCGGACCTGATCCTGTTCGTGGTCGATGCCCGCGATGGCACCTCGGCGCTGGATGACGAGATCCTGGCGTGGCTGCGCAAGCTGTCGCGGCCCACGCTGCTGCTGATCAACAAGATCGACGGCACCGACGAGCAGGACGTGCGCTCGGAATTCGCCCGCTATGGCTTCGGCGAGATGCTCACGGTCTCGGCCGCGCACCGCCAGGGCCTGGACGACCTGCTCGAGGAGATCGTCGGGCGCCTGCCCGAAGAGGGCACGACCGAGACCCTGGACGACGACCCGGCACGGGTCCGCATCGCCTTCGTCGGCCGTCCCAATGTCGGCAAATCGACGTTGGTGAACCGCCTGCTGGGCGAGGAGCGCATGATCGCCTCCGACGTGCCCGGCACCACCCGCGATTCGATTTCCGTGGATCTCGAGCGCGACGGCCGCCTGTACCGGCTGATCGATACCGCCGGCCTGCGCCGCAAATCGCGCGTGGACGAAGTGGTCGAGAAGTTCTCGGTGGTCAAGACCCTGCGCTCGATCGAGGAGTGCCAGGTCGCGGTGCTGATGCTCGATGCCAGCGAAGGCGTCACCGACCAGGACGCCAGCGTGCTGGGCGCGGTGCTCGATGCCGGGCGCGCGCTGGTGATCGCGATCAACAAGTGGGACGGGCTGACCGACTACCAGCGCGAACAGGCCGAAACCCTGCTCTCGCTCAAGCTCGGCTTCGTGCCCTGGGCCGAGGTGGTGCGGATCTCCGCCAAGCACGGTTCGGGCCTGCGCGAGCTGTTCCGCGCGGTGCACCGCGCGCACGCCTCGGCCACCCACGAATTCAGCACCAGCGAAGTGAACAAGGCGCTGGAAATCGCCTACGAGAGCAACCCGCCGCCGAGCATCCGCGGCCATGTCTCCAAGCTGCGCTACGTGCACCCGGGCGGCACCAACCCGCCGACCTTCATCGTGCACGGCACGCGCCTGAAGGAGCTGCCGGACTCGTACAAACGCTACCTGGAGAACTTCTTCCGCAAGCGTTTCAAGCTGGTGGGCACGCCGGTGACGTTCCTGTTCCGCGAGGGCGCCAACCCTTACGAGGGCAAGAAGAACGTGCTGACCGAGCGCCAGGTCAAGGCCAAGCGGCGGCTGATGAAGCACGTCAAAGGCAGGAAGTGATCACGCAGGGGCGGCCGCAGGACCGCCCTTTTCGTTTGTGCCCTGCCGATGGCGGGATGAATCCCGGCGCGCGCCGGAGCCATGGCCGATAATCCCGCCATGAGCATCCGCGAGCTGACCCCGCAACAGGCCCGTGCCCGGCAGCTGGCCGGCGCGGTGATGATCGACGTGCGCGAAGCGCACGAACGCGCCGGCGGCATGGCCGAAGGCGCGCGCGGGGTTGCCGCTGGCGACCTGCTGGCCGCGCCCGCCAGCGCCCTGCCGTCGCCGCAACAGGAGATCATCCTGATCTGCCAGAGTGGCAGGCGTTCGCTGGATGCGGCGGTGGCCTTGCAGACGGCCGGCTACACGCACCTGGCGTCGGTTGCCGGCGGAACGCTCGCGTGGCGGGCGGCGGGCCTGCCGCTGGTGCAGCCGCTGCTCGACGCGGGCGAACGCGACTTCTACGACCGCTATTCGCGGCACCTGCTGCTGCCGCAGGTGGGCGAGGCCGGGCAGCGGCGCCTGCAGCGCGCCCGCGTGCTGGTGGTCGGTGCCGGTGGGCTGGGCGCGCCGGCCGCGTTCTACCTGGCCGCGGCCGGGGTGGGGCGGCTGCGCATCGTCGACGACGACGTGGTCGAGCGCAGCAACCTGCAGCGCCAGATCATCCACGCCGATGCCGCCATCGGCAGCCCCAAGGTGGAGTCGGCGCGCGCGCGGCTGCTGGCGCTGAATCCTTACATCGAGGTGGAGGCGATCGCGCAGCGGGTGACGTCGGCCAATGTCGACGCGTTGATGGAGGGCGTGGACGTGGTGCTGGACGGTTCGGACAACTTCCCGCTGCGCTACCTGCTCAACGACGCCTGCATCAAGCACGCGCGGCCGCTGGTGTACGCCGCGATCGAGCGGTTCGACGGCCAGGTCGGGGTGTTCGATGCCGGCCGCCGGCGCGGGCAGGCGCCGTGCTACCGCTGCCTGTTTCCGGAGCCGCCGCCGCCCGAATTCGCGCCCAACTGCGCCCAGGCCGGGGTGCTCGGCGTGCTGCCGGGGCTGGCCGGGGTGATCCAGGCCACCGAAGTGCTCAAGCTGCTGCTGGAGATCGGCCAGCCCCTGGCCGGGCGCCTGCTGCGTTTCGATGCGCTGGGCATGCGCTTCCGCGAGACCCGCGTGCATCCGGATCCCGATTGCCCGGTCTGCGCGCCGGGCCGCGCGTTTCCCGGCTATATCGACTACGCCGCGTTCTGCGCCCATCGCGGCTGATCGCGGCTGCCGGGCGCGCGGCGGGATGTCGCGCCGCGCCGAATCGGGGACAATAGCCGGCCCGTTCCCGCCTCCACGCCCATGACCCTGCCTGCCGACGCCTCCACGGCCACTGCCCGCATCCTCGATGGCCGCCGCATCGCCGAAGAACTGCTCGACGACCTGAAGCTGCGCGTGGACGCGCGGATCGCGGCCGGGCGCTCGCGGCCGGGGCTGGCGGTGGTGCTGGTCGGCGGCGACCCGGCTTCGGCGGTGTACGTGCGCAACAAGCGTCGTGCCGCGCAGAAGGTCGGCATCGAGGCATTCGACCATGACCTGCCCGAGGGCACGACCGAGGCGCAGCTGCTGGAGCTGATCGACCGGCTCAACGCCGACCCCAAGATCCACGGCATCCTGATCCAGCTGCCGCTGCCGGGCATCGCCGACGCCAACCGGCTGATCCAGCGCATCGACCCGCGCAAGGACGTGGACGGCTTCCATCCGCAGAACGTGGGGCACCTGGCGCTGCGCGAGTTCGGCCTGCGCCCGTGCACGCCGCGCGGCATCATCACCCTGCTGGCGCATACCGACCAGCCGGTGCGCGGACGCAACGCCACCATCGTCGGGGTCAGCAACCACGTCGGCCGGCCGATGGGGCTGGAACTGCTGATTGCCGGCTGCACCGTCACCAGCTGCCACAAGTTCACCCCGCGCGAGGAGCTGGAGCGGGCGGTGCGCAACGCCGACATCCTGGTGGTGGCGGTGGGCATCCCGCAACTGGTGCCGGGCGAGTGGGTCAAGCCCGGGGCGGTGGTGATCGACGTCGGCATCAACCGCATGGACGATGGCCGCCTGGTCGGCGACGTCGGGTTCGAAGCGGCGTCGCGCCGCGCCAGCTGGATCACCCCGGTGCCGGGCGGCGTCGGCCCGATGACGGTGGCCACGCTCATGCAGAACACCATCGAGGCGGCCGACGCGGCCGGCTGAACGGCCACCGGCGGCGGCCACCGCCCTGCCGGTTCTTACCGGTGCCTGCCGCGCGGGCGCAGGCCGGCCGTGGCCGCGGCCCTGAACCATCGGTGCCGGCGCGACACTGCGTCGCACCGGCCCCCTGCCATCGGCGCCCGAACAAGGGTAAAATGACGCGCTTCCCCACATCTCGGGTATGCCGATGCTGCGCATCCAGGCTGAAGCACTGACCTACGACGACGTCTCGCTCGTCCCCGCCCACTCCACGATCCTGCCCAAGGATGTCGACCTCGGCACGCGCCTGACCCGCGACCTTCGGCTGCGGCTGCCGATCGTCTCGGCGGCCATGGATACGGTCACCGAGGCGCGCCTGGCCATCGCCATGGCCCAGCTCGGCGGCATCGGCATCATCCACAAGAACCTGCCGCTGGAGCAGCAGGCGGCCGAAGTGGCCAAGGTCAAGAAATTCGAATCCGGGGTGATCCGCGACCCGATCACGGTCGGCCCGGAGACCAGCATCCGCGAAGTGCTGGCGCTGACCCGCGCGCACAACATCTCCGGCGTGCCGGTGGTGGGCAGCGACGGCCTGCTGGCCGGCATCGTCACCCACCGCGACATGCGCTTCGAGACCGAACTGGACGATCCGGTCCGCCACATCATGACCAAGAAGGACCGGCTGGTCACGGTGAAGGAGGGCGCGGCCTCGGACGAGGTGCTGTCGCTGCTGCACAAGAACCGCATCGAGAAGGTGCTAGTGGTCAATGACGCGTTCGAACTGCGCGGCCTGATCACGGTCAAGGACATCCAGAAGAAGACCGACAACCCCAACGCGGCCAAGGACGCGGCCACGCGCCTGCTGGTCGGTGCCGCGGTCGGCGTCGGTGGCGATACCGACCGCCGGGTCGAGGCGCTGGTCGCCGCCGGGGTGGACGTGCTGGTGGTGGATACCGCCCACGGCCACTCGCAGGGCGTGCTGGACCGCGTGCGCTGGGTCAAGAAGCACTTCCCGCAGGTACAGGTCGTCGGCGGCAACATCTGCACCGGCGAGGCGGCGCTGGCGCTGCTGGACTGCGGTGCGGACGCGGTCAAGGTCGGCATCGGCCCGGGCTCGATCTGCACCACGCGCGTGGTCGCCGGCGTCGGCGTGCCGCAGGTCACCGCGATCGATCTGGTCGCCGAAGCACTGCAGGACCGCATCCCGCTGATCGCCGACGGCGGCATCCGCTATTCCGGCGACATCGGCAAGGCGCTGGCCGCCGGCGCGTCGACGGTGATGATCGGCGGCCTGCTGGCCGGCACCGAGGAATCGCCGGGCGAGACCGAGCTGTTCCAGGGCCGCTCCTACAAGAGCTACCGCGGCATGGGTTCGCTGGCGGCGATGGAAAAAGGCTCCAAGGACCGTTATTTCCAGGATGCGGCCACCGCCGACAAGCTGGTGCCGGAAGGCATCGAGGGCCGCGTGCCGTACCGCGGCCCGGTCGGCGGCATCATCCACCAGCTGGTCGGCGGCCTGCGCGCGACCATGGGCTACGTGGGCTGCGGCACCATCGAGGAGATGCGCAGCAAGCCGAAGTTCGTGAAGATCAGCGGCGCCGGCCAGCGCGAGAGCCACGTCCACGACGTGCAGATCACCAAGGAACCGCCGAACTACCGCGCCTGACGCGGAACGAGCGAAGAGGAACGAGGACCGCTGTCCCGTTCCTCTTTCTCTATACGCCGCCGGCATCCGCATCGCCCCCGTTTTCCGACTCATCGTTCCAGGCCCCATGACCAACATCCACAACGACAAGATCCTCATCCTCGATTTCGGCGCGCAGTACACCCAGCTGATCGCGCGTCGCATCCGCGAGTTCGGCGTGTATTGCGAAATCTGGGCCTGGGACCACGATCCGGCCGAGATCGCCGCGTTCGGCGCCAAGGGCATCATCCTGTCCGGTGGCCCGGAATCGACCACGCAGGACGGCGCGCCAGCCGCGCCGCGGGAAGTGTTCGACAGCGGCCTGCCGCTGCTGGGCATCTGCTACGGCCTGCAGACCATGGCCAAGCAGCTGGGCGGTGGCACCGAGGCCGCCGACCAGCGCGAGTTCGGCCATGCCGAAGTGAAGCTGCTGGGCCACGACGGCCTGCTCGGCGGGCTGTCCGACCATAACGGCGAACCGCGCCTGGACGTGTGGATGAGCCATGGCGACCACGTCACCCACGTGCCGCCGGGCTTCGTCATCACCGCGGTGACCGACCGCATCCCGGTGGCGGCGATGGCCAACGAGGAAAAGCGCTGGTACGGCGTGCAGTTCCACCCGGAAGTGACCCACACCAGGCAGGGTTCGGCGCTGCTCAAGCGTTTCGTCACCGACATCTGCGGCTGCGCCACGCTGTGGACCGCGGCCAACATCATCGACGACCAGATCGCCCGCGTGCGCGAGCAGGTCGGCAGCGACGAGGTGATCCTCGGCCTGTCCGGCGGCGTCGATTCGTCGGTGGTCGCCGCGCTGCTGCACAAGGCCATCGGCGCGCAGCTGACCTGCGTGTTCGTCGACACCGGCCTGCTGCGCTTCCAGGAAGGCGACCAGGTCATGCGCATGATGGCCGAGAACATGGGCGTGAAGGTGGTGCGGGTGAACGCCGCCGACCGCTATTTCAAGGCGCTCGAAGGGGTCAGCGACCCGGAAGCCAAGCGCAAGATCATCGGCAACCTGTTCGTCGAGATCTTCGACGAGGAGTCGGCCAAGCTGAAGAACGCCAAGTGGCTGGCGCAGGGCACGATCTACCCCGACGTGATCGAGTCGGCCGGCAGCAAGACCGGCAAGGCGCACGTGATCAAGAGCCACCACAACGTGGGCGGCCTGCCGGAAGACATGAAGCTCAAGCTGGTCGAGCCGCTGCGCGAGCTGTTCAAGGACGAAGTGCGCCGCCTCGGCGTCGAGCTCGGCCTGCCGCGCGCCATGGTCTACCGCCACCCGTTCCCGGGCCCGGGCCTGGGCGTGCGCATCCTCGGCGAGGTGAAGCGCGAATATGCCGAGCTGCTGGCCAGGGCCGATGCGATCTTCATCGAGGAACTGCGTGCGGCCGACCTGTACGACAGGACCTCGCAGGCGTTCGCGGTGTTCCTGCCGGTGAAGTCGGTCGGCGTGGTCGGCGATGCACGCGCCTACGAATGGGTGATTGCGCTGCGCGCGGTGGAAACCATCGACTTCATGACCGCGCACTGGGCGCACCTGCCGTACGACTTCCTCGGCCGCGTGTCCAACCGCATCATCAACGAACTGCGCGGCGTCTCGCGCGTGGTCTACGACATCTCCGGCAAGCCACCGGCGACGATCGAGTGGGAGTGATCCGCGGTTGAGGGCCTGTCCCGGGTAGTGCGCGGGACGGGTGAGCCGGGGCCAACGGCAGGCCCTGGCCTCCGCCCTGTATGGCAGTGCGTACCAACCTGGTGCGCAGGGCCGCCTCCGGGGCGGCCGCTCAGGGCGCCAGCTTGCGCCGTTGGCGCGCCAGCACCGCTTCGCGGTGGGCGATGTAGGCGTTGGCGGCGAGGATGATCGCCGCGCCGAGCAGGGTCCAGTGGTCGAGGGTTTCGCCGAACAGCAGCCAGCCCAGCAGCACCACCAGCGGCAGCTGGGTGAAGCTGATCGGGGTCAGTGCCGAGACTTCGCCCAGCCGCAGCGCGCGCGTCCACAGCAACTGCCCGATGGTGCCGAGGATGCCGGTGGCGAGCAGCCACAGCCAGGCGATGCCGGTCGGCCAGGTCCACACGAACAGCGCCGGCAGCAGCGACAGCGGCACCCAGAACACATAGGTGTAGAACACCACCGTATCCGGGCCGTCGATGCGGGTGAGCTGCTTGATCTGGATCGATACCAGCGCGCTGAGCATGGCCGCCGACACCGCGACCAGGCTGCCGGCCTGGAAGCCATGCGCGCCGGGCCGCACGATCACCAGCACGCCGATGAAGCCGGCGATCACCGCCGCCCAGCGGCGCACGCGCACGGTTTCACCCAGCCACAGTACCGCGGCGATGGTCACGAACAACGGCGTCGAATAGGACAGCGAGACCGCCTGCGACAGCGGCAGGTGGCCCAGTGCCCAGAAGCCGCACAGCATCGACGCCAGGCCGATCGCGCTGCGCAGCAGGTAGCGCGGCAGTTGCCGGGTGCGCAGCGGCGCGTGGCCAGGGCGCAGCAGCACCGGCAGCAGCGCGAGCAGGCCGAAGGCGTTGCGGAAGAACGCCACTTCCTGGGTGGGCACGTGGGCCGTCGCCAGGCGGATGGCGATGGCCATCAGGCCGAAGGCCATGGCGCTGCCGAACATCAGCAGCGCCGCGCGCAGCGGGGCAGGGCCGGGAGCGGCCGCGACGGCGTTCACCAGCGCGCGCCGACCAGCCGCGGTTCGGGCTCGATCGGCACGCCGAAAGTCTCCAGTACCGAAGCGGAGATGCGGCGGGCGAAGGCCAGCAGTTCGGCGCCACTGGCGTTGCCATGGTTGACCAGCACCAGTGCGTGGTCGGGCGAAACGCCGGCATCGCCCTCGCGCCGTCCCTTCCAGCCGCAGGCCTGGATCATCCACGCCGCCGACAGCTTGCGCTGGCCTTCGTCCTCCCCCGGGAACACCGGCAGCGCCGGGTGCTGGTGTGAGAGCAGTTCGGCCTGCTCGCGCGGCAGGATCGGGTTCTTGAAGAAGCTGCCGGCATTGCCGAGCACGTCCGGGTCGGGCAGCTTGCGGCGGCGGATGGCGATGACCGCGTTGGCGACGTCGGCGGCCACCGGCAGTTCCACGGCCATGGCCTGCAGTTCTTCGCGGATGCCAGCGTAGTCCAGGCGCAGTTCGTGCAGCAGCGGCAGCCGGAACTGCACCGCGGTGATCAGGTAACGGTCGGCCTCGTGCTTGAACAGGCTGTCGCGGTAGCCGAAGCGGCAGGCCGCCTGGTCCAGCTGCACCCATTCGTGCCGCACGGTGTCCCAGGCCTCGACCAACTGGATGAACTCGCCGACCTGGGCGCCGTAGGCGCCGATGTTCTGGATCGGCGCTGCACCGACGGTGCCGGGAATCAGCGCCAGGTTCTCCAGCCCGGACAGGCCTTCGGCCAGCGACCACATCACCAGTTCGTGCCAGACCACGCCGGCCCCGGCGCGGACCACGGCATGGTCGGCGCGGTGCTCGAGGATCGCGATGTCGCGGTTGTCGAAGCACAGCACGGTGCCTTGCGGGTCGGCGGCGAGCAGCACGTTGCTGCCACTGCCCAGCACCAGCAGCGGCGATGGCGCCACCGCGGCCAGGGCCTCGGGCAGCGCGGCCGTATCGTGCACGCGCAGCAGCCGTGGCGCGCGGGCGGCGACATGGAAGGTATTGAGGGATCGCAGCGGGGCGTCTGTGGTCAGCGACCAGGGTGCAGCGGTTGTCATAGCGGGGCGACGGCGCCTCGGGAAGGTGCCTCGCGGCGGCGGCGGATGGCATCGGCGCACTCGCCGATCAGTGCCGGGCCGCGGAAGATCAGTCCGCTGTAGCACTGCACCAGGGTCGCGCCGGCGGACATCTTGGCCACCGCGTCGGCGCCGGACTGGATGCCGCCCACGCCGATCAGCGGGATGCGCTCGGGCAGGCGCGCGCGCAGCCGGCGCAGCACCAAGGTGGACTGCCCCAGCAGCGGCGCGCCGGACAGGCCGCCGGTCTCGGCCGCGCGCCGGTCATGCTCCACGCCTTCGCGGCCGATGGTGGTGTTGGTGGCGATCACGCCGTCCACTTCCAGTTCGCTCAGCACCCGGGCGGCGGCTTCGATGTCGCGGTCGCTCAGGTCCGGCGCCACCTTGACCAGCATCGGCACGCGCCGGCCGTGCTGGGAGGCCAGGCGTTCCTGCGCGTCGCGCAGGCCGCCGACCAGCCGCCGCAGCGCCTGCTCTTCCTGCAGCTCGCGCAGGCCGGCGGTGTTGGGCGAGGAGATGTTGACGGTGACGTAGTCGGCCAGCGGGTACACCTTCTCCAGGCACACCAGGTAGTCGGACAGCGCGTCCTCGTTGGGGGTGTCCTTGTTCTTGCCGATGTTGATGCCCAGCGGCCCGGTGCGCTGGCTGCTGCGCTCGACGTTGCGCACCAGTGCGTCGACGCCGGCATTGTTGAAGCCCATGCGGTTGATGATGGCTGCGTGCTGCGGCAGCCGGAACAGCCGCGGCTTCGGGTTGCCTGCCTGCGGCCGCGGGGTGACGGTGCCGATCTCGACGAAGCCGAAGCCCAGGCCGAACAGCGCGTCGATATGCTCGCCGTTCTTGTCCAGGCCGGCGGCCAGCCCCACCGGGTTTGGGAAGTCCAGGCCGAACACCGTGGTCGGCATCGGCGCCGGCCGCGCCGCGAGCAGCGGCGTGGTGCCGGTGCGCCACGCCAGCTCCAGCGCGGACAGCGCCAGGCCATGGGCGCGCTCGGCGTCGAAGGCGAACAGGAAGGGGCGTACGAGCGGATACATGGGGTTCAGTCCAGCGTGCCGACGAAGGCACGGGTTCGGTATTCGAAGGCGACCCGTCCGTCCACCGCATGGGTGTCGAACAGGGCGCGCAGGGCGTGCAGCATCGGCTCGTGGCGCGGATGGCCGGCCTGCGGTGCATAAGAGGAGGACAGCAGGCGGCCGCGCAGGCCGTCGAAGTCCAGGTGCTGCGTGTTGGGCAGCTGCAGCTGGCCGCGCAGGCCGCGGCCGAACCACGCGCGCATGGCGTCGTCGTCCGGGTAGCGTTCGGCCACCGCGTCGTAGTCGGTGCCGTAATCCAGCAGCAACTGCTCATAACCGGACAGGAAGGGAGAGGCGTCGAGCAGGCGCGAGTTCCAGTACACCAGCGCCATGCCGCCCGGACGCAGGATGCGGCGCCATTCCGGCCGCAGCGCACCGGTGTCGAACCAGTGGAACGCCTGGGCGGCGCTGACCAGGCCGACGCTGGCGTCGGCCAGCGTGGTCGCTTCGGCGGTGCCGGCCACGAAGGTCAGCTGCGGATGATCGGCGGTCAGCCAGTGCTCGGCGGCCGCGCGCATCGCGGCATTGGGTTCGACCGCGACTACCGGGTGGCCGGCGTCGAGCAGCAGGCGGGTGGAGATGCCGGTGCCGGCACCGATGTCGGCGACCGGGGTGGTGGCCGGGACGCCGATGTCGCGATGCAACCAGTCCAGCAGCGCCGGCGGGTAGCCGGGGCGGTAGCGGACGTAATCGGCCACCCGGCTGCTGAAACGCGCGGTTGGATCGTTCGGCTGCACGCCTGCCTCAGGCGTTCAGCGTGGCCAGCCAGGCCAGACCGCCGAAGAACAGGATGAAGGCGAGGATGGCGATCACCCACAGCGCCACCGACGCCCAGCCCAGCACCAGCCCGGTGATGGCCAGGCCGTCACCGTCGAGCTGGCCGTTGCTGCGGCGGATCTCGCCGCGCGCCATGTGGCCGAAGATGATGCCGCCGAGGCTGCCCAGGAGCGGCAGCAGGGTCCAGCCGAGGATGCCGGCGACCAGGGCGATCACGGCATAGCTGCTGGTCTGTCGTGGTGCGGGAATGCTCATGGTTGGACTCCGTTGCTGGGGGGTGGGGTCGCTCTCCCGGTGGGAGAGGGAGGCGGCGGCGGGCGGCCCGCCGTTGCCTTTGTGCTGCCGTCTGCCGCCCCGATCCGGCGCGGCACCAGCCTGGTTCGGCTACCGGCAGTACCAGGCGCCGCGGCCATGCCGCCGCGGCGCCGTCGTCAGCAGGCGAAGGCCGACGCCATTACAGGTCGAACTTGATGCCCTGGGCCAGCGGCAGCGAGTCGGAGTAGTTGATGGTGTTGGTCTGGCGGCGCATGTAGACCTTCCACGCGTCAGAACCGGACTCGCGGCCACCACCGGTTTCCTTCTCGCCGCCGAACGCGCCACCGATCTCGGCACCGGAGGTGCCGATGTTGACGTTGGCGATGCCGCAGTCGCTACCGGCCGCGGACAGGAACTTCTCGGCCGACTTCAGGTTGGTGGTGAAGATCGACGAGGACAGGCCCTGCGGCACGCCGTTCTGCATGTCGATGGCCTCGTCCAGGGTCGTGTACTTCATCACGTACAGGATCGGCGCGAAGGTCTCGTGCTGGACGATCTGGTCGCTGTTCTTCAGGCCGGTGACGATCGCCGGCAGCACGAAGTTGCCCGGGCGGTCGATGGCGGTGCCGCCGGTCTCCACGGTGCCGCCGGCGGCCTTGGCCTTCTCGATCGAGGCCAGGAACTGCTGCACGGCCTCGGGGCTGTTCAGCGGGCCCATCAGGTTGGCCGGGTCGGTCGGGTCGCCGATCTTGCCTTCCACCTGCTTGTACGCCTTGACCAGGGTGGCCAGCACGTTGTCGTAGATCGATTCGTGCACGATCAGGCGGCGGGTGGTGGTGCAGCGCTGGCCGGCGGTGCCGACGGCGCCGAACACGATGCCCGGCACGGCCAGCTTCAGGTCGGCGGTCTCGTCCAGGATGATGGCG
Organism: Stenotrophomonas sp. Y6; assembly: GCF_022436665.1. Lineage (NCBI taxonomy): Bacteria > Pseudomonadati > Pseudomonadota > Gammaproteobacteria > Lysobacterales > Lysobacteraceae > Stenotrophomonas > Stenotrophomonas sp. Y6. The sequence continues at coordinate 415,306 of NZ_JAKUKB010000003.1, forward strand.
TTGTTGCCGCCCAGTTCCAGCAGGCAACGGCCCAGGCGATGGGCAACGCGCTCATTGACGATGCGCCCGATCTGGGTGGAACCGGTGAAGGAGATCAGCGGCACGCGCTTGTCGTCCACCAGCTTCTCCGACAGCGCGGTGCCGGCATCGTTGATCAGGAAGAAGATGTCCGGGAAGCCGCCTTCCTTGAGCGCCTCGTTGCAGATCCTCATCGTGGCGATGGCGGTCAGCGGGGTCTTGTTGGACGGCTTCCAGATGCAGACGTCGCCGCAGATCGCGGCCAGGAACGCGTTCCAGGCCCACACCGCGACCGGGAAATTGAACGCCGAGATGATGCCGACCAGGCCCAGCGGGTGGTACTGCTCGTACATGCGGTGGCCCGGGCGCTCGGAGTGCATGGTGTAGCCGTACAGCATGCGGCTCTGGCCCAGCGCGAAGTCGGCGATGTCGATCATCTCCTGCACTTCGCCGTCGCCCTCCGGCTTGGACTTGCCCATTTCCAGGGCGACCAGCGAACCCAGCGCGTCCTTGTGCCTGCGCAGTGCCTCGCCGCACAGGCGCACGGCCTCGCCACGGCGCGGGGCCGGGGTGGTGCGCCACGCCTTGAAGGCTTCCTGCGCGCGGGCGATCACGGTCTCGTAATCGGCTTCGGTGGTGGCCTGCACCTGGGCGATGACTTCACCGGTGGTCGGGTTGCGCGGCGAGAGCACGCCCGCGCCGGTGGCCGCTGACCACTGGCCATTGCCCAGGTAGGTGCCAGCGTTGGAAGCCTCGAGGCCGAGCGCCTTGAGCATTTCGAAGGACATGAAATCTCCTGATTGCTTTGCGTTGGGGGGCGCAGCCGCTGGCAACGGTGGGGTGCGGCGTGCAGAACGGCGATTTTAGCAGAGCCGCGCACGCTTCTTGGCCCGGGTGGATGCCGGATGCGGGGGCGGCATGCCACAATACGCGTCCGCAGGCCCCGTAGCTCAGCTGGATAGAGCGGTCCCCTCCTAAGGGACAGGTCGCACGTTCGAATCGTGTCGGGGCCGCCATTGATCCGCCTGCCGCGCGATGCCCGCGGCGCTCCCTGCGCAGACCGCCCGCATGTCCGCCAGCGCCAGCACCCCCCATCTGCGTCGCTATCTCCGGCCCACCGGGCTGGAATGCCACGACCATGCGCAGTGGGTGTTGCCGGTGCGCGGCGAGCTGCCGTTCGAGGTGGGTGGCGCCGGTGGCCACCTGGACCGTTTGCTGGGCGCCTTCGTCGCGCCCGGGCAGGCACACGACCTGGACGTGCTCGGCGACAACTGCTGCCTGGTCGTCGATTGTGCGCCAGGGGTGCTCGACGACGACACGCTCGAACACCTTTACCGCCGCCCCTGGCTGGCGCTGCCGGCGGGCATGCGCCAGCGCCTGCAGGGATTGCCTGGCAGCCGCGCCCTGGGCGACCCGCTGCCGCACCTGCTGCGGCATTTCGCCCCGGCCGGCAGTGGCGCGCGGTTGCAGGGCGTGTGCGGCGCGGTGGTGGCCGCGCCGGGGCTGGACTGGTCGGTGGCGCGCATGGCGGCCCTGGCCGGGGTCGGTTGCAGCCGCCTGCACGCGCTGTTCGTGCGCGAGTTCGGGCTGCCGCCACTGGCCTGGGTCAGCGCCGCGCGGCTGCGCTGGGCCAGGCGGCAACTGCTGTGCAGCGACGCCAGCATCAGCGACATCGCCCAGCGCGCCGGCTATTCGGAGCACAGTGCGTTCACCCGTGCGCTGCGTCGCGAGAGCGGGCGCACGCCACGGCAATGGCGGGCCCGGCAGTAGTCCGGGTCAAGACGCGGCCCGCCGCGGTGCCTACACTGCGCGCCGTTCTCCAGGGCAAGGGTGCGGCAGGCGTGAATCGTTCGATGAGTGTCGGGATCGCCAACGGCGTGGCTTCCGGGGCGCTGTGGGGCGTGGTGTTCCTGGCCCCGGCGGTGCTGTCCGGGTTCGCGCCGCTGCAGCTCGCGGCCGCGCGCTACCTGGTCTACGGCGCCCTGGCGCTGCTGTTGCTGGTGCCGCGCTGGCCGGCCCTGCGTTCGCGCATCGGGCGTACCGAATGGACCGCGCTGGCCTGGCTCAGCCTGCTGGGCAACCTGCTGTATTACGTGTTGCTGTCGGTTTCGGTGCAGTGGAGCGGTGGCGCGGCGGCATCGCTGATCGTGGGCATGGTGCCGGTGCTGGTGGCGGTCACCGCCGCGCGCGAACCGGGCGCGGTGCCACTGTCGAAGCTGGCCCCGGCGCTGGCGCTGTGCGTGGCCGGGGTGGTGCTGATGGGCTGGGCGGCGATGGCGTCCTCGCACGTGCATGCCAGTACCGGGCGGCGCCTGGTCGGCCTGCTGTGCGCGGTGGGCGCGCTGCTGTCGTGGACGGTGTATTCGGTCGGCAATGCGCGCTGGCTGGCACGCTGCCCGGAGGTGTCCGGGCATGACTGGTCGTTGTTGACCGGTGTGGCCACCGGCGCGTTGGCCCTGCTGGTGGCGCCGCTGGCATTCGCCGGGGGCGGGCAGGGCCGTCCGGCCGCCGAGTGGGGCCTGTTCTGGCTGGTTGCCGCGGCGGTGGCGGTGCTGGCCTCGATCCTTGGCAATGCCTGCTGGAACCGCGCCAGTCGTGCGCTGCCGCTCAGCCTGGGCGGGCAGATGATCGTGTTCGAGACGCTGTTCGGCCTGCTTTACGGCTTTCTCTGGCAGCAGCGCTGGCCGTTGCCGCTGGAGCTGCTGGCGGCCGGCTGCCTCCTGGCCGGCGTGGTGCTGGCCGCGGCCGCGCACCGGCCCGCGGCCGAGGCGCTGGCACAGCACTGACGGCGCCACGACCCGGGCGCAGGTGCGCGTTCCGCGCAGATCCGGCGGGTGCCGTGCCGGCGGGGGCGCCACCCGGGCGCAGCCGTGCACCCGTCGCAGGGCAGGGCCCTGCGGCCACTCCGGTGTCCGGGTGCGGCTTTTGCCGGTGCTTGCAGGCCTGATGGCCGATGATCGGCGTTGATGACATTTGCAACCGATGCATGCGTGTTCGCCGACGATCCTTGCAAGTGGTGTTTTGCATCGCAGCACTTGACAGCGCATTCATCGCTGGTGTCCTCTTGGTCGCATGCACATGCCGTCGCCCTTCGTCGCCATCGACCCGCCGCCCGCAGGCGCGCTGCCGGGCGATCGCGGCGGCCTGTCCATTACCACCACCACCATTACCGTCACCACTCGCCCGGTGCGGCCCGTCGTCTTCGCGTAATTTCCGAAAACCACGGCCCCGCACCCGGATCAGGATGCGGGGGCTCCCATCCTGATGCGTGTCGGGGCCTCCAGCCGAGGTCCATCCGATGTCGTCAGTTGCCGCTCCGCTCCCCGCTTCCGCTCCCGCCACCGACGCTGTCGTCCGCAGCGTGGTCCATAAATTCGGCGGCACCTCGGTGGCCGACGCCGACCGCTACCGCCATGTGGCGCGGCTGCTGCTGGCGCGCGACGAGGACCTGCAGGTCGCCGTGGTGTCGGCGATGAAGGGAGTGACCGACGCACTGATCGACCTGGCGCGGTCGGCAGCGGCCGCCGACGCCGGCTGGGACGAGCGCTGGCATGAGCTGCGCGCCCGCCACCGTGCCGCGGCGGTGTCGCTGCTGGCCGAGAACGCCGGGCCGACCATCGAGTGGCTGGACGCGCGCTTCAACCGCCTGCGCGAGATCCTGGCCGCGTTGGCGGTGATCGGGGAGCTGCCCCGGGAAGTGCTGGACCGCGTGCAGGGCCTGGGCGAGGTGTTCTCGGCACACCTGCTCGGCCATCACCTGCAGGCGCTGGGCGAAGACGCCGACGTGCTGGACGCGCGCGAGGTGCTGGTGGTCGACCACGGCGAGCTCGGGGTCGACGTGGACTGGAAGGCCAGTGCCGCCAAGCTGGCGCTGTGGCGCGACGCGCACCCGGCGCGGCGGCTGGTGGTCACCGGCTTCGTCGCCCGCGACCGCCGGGGCAACATCACCACGCTTGGCCGCAACGGCAGCGATTTTTCCGGGGCGATCTTCGCCGCGCTGTTCGCCGCCGACGAGCTGCACATCTGGACCGATGTGGACGGCGTCCTGTCGGCCGACCCGCGGGTGGTGCCCGAGGCCGTGCAGCTGGAGGCGCTGAGCTACGACGAGGCCTGCGAGCTGGCCTATTTCGGCGCCAAGGTGGTACACCCGCAGACCATGTCCCCGGCGATCGAGCGCGGCCTGCCGATCATCATCCGCAACACGTTCCACCCCGAGCATCCGGGTACCCGCATCACCGCGGTCAGCGCCGGCAGGGGGCCGATCAAGGGGCTGACGCTCAGCCCCGAGCTGGCGGTGCTGAACGTCGAGGGCACCGGCCTGATCGGCGTGCCGGGCACCGCCGAGCGCGTGTTCGCGGCGCTGCGCAACGCGCATGTGTCGGTGGTGATGATCTCGCAGGGCTCGTCCGAGCATTCGATCTGCTGCGTGGTGCGCCAGGCCGAGGCGGCGCGCGCCCGCGATGCGCTGGTGCAGGCGTTCTCGCACGAACTGGCCGCCGGCCAGGTGCAGCGGGTGCAGCTGACCGAGGGCGTGAGCGTGCTGGCCGCGGTGGGCGACGGCATGGCCGGCCAGCCGGGCGTGGCTGCGCGCCTGTTCGAGGCGCTGGGGCGGGCGCAGGTCAACATCCTGGCCATCGCCCAGGGCTCGTCGGAGCGCAATATCTCCGTGGCCATCGATGCCGGCGACGCGACCAAGGCGCTGCGCGCCGCGCATGCCGGATTCTGGTTGTCGCCGCAGACCTTCTCGGTCGGGGTGATCGGCCCGGGCAACGTCGGCGCTGCGCTGCTGCAGCAGCTGCACCTGGCGCAGCCGCAGTTGCTGGCGCGGGCAAAGCTTGACCTGCGCCTGCGCGCGGTGCTGTCGCGCAACCGCATGCTGCTGGACGCACGCGGCGTGCAGGGCGACTGGAAGGCCGCGTTCGAGGCCAGCGCCGAGCCGGCCGACCTGGACCGCTTCACCGAGCACCTGCTGTCCGCGCGCCTGCCGCACACCCTGGTCATCGACTGCAGCGGCAGCGCGGACGTGGCCGACCGCTATGCCGGCTGGCTGGCCGCCGGCATCCACGTGGTCACGCCCAACAAGCAGGCCGGTTCCGGCCCGCTGGCGCGCTACCAGGCGATCCGCGAGGCGACCACCGCCACCGGCGCGCGTTTCCGTTACGAGGCGACCGTGGGGGCCGGGTTGCCGGTCATCACCACCCTGCGCGACCTGGTCGATACCGGCGACGAGGTGACGGCGATCGCCGGCATCTTCTCCGGCACCCTGGCCTGGCTGTTCAACAAATACGACGGCAGCGTGCCGTTCTCGCAGCTGGTCGCGCAGGCGCGGGCGATGGGCTACACCGAGCCGGATCCGCGCGACGACCTGTCCGGGGTGGACGTGGCGCGCAAGCTGGTGATCCTGGCGCGCGAGGCTGGGCACGCGCTCAGCCTGGAGGACGTGGCGGTGGAGGGCCTGGTGCCCGCGGACCTGCAGCAGGGCGGCGTGGAAGCCTTCATGGCGCGCCTGCACGAGGTCGATGCCGGCTTCGACCAGCGCCTGGCCGACGCCCGCGGGCGCGGCAATGTGTTGCGCTATGTCGCGCGTTTCGAGCCCGGGCAGCGGCCCACGGTCGGCCTGGTCGAACTGCCCGGCGATCATGCCTTCGCCAATCTGCGCCTGACCGACAACGTGGTGCAGTTCCGCACCCGCCGCTACTGTGACAATCCGCTGGTGGTGCAGGGGCCGGGCGCTGGCCCGGAAGTGACGGCCGCCGGGGTGTTCGCCGACGTGCTGCGGGTGGCTGCGGGGGAGGGGGCGCGACTGTGAGCAGGCAGGCAATGCAGTCCGCCGCCGGCCGGGACGAGGCGCGCGCCTTCGCCCCGGCCTCGGTGGCGAACGTGGCGGTCGGGTTCGACCTGCTCGGCTATGCCGTGGCCGGTGTCGGCGATACGGTGACGGTGCGCCGCATCGACGCCCCGGAGGTCCGCATCGCGGCGATCCGCGGCACCGCCGTGGACCTGCCCAGACAGGCGGCGGCCAACACCGCCGGCGCGGCGCTGATCGCGCTGCGGCAGGCACTGGCGCTGCCGTTCGGGTTCGAGATCGAGATCGACAAGGGCATTCCGCTCAGTTCCGGCATGGGCGGCTCGGCGGCCTCGTGCGTGGCCGCGCTGGTCGCGGCCAATGCGCTGCTGGATGCGCCGTTGGGCCGGGACCAGCTGTACCTGCATGCGCTCGACGGCGAGGCCGTGGCCAGTGGCAGCCGCCATGGCGACAACCTCGGGCCGATGTTCCTGGGCGGACTGGTGCTGTCCACCCTGGAGCGGCTGGTGCCGGTGCCGGTGCCGGCGCACTGGCACAGCCTGCTGGTGCATCCGGACGCGCAGCTGGAAACCCGGCGCGCGCGCGCGGCGCTGCAGGGAAGCTATGCGCTCGGCGAATTCGTCGCGCAGAGCACCAACCTGGCGCTGGTGTTGGCCGGTTGCCATGCCGGCGACGCCGGACTGGTCCGCGCCGGCCTGCGCGACGTGCTGGTGGAGCCGCGCCGTGCCCCGCTGATCGCCGGCTTCGGCGCCGCCCAGCAGGCGGCACTGGCGGCCGGCGCCATGGGCGCCAGCATTTCCGGCGCCGGCCCCAGCGTATTCGCGTGGTTCGAGAGCGCCGATGCCGCGCAGGCGGCCGCACCGGCGGTGCAGGCCGCTTTCGCCGCTGCCGGCTTCGACAGCCAGAGCTGGGTGACGCCGCTGCACAGCCCCGGCGCGCGCCTGCTTTGAACTCCCGCCCTCCCGCGTGGGGGCGCCTTCACGGAATCCTTTTCCCATGCACTTCATCTCCACCCGCAACAACGCGCCCGCCGCCACGCTCAGCCAGGCCATTGCCGCCGGACTGGCGCCCGATGGCGGGCTTTACGTGCCGCAGCAGATGCCGGCGGCGCGCTCCCTGCAGGCGGGCGCTTCGCTGGCCGATACCGCATCCACGCTGCTGCAGCCGTTCTTCGCCGGCGACGCGCTGGAAGCGGAGCTGCCGCGGATCTGCGCCGAGGCCTTCGATTTCCCCGCGCCATTGCGCCGCCTGGCCACCCGCAACGATCACGTGCTCGAGCTGTTCCACGGGCCCACGGCCGCGTTCAAGGACTTCGGCGCGCGTTTCCTGGCCGCCAGCCTGGCGCGGCTGCGTGCCGGCCACGAGCGCCCGTTGACCATCGTGGTCGCGACCTCCGGCGACACCGGCGCGGCCGTCGCCGCCGCGTTCCATGGGCAGCCCGGGCTGGAGGTGGTGGTGCTGTACCCGGACGGACGGGTGTCGCCGCGCCAGGCGCACCAGTTGGGCTGCCTGGGCGGCAACATCCGCGCGCTGCGCGTGGCCGGCGCGTTCGACGATTGCCAGGCCATGGTCAAGCAGGCGTTGAACGACCCCGAGCTGCAGGCGCGGGTGCCATTGAGCTCGGCCAACAGCATCAGCCTCGGCCGCCTGCTGCCGCAGATGGCGTACTACGCCCACGCGGCGCTGGCCCACCAGGCCGCACAGGACACGCTGCTGAACGTCGTCGTCCCCACCGGCAACCTCGGCAACGCCATGGCCGCGGTCATGGCGCGTGCGCTGGGCGTGCCGTTGGGCCGCATCGTGCTGGCCACCAACGCCAACCGCGTGCTGCCGGACTACTTCGCCGGTGCCGCTTACCAGGCCCGTACCAGCGTGGCCACGCTGGCCAACGCCATGGATGTCGGCGCGCCCAGCAACTTCGAGCGGCTGCGCTGGCTGCATGCCGGCGACGACGCCGTGCTGCGTGCCCAGTTCGTCGCGCGCGCGGTCGATGACGACGCCATCGCCGACACCATCGCCACGCGCCACCAGCGGCATGGCGAGGTGCTGTGCCCGCATACCGCTACCGCGGTGCGGGTGCTGGAGCAGCTGCGCGCCAGCGGCGAGGCTGCCGCGCACGAGCACTGGGCGGTGGTGGCGACGGCGCATCCGGCCAAGTTCGAGGCCGTGGTCGAGCCGCTGATCGGCCGCGAGGTGGCGGTGCCGCCGGCACTGGCCGAACTGCTGCGGCGCCCGGCCCAGGCCGAGCCCTGCGCGCCGGAGTACGCCGCGCTGCGCGACGCGCTGCTGCGCTGATGCGTGCGGTCGTCGCGTTGTCCACAGCGGATGTGGAGCGTGGCGAGGAAAGCCTGTGGACAAGTGCCCGCCGCGCCAGCGGCGGCGGGCGTTGGCCCCGGTGTGGCGAAAATGGCGCCAGGCTGGCCCGTGGCCTCAGGCGGCGCGCGGACGCGGCAGGCGGCCGGCCGGACGGTGCCGGTTGCGCCCCGACAGGCCCAGCAGCCAGGTCGCCACCGGCAGCGCAGCCAGCATCAGCAGCCAGCCGGCGATGACGAAGCCCCCGGCCGCGAACACCGGCAGCCCGGCCGCCGCCGTGAATGCGGTGGCGAACGTCAGCGTCGCCAGCGCGCAATGAAAGCGCAGCCGCTCGCGGCCCAGTCGCCGCAGCAGCCACGCCGCGGGCAGCGCGAGCAGTACGTTGAGCACGAAGTCCTGCACGGTCAATGCGGCGTACCACGCGTTGCCGGACAGCCCGGCCTGTGCGAGCCGGGTGGGGAGCGTGTTATGGGCGGCGATGGCCGGCCAGGCGTTGAGGACCAGCAGCATGAAACCAATGCCGATGGCGATCGAGAGCAGTGTGGCGATAGGGCGCGACATGAGGCCTCCCGGGTCAGCCGCCGGCGGTGGCGCGGCGGTCGCGCCCAGCTTGCAGGGCCGGGGCGGGGGACGTCAAACGCCGTCCGGGCTCAGCCCAGGTCGTCGTTGGCCAGCGTCTGCAGGCCGGTGAAATCGAGGATCTCGACCACGTTCAGCTGCGGCAGGGCGATCAGCCCCTGCTGGCGCAGCTTGGTGAAGGTGCGGCTGACCGTTTCCATGGTCAGGCCCAGGTGGTCGGCGATGTCGCCGCGGCCCATCGGCAGCGCCACGCGGTTGCCGACCTGGCCCAGCGCGGCCTCGCGCGCGGCCAGTCGCAGCAGGAAGTCGGCCAGCCGTTCCGGCGGCTGCAGCCGCGCCAGCGCCAAGGCATTGTCCTGCGCGGCATCCAGTTCCTGGCAGGCGCGTTGCAGCAGCTTGCGCTCCAGGTGCGGGTAGCGCTGGCGCAGGTCGCGCATCTGCGTGGTCGGCACCCGGCATACCCGGCTGTCGGCGATGGCCTCGATGTCGTAGCGGTGGTGGTCGCTGCCGCTCAGGCCGACGTAGTCGCCGGGCAGCACGAAGCCGTTGACCTGGCGGCGGCCATCGGCCAGCGTGCGCACCAGCCGCAGCGCGCCCTCGGTCACCGTGAACACATGCGCGCGCGGCTCGCCACTGCGGGCCAGGGTGGCCCCCATCGGCACCGGCATGGAGGTGGTGATCTGCTCCAGTGCCCGCACCTCGTCGCAGGACAGTGCCGAGCACACCGACAGGTGCCGCACCGAGCAGTGCAGGCACTCGCGCGCGCCGCTTCCATCGGAAACGGGGGGCGGTACGGAGTTTGGCTCGGAACCGGGGACGGACCGGGTCATGGCGTCGCAGCGGGGGAGGTGGGCGCATGATACTTCATGCGGTCGGCGCGGGCGGCGTGGCGCTAGAATTGGCGTCCGCTCACCCCCACTGTTTGCAGGAGTTTCGCCCGTGATCAAGCCCCGTACCCCGCCCGGCATCATGGAATTGCTGCCGCGCGAGCAGATTGCGTTCCAGCGCATGCTGGACGTCATCCGCCGCAACTACGAGCGCTTCGGGTTCCTGCCGGTGGAGACCCCGGTGTTCGAACTGTCCGACGTGCTGCTGACCAAGTCCGGCGGCGAGACCGAGCGCCAGGTCTATTTCGTGCAGTCCACCGGGGCCCTGGCCAACGCCGCCGGGTCGGCCGACAAGGGCCTGCCGGAGATGGCGCTGCGCTTCGACCTGACCGTGCCGCTGGCGCGCTACGTGGCCGAGCACGAGCACGAGTTGACCTTCCCGTTCCGCCGCTACCAGATGCAGCGGGTCTACCGTGGCGAGCGCGCCCAGCGCGGCCGGTTCCGCGAGTTCTACCAGTGCGACGTGGACGTGATCGGCAAGGACACGCTGAGCATCCGCTACGACGCCGAGGTGCTGGCGGTGATCCATGCGGTGTTCTCCGAGCTGCGCATCGGCCGCTTCGCGGTACAGCTGAACAACCGCAAGCTGATGCGCGGCTTCTTCGAGGCCCAGGGCGTGTCCGACCCGCAGCAGCAGGCGCTGGTGCTGCGCGAGGTCGACAAGCTCGACAAGCGTGGCGCCGATTACGTGCGCGACACCCTGGTCGGCCCGGATTTCGGCCTGCCGACGGCCGCGGTGGAGCGCATCCTCGCCTTCGTCGAGGTGCGCTCGCAGTCGCATGCCGACGCGTTGGCCCGGATCGACGCGGTGCTGGCCGAGGCCGGTGCCGCCGCCAGCGAATCGCTGCGCAGCGGCGCCGCCGAACTGCGCGAGGTGCTGGAACTGGTGCGGGCGCTGGGCGTGCCGGAGGACGCCTACTGCCTGAATTTCTCCATCGCCCGCGGGCTGGATTACTACACCGGTACCGTCTACGAGACCACGCTGCTGGAGCACCCGCAGATCGGCTCGATCTGCTCGGGTGGCCGCTACGAGGACCTGGCCAGCCACTACACCAAGAGCCGGCTGCCGGGCGTGGGCATTTCCATCGGCCTGACCCGGCTGTTCTGGCAGCTGCGCGAGGCCGGTTTGATCGAAGGCATCGCCGAGAGCAGCGTGCAGGCCATGGTGGCGCTGATGGACGAGGCGGCGATGCCGCAGTCGCTGGACATCGCCCGCCGCCTGCGCGCCGGCGGCATCAATACCGAAGTGCAGATGGAGCCGAAGAAGATCGGCAAGCAGTTCCAGTACGCGGCCAAGGCCGGCATCCGCTTCGTGGTGCTGGCCGGCGACGACGAGCTGGCGCGCGGCGTGGTCGCGGTCAAGGATTTGTTGCGCGAACAGCAGTTCGAAGTCGCCCGCGACGAGCTGGCGTCCACGCTGCAGGTGGAGCTGGAGCAGACCCGGGCGATGGCGCGCTGAGCGCCGCGCAAGCTGAACCGAAGGCCCCGCATCGCGGGGCCTTCTGCTTTCCAGGGGGCGCCGGCGTTTGACCCGGCGCCCTTTTTTGGACTAATGTACTAGCACGCTATTACATTGGTACGTATGAAACCGCGCCCCGACTCCGACCGCGAAAAGGCTTCCGACGCTTCCCTCAGGGCGCTGGCGCGCGCGTTCGCCGCACTGGAACGGCCGCAGGACGTGCAGGCGTTCCTGCGCGACCTGTGTACGCCGGCCGAGCTGGAGGCGATGGCCGACCGCTGGCGGGTGGTGCCGTTGCTGCGCAAGGGCGTGCCGTATCGCGAGATCTACGACCTGACCGGGGTGAGCGTGACCACCATCGGCCGGGTCGCGCGCTCGCTCGAGCATGGCGCCGGCGGGTATGCCGTCGCCATCGAGCGCCTGTCCGCGCGCAAAGCCGAATCCAACTGAGACAAGACCCATGAGTGCTTCCTCCTCCGCGCCGGCCCGCGACCGGCTGCGCATCGCCATCCAGAAGAGCGGGCGCCTGGCCGACCCGGCGCGCAGCCTGCTGGCCGCCTGCGGGCTGAGCTGGCGGCAGAGCCGCGACAAGCTGTTCTGCTTTGGCGAATCGCTGCCGGTGGACCTGCTGCTGGTGCGCGACGACGATATCCCCGGACTGATCGCAGACGGCGTCTGCGACCTGGGCGTGGTCGGACTGAATGAACTGGACGAGCAGGCCAAGGCGCGCCGCCAGCTGGGCCTGGCCGATGCCTACCAGCCATTGCGCGGCCTGGGCTTCGGCCAGTGCCGGCTGATGATCGCCGTGCCCGACGACTGGGAGTGGCAGGGCGTGGCGCAGTTGTCCGGCAAGCGCATCGCCACCAGTTACCCGGCCATCCTGGCCGCCTGGTTGCGGGACAAGGGCGTGGACGCGCAGGTGGTGGAGCTGTCCGGCTCGGTGGAGATCGCGCCCAGGCTGGGCACCGCCGACCTGATCTGCGACCTGGTGTCCAGCGGCGCCACGCTCGCGGCCAACCAGCTCACGCCGGTGGAGACGCTGCTGGACAGCGAGGCGGTGCTGGCCGGCCCGGTGCGTGAACTGGACGACGCCCGCGCCGGGCTGATGGCGATGCTGCTGCGCCGCCTGGACGGCCTGAGCAAGGTGCAGGACCGCAAACTGCTGATGTTCTCGGCCGCCGAGGAGCGCGTGGACGCGCTGGCGCGGCTGCTGCCCGACGCCGAACCGCTGCTGCGGCTGCCCGGCGATGGCGGCGCGGTGCGCCTGCAGACCATGTGCAACGGCGCGCTGAGCTGGCAGCGGCTGGAGGAACTGGAGCGCGCCGGTGCGCAGGGGCTGATGGTGCTGGCGGTGGAGAAGTCGCTGGCATGAACATCCTTGACTGGAATGCACTGGATGCCGACGCCCAGGCGCGCGCGCTGACCCGGCCGGCGCAGGCCGTGGCCACCCGGACCCGCGCCGCCGTCGCGGCCTTGATCGAGCAGGTCCGCGAGGGCGGCGATGCCGCGCTGCGCGACATCACCGCGCGCCTGGACGGGGTGACGCTGGAGCGCTTCGAGGTGAGCGAGGCCGAGTTCGCCGCCGCCGAGCTGGCGGTGCCGGCGGAACTGCGCATCGCCATGCAGCAGGCGGCCACGCGCATCGACACCTACCACCGGGCGGGCATGGCCCAGCCGTACTCGGTGGAAACCGCACCGGGCGTGGTCTGCGGCAAGGTCATCCGGCCGATCGCCCGCGTCGGCCTGTACGTGCCGGCCGGCAGCGCGCCGTTGCCGTCGACCGCGCTGATGCTGGGGGTGCCGGCGAAACTGGCCGGTTGCCGCGAGGTAGTGCTGTGCACACCGCCGCGCCGGGATGGCTCCGCCGACCCGGCGGTGCTGGTGGCCGCGCGCCTGACCGGCGTGCACCGGGTCTACAAGATCGGCGGCGCGCAGGCGATCGCGGCGATGGCCTGGGGTACCGCAACCGTGCCGTCCTGCGACAAGCTGTTCGGCCCCGGCAACGCCTACGTCACCGAGGCCAAGCAGCAGGTGGCGCAGGCTGGCGCCGCCGCCATCGACATGCCGGCGGGGCCTTCGGAAGTGCTGGTGATCGCCGATGCCGGCGCCAACCCGGCGTTCGTCGCCGCCGACCTGCTGTCGCAGGCCGAACATGGCCCCGATTCGCAGGTGCTGCTGCTCAGTGACGACGCCGCGCTGATCGCCGCGGTGCGCGGGGAAGTGGAACGGCAGGTGGCGCGGCTGCCGCGCGAGGCCATCGCCCGCCAGGCGCTGGCGGCCTCACTGCTGCTGCAGGTCGCATCCATCGAACAGGCGTTCTCCATTTCCAACCGCTACGCGCCCGAGCACCTGATCCTGGCGCTGCGCCAGCCGCGCGACTGGCTGGAGCGGGTCGAGGCGGCCGGTTCGGTGTTCCTGGGCGACTACACGCCCGAAGCGCTGGGCGATTACTGCTCGGGTACCAACCACGTGCTGCCCACCGCCGGCGCCGCACGCGCCTACAGCGGGGTCAGCGTGGCCAGCTTCCAGAACCAGATCAGCGTGCAGGCCGCCAGCGCGCAGGGCATTGCCGGCATCGGCCCGTGCGCGCTGGTCATGGCCCGCGCCGAAGGGCTGGACGCGCACGCCAACGCGGTCGCGCTGCGGCTGGAGGTGGCGCCATGAGCGGCGTGCTCGACCTGGTGCGCGAGGACCTGCGCGGCTTCGCCGGGTATGCGTCCGCGCGCAGCACCCGGCTGGAGGGCGAGATCTGGCTCAATGCCAACGAATCGGCGTGGCCCAACCCCGGCGATGCCGGCGGGCTGTGCCGGCGTTATCCGGAGCCGCAGCCGCAGGCGCTGCGCGAGCGCCTGGCCACGCTCTATGGCTGTACGTCCGAGCAGTTGCTGGTCGGGCGCGGCAGCGACGAGGCCATCGACCTGCTGGTGCGCGCGCTGTGCGTGCCCGGCCGCGATGGCGTGCTGTATACGCCACCGGTGTTCGGCATGTACGCGGTCAGTGCGCGGCTGCAGAACGCGCCGGCGCTGGAAGTGCCGCTGCGCGACGACGAGGCCGGCCTGGTGCCGGACATCGAGGCCATCATCGCCACCGCCAAGCAGGGCAACGCGCGGCTGGTGTTCCTGTGTTCGCCCTCCAATCCCGGCGGCCGGAGCATCGCGCTGGCGCAGGTCGAACAGGTGGCCGTGGCCCTGCGCGGGCAGGCGCTGGTGGTGGTCGACGAGGCCTATGCCGAGTTCGCCGACGAGCCTTCGGCGGCAAGCCTGCTGCCGCGCCATGACAACATCGCCGTGCTGCGCACGCTGTCCAAGGCGCATGCGCTGGCGGCCGCGCGGATCGGCTGCGTGATCGCCGATGCCAGCCTGATCGCAGTGCTGCGCCGTTGCCAGGCGCCCTATCCGATACCGGCGCCATGCACGGCGCTGGCCTTGGAGGGGCTGTCCGACGCGGCGCTGGCGCGCACGCGCGAACGCATCGCCGTGGTACGCGCCGAGCGCGAGCGCCTGGGCGCCGCGCTGGCACGCCTGCCCGGCGTGCGCCGGGTGTACCCGTCCGACGCCAATTTCCTGCTGGTGCGCCTGGTCGATGCCGAAGCCGCGTTCCAGCGGTTGCTGGTCGCCGGGGTGGTGGTGCGCGACCAGCGCGGCGCGCCGCAGCTGCACGACGCGCTGCGCATCACCCTGGGTACCCCTGAACAGAACGCGCGCGTACTGGGCGTGCTTGCCACGCTGGAGTCCGCACCATGACCCCCATCCTGTTCGTCGACCGCGATGGCACCTTGATCGAGGAGCCGGCCGATTTCCAGATCGACGCCTACGAGAAGATCCGTTTCGTCAGGAATGTGATCCCGGCGATGCTGCGCCTGCGCGATGCCGGCTACCAGTTCGTGATCGTCTCCAACCAGGACGGGCTGGGCAGCGACAGCTACCCGCAGGCCAGCTTCGACGGCCCCAACGACCTGATGCTGCAGATCTTCGCCAGCCAGGGCATCGTGTTCCGCGACGTACTGGTGGACCCGAGCTGGCCGGCCGACAACAGCCCCAACCGCAAGCCGGGCATCGGCATGATGCTGCCTTACCTGCAGGACCGCTCGATCGACTGGGCGCGCTCGGCGATGGTCGGCGACCGGCCCACCGACATCCAGTTCGCGGACAACATGAAGATCCGGGGCTTCCAGCTGCGCACCCCGCAGTTCGGCGGCGACTGGGACTGGGACGGCATCGCCCATGAACTGGCCGATGCGCCGCGCCGCGCCGTCGTGCAGCGCGACACCAAGGAAACCCGGATCCGCGTGGCCGTCGATCTGGACAGGGTGGCGGCGTCGACGATCGACACCGGCCTGCCGTTCTTCGACCACATGCTCGACCAGATCGGTCGCCACGGCGGTTTCGCCCTGGAGGTGCAGGCACGCGGCGACCTGCATATCGACGAGCACCACACCATCGAGGACACCGGCCTGGCCCTGGGGCAGGCGCTGCGCGAGGCGCTGGGCGACAAGCGTGGCATCGGCCGTTACGGCTTCACCCTGCCGATGGACGAAACCCTGGCCAGCGCCGCGCTGGATTTCAGCGGCCGCCCGTATTTCGTGTTCGACGGCGCGTTCAGGCGCGAACGGGTGGGCGACATGCCCACCGAACTGGTACCGCATTTCTTCCGCTCGCTGTGCGATGCGGCCGGCCTGAACCTCAACCTCAAGGTCGAAGGCGACAACGACCACCACAAGGTCGAAGCCTGCTTCAAGGCGCTGGCGCGCGCGCTGCGCCAGGCGATCCGCCGCGAAGGCACCGAGCTGCCCTCGACCAAGGGGGCGTTGTGAGCACGGTCGGGCTGATCGACGCCGGCGGCGCCAACCTCGGCTCGGTGCGTTATGCGCTGGAACGGCTGGGCATGGCGGTGCGCATGGTGCGCGAGCCTTCCGACCTTGCAGGCACCTCGCGGGTGATCCTGCCGGGCGTCGGTGCCGCGGCAGAGGGCATGCGCCGGCTGCACGCGCAGGGGCTGGTGCAGCCGCTGCGCGACCTGCAGGTGCCGCTGCTGGGCATCTGCCTGGGCATGCAGCTGCTGTTCGAGGGGTCCGAGGAGGGCGGGGTGGACTGCCTGGGGCTGTTGCCCGGGGTGGTGCGGCGCCTGCACCCGGCGGTGGGCGTGCGGGTGCCGCACATGGGCTGGAACAAGCTGCTTGCGCTGCGCGAGTCGCCGCTGCTGGACGGCGTGACACCCGGCGCCAGCGCCTATTTCGTGCACAGCTACGCCGCACCGGTCACCTCCGATACCGTGGCCGCGTGCCACCACGGTGGACTGTTCACCGCGGTGGTGCAGCGCGGCCGCCTGTGCGGCGCGCAGTTCCATCCCGAGCGTTCGGCCGGGCCGGGCGCGCGCATCCTGCGCAATTTCATCGAGACCGATTTTCCATGAGCTTTACCGTCTATCCCGCACTCGACATCCGCGACGGCCAGGTGGTGCGCCTGCTGCAGGGCGACTACGCGCAGCAGACGACCTATGGCGACGACCCGTTGCCGCGCGCGCAGGCCTTCGCCGCCGCCGGCGCGCAATGGATGCACCTGGTCGACCTGGATGCCGCCCGCGCCGGTGGCTACACCCTGGCACCATTGCTGTCACGCATCGCCACGAGCACCGCTTTGCACGTGCAGACCGGCGGCGGCGTGCGCGACCGCGACGACGTGGCGCGGATTCTCGACGCGGGCGCCAGCCGCGTGGTGATCGGCTCGCTGGCGGTACGCGAGCCGGCGCGGGTACTGGCCTGGCTGCAGGAATTCGGCGCCGAGCGGCTGACGATCGCGCTGGACACGCGGCAGGGCGATGACGGCGTGTGGCGCCTGCCGGTGCATGGCTGGACCGAGACCGCCGACGTGACCCTGGACGAACTGGCCGTGCGCTATGCACAGGCCGGCATGCGGCACCTGCTGTGCACCGACATCGCCCGCGATGGCATGCTGTCCGGCCCCAACCTAGGGCTGTACGCCCACCTGTCGCGGTTGTTGCCCGGGGTGGCGGTGCAGGCCTCCGGCGGCGTGCGCGATGTAGATGACGTCGCCGCTGCCCGCGCCGCTGGCTGTGCCGGCGCGGTGCTGGGCAAAGCGCTGCTCGAGGGCCGGATGCGGCTGCAGGAGGCGCTGGCATGCTGAGCCGCCGCATCATCCCCTGCCTGGACGTGCGCGATGGCCGGGTGGTCAAGGGCGTGCGTTTCCGCGACCACGTCGACATGGGCGACATCGCAGAGCTGGCGCTGCGCTACCGCGACCAGGGCGCCGACGAACTGGTGTTCTACGACATCTCCGCCAGCCCCGAGGGACGCTCGGTGGACCGCGCCTGGATCGAGCGCGTCGCGCGCCTGATCGACATTCCGTTCTGCGTGGCCGGCGGCATCCGCGACGTGGAAACCGCGCGCGGCATCCTCAACGCCGGTGCCGACAAGATATCGATCAATACCCCGGCGCTGGAGCGGCCGGCGCTGATTGGCGAACTGGCCGGCGCGTTCGGCCAGCAGTGCGTGGTGGTCGGCATCGATTCCATCCGCGAAGCCGATGGGCAGTGGCGCGTGCGCTCGTATACCGGCGACCCGGCGCAGACCCGCGACGAGGCGCGGCTGACCCTGGACTGGCTGCGTGAGGCGCAGCAGCGCGGCGCCGGCGAGATCGTACTCAACTGCATGGACAGCGATGGTGTGCGCAAGGGCTACGACATCGCCCAGCTGCGCCAGGCCCGCGCCCTGTGCAGCGTGCCGTTGATCGCCTCCGGCGGCGCCGGGACACCGCGCCATTTCGCCGACGTGTTCGAGCAGGCCGACGTCGATGGCGCCCTGGCCGCCAGCGTGTTCCACTCCGGCGCCATCACCATCCCGGAACTCAAGCGCTTCCTGCGCGAACAACAGATCGAGGTGCGCGATGTCTATTGAGAAACCGTTCGACCCGGCCGCGCTGGACTGGGACAAGGTCGGCGGGCTGCTGCCGGTCATCGTGCAGGACGCGGCCACACTGCGCGTACTGATGCTCGGCTACATGGACCGCGCCGCGCTGGACCGGACCCTGCGCGACGGCAAGGTCACCTTTTTCAGCCGCAGCAGGCAGCGCCTGTGGACCAAGGGCGAGACCTCGGGCCACCACCTGGAACTGGTGGCCATCCGTACCGACTGCGACGGCGATGCCCTGCTGGTCACGGCGCACCCGCACGGGCCCACCTGCCACACCGGCAGCAGCAGTTGCTTCGGCGATGCGCCGGGGCAGTTCCTGGGCGCGCTGGACGCGCTGGTGCGGCAGCGCGAGCACGACCGCCCGCTCAACAGCTATACCACCAAGCTGTTTGAGAAGGGCACCCGCCACATCGCGCAGAAGGTGGGCGAGGAAGGCGTGGAGACGGCGCTGGCCGGGGTGGTCCAGCACGACGACGAGTTGTTGGGCGAGTCGGCCGACCTGCTGTTCCACCTGATCGTGCTGCTGCGCGCGCGCGGGCTGTCGCTGGACGACGCGGTGGCGGTGCTGGCGCAGCGCCACGCCAAGGCGGCGGAGAAGGCGGCGCGCTGAGTGATGCGGCCGCCGCGGCGGAGCGCCCGGGCGGCCTGGCGCCATGCGCGCGGCGCATGACGGCGCGATAATGCCGGCCTGTCCGTTCGCCTGACGAGGCTTGCATGCGCCATTACCTGTTCGCCGGCCTGCTGCTGGCCTGTGCGCCGCTGACCGCGGCCGCGTCCTGCGTGGAGGGGGCGGTGTTCGACGATGCCAACGGCAATGGCGTGCGCGACCCCGGCGAACAGCCGCTGCCGGGCATCCGTGTGTCCGACGGCGAGCACATCGCGCTCACCGGCCGCGACGGCCGCTACCGCCTGCCGGATTCGGCGCAGCCCACGGTGTTCGTCATCAAGCCTGCGGGCCGTCGCGCCGCGGCGCGCGCCGACGGGCTGCCGGACATCTGGCGCCCGCGCGCGGGCGAGACCGAAGGCGGGCAGTGCCGGCCGTTCGCGCTGGTGCCGCAGCCGGACGCGCCGGCCAGCTTCCAGGCGCTGGTGATGGCCGACAGCCAGACTTCCAGCGCGCTGGACGTGGACTACTTCGAGCGCGATATCGTCGCGCCGCTGCGCGGCCGTCACTCAGCGCGGCTGGGCATGACCCTGGGCGACATCAGCAACGACGATCCGGCGCTGTACCCGTTGCTGGTCAAGGCGGTGACCTCGCTCGGGGTGCCGTGGCTGCACGTGCCGGGCAACCACGACATGGACCTGGGCGCGCGCAGCGATGCCGCGTCGCTGGACAGCTTCCACCGCCAGCTCGGCCCGGATACCCATGCCTGGGAAGAGCCGTCGATGGTGTTCATCGGCCTGGACGACGTCGTCGCCCAGCCGGGGCAGAAGCCGGCATATGTCGGCGGCCTGCGCGAGGACCAGTTCGCTTTCCTCGAGCGCTACCTGCCGACCGTGCCCAAGGACCGGCTGGTGGTGCTGGGGCTGCATATTCCGCTGTTCGACCACGCGTTCCGCGCCGCGGACCGCGCGCGCCTGTTCGCGTTGCTGGAGCAGGTGCCGCACCCGCTGGTGCTCAGCGGCCACACCCACAACCAGAACCAGGTGTTCTGGAACGCGGCGCAGGGCTGGAACGGCGCGCGGCCGCTGCACGAGTACAACGTGGGTGCCGCCTGCGGTGCGTTCTGGTCGGGAGTGAAGGACGCGCAGGGCATCCCCGACACCACCATGTCCGATGGCACGCCCAATGGCCACGGCCTGCTCAACGTGCAGCCGCAGGGCCGCTACAGCGTCGAGTACCGGGTCGCGCGCGCGCCCGAGGACGAGCAGATCGCGCTGCATGCGCCCAAGGTGCTGCGCCGCGGCGCGTATCCGGCGTGGGGCGTGTACGCCAACGTCTACATGGGCCATGACGGCCTGCCGGTGGAATTCCGCGTCGACGCCGGCGACTGGCAGCCGATGAAACGCGTCGAGCAGCCCGACCCACGGCTGCTGGCCGAGAACGTGGCCGACGACCAGGCCGACAGCCTGCGCGGCTATGACCGCTCGCCCGAAGCCACGCCGTCCACGCACCTGTGGCGCGCGGCGTTGCCGACCCGGCTGGAGGTGGGCGAACACACGGTCGAGGTACGCACCACGCTCAACGGCCGCGAGTACCGCAGCCGCACGACCTACCATCTGCAGGATGCGAGCCCCTGAGCGCGGGGCTCAGGGCTGCGGGCGCTGCAGCCGCCTGTGTACGTCGGGCAGGCCGATCAACGCGGCGCTGCCGTAATAGGCGTGGTATTCGGCCACCATCTCGCCGTTGACCAGCACCGGGTCGGTCGCGGCGAGCCGGCGCGCTTCCTCGATGTCGGCCACGGCGAAGACGAACAGTCCGCGCCAGCCGTCCACGCCGTCCAGCGGGCCGGCCAGCACCAGCTTGCCCTCGTCGGACAGCCGCTGCATGTTGGCGAAGTGGCCACGGAACATCGCATCGCGCTCCGGTCCGGCCGGCATGCGTTTCGGCCCGGTCTTGAGGATGACCAGCACGTAGGCGCGCATGCCGCGCTCGTCGGCGCCGAACCGGGCTGCCAGCGCCGCGTCGTACGCCGGCGGCTCCACCGCGTGCGCGGCCATCGGCAGGGCGGACAGAAGCAGGGCGGCGAGCAGGCCGGCGCGCAGGACGGTCATGGCGTTTTCCCCGGGAGCATGTGCCGGCATCGTAGCGCAGGGCGGCCGCTACACTGCGGCTCCCCCGAACGGCGATCCCTTGCATGCCCACGCTCCGTACCCTCGCGCCCGTCCTGCTTGTCCTGGTGCTCGGTGCCTGCCGCCTGCCCGCGCTGGAAGGCGCGCAGGGAACGGCCGAACCGATGGATGCCGACCGCGTGCTGATCGGCCGGGTGCAGGGGGGAGGGCCCGCCAGCCCGCTTTCCGGGCAGGATGTGGTCATCGAGGCCGTGGTCGTGCGCAGCCTGATGGGCGACGGCGACGACGTCGCCCAGGCCATGGGCGAGACGCTGGGCGAGGGCAACCGCGGCCGGGTGGTGGGCTGGTTCGTGCAGGACGAAGGCGACGGCGATCCGACGACCTCCGACGCGCTGTTCGTGATGGACCAGGGCTACGACACCAGCATCAACCTGCCGGCGGAAGCCGAATACACGCTGCGGCTCGGTTCGCTGGTGCGCACCGGCGACCGCGTCACGGTGCGCGGCACGGTGGCGGAGCTGCCCCTGCAAACCGCCGCCGAGCAGCCGCGCAGCAGCGGCCACCGCGTGGCGCGTGGCGACCCCGCC
The DNA here is from genome assembly GCF_022436665.1 of Stenotrophomonas sp. Y6. Taxonomy (NCBI): domain Bacteria; kingdom Pseudomonadati; phylum Pseudomonadota; class Gammaproteobacteria; order Lysobacterales; family Lysobacteraceae; genus Stenotrophomonas; species Stenotrophomonas sp. Y6. The sequence goes on from NZ_JAKUKB010000003.1 coordinate 436,616, forward strand.
GGCAGCATGACCGCCGTCCTGGCCCACGCCATCACCCTGCTGGAGCCGCGCGATCGCGCGTGCGCCATCGCGCCGGAAGCCGTAGCCCCCGCGCGGGCGCAAGAGGAAGCGGTGGAGGGCATGCGCCTGCAGGCGCCGGGCCCGGCGCAGCCGCACTGATCCGGCGTCACTTGCCGGCTGTCTAGCGCGACCTGTTGCCGGCCGGCGCCGTATCACCGCCGGCCGACGGCGCGTGCACGAACGGATACGGTACCGGCGCGCTCGCCGGCAGCCCGGCGCGCCAGCGCGCCAGCACCGGTGCGATCGCGGCGCCGACGGCGAACTGCGGGTGCGAGGGCCGTTCGCCTTCCTGCTTTTCGCGGCGGCGCACGGTGTCGCGGGCCATGGCGAAGGCGGCGGCGAAGTCGTCGGTGGCGTTCAGCGCCTCGACCAGGAAGGCGCGGCCGAACCAGGTGGCGCTGTCGCTGTTGCCGCAGCCGAAGGAGGGGCGGTCGCGGCGCGCGGCGGTGATGACCATGCGATCGGGTGCCTTCAGCACCGGCACGAAACCGCCCGAATAGCACGCCGAGACCACGATCACCGCATTGCCGATGCCGGCCTCTTCGAGCAGCTGCGCCAGGTCCTCCGGCGTCAGGTAGTCCTCCTGGTCCGGGCCGGTGTGCAGGTAGAAGCTGCTGTCGTCCAGGCCATGGCTGCTCAGGTACACGAACAGCACATCCTCGCGCGGGTCCAGAACCTGCCCCAGCCCGTCCAGTGCGCGGCCGATGCTCTCGTAGGTCGCCGGCGGCAGCGGCGCCTCGCCGGGCAGCGTGTCCGGCTGGTTGACCAGCGCCAGCATGCGTCCGGCCGCATTCCAGCGCCGCGCCGACAGCTGCCGCAGGTAGGCCACTTCGTTGCGGAACACGTCCTCGTCGGCGTCGCCGGCGACCCCCAGCACGTACAGGTCGGCCACGCCCGGGCGCTGCGCCGGCAACCGCGCGAGCAGGCCGTCGAGCAGGGCGCGTTGCGGGGCATCCAGCGCCGGCGTGGTCGGCACCCACGGCGGCTGGTCGGCGCTGCCCGCCAGCACCGGCCAGCTGCCGGCCAGCATCACCCCGGCCAGCCACAGCCGGCGCAGCGCAAGGGAACGGGAACGCGGCGGTCGCGGTGTTTCCGGCATCGGCAATCGGCTCTCGTGGGACGCCGGCAGCGTTGCAGGGGGCCGCGCCGGACGCAAGCAGGAGCGCCGCCGGATGCGGCGGCGATGGCTCAGCGTCGGTGGCGCAACCCGAAATAGATCGGCAGCCCGGCCACGACCAGGCCCGCGCCCCACAGCAGCGCCTCGGTGCCGATGCCGCCCAGCGCGTAGAGGCTGAAAGCGAGCGCGCCGGCGGCGGCCAGCCGCGAGCCCCTGCCGTCGCCGCGCCACAGCCACGCGGCGGCACCGGCGAGGTAGGGCAGCAGGGTGGCGGCGGTGGACAGCAGCACCGAGAACTTGAACAGGTCCACCAGCGAGCGGTTGTAGTTGCTGATCACCAGCACGCTGGCCAGCACGCAGCTGACGATGACGCCGAACGCCGGGGCGCCGCGCGCGTTCTCGCGGGCGAAGGCGCGCGGCAGCACGCCATCGCGGGCCGCGGCCAACGGCAACTGCGCCGCCAGCAGGGTCCAGCCGTTGAGCGCGCCGACGCAGGACACCGCCATGACCACCGCCAGCAGCACGCCGGCTGCCGGTCCCCACAATGCCGCCGCGGCGTCGGCCATCGGTGCGCTGGAGCGGGCCAGCACGTCGGCCGGCAGCAGGCCGAGCACGGTGGTGCAGGCCAGCACCGTGGCGATGCCGGCGATCGCGGTGCCGGCCACGGTGGCGCGGGCCACGGTCCGCGGCGCATCGTCGACCGATCCGGCCGGCACGGTGGCCGCTTCCAGCCCGATCATCGCCCACAGCGTCAGCGCCACGGTGGCGGCGGCCACGCTGCCCAGCGATTCACCGCTGGGATTGAACGGCACGTAGTGGCGCGCATCGACGAACCACAGCGCCACCAGCCCGAACAGCAGCAGTGGCACCACTTTCAGTACGGTGGTCAGCAGTTGCAGGCGGCCGGCCTCGCGCAGCCCCGCCAGGTTGACGCCGGCGCACAGCCACAACGCGGCCAGGCCGCAGCCGGCCGCGCGCACCGGGGTGGCGGTCAGGGACGGGAAGATGGCACCGATGCTGCCGGCGAAGGCCACCGCGATGGCGGCGATGGCGCACCACATCGAGATCCAGTAGCTCCATGCCACCACGAAACCGGGCAATTCGCCGAAGGCGTTGCGCGCGAACACATACGGCCCACCGGTCTGCGGCCAGCGCCGCGCCAGGCGGGCGAAAGTGACCGCCAGCAGCAGCGCACCGCACAGGGTGATGGCCCAGCCGACCAGGGTGGCGGCGCCGTAGGAGGCCAGCGTGGCCGGCAGCAGGAAGGTGCCGGAGCCGATCATGCTGCCCACGACCAGGGCGGTGGCGGACCAGAAGCCCAGCGGGCGGTGGGGGGTAGTCATCAGGAGCCAGGGAACGGGGCGCGGCCACGGGTACCGGGGCACCGGGTCGGGCGGAAGGGGGAAGCGCCGGCGGCAACGGGCGCGGGAACGGGCGCGGATTATGACGCGTTGCCGGCGCGGCGGCGATGGTCGCCGCGGCAATGACCTTTGGCCCTTTCCCCGGCGGGAGTGCTGCGTGGACGCTGGTGGCTTCCTGCATCCGATGGATTCCCGCATGAAGCTGCGTCCCCTGGCCCTGTCCGTTTCGCTGTCCCTGGCCACCGTGCTGGCTGCCTGTTCCCCCTCCACGCAACCGGCCGCCGGCGACGCCGCCGGCGAGGCGGCGCAGGCCGACAAGGCCGCCCGGCTCAACCAGCTCTATGCCGATTACTGGGAGGGCGTGCTCAAGCTGAACCCGCTGCAGGCCACCTTCCAGGGCGACAACCGCTACAACGACCAGCTGCCGGATTTCGGCTCGGCGCAGTTCCGCAGGCAGAGCCACGACTTCACCGCCGAATGGCTGGCCAAGGCGGAGAAGATCGGCGACGCCGGGCTGACCGGGCAGGACCTGCTCAGCTACCGCATCTTCGTCCAGGAGCAGAAGCAGTCGCTGGAAGGGGAGAAGTTCCCCGGCTGGATGATGCCGGTCAACCAGATGGGCTCGACCGTGAGCTACGCGGTGATGCTGGGTTCGGGCCAGGTCGCGCAGCCGTTCAAGACGGTGAAGGACTACGACAACTGGCTGGCGCGCGCCGCGCGCATCCCGGTGCTGCTGGACACCGAGATCGCCAATATGCGCGAAGGCATGAAGGCCGGGGTGGTGCAGCCGCGCGTGCTGATGGAGAAGGTGGTGCCGCAGTTCGACGAGATCCTGGCGGCCAAGGGCGCCGAGGACAGCCAGTTCTGGGGGCCGATCAAGGCGATGCCGGCCGATTTCGCGCAGGCCGACAAGGAACGCCTGACCGCGGCCTACCGCACGCTGATCGAGCAGCAGCTGCTGCCGGCGATCAGGAAGCAGCGTGACTTCATCGCCAACGAGTACCTGCCGGCGACCCGCGACACGGTGGGCCTGGACGCGCTGCCCGACGGCAAGGCGTGGTATGCGTTCAACGCCAGGGAGAGCACCACCACCACGCAGACCCCGGAGCAGATCCACGAGATCGGCCTGAAGGAAGTGGAGCGCATCCACGGTGAGATCCGCACGGTGATGCAGCAGGTCGGCTTCAAGGGCTCGCTGCAGGACTTCTTCAAGTTCATGCAGCACGACAAGCAGTTCGAGTTCGGCTCCGAAGCGGTGCTGCTGGAGCATTACCGCGGGCTGGAAGCCAAGATCAACGCCAACGTGCCCAAGCTGTTCTCGCTGACGCCGAAGGCCGGTTTCGAGATCCGCCCGATCGAGGCGTTCCGCGCCAAGTCGGCGGCCGGCGGCGAGTACATGCAGCCCAGCGAGGACGGCAGCCGCCCGGGCATCTTCTACGTCAACACCTACGACCTGCCGACCCGCAAGACCTGGGACGCGGAGGACCTGTTCCTGCACGAGGCGATTCCGGGCCACCACTTCCAGCTGGCGCTGCAGCAGGAACTGCAGGGCGTGCCGGCGTTCCGCCGCTTCGGCGGCGAAACCGCCTTCATCGAAGGCTGGGGCCTGTACGCCGAGAGCCTGGGCAAGGACCTGGGCGTGTACACCGACCCGTACAGCTATTTCGGCCGCCTGCAGGGCGAGCTGTGGCGCGCGGTGCGGCTGGTGGTGGACACCGGCCTGCACGCCAAGGGCTGGAGCCGCCAGCAGGTGCTGGATTACATGTTCGCCAATTCCTCGGTGAGCGAGCCCGATGCGGTGGCCGAGGCCGAGCGCTACATCGCATGGCCGGGCCAGGCGCTGGCCTACAAGACCGGCGAGCTGAAGATCCAGGAGCTGCGGCGGCGTGCCGAACAGAAGCTCGGCGGCAAGTTCGACATCCGCCAGTTCCATGCCGAGGTGCTGAAGGACGGTTCGGTGCCGCTGGACGTGCTGGAACAGAAGGTCGACGGCTGGATCGCCGCCCAGGGCGGCTGAGCGGCGCCGGGCACCGACGCGGCGGCCACGTGGCCGCCGTCGTCGCCCGGTACCGGAGCCTGCTGCCGTGCCGGCACCGGCCGGCGCCACCCCGCTGCCGCTGCGCCGCGGGAACGCACTGGTGCAACCGGCGCACTCGCCGCACGGCGGGCGCCTGCCGCATCATTGCTCCCCTCCCTTGAACGCCTTTCCGGCTGCCGGACGGCCGTGTCCGCGCCGGCCCGGCTGCTCCCCCGCCGATGACCCTGATCGTATCGTTGCTCCTGCCGCTGCTTGCCCTGTGGTTGTGGTGGCCCGTGCCGTTCCCGGACCGGCGGCAGCGCCGCTGGCACCTTGGCACCAGCGTGGCGCTGGCCCTGCTGGGCGTGGCCCTGGCCGCGCTGTGGCGCATGGATGTCCTGGCGTACGCGGCCGAAGCCTGGATCCAGCTGGTGTTCGGCTGGGTGCTGGCGATGTTCGTGATGCTGCTGGTGTTCCTGCCGCTGCGCGAGCTGGGCTGGCTGCTGTCGCGGCGTGCGCCGCGCACTTCGACGCTGGCCACCGCATGGCACGGCGTGCGTGGCAACCAGCTGGCCGCCGCGGTGATCGTGCTGCTGGCCACGCTCGGCATCGTCAATGGCCTGAAGCCACCAGCGGTGCATGAGCGTGCGCTGGTAGTGCCGGGCCTGCCACAGGAACTGGATGGCCTGCGCATGGCGGTGATCGCCGACCTGCACGCCAGCCCGGTCAAGCGCACCTGGCGCACGCGGAAGGTGGTCGACGCGGTAATGGCCGCGCGCCCGGACCTGATCGTGCTGCCCGGCGACATGGTCGACGGCGAGGTCGGGGACACGGCGGCGTTCGTCGCCCCGCTGGCCGGACTGGCCGCGCCATACGGCGTATGGGTGGCGCCGGGCAACCACGAGTACTACCACGGCTACCGGCGCTGGATGGCGCACTTCCGCGGCATGGGCCTGGGCGTGCTGGAGAACCAGACCGCGCGGCTCGACATCCACGGCCGCACGCTGGCGGTGTCCGGCGTGGGCGACCTGGCCGCGCTGCGTCCCAGTGCCTACATGCGTGGCGGGCTCGCGCCCGACCTGCCGGCGGTGATCGCCGCCGGCAAGGGGGCCGACGCGCACATCCTGCTCGCCCACCAGCCGAAGCAGGCGCGTGCGGCCGCGGCCACCGGCGCGTTCGACCTGCAGGTATCCGGCCATACCCACGGCGGCCACATGCTGGGGTTCGACCGCTGGGTGGTGGCGCCGGCCAACCACGGCTTCGTCCGCGGCGACTACCGGGTCGGGCCGATGACCCTGTTCGTCAGCAGTGGTGCCGGGCAATGGGACGGCTTCGGCGTGCGCCTGGGCGTTCCCTCCAGCATCGACCTGCTGGTACTGAAGGCTGCGCCCGCCCGCGCCCGCTGAGGGCGCCCGCAGGCTCAGTCGTCGGCGGCCATGCTCCGCCGTTCGGGCATCAGCCGCGGCAGCGCGCTGACCACCGCCAGCGCGGCCACGGTGGTGGCCAGCGCCACCATCTGCATGCCCATGCCCGCGGCCATGCCGATCGCGGCCGTCATCCAGATGCCAGCCGCGGTGGTCAGGCCCTGCACCCGTTCCTCGCGGTCCTGCTTGAGGATGGCGCCGGCACCCAGGAAGCCGATGCCCGAGACGATGCCCTGCATGACCCGGGTGACGTCGGCGCCGCTGATGCCCATCTGCAGCGGCGCCAGCACGAACAGCGCCGAGCCCACCGACACCAGGATGTGGGTCTTCAGCCCGGCCGCACGGCCCTTGCTTTCGCGCTCCAGTCCCAGGGCCCCGCCGAGCACGATGGCGGTGAGCAGGCGGGTGGCGACGACGGTCAGGGTAGCGACGTCGGGTATGGCGAATTCGGCGGCCAGCGCCTGGCCGACCTGTGTGGTGATGCTCATCGTAGGGTTCCGGCACGGGGGGGGGCGTGTCGACGCACGCGATGCCGGCGCACGCTAGCATCGCGCCGATGCAGCCGGGGTGATGGCCGCGTCGATGCGGGCGGGCCGGGCCAGCCGGTCGCCGCGGCGCGCCCATGAAGACGGCCCGCAGGGGGCCGCCGGGGTCATGCATGCCGGATGCGCGGGGCGCTCAGGGCATGATCTGATCGAACGTCTCCACCCGGGCATGGCCGTGCGTGGCGTCGCCGGTGCGCGGCATCGGGTAGTCGTCGCGGCGGTCCAGCAGCACGGTGCGCAGCCCGGCCTCGCGTGCCGCGTCCAGTTCCTCGACGATGTCCGACAGGAACAGGATGTCATGCGCCGCCACGCCGATGGCCGCGGCGATGCGCGCATAGCTGCCGGCCTCGCGCTTGCCACCGGTCTGGGTGTCGAAGTGGCCCGAGAACAGGCCGCCGAGGTCGCCGGCGTCGCTGTAACCGAAGAACAGCTTCTGCGCCGGCACCGAACCGGAGGAGTACACGTACAGCGGGATGCCGGCGGCATGCCAGCCGCGCAGCACCGCGGCCACCTCCGGGTACAGGTGCGCGGTGTAGTCGCCGTTGCGGTAGCCGGCCTCCCAGATCATGCCCTGCAGCGCCTTGAGCGCGGTGTGTTTGCGGTCCTGGTCGATCCAGCCCTGCAGGGCCTCGACGATGACCTCGTCCTGGCAGGCGCTGGCGGCGATCTCGGTGGCGACCGCGTCAAGCCAGCGGCGAACCTCGGGTTGCTGCCCGTGCGCGCGGACGAAGCCGGGCAGGGCGGCACGGGCATAGGGGAACAGCACGTCCTTGACGAAGGAGATGCTCGAGGTGGTGCCTTCGATGTCGGTGAGGATGGCGCGGGTGGTCATGCGGGGAGTCCAGTTCCTTTGCTTGCGGGCGACAGTTTGGCAGGACCGCCACGCTGTGCGCTGAAGCCGCCGGGTGGGTGGGGCACGGGGAGGTGCCGGGTGCGGGTGCCCGAAGGGCGGGAGGGGTACGGCGCAGTGGGGCTGGCAGGCAGGCGCCGCGGGAACGGCGCACGGGTTTGCTGCATGTGCCCTTGCTCCGTGCCCGGTGTCGCGCCGCGCTCCCGGCGCTGGCGCATTCGCGGACCAGCGCAGCGGTGGGGCGCGAACGGCCCCTGCCACCCCGTAGGGAGCGGGGCTCGAAGCATCACCCCGCGTCGGGCTGGTAGCGCGGGAACTGCTGGGCGATGTCGGTGCCGGTGAAGTGGCCGACCCAGCCATCGGGCGCGGTGAAGAAGCGGATCGCGACGAAGCTCGGCTCGGGCCCCATGTCGAACCAGTGGGTGGTGCCGTCGGGCACCGAGATCAGGTCGTCCTTGACGCATTCCACTTCGTAGACCTTGTCGCCCACGTGCAGGGTGAACAGGCCCGAGCCGGCGACGAAGAAACGCACTTCGTCCTCCTTGTGGTAGTGCTCGTCGAGGAACTTGAGCCGGATCTGCTCGCGGTCCGGGTTGTCCGGCGCGATCGAGGCCACGTCCACGCTCTTGAAGCCGTGGGTGGCGACCAGGCGGTCGATGTCCTCGCGGTAGGCGGCGAACACTTCTTCCTGGCTGGCGCCCGGCGCGACCGGGTGTTTCGCCTGCCAGCGCTCGAAGGTGACGCCGATCTTCTCCAGTTCGGCGCGGATGACCCCGCCGTCGCGGCTGTCCAGCAGCACGGTGGCGGGATCGGTGTCGTTGAAGATGCGCAGTCGGCTCATGGCGGCGGCTCGAGGCGTGGGGGACGGGAAGGGTAGCAGGGCACCCGGCGCCATCGGCGCCCGCGTGGCCCGCGGTGCGTGGATTCAGCCGCCGGCGCGCAGCCGGCGCAGTTCCAGTTCGCAGTGGAGCAGGAACTCGAACGCTTCCAGGTGGCGGCGCGCTTCGGCCATGTCGCGGCCCCAGGCATACAGGCCGTGGCCGTCGATCAGGTAGCCCCACATCGGGCCCTTGTCGAGTTCGGCCTCCACCTGCGCGGCGAGCACGTCCATGTCCTGGGTGTTGGCGAACACCTTCAGGTCCACCGCGGTCTCGTGGGTGGAATTGCCGTGCAGCGCCTTGAGCAGCTCGTAGCCTTCCAGGCGCACGTGGCCGTCGCCGCCGTACAGGCGCGAGGCGATGGTCTGCACCGGCGAATGCGTGTGCAGCACGCAGTTCACTTCCGGGAAGCGCGCGTAGAGCTGGGTGTGCAGCAGGGTTTCGGCCGACGGGCGCAGCGGCCGGCCCACGGCCTTGCCGTCGAAGTCCACGACCATGATGTCGGCTTCGACCAGCCGTCCCTTGTCCTTGCCGGACACGGTGATGGCTGCATGGCGGTCGTCCAGCCGGTGCGAGAAGTTGCTGCTGGTGGCGGGTGTCCAGCCGGCCCGGGCCAGTTCGCGGATGTTGTCGATCAGCAGCTGCGCCAGTTCGCTCAGCCGCTGGGCGTCGTAGGGGACAGTGGGGGCGTTCATGGCCCGCATTCTACTCAGCCGGCGGCACGCGTAGGGGCCGCCGGACACCGGGCCCGTGGCCAGGCGGCGTCCTTCGTGCCGGATCGGCCGCATCGCGGGCACCATTGCGCACGGCGCGTGCCGGGCGGCGGAAAAAAGGCCCGGGTGTTTCCACCCGGGCCCGGAAGGCTGGCGCGTGGCCGCGCGGTCAGCCGCGGCGGTCGCGCAGCTTGCTGTGGCGCATGCCGTAGGCGAAGTAGACGATGAAGCCGGTGGCGGTCCACAGCCCCATCAGCATCCAGTTGTGCAGGGTCATCGCGGTCAGCAGGGCGATGCAGCTGAGCACGCCGGCGCTGCAGATCAGCCAGGCCATCGGGATGCGGAACGGGCGCGGCAGGTCCGGCTGGGTGCGGCGCAGGACCAGCACGCCGGCGCAGACCGCGGCGAAGGCGATCAGGGTGCCCATCGAGGTCAGTTCGCCGAGGATGTCCAGCGGGAACAGCGCGGCCAGCAGGGCGATGCCGATGCCGGTGATCACCGTGTTGATGTGCGGGGTGCGGTACTTGGGGTGAATCTTGGTGAACACCGGCGGCAGCAGGCCGTCGCGGCCCATGATCATGAAGATGCGCGGCTGGCCGATCACCATCACCAGCACCACCGAGGACAGGCCGATCAGGGCCCCGACCTCGACGATGATGCGCAGCCAGTCCAGCTGCGGATGCGCGGCCACCGCGGTCACCACCGGTTCGGCGGTGCCGAGCAGCTTGTACGGGACCAGGCCGGTCATCACCGCGGCCATGGCGATGTACAGCACGGTGCAGATCACCAGCGACAGCAGCATGCCGATCGGCAGGTCGCGCTGCGGGCGGTGCGATTCCTGCGCGGCCACCGAGACCGCCTCGAAGCCGATGTAGGCGAAGAACACCATCGCCGCGCCGCGCAGCACGCCATCGAAGCCGTACTTGCCCGGGCCTTCGTTGGCGGGGATGAACGGGGTCCAGTTGGCCGGGTCCACGTACTTCCAGCCGGCGACGATGACCAGCAGGATCAGGCCGGTCTTGAGGATCACCATGGCCATGTTCATCGCCGAGGACTTGCTGATGCCCACGTAGCACAGCCAGGTCAGCAGCAGCACCAGCACCGCGGCCGGAATGTTGGCGATGGCCCCGGTCGGGCGCAGCTGGGCGTCCAGCGGCGCATTGACCAGCGCCGCCGGCAGGTAGATGTCGAAATGGCTGAGCAGGCTGAGGAAGTAACCGGTCCAGCTCACCGCCACCGCCGAGGCGGAGACGCCGTACTCGAGTACCAGCATCCAGCCGATGAACCACGCCGACAGTTCGCCGAAGGTGGCGTAGGTGTAGGTGTAGGCGCTGCCGGAGACCGGCACCATCGAGGCGAACTCGGCGTAGGCCATCGCGCAGAACGCGCAGCACACCGCTGCCAGCACGAACGACAGCATGATTGCCGGGCCGGCGTGGTTGGCCGCGGCCTGGCCGGTGATGACGAAGATGCCGCCGCCGATGACCGCGCCGATGCCCAGCGCGGTCAGCCCCCAGGGGCCCAGGGTGCGGCGCAGGCTCAGGCCGTTGGCCTCTTCATGGGCGGCGTGCGGATGTTTGGTGGCCCACAGTTGCTTGAACATGGTGCGTGTTCGCTCGTCGTGCGTACGGGAACGGCCGGCGCGTGGCCGGCCGGAAGGAAGGGAATCAGGCGTTCCGGTTCAGTTTGCTGTGGCGCATGCCGTAGCCCAGGTAGATGGCCACGCCCAGTACATTCCACAGCACGAACACCAGCCAATGGGCGGCGAAGGCCATCGCGAACAGGCCCAGGCAGATCAGCGCGCCCAGCGGCGCGACCAGCCATACCGCCGGCACCCGGAATGCGCGCGGCATCTCCGGGCGGGTGCGGCGCAGGATCAGCACGCCGATGCAGACCGTGGCGAATGCCAGCAGCGTGCCCATGGCGACCAGTTCGCCCAGCACGTTGAGCGGCACCAGTCCGGCCAGGGTGGCGGCCAGCGCGCCGACGATCACGGTGCTCAGGTGCGGCGTGCGGAACTTCGGGTGCACCCGGCCGAACACCTGCGGCAGCAGGCCGTCGCGGGAAATGGTGTAGGCGATGCGGGTCTGGCCCATCATCATCACCAGCACCACCGAGGACAGGCCGGCGATGGCGCCGATCTCCACCCAGGTCTTGAGCCACGCCAGGTTGGCATAGGCCTCCAGCGCGGTGGCCACCGGCTTGTCGGTGCCGAGCTGGGTGTAGTGCATGAGGCCGGTCATCACCGCGCAGACCACGATGTAGATGATGGTGCACACGGCCAGCGAGCCGAGCAGGCCGATCGGCATGTTCCGCTGCGGGTCCTTGGTTTCGCCGGCGGCGGTGGAGACCGCGTCGAAACCGATGTAGGCGAAGAACACGATGGACGCGGCGCGGAACACGCCGCTCCAGCCGAATTCGCCGAACACCCCGGTGGTGTTGTCCGGGATGAAGGGCGTCCAGTTCTCCGGGTTGACGTACATCGCGCCGAAGCCGACGAACAGGCAGATCACCGCGACCTTGATCGCGACGATCACCGCGTTGACGAAGGTGGACTGGGTGACGCCGACATACAGCAGCCCGGAGATCACCGCGATGATCAGCACCGCCGGCAGGTTGAGCAGTTTGCCGGAGGCGACGAACTGGCCGTTCTCCCAGGCGATCGGCGCGGCGGTCAGCGCGTCGGGGAAGGGCAGGTGCAGGGTGCTGGTGAGGAAACTGAGCAGGTAGGCCGACCAGCCCACCGCCACCGAGGAGGAGGCGAACAGGTACTCCAGTACCAGGCACCAGCCGATGAACCAGGCCATGCCTTCGCCGAGGGTGGCGTAGGAATACGAATAGGCGCTGCCGGAAACCGGCATCATCGCCGCGAACTCGGCGTAGCACAGGCCGGCGAAGGCGCAGGCCAGGCCGGCGAGCACGAACGACAGCATGATCGCGGGGCCGGCGTGGTGGGCCGCGGCCTGGCCGGTGATGACGAAGATGCCGGCGCCGATCACCGCGCCCATGCCCAACAGGATCAGGTGCCTGGCTGTGAGGGTGCGCTTGAGCGTGGCTTCGCCCTGCAGGCTGCCTTCGACCGGTTCGCCGGCGTCCACGTGTGCGGCCGGCTCGACCGGTTTGACCCTCAACAGTGTTTTGAGCATTCGCTGTTTTTCCAGACCTGGTGGTGTTTCCGCGCATCCACCGGCAATGCGCATGGGGTGTGGCAAGCTGAACCGCCGGCAACGGCCTACCTTGCCAAAGCCCGGCCAAACCGACAAGCGCAGGTGCAGCATGGCCGGTGATAATGGCCGCCTGGTCGGATCGATGGGATGTGCCTGCAGTCATGTACGAACACGAGGGACGCCTGCGCGACACGTTGCAGGACTACGCGCGGCGGGTGCCGGAGCATGCGCAGGTGGCGGCGGAATTCCTGGACCTGCTCGACGCGCAGGGCGCCGACCCGTTCCAGCGCTCGCGCCTTGCCGGCCACTTCACCGGCAGCGCCTGGCTGGTCAGCGCCGATGGCCAGCGGGTGCTGCTGACCCATCACCGCAAGCTGGGGCGCTGGCTGCAGCTGGGCGGGCATGCCGACGGCGACCGCGACCTGGCCGCGGTGGCGCTGCGCGAGGCGCAGGAGGAATCGGGCCTGCCCGGGTTGTCGTTGCAGGCGCCGGTGCCGTTCGATCTTGACCGGCACTGGATTCCCGGGCGCGGCGACGTGCCCGGCCACTGGCACTACGACGTGCGCTACGTGGTGCGCGCCGGCACCGACGAGCGCTTCCTGGTCAGCGCGGAGTCGCTGGACCTGGCATGGCGCGCGATCGATGCCATCGCCGCCGATGCGCAGGCCGACGCCTCGCTGCGGCGCATGGCGCTGCGCTGGCTGGCGCACGCGCACTGAGGCCGCGCGCCGCGGCCCCGGCGGTGCTTGCCGGGGCGCGCGGCGGGATCGCGCCCGCGGGTCGGCGCCGCGCTCAGTACAGGATGCGGGTACGCAGCGTGCCGTCGATCGCGGCCAGTTCGTCGCGGATCGCGTTGGCCTGTTCCACGGTGGCGCTGATGTCCACCACCACGTAGCCCAGTTTCGGGTTGGTGCGCAGGAACTGGCCGTCGATGTTGAGGTTGTGGCGCGAGAACACCTCGTTGAGCCGCGACAGCACGCCGGGCACGTTGCGGTGGATGTGCAGCAGGCGCAGGCTCTGTTCGTGCTCGGGCAGGGTCACTTCGGGGAAGTTGACCGCCGACAGGGTGCTGCCGTTGTCGCTGTAGCGCACCAGCTTGGCCGCCACCTCGACGCCGATGTTGTCCTGCGCCTCCAGCGTGCTGCCGCCCACGTGCGGGGTCAGGATCACGTTGTCGTGCGCGGCCAGCGGCGACTCGAAACGGTCGCCGTTGCCCTTGGGCTCGACCGGGAACACGTCCACCGCGGCGCCGCCGATGTGCCCCGAGCGCAGGGCCGCGTCGAGCGCCTCGATCACCACCACGGTGCCGCGCGCGGCGTTGATCAGGTGCGCGCCACGCTTCATCTTCGCCAGCTGCGGTGCGCCGATCATCCACTGCGTGGCCGCGGTTTCCGGCACGTGCAGGGTGACGACGTCGGCGCGGGCGAGCAGGTCGTCCAGGCTGGCGGCCGGCTGTGCGTTGCCCAGCGACAGCTTGGTCTCGATGTCGTGGAAGATCACCTGCATGCCCAGCGCTTCGGCCAGCACCCCGACCTGGGTGCCGATGTGGCCGTAGCCGATGATGCCCAGGGTCTTGCCGCGGACCTCGTGGCTGCCGTCGGCCGACTTGGACCAGCCGCCGCGGTGGCACTCGGCGTTCTTCTGCGGCACCCCGCGGGTCAGCATGATCGCCTCGGCGATCACCAGCTCGGCCACCGAGCGGGTGTTGGAGTAGGGCGCGTTGAACACCGGGATGCCGGCCAGTTCGGCCGCCTCCAGGTCCACCTGGTTGGTGCCGATGCAGAAGCAGCCCACCGCGATCAGGCGCTTGGCATGCGCCAGGACGTCGGCGTCCAGCTGCGTGCGCGAGCGGATGCCGATGATGTGGGCCTCGGCGATGCGTGCCTTCAGCTCGTCGTCGGGCAGCGACTTGGTGTGGTACTCGATCTGCGAATAGCCGGCCGCCTTGAAGGTATCCACGGCGGTCTGGCTGACCCCCTCCAGCAACAAAACGCGGATGTCCTGCTTCGGGAACGAGGTCTTCTTGGGCGACATGGCGGCCACGACGGGTTGGAGGGGGATGGACTGTTCACTATGCCAGAACCGCGCCGGATTTTGGTGCGCTGCGCCATGCGGCAACGCCTTGAACACAAAAGGTTTCATCTGAATTTACCGTGGCCATCGCGGGCCTTGTCGCGGTGACTGGACGCGCCGCGGTCGGGCTGGCACGCTTGCCGGCTTTCACGCCTTCGAAGCAACGCCATGACCGACCCGCGCCTGGACACCCTGCTGCTTGCCTGCCCGGGGCTGCGCCTGAAGACCGATCCGGCCGACCTGGAGCACTACGGGCGCGACTGGACCCGGCGCTGGACGCCGGCACCGCTGGCCATCGCGCTGCCGGGCAGCGTCGAGGAAGTGCAGGCGGTGGTGCGCTGGGCCAACCAGAACACCGTGGCGGTGGTGCCCTCCGGCGGCAGGACCGGCCTGTCCGGCGGTGCGGTGGCGGCCAACGGCGAGCTGGTGCTGAGCCTGGAGCGGCTGAACAAGGCGCTGGATTTCAACGCGGTGGACCGCACCCTCACCGTGCAGGCCGGCATGCCGCTGGAGGCCGTGCACAACGCCGCCCGCGAGCACGGCCTGCAGTACCCGGTGGACTTCGCCGCGCGCGGGTCCTGCTCGATCGGCGGCAACATCGCCACCAACGCCGGCGGCATCCGCGTGATCCGCTATGGCAATACCCGCGAGTGGGTGGCCGGCCTCAAGGTGGTGGCCGGCAACGGCGAACTGCTCGAGTTCAACAAGGGCCTGATCAAGAACTCCAGCGGCTACGACTTCCGCCAGTTGATGATCGGCTCGGAGGGCACCCTCGGCATCGTGGTCGAGGCGACGCTGAAGCTGGTCGATCCGCCACCGGCGACCAACGTCATGCTGCTGGCGCTGCCTTCGTTCGAGGTGCTGATGCAGGTGTTCTCCGCGTTCCGCGAACGCCTGCAGCTGGAGGCGTTCGAGTTCTTCACCGACCGCGCGGTGCAGCACGTCACCGCGCATGGCGCGCCGTACCCGTTCGCCGAAACCTACCCGTACTACGTGGTCACCGAGTACGCCGCGGCCGACGAAGCGGGCGAGGCCGCGGCACTGGCCGCGTTCGAGCACTGCATGGAGCAGGGCTGGGTGCTGGACGGGGTGATCAGCGCCAGCGAGGCGCAGGCGCAGCAGCTGTGGCGCCTGCGCGAGGGCATCACCGAGGCGCTGGCGCGCTACCGGCCGTACAAGAACGACGTGTCGGTGCGGATCTCGGCGATGCCGGACTTCCTGGCCGAGGCGCAGTCGCTGATCGGCGGCGCCTACCCGCATTTCGACGTGGTCTGGTTCGGCCATATCGGCGACGGCAACCTGCACATCAACGTGCTCAAGCCCGACGACACCAGCGACGCCGAGTTCCTGGGCCAGTGCGAGCACGTGACCAAGCTGCTGGCGCAGGTGCTGCACCGTTTCCACGGCAGCATCTCGGCCGAGCATGGCATCGGCCTGGTCAAGAAGCCCTACCTGTCCAGCACCCGCGATGCGGCGGAAATCGCGCTGATGCGCGGGGTGAAGCAGGCATTCGACCCATTGGGTTTGATGAATCCGGGCAAGGTGTTCGACCTGTAGGCGGCGGCCGGTTACGCTCGACGCCTGTCCCCAGCGTTGTCTCCGCCGATGATCCGTCCGTTCCTGACCTGCGTCCTGCTCCTCGCCTCCGCGCCGCTGCTGGCCTCCAGCTTTGCCGGCAGCACCGCCGGTACTTCCGCCGGCGCCTCGTCCAAGGGGTCGAGCAGCTCGTCGGGCGATGACAAGGTGATCCAGGCCGCGCGCGAGGAGGCCGCCGGCTTCGTCGCCAGCGACGGCCGCCTGCGCGGCGCGCGGCTGCAGGCCGCGCTGCTGTACCTGCGCCAGCACGACGCCGGCGCCGCCCAGGCCAGCGACATGCAACTGGCGCGGACCATCCTCGCCCGCTGATGCGCCTGGCGGCTGTGCTGGCCGCCGCGCTGCTGCTGACCAGCGGCGGCGCCCCGGCGCTGGAACTGGCGCTGGATCCGGCCGGGCTGGACCCGCCGGCGCAGCAGCGCGCCCGCGACCTGCTTGCCCGTGCCCACGAACGCCTGCCCGGACGCTGGCAGGCCGACCCGCGGCGGCTGACGCTGCGCTTCGATCCTGGCCTGCCGGCCGACATTGCCGGCCGCCACCGGCGTGGCCAACTGCGGTTGTCGCCGGAACTGCTTGAGGAGGCGGCGACGGCCACCGCCACCGCACACGACCTGGCCCGGGCCACCGTGTTGCACGAGATCGCCCACGCCTTCGACCGGGGCGAAGGCGGCGGCTGGTCGCGGCAACCGGGGTTCCGTCGGCTCGCCGGATGGGACCGGCGCGGTGCCAACCCGTACACGCTGCGCAGCCCCGACGGCTACGAGCGGCACAGCCCGGCCGAGGCATTCGCGGTCAACCTGGAGTGGTACCTGCTCGACCCGCGGTATCCGTGCCGGCGGCCGGCGCTGGCGGCGTGGTTCCGGCAGCAGCTGGGGCCGGCGCCGCTTGCGCCGGTGGCCTGCGCCGCCACGCTGCCGCTGCTGGTGGCCGGCGCCGCGCCGGCGCAGCTGGAGCTGGAAACGCTGGACCCGGCCCGGATCTACGCGGTGGACTACCTGCTGGCCGGCGCCGGCGACGCGGCGATGAGCCGGTTCGGCCATTCCATGCTGCGCCTGGTGGTCTGCGCGCCCGGCCGCGAACCGGGCCCGCGCTGCCGGATGGACCTGGCCTATCACCGGGTGCTGTCCTTCCGCGCCTTCGTCAACGACGTGCAGATCTCCAACTGGCACGGGCTGACCGGCGCCTACCCGGCACGGCTGTTCGTGCTGCCGCTGGACCAGGTGATCGACGAATACACCCGCATCGAGCTGCGCGACCTACAGGCCTGGCCGCTGGCGCTGTCGCCGGCGCAGATCGACGCGCTGCTGCAGCTGGCCACCCGCGCGCACTGGAGCTACGACGGGCGCTATCGCTTCATCGGCAACAACTGCGCGGTGGAGAGCGGGCGCCTGCTCGACCTGGCGTTGACCCCGCCGCGCCGGCGGCTGCAGGCCACCACGCCGCGCGGCGTGCTGCGGCGGCTGCAGGATGCCGGCCTGGCCGCGCGGCAGGCGCCGCCGCCAGGCGCGGACGAGGGCCTGTACTTCGCCTCTGCCCGCGCCGATTACGCGCACTTGCTGCATGGCCTGCAGCAGGCGGGCCGGGTGCCGCCGCTGCCGCTCGAACGCTGGCTGGACAGCCCGGCACGGCAGCGTGGCGAGCCCACTCCGGATCTGCCACTGCAGGCCACCGCGGCCTGGTGGGTGCTGGAAACGGCGGCGCTGCGCCGTGCCGAACTGCGCGCGCTCGCCCAGCTCAAGCGGCACCTGGAGGGCGCCACGCCGCAACTGCAGGCGCGGGTGGCCGACTGGCAGCGGTTCAGCGGCCTGCTGGATGCGCCGGCATCACTGCTGCCAGCCGCCGGCTACGGCATCGCCCAGCCCGATGAACTGGGCGGGCTGGCGCAGGCACTGGCGCGGCTCGGCGAGGACGGGCAGGCACGCTGGCAGGCGCTGCACGAAAGCGCCGAGCAGGCGCTGCCGCCGGCGCAGCGCGAGGAACTCGAGCGCAGCAGGGAGCGGGTGCGCTGGCTGGCCGAACGCATGCGCGCGTTGGCCGCCGTGCCGGACTGAAGCGGGGCATCGGCGCGGGTCTTGACCCCGGTCAGGGCGGTGCCGGTGGCGCGGCCTGGCATGGGCCGGGTTTGCCACGATGGAGTTCCCGCAATGCCTGTTTCCCTCGATCCGGCCCCGCACGTGCACGTCTTCGATGCGCGCGGCGTGGCGCGGCGGTTCCGCCACGCGGCGATCTTCGGCACGCTGGGTGCGTTGCGCAACGGCGAGACCATGCGTTTCGTCAACGACCACGACCCGATTCCGCTGCTGGACCAGCTCGGCCAGCGCTTCGGCGCGCACCTGTCGATCAGCTACCTGCAGCGCGGACCGGATGCGGTGGTGATCGATTTCGGCGTCCACGGTCTGCCCGAAGAGTGATCTGCAGCGGGGCGCGGCCGCCACCGGCGTGCCGCGGCTTCCGGCACCGGCATCGGCGGGGCCCGCTGACAGCGCCGGGTCGCGTACCGCCGCCGATGACCATGAATGACGACGGCGCCCGTGGGCGCCGTCGCATGGGGTGGCCAGCGGTGGATCAGTCGGCGCGGCCGCCGAACTCGCCGGTGCTGGTGTTGACCAGGATGCGCTCGCCGTTGGCGATGTACTCCGGGACCATGATCTCGATGCCGGTGTTGAGCTTGGCCGGCTTCGGGCGCTTGGTGGCGGTGCCGCCCTTGAGTTCCGGCGGGGTCTCGACCACTTCCAGGGTCACGTGCTGCGGCAGCTGGATCGCCACCGGCTGCTCGTCGATCACCTGCACGTAGATGCCGGCCAGGCCCTCGGTGATGTAGCCGGCGTCGTCGCCGATCACGTCCGCGTCCAGCGTGTACGGGGTGTAGTCCTCGTCGTCGAGGAACACGAAGGCGTCGCCGTCCATGTAGGAGAAGGTCGACTGGCGGCGCAGCAGTTCGACTTCCGGCAGGTTGTCGTCGGCGTCGAAGCTGGCGTCGAGCTTGTTGCCGCCCGGCACGCTGTACATGATGAAACGGAAGCGGACATTGCCGCCGCGGCCCTGCGGCGAGCTGCGCTCGATGTCGCGGATCTGGTAGACGCCGTTGTTGTATTCGACGACGTTGCCTTTCTTGATATCGCTGGCTTTCATGCTTGGAAAGTCGGTTGGGGTAAGGGGGAAATCGAAGCGGGCGCCTTGTGGGCGCCCGCGGGGTGGATCACTTGGGTGCCAGGCGCACGGCGCCATCCAGGCGGATGGTCTCGCCATTGAGGTAGGTGTTGCCGATGATGTGGCCGACCAGGGCGGCGAAATCGTCCGGCTGGCCCAGGCGCGAGGGGAACGGGATCGACGCGGCAAGCGACTCCTGCACGTTGGCCGGCATGCCGTCCACCATCGGCGTCCAGAACACGCCCGGCGCGATGGTCATCACGCGGATGCCGAAGCGCGACAGCTCGCGCGCCATCGGCAGGGTCATGCCGACCACGCCGCCCTTGGAGGCGGAGTAGGCGGCCTGGCCGATCTGGCCTTCGTAGGCGGCGACCGAGGCGGTGTTGATGATCACGCCGCGCTCGCCGTCGACGCCGGCTTCGTTGTGCTGCATCAGGTCGGCGGCGGCCTTGGCCACGTTGAAGCTGCCGACCAGGTTGACCATCACCGTGGCCTGGAAGTTGGACAGCGGCATCGGCGCCTCGCGGCCGAGCACGCGGCCGGCGCCGAGGATGCCGGCGCAGTTCATCACCACGTTCAGCCCGCCCAGGAATTCGCGCGCGGCGGCCAGATTGGCGGCCACGCCGGCTTCGTCGGTGACGTTGGTGGTGAAGTAGCGGGCATTGTCCGTGCCCAGTTCGGCGACCGCGGCGGTGCCTTTTTCCTCGTTGAGGTCGAACAGGGCGACCTTGCCGCCGTTGGCGACCAGGTGCCGGGCCACGGCCAGGCCGAGGCCGGAGACGCCGCCGGTGACGACGGCGCGGACGGAGGACAGCTGCATCGGGACGATCCTGCGGTGAAGAGTCGCCGATTCTAGCCGATGCCGCCTTCCCTACAGCAGGACGGCGACCGGATCAGTATTGACGGGGGGCGGGGATGGGCATCGGCGGGTGCGCAGGCAGGCGCAGGGGCGCGGGTACCGGCCGTTCCCGCCACAGGAACTCAAGCTGGCAGTCGTCGGCCGCGCGCCGGCACATGGCCAGGGCCTTGTCGATCGCGGCGCGCTCATCGCGTTCGCCCAGCGCATGGCCGAACGCGGCGCTGCCACTGGCGATGGCCGAGTATCCGCTGTCGGCCGACGTGCTGACCACTTCGGTGCAATTGCCCGAGCGCCGCGCGCAGTGGCCGATGGCGGTCTGCAGGGCGAGGCTTGCCGAGGGCTGGTTGTAGGCGAAACCGTAGGCGCCGGAATCGGAGAAGACCACGGCCGAGGCGGCCATGACGCTGCCTGCGGGCAGCAGGGCGGCGATGAGCAGGGTGGTGCGGAGCATGCGCGAGCGTCCTTTCGTTGCGTTCATCAGGGGGGCGACATGGCCTGGCCGGCCTTGCTGCCGTTGCCGCGGCCGAGCACGCCGGCCAGCCAGCGCCCGGTGTCGGCCAGGGCCGGCAGGTCGATGCCGGTGTCCATGCCCATGCCGTGCAGCATGTAGACCACGTCCTCGCTGGCGACATTGCCGCTGGCGCCGCGCGCGTAGGGGCAGCCGCCGGTGCCGGCCACCGCCGAATCGACCACGCGCACGCCGTCCTCCAGGCACGCGGCGATATTGGCCAGCGCCTGGCCATAGGTGTCGTGGAAGTGCACCGCCAGCGCCACCATCGGCACGTCCGCGGCGACCGCGCGCAGCATCGCACGCGCCTTGCGCGGGGTGCCGACGCCGATGGTGTCGCCCAGCGAGATCTCGTGGCAGCCCATGGCGTACAGCGCGCGCGCCACCCGTACCACGTCGGCCAGCGGCACCTCGCCCTGGTAAGGGCAGCCGAGCACGGTGGACACGTAGCCGCGCACCGGGATGCCGTCGGCCCTGGCCCGTTCCAGCACCGGCGCGAAGCGCTGCAGCGATTCGTCGATGCCGGCATTGGTGTTGGTGCGGTTGAACTGCTCGGAGGCAGCGGTGAACACCGCCACTTCCCGCGCCCCGGCCGCGCGGGCGCGGTCATAGCCCTGTTCGTTCGGCACCAGCACCGGGTAGGCGACGCCGGGGCGGCGGGCGATGCCGGCCATCACCTCGGCGGCGTCGGCCAGTTGCGGCACCCACTTCGGGCTGACAAAACTGGTGGCCTCGATGCTGCGCAGGCCGGTGGCCGACAGCCGGTCGATCAGCGCGATCTTGTCGGCGGTGGCGACCTGCTGCTTCTCGTTCTGCAGGCCGTCGCGCGGGCCGACCTCGACGATGCGGACGAAATCGCTCATCGCGGCTCCTGCGCGGCCCAGCGCGGCGCGCGCTTTTCGAGGAACGCGGTCAGGCCCTCGCGGCCTTCGTCGGAGGCGCGCAGCGCGGCGATCAGCCCGGCGTTGGCGCGGTCGAGCGCATCGCGGTCGGCCGTGGCGGCGTGCACCTCGCGCACCAGCACCTTGGCCGCGGCCGCGGCGACCGGGCCGGCCTTGCCGATCAGTTGCAGTTGCCGCTGCACCGCGGCGTCGAGCGCGTCGGCGGCGACCACCTGGTGCACCAGCCCCATGCGCAATGCGTCGGCGGCGTCGAAGTGCTCGCCGGTGGCGAACCAGCGCCGCGCCTGGCGCGGGCCGATGGCGGCGATGACATACGGCGAGATCACCGCCGGCAGCAGGCCCAGGCGGCTCTCGGTCAGGCCGAAACGGGCGCCTTCGGCGGCGATGGCGATGTCGCAGCAGGCCACCAGGCCGACGCCGCCGCCGAAGCTGGCGCCATGCACGCGGGCGATGGTCGGCTTGGGCAGCTCGTCCAGGGTGCGCATCAGCCGCGCCAGCGCCAGCGCGTCCTGGCGGTTCTCTTCCTGGGAGGCGCCGGCCATGGCGCGCATCCACTGCAGGTCGGCGCCGGCCGAGAACGAGGGGCCATGCCCGGCCAGGACCACGGCGCGCACCGCCGGATCGGCGGCGGCCGCTTCCAGCGCGGCGGTGAGGGTGGCGATCAGCCCGGCGTCGAACGCGTTGTGCAGCTCGGGGCGGTTCAGGTGGAGCGTCGCCACGGCGTTGTCGCGGCTGACGAGCAGTGCCTCGCTCATTGGGGTCCATGCGTGCGTTTGGTGCACGGATCATAGCGGAGCGCCCGGGGCAGCAAGACCCCGTGCGACGGTGCTACAATTGATAACCATTCTTATCAACCCATTCAAAGGCGCCATTCAGTGACGTTGTCAGATTTGCCGCTGCATGCACCCGCGCAGGTGGAGGCGGTGCGGGACCTGCATCCCAATGATGCGATTGCGCGGCGGTTGAGGGAGCTGGGGTTCGTCGACGGCGAGGACGTGCGCGTGGTCGCGCGCGGGCCGGTGGGCGGCGAGCCGCTGCTGGTGCAGGTCGGCTTCACCCGCTTCGCGCTGCGGCGCAGCGAGGCCGCCCGCATCCGGATCAGGCAGGAGGACGCGGCATGAACGCAGCGACAAGCGTGTCGCGGCTGGCCCTGGTGGGCAACCCGAACAGTGGCAAGACCGCGTTGTTCAACCAGCTCACCGGCAGCCGCCAGAAGGTGGCCAACTACGCCGGCGTCACCGTCGAGCGCAAGGAAGGGCGCATGCGCGCGCCGTCCGGGCGCGAATACGCGGTGCTGGACCTGCCCGGCGCCTACAGCCTGCAGCCGGCGAGCCTGGACGAGGCCATCACCCGCGACCTGTGCCGTGGTTTCTACCCCGGCGAGCCCGCGCCCGATGCGCTGGTGTGCGTGGTCGACGCCACCAACCTGCGCCTGCACCTGCGCTTCGCGCTGGAAGTGCGCGAGCTGGGCAAGCCGATGATCGTGGCGCTGAACATGGTCGACGCCGCGCGCCGGCGCGGCATCGCCATCGACGTGGCGGCGCTGGAACGGGCGCTGGGCGTGCCGGTGGTGGAGACCGTCGCGGTACGCCGCAACGGCGCCAGCGAACTGGTCGCGCGGATCGACGCGATGATGCCGCAGGTGGCGTCGATGGCGCCGCCGCAGGTGGTGGCCGCCGCCGACCACCATGCCCAGGTGCGCGACATCCTCGCCGCCGCGGTGCGCATGCCCACGCGCACCGCGAAGATCGACGATGCGCTGGACCGCTGGCTGCTGCACCCGGTGTTCGGGCTGCTGACCCTGGCGGCGGTGATGTTCCTGATCTTCCAGGCGGTCTATGCCTGGGCCACGCCGCTGATGGACGGCATCGAGGCCGGTTTCGCCTGGCTCGGCGCCCTGGTCGGCTCGACCCTGCCCGAGGGGCCGCTGAGCAGCCTGCTGGTGGACGGCATCATCGCCGGTGTCGGCGGCGTGCTGGTGTTCCTGCCGCAGATCCTGATCCTGTTCTTCTTCATCCTCGCGCTGGAGGAATCCGGTTACCTGCCGCGCGCGGCGTTCCTGCTGGACCGGATGATGGCCGCGGCCGGGCTGTCCGGGCGCTCGTTCATCCCGCTGCTGTCCAGCTTCGCCTGCGCGGTGCCGGGCATCATGTCCACGCGCAGCATCCAGGACCCGCGCGACCGGCTGGCGACGATCCTGGTCGCGCCGCTGATGACCTGCTCGGCGCGGTTGCCGGTGTACGCGCTGCTGATCGGCGCGTTCATCCCGCAGAAGACCGTGTGGGGCGTGTTCAACCAGCAGGGGCTGGTGCTGTTCGGCCTGTACGTGGCCGGCATCCTCAGCGCGCTGGCGATGTCGTGGACGATGAAGAAGTTCCGCCGCGACAAGGGCGAGCACCCGCTGCTGCTGGAGCTGCCGTCCTACCGCGTGCCGCACCTGCGCGACCTGGCGGTCGGGCTGTACGAGCGCGGCATGATCTTCCTCAAGCGCGTGGGCGGCATCATCCTGGCGCTGACCATCCTGCTGTGGTTCCTGCTGTCGTTCCCGGCGGCACCGGCCGACGCCACCCTGCCGGCCATCGACTACAGCTTCGCCGGCCGCATCGGCCACGCGATGGCGGTGTTCTTCGCGCCGCTGGGCTTCAACTGGCAGATCTGCATCGCGCTGATTCCGGGGCTGGCCGCGCGCGAAGTGGCGGTCTCCTCGCTGGCCACGGTGTACGCACTGTCGGCGGCCGACGACGATGCCGCGGCGCAGGCGCTGACCCCGCTGATCAGCGACGGCTGGTCGCTGGCCACCGCGCTGTCGTTGCTGGTCTGGTACATCTACGCGCCGATGTGCATTTCCACGCTGGCCACGATCAAGCGCGAGACCAACTCGTGGAAGCAGATGGCGTTCGCCGCCGGCTACCTGTTCGCGGCGGCGTGGCTGGCTTCGCTGGTCACCTACCAGGTCGCCGTGGCGCTGGGGGCGGGCTGATGGACCGGGGCCTGCTGCTGCAGTACGCGATCATCGCCCTGGCCGTGCTGGCCAGCGCGTGGGTGGTGCTGAAGAAGCAGTTCCCCGGTACCGTGCGCCGGCTGCGCGGGGCGCTGGTGCTGTGGCTGCTGAAGCCGCAGCGCCCGGCGCGGCTGCAGGCTCTGGGGCGCCGGCTGGCGCCGCCGGCTGGCGGCGGCGATGACGGTTGTGGTGGCTGCGGCGGCTGCGGGCCGAATCCACCGCGGCAACACTGAAACGCGCGCCGGTAGCGGTGGACCCGGCCGGGCACGGCCCCGGCAGTGGCGGCGCGGCAGCGCCGCGGAGTCCGCGCTCGCGCCGCTCAGCCTGCGCGTGACCCGAGTTCGGACGCCAGCGCCAGCCATCGTTCGCGTTGTGCCGGGGTGCTGTTGCGTACCACGCCCAGCCGGCTGACCCGCACCGGGCGGATGCCACAGAATTCCAGGATGGTGGCGCGGAGCTGGGCGATGCCCGGGTCGCGGTAGATCCAGCGGTAGTACCAGGGCGGCGTGTCCAGGGTGGTGATCACCCGTGCGCTACGACCGGCCAGCAGGCGATCCCACCAGGGCGAATCGCGCCGGTGGCGGAACGCGAAGCCCGGCAACAGCACGCGATCGAAGAAGCCCTTCAGCAACGCCGGCATTCCGCCCCACCAGGTCGGGTAGACCAGCACCAGGTGGTCACAGGCGCGGATCGCTTCGGCCGCATCCTCCAGATCCGGTTCCAGCGGCTGGACCTGGTGGTAGCCATGGTGCAATACCGGATCGAAGCCCAGTTCGCCCAGCGCGATCAGGCGCACCTGGTGGCCGGCAGCCCCGGCGGCGGTGGCGTAGCTGTGGGCGAGGGCGCCGCACAGGCTGTCGCGGTCGGGATGGCCCAGCAGGATCAGGATGGAGCGGGACACGGCAACCTCTGGCAAGGGAAAGGGCGCAATACAGGGCGCTGCCCGCGGGGCAGGTCCACGCCGGGCGCGTGCGGCGGCCCGGGCGCGGTGCGCGGCCACTGCCGCAAAGCGCCGGCGACCGCGTGCTGGGTGGGGCCGACCCGGCGCGGTCGCGGATGTCCGGCCGCAGCATGTGTGCCGGGGTGCAGGAATGGCCGACGCTACCGGCGTTGCATGCCGGCCATGACGCCCAGGCCGATGTCCCCGCGCCGGGGTCGGGCGGGTCGGCCGGAGCCATGCGGCATCCCGCGCAGCGTAGTCGCGGTAGGTGTTCAGGCGCGGCACCGCGGCATCGGCGGGCCGTCATGCGCTGTGTCCACGCGAGTGCCGCGTGGTCCAGTGTCGCCGCTTGGCATCGGGCGATGGTTATCCCGTGCATGAAGGAGCGTTCAGCGTGGCGGCGCCGGCGCTTGCCCGGGCGGGCATGCTGCCGCTAGCCTGCGGGCATGAACCAGACTCCCCTGCGATTGCTCATTCACGGTGCTTCCGGGCGCATGGGCCAGGCCCTGCTGCGGCTGGCGGCGGACGATCCCGCGCTGCAGGTGGTCGCCGCGGTGCTGCGCAAGGCGCCGGCACAGCGCGTGATCGATGGCGTGCCGCACTTCGCCGCCAGTGAAATGCCGGGTGCGCCCGAGTTCGACGTGGCCATCGATTTCAGCCTGCCGGGTGGTTTCGACCCGGTGCTGGCACTGTGCGTGGCGCGCGGCGTGGCGTTCGTTTCCGGCACCACCGGCATCGATGCGTCGCAGCAGGCGGCGCTGGCGGCCGCCGCGCAGCGGATCCCGCTGACCTGGGCGACCAATTTCAGCCTGGGCGTGGCGGTGCTGGCCGAGCTGGTGGAGCGGGCGGCGGCGAGCCTGCCGGGCTGGGACTGCGACATCGTCGAATCGCACCACGTGCACAAGAAGGATGCCCCGTCCGGTACCGCGCTCACGCTCGGGGAGTCGGCCCGGCACGGGGGCGCCGAGCCGCGTTACGCCAGCCTGCGCGCCGGCGACATCATCGGCGAGCATCTGGTTCAGTTCACCGGGATGGGCGAACGGCTGGAACTGGTGCACCGCGCCACCAACCGCGACATTTTCGCCCGGGGTGCCCTGCATGTGGCGCGGCAGCTGCACGGACGGGCGCCCGGGCGCTATTCGGTGCGCGAGCTGGTGGCGCCCGCCAGCAGCTGAACAGGCGCCGGGCACGGCAGCCGGCGGGCCGGCGGCGCACGCACGCGGCGCTGGCGCCGATGGCGCCCATGCCTTTACAATTCCCGCTCGCCGAATCACGTCAGCCGGACCGGTTTAACACCGCCGTCCGCGCTTTTTTGCAACCGGTTTTTGCCGTGAGCGCAGGCGTGGCTTCGGAGCCCCCTCGGTAGCCAAAGTGAGATTCCCGTGACCCAAGCCGCAATCCTCGTGCTCGAAGACGGCACCGTATTCGAGGGCGAATCCGTAGGCGCGCCCGGCCTGTCCGTGGGTGAGGTGGTGTTCAACACCGCGATGACCGGTTACCAGGAAATGCTGACCGATCCGTCCTACGCCAGGCAGATGATCACCCTGACGTATCCGCACATCGGCAACACCGGCACCACCGAGCAGGACAACGAGGCGTCGCAGGTCTGGGCCGCGGGCCTGATCGTGCGCGACGTGCCGCGCCGCCCGAGCAGCTGGCGCAACCAGCGCTCGCTGCCGGACTGGCTGCAGCAGCGCGGCGTGGTCGCCATCGCCGGCATCGATACCCGCAAGCTGACCCGCATCCTGCGCGAGCGCGGTGCCCAGAACGGCGCGCTGATGGCCGGCCCGGACATCGACGTGGACAAGGCGCTGGAAGCGGCGCGCAAGTTCCCCGGCCTGAAGGGCATGGACCTGGCCAAGGTGGTCAGCACCGACAAGCCCTATGCCTGGCGCGAAGGCCAGCTGGACCTGGACCAGGGCCAGTTCGTCCAGGCCGAGCCGAAGTTCAAGGTCGTGGCCTACGATTTCGGGGTCAAGGCCAACATCCTGCGCATGCTCGCCGAGCGCGGCTGCGACCTCACCGTGGTGCCGGCGCAGACCCCGGCCGCCGAGGTGCTGGCGATGAATCCCGACGGCGTGTTCCTGTCCAACGGCCCGGGCGACCCGGAGCCGTGCGACTACGCCATCGCCGCGATCAGGGAGTTCGTGGATCGCCGGATTCCGACCTTCGGCATCTGCCTGGGCCACCAGCTGCTCGGCCTGGCCTCGGGCGCCAACACCATGAAGATGGGCCACGGCCACCACGGCGCCAACCACCCGGTGCAGGACCTGGACAGCGGCCGGGTCATGATCACCTCGCAGAACCATGGCTTCGCCATCGATGAAAGCACGCTGCCGGCGAACCTGCGGGTCACCCAGCGCTCGCTGTTCGACCAGACCATCCAGGGCGTGGAGCGCACCGACGCGCCGGCGTTCTCCTTCCAGGGCCATCCGGAAGCGTCGCCCGGGCCGCACGACGTGGCGCCGCTGTTCGACCGTTTCATCGCGATGATGGCCCAGGCCAGGTAATCCCGCCGCCGGACCGGCCTTCCGTTCCGGCACGACCGCGACGGATGCGGCCCTCCAGCGCACGTCTTCACTCACTGCGGCCCGCCGCAGCCCCCATGCGAGTACTGAAATGCCAAAGCGCACCGATCTAAAAACCATCCTGATCATCGGCGCCGGCCCGATCGTCATCGGCCAGGCCTGCGAGTTCGACTACTCCGGCGCGCAGGCGTGCAAGGCGCTGCGCGACGAGGGTTACCGCGTGGTGCTGGTCAACTCCAACCCGGCCACGATCATGACCGATCCGGAGATGGCCGATGCGGTCTACATCGAACCGATCAACTGGCAGACCGTCGAGAAGATCATCGACAAGGAGCGCCCGGACGCGCTGCTGCCGACCATGGGCGGGCAGACCGCGCTGAACTGCGCGCTGGACCTGGCCGACCACGGCGTGCTGGAGAAGTACAACGTCGAGCTGATCGGCGCCAAGCGCGAAGCGATCCGCATGGCCGAGGACCGCGAGCTGTTCCGCGTGGCGATGCAGGAGATCGGCCTGGAGTGCCCGAAGGCCGCCGTCGCCCACACGCTGGAAGAGGCGCTGGAGATCCAGACCCGGGTCGGCTACCCGACCATCATCCGCCCGTCCTTCACCCTGGGCGGCAGCGGCGGCGGCATTGCCTACAACCGCGAAGAGCTGATCGAGATCGTCAACCGCGGCCTGGAACTGTCGCCGACCACCGAAGTGCTGGTCGAGGAGTCGGTGCTGGGCTGGAAGGAATTCGAGATGGAAGTGGTCCGCGATACCGCGGACAACTGCATCATCGTCTGCTCGATCGAGAACCTGGACCCGATGGGCGTGCACACCGGTGACTCGATCACCGTGGCCCCGGCGCAGACCCTGACCGACAAGGAATACCAGCGCCTGCGCGACGCCTCGATCGCCGTGCTGCGCAAGATCGGCGTGGACACCGGCGGTTCCAACGTGCAGTTCGGCATCAGCCCGACCACCGGCCGGGTGGTGGTGATCGAGATGAACCCGCGCGTATCGCGTTCCTCGGCGCTGGCCTCCAAGGCCACCGGCTTCCCGATCGCCAAGGTCGCCGCCAAGCTGGCGGTGGGCTACACCTTGGACGAGCTGAAGAACGAGATCACCGGCGGCCTGACCCCGGCCTCGTTCGAGCCGTCGATCGACTACGTGGTCACCAAGATCCCGCGTTTCGCCTTCGAGAAGTTCCCGGCCGCCGACGCGCGCCTGACCACCCAGATGAAGTCGGTGGGCGAGGTGATGGCGATGGGCCGCACCTTCAAGGAATCGCTGCAGAAGGCCCTGCGCGGCCTGGAGACCGGCAAGATCGGGCTGGACCCGACCGGCCTGGACCTGGGCAACGAGGATGACATCGCCACGCTCAAGCGCGAGCTGAAGGCGCCGGGCCCCGAGCGCCTGTTCTACGTGGGCGACGCGTTCCGCGCCGGCATGGGCGTGGACGACGTCTACGGCCTGTCCTGGATCGACCCGTGGTTCCTGGACCAGATCGAGGACATCATCGCCGACGAGAAGCAGGTGCGCGCCGAAGGCATCGACGCACTCGACGGCAAGCGCCTGCGCGCGCTCAAGCGCGCCGGTTTCTCCGACGCGCGGCTGGCGCAGCTGACCGGCACCAACGAGGCGGCGATCCGCGCCCTGCGCCGCGCGCACAAGGTGCGCCCGGTGTACAAGCGGGTGGATTCGTGCGCCGCCGAGTTCGCCACCAGCACCGCCTACCTGTACTCGACCTACGAGGACGAGTGCGAGGCCAACCCGAGCAACCGCGACAAGATCATGATCCTCGGCGGCGGCCCCAACCGCATCGGCCAGGGCATCGAGTTCGACTACTGCTGCGTGCATGCCGCGCTCGCCCTGCGCGAGGACGGCTATGAAACCATCATGGTCAACTGCAATCCGGAAACCGTCTCCACCGACTACGACACCTCCGACCGCCTGTACTTCGAGCCGCTGACGCTGGAGGACGTGCTGGAGATCGTCGAGCTGGAGCAGCCCAAGGGCGTGATCGTGCAGTACGGCGGCCAGACCCCGCTCAAGCTGGCGCGTGCGCTGGAAGCCAACGGCGTGCCGGTGATCGGCACCTCGCCCGATTCCATCGACCTGGCCGAGGACCGCGAGCGGTTCCAGAAGCTGGTGCAGGAACTGGGCCTGAAGCAGCCGCCGAACCGCACCGCGCGCACCGCCGACGAGGCGCTGGTGCTGGCCCGCGAGATCGGCTACCCGCTGGTGGTGCGCCCGAGCTACGTGCTTGGTGGCCGCGCCATGGAGATCGTCTACGGCGAATCGGACCTGGCCCGCTACGTGCGCGACGCGGTCAAGGTCTCCAACGACTCGCCGGTACTACTGGACCACTTCCTCGACGCCGCGGTGGAAGCGGACGTGGACATCATCTGCGACAAGGACGGCAACGTCCTGATCGGCGGGGTGATGGAGCACATCGAGGAAGCCGGCGTGCATTCGGGCGATTCCTCCTGCTCGCTGCCGCCGTACTCGCTGTCGCCGGCCACCCAGGACGAGCTGCGCCGCCAGGTGCGTGAACTGGCCAAGGCGCTGAACGTGGTCGGGCTGATGAACACCCAGTTCGCGATCCAGCCCGACGCCGACGGCAACGACGTGATCTTCCTGCTGGAAGTCAACCCGCGTGCCTCGCGCACCGTGCCGTTCGTGTCCAAGGCCACCGGCGTGCCGCTGGCCAAGATCGCCGCCCGCTGCATGGCCGGCATGAGCCTGGCCGAGCAGGGCGCGACCAGCGAAGTGGTGCCGGACTACTACTCGGTGAAGGAGGCGATCTTCCCGTTCGCCAAGTTCCAGGGCGTGGACCCGATCCTCGGGCCGGAAATGCGTTCCACCGGCGAGGTGATGGGCGTGGGCCGCAGC
Source organism: Stenotrophomonas sp. Y6 (assembly GCF_022436665.1). Taxonomy (NCBI): domain Bacteria; kingdom Pseudomonadati; phylum Pseudomonadota; class Gammaproteobacteria; order Lysobacterales; family Lysobacteraceae; genus Stenotrophomonas; species Stenotrophomonas sp. Y6. The sequence continues at coordinate 467,180 of NZ_JAKUKB010000003.1, forward strand.
TTCAGCGCCGCCTTCGCGCGCGCGCAGGAGGCCGGCGGCATCAAGACCCCGCCGCCGGGCAAGGCGTTCATCTCGGTGCGCGACGCCGACAAGCCGCGCGTGCTGCCGGCGGTGCAGGGCCTGGTCGAGCGCGGCTACTCGGTGGTGGCCACCCGCGGCACCGCGGCGTGGCTGCAACAGCAGGGCATTGCCTGCGAGGTGGTCAACAAGGTGGTCGAAGGCCGCCCGCACATCGTCGACAGCATCAAGAACGGCGAGATCGTCTACATCGTCAACACGACCGAAGGCCGTGCCGCGATCAACGACTCGTTCTCGATCCGCCGTGAGGCGCTGCAGCAGCGCGTCACCTATTCGACCACGGTGGCCGGCGCCAAGGCGCTGGTGCAATCGCTGGAATTCCGCGGCACCGGCCCGGTCTGGTCGCTGCAGGAACTGCACAAGGAGTTGAACGCATGAGAGCCCCCATCACCCTCAAGGGCGCGCAGCGGCTGCGCGACGAGCTGGACCACCTGAAGACCGAAAAGCGTCCGAAGGTGATCGCCGCGATCGCCGAGGCACGCGAGCACGGCGACCTCAAGGAGAACGCCGAGTACCATGCCGCGCGCGAGGAGCAGGGCTTCATCGAAGGCCGCATCAAGCAGCTGGAAGGCGAGCTGTCGCATGCCGAGATCATCGACATCAGCAAGCTCAACGCCGGCAGCCGGGTGGTGTTCGGCGCGACCGTGACGCTGGCCGACGTGGAGAGCGACGAGGAAAAGCGTTACCAGATCGTCGGCGACCTGGAAGCGGACATCAAACTCGGCCTGATCGCCATCTCCTCGCCGGTGGCGCGCGCACTGATCGGCAAGAACGAGGGCGATACCGTCGCCATCGCCGCGCCGGCCGGCCAGCGCGAGTACGAGATCGTCAGCGTCGAATACCTCGATTGAGTCCGGCGGCGCGGGCTTTCCCGCGCGACGCGCCGGCGATGACGCCAGGCAGCACGGCCGTCCCCGCTTCGCGCGGGGCAGGGCCCGGCTTCCCTGGGGCGCGGCACAGGCGCCGTGATCGCAGGAGCGGCCGCGGCCAGGCGCGGTTTGGCGGCCGCCGGTTTCGCCCGTACCCTCGCTCATGCCCCGGCGACACCCGCCGGATCCGAGACAACCCGGCAGTCCTGCCGGGGCGTTTCCCGCCGGCAAGCGCACAGCAGAGCCCTCCATGACCCACGCCAAAGCCACCTTGCTGCTCCCCGCCCGCAGCCGTTTCCCGGGCGGCACCCTGCCGGCACGGGTGGCCAGCGCGCTGGGACGCGCCGACCGCAGTACCGGCGACGCCGGCGAATCGGCGCAGTTGCGCCGGCATTTCCAGGTGCAGCCCGATGACTGGTCGGCCGCCGCGCTCACCCGCCAGGTCGATGCCGGCGATGCCAGCGGCAGCCTGTGGCTGCGCGCCGACCCGGCCAACGTGATGCCGGACATGCAGGGCGCGCGGTTGATGGCATCGGCCGAGAGCCTGCGCCTGGAGCCGGCCGACGCGGCCGCGCTGCTGCCCGCGCTGCAGCCGCTGTTCGCCGGGTTCGGTTTCCAGCTCGACGCGCCGTCGCCGTCGCGCTGGTACCTGCGCCTGCCCGACGACACGCCGCTGCCGGCATTCACCGCGCCCGATGCCGCGCTGGGCGACGACCTGTTCGAACACCTGCCCGAGGGCGACAACGGGCGCCAGTGGCGGGCGCTGCTGACCGAGGCCCAGGTGGTCCTGCACCAGCATCCGTGGAACCAGCAGCGCACAGCACAGGGCAGGCGTGCGGTCAACTCGCTGTGGTTCTGGGGCGCCGGCCGGTTGCCGCAATCGGTGCGCACCGGGCATGCCCAGGTGCGCAGCCGCGATGCGCTGCTGCAGGGGCTGGCGGCCATGGCCGGGGTGCGCATTGATGGCGACCAGGCGGTGGATGCGCTGGTGGACCTGCGCCAGCTGCGCTCGCTGGAACAGCTCACCGGCGACGCCATCACGCCGCTGCTCGATGCCATGGCCCGCGGTGAACTGCGCGAGCTGCGGCTGGATTTCGAGGATGGCGCCTGTTTCCGCATCCACCGTGGCCAGCGCTGGCACTTCTGGAAGAAGCCGCTGGCGGCACTGCGCGATGAATGATGGCCTGAAGATCGTCCGCCGCCCGCCCGGCGACGCCGGGCAGTGGGACGAGGGCATGCTGCCGCTGCTGCGCCGCATCTACGCCGCGCGCGGCGTGCGCTGCACCGAGCAGGCGCAGCCGAAACTGGCGCAACTGCACCCGCCGGAGCTGCTTGGCGGCATGCACGCGGCGGTGCAATTGCTGGCCGCGGCGATCGCCGCCGACCGGCGCATCCTGATCGTCGGCGACTTCGATTGCGACGGCGCCACCGCGTGCGCGGTCGGCGTGCGCGGCCTGCGCCTGCTCGGCGCCCGCGACGTGGTGCATGCGGTGCCCAACCGCATGCTGCATGGCTACGGCCTGTCGCCGTCGCTGGTGGCCGAGCTGGCGGCGCTGCAGCCGGCGCTGCTGGTGACGGTGGACCACGGCATCGCCTGCCATGCCGGCGTCGCCGCGGCCAAGGCGCTGGGCTGGCAGGTGCTGGTGACCGACCACCACCTGCCCGGCGAACAGCTGCCGGCGGCCGATGCCATCGTCGATCCGAACCTGGACGGGGATGCCTTCCCGAGCAAGGCGCTGGCCGGCGTCGGGGTGATCTTCTACGTGCTGATGGCGTTGCGCCGGCACCTGCGCGAGGCCGGCGCGTTCGCCGATGGCAAGGGCCCGGACCTGACCCCGCTGCTGGACCTGGTGGCGGTGGGAACCGTCGCCGACCTGGTGGCGCTGGACGACAACAACCGCGCGCTGGTCGCGGCCGGCCTGCGCCGGTTGCGCGCCGGCCAGGGCTGCGTCGGCCTGCGCGCGCTGATCGAGGCCAGCGGCCGCGACCCGCGGCGGCTGACCGCCAGCGATATCGGCTTCGCCCTGGGCCCACGGCTGAACGCCGCCGGTCGGCTCGAGGACATGGCCCTGGGCATCGAACTGCTGCTGACCGAAGACCCGGCGCAGGCACGCGAGATTGCCGCGTTGCTGGAAGAGATCAACGCCGAGCGCCGGGCGGTGCAGCAGTCGATGACCGACGACGCCGAGCTGGCGGTGTCGCGGGTACTGCTGGACGGCAGCGGCGGGCGTCCGGTGGCGGCCTGCCTGTTCGATGCGCAGTGGCATCCCGGCGTGGTCGGGCTGGTCGCCTCGAAAATGAAGGACCGCCTGCACCGCCCGGTGATCGCCTTCGCCCCGGCCGAGCCGGGTGCGCAGGCGCTGCGCGGCTCGGCGCGCTCGATTCCCGGCTTTCACATCCGCGATGCGCTGGCCGCGGTGGATGCGCGCCATCCCGGGCTGATCGAGCGTTTCGGCGGGCATGCCATGGCCGCCGGCCTGAGCCTGCCGTTGTCGCGGCTGGAGGCGTTCCGTACCGCGTTCGAGCAGCAGGTGCTGGCGACGCTGGACCCGGCGTTGCTGCAGCAGCAACTGCTCAGCGACGGCGAACTGTCCGCGGCCGAGCTGGATTTCCGCCACGCCGAGGCGCTGCGCCTGGCCGGGCCGTGGGGGCAGGGGTTCCCGGAGCCGCTGTTCGACGGCCACTTCGAGGTGGCCAACTGGCGCGTGCTCAAGGAGCGCCACCTGAAACTGGAGCTGCGCCTGCCCGGCCTGGCCGCGCCACTTAATGCGATTCACTTCGGCGGCTGGACCGGCACCGCCCCGGGCCGCCACGTGCACCTGGCCTACCGCCTGGTCGGTGACGATTACCGCGGTGGCGGCGCGATCCAGTTGATCGTGGAGCACTGCCAGGCGGCCTAGGCATGGCACTGCCGCCGGCGCTCATGGACGGCTGTCGGCCACCCTCGGCGCCGGCGCGGCGGCGGCCGCGGACCTGAGCCCGAACAGCGGACGCAGCCAGCCGACGCGCCGGATCACGGCGTAAGCCCCCAGGCACAGTGCGAACGTCGCCACCACCAGCAGCACGGCCTCGGCCATGGCCGGAATGTGCAGCGGCTTGAGCGCGTGGGCCAGCACCACGATCACCGTCTGGTGGAGGATGTACAGCGGGAACACCGCCAGGCTCAGGTAGCGCAGCAGCGGGCTGTCGACGTCGCGCCAGCGGTAGGCGAAGCCGAGCAGCGCGGCGATGGCGCACCACTGGTCCAGCGCCCAGGCCACGCGCAGCCACTGGCGCAGCGGTTCCGGTACCGGGTGGGCATCGTCATGGCCGGCGAAGTACCAGGTATGGACCAGCAGCGCGTAGCTGCCGGCGGCCAGCAGCAGCGCCGGCCAGCGCAGGCGCTGCAGCGAGCGCCAGAAGCCCTCGTTGAAGGCCACCAGGAAGCCGATCAGGTACACGCTCGCGTACTGCGCGTGGTTGTACCAGTCGTCCACCAGCGCATGGGTCTGCTCGAAACGCGCCACCAGCAGCAGCCGTGCCAGCGCCAGCAGCAGCGCCGGCAGCAGCAGCGCGCCCCAGCCCTGCAGCAGGCGGGCGCTGGCGTCGCGCAGCGCCGCCAGCGCGGGTGCCGGCAGCCGCCACAGCAGCCATGCCAGCAGCGTGTAGCACCACAGGTAGGGCAGGAACCACAGGTGGTTCCAGGTCGGCAGGACCAGGCACTTGCCGTCGCTGCCGCAGAAGCCCTGGTAGGCAGACAGGTACTTGCCATAGAAGTCCAGCCCGCTGCCGGTATAGCCGCCGGGCAGCTGTTCGACCACCTGCAGGTAGGCCTGCGGCGGCACGATCACCAGCATCCCGAACAGCAGCGGCAGCAGCAGCTGGCGCGAGCGACGGCGCACGAAGCCTTCGCCGCGGCCGCGCAGCATGAACGCGGTGGCGACACCGGAGATCAGGAACAGCAGCGACATCCGCCAGGGGCTGGTGAGCAGCATGAACGGTTCCGGCGCGGTGCTGGCCGCCGGGCTTTTCACGTGCCAGCCCCAGCTCACGTAGTACATGCCCACGTGGTAGAGCACCAGCAGGCAGAAGGCGAAGACGCGGACCCGGTCCAGGTCGTGGCGGCGTTGCATCGTGGTGGCATCCGGTGATGTTGGAAAGGCCGCCAGCCTTGCCGCGCCCGGCCCGCCCGGCCAGTGCCAGGGGACGGCCGGGGGGCGTGCAGGGACGAACGGTGGGCGCGCGGGGACCGCCGGAACCACGCCAGCGGCTAGAATGCAGCCGATGCGCGACGCCGAACCGCTGCCGTACGAACGCTATCTGCCATGGAGGCGCTGGGTCGAGGTCGGCTTCTGGCTGGTGATGATCGGTGGCAACTGCGTCGCCAACAGCGTGGTCACGCTGATGGACCTGCGTCGCCGCGGCTCGGATATCGCCGCCTGGGAGCCGGCGCTGTGGGAGGCCAGCAGTGCGCTGGTCTGGCTGCTGTTGATCCTCCCGGGCATGGCCTGGTTCACCCGTCGCCATCCATTCCAGTGGAGCGGGTGGGGGCGGCAGGCGCTGCGCTATTTCGCCGCAAGCCTGGGGGTCTGCGGGGTACACGTGCTGGGCATGGTGGCGCTGCGCGCGACCGCATACGCCAGCGTGGGCATGGACTACGACTTCGGGCCGTGGCCGCGGGGCCTGTTCTACGAGTACCTGAAGGACATCCGCAGCTTCGCCTACATCGTTTTGACGATGGAGGCCTACCGCGCCCTGTTGCGGCGCTGGCAGGGCGAGGCCAGTCTGCTGTCCGAGCCGGACGAAGGCCCGCCGCTGGAGCCGGTGGAGCGCCCGGAACGCTTCCTGGTGCGCAAGCTCGGCCGGGAGTTCCTGGTCGCCGCCGGCGACATCGAATGGCTGCAGGCCGCCGGCAACTACGTCAACCTGCGGGTGCGCGGCCACGACTATCCGCTGCGCAGCACCATCGCCGGGATCGAGGCGCGGCTGGACCCGGACAGCTTCGTGCGCATCCACCGCAGCTACATCGTGCACCTGGCGCAGGTGGTGTCGCTCGAACCGCTGGACAGCGGCGATGCCCGTGTGCACCTGCGCGACGGCAGCGTGCTGCCGTGCAGCCGCCGCTACCGGGCCGCGCTGCGTGCGCGCGGCGCGATGGAATAGCCGGCCGCGCGCGCGGCCGCCGGGCCCCCGCGCGGGCGGGTGCGCAGGCCGCCAGACGACGGCCTGCGCGATGCCGCGGGTTTACCGGCGCCGGACCAGCAGCCGGTAGGCGCCCGTCGCGGACGGGTCGAAGCTGTGCGCCATCAGCACGTACTGGCCGGCGTCCAGCTCGATCTCCAGCTGCGGATCCAGGCTGGTGTCGCTGTCGTCCTGCGAGGCGACTTCCTCGCCGTCGCGCATCAGGGTGATCATGCCGTCCAGGCCGTTGCTGCCGGTCATGCTGATCACGTAGTGGCCCTTGCGCGGGACCTCCAGCGTGTACAGGCTGCGCGAACCGGCGATCAGCTGGCCGCTGGTCTCGCGGCCGGGGACGAGCACCGGGCGGGTCGGGCCATCCGGCGCCGGCGCGGTGCTGGTGGCGATCTGGAAGATGCCGCCGCGGCCGTTCACCGAGCGCACCGAAACGTTGTACTCGCCCGGGTCCAGGACCTGCGACAGGCGCGAGTTCACGCCGCCGCCGCCATCGTCGTCGCTGAGCGTGAAGTCGGGGCCCTGCAGGGTCAGGAAGGTGTCGATGTCGCGGCTGCTGGCGTCGAACTGCACGCGGCGGCGGTCCGCCAGCGAGAACACGAAGCTGCGGGTCTGGTCGGCGCCGACGAAGCTGCTGGCCAGGCCTTCCAGCGGCAGCGCGCCGCCGTCCTCGAACACCAGCCCTTCCGGGAAATCGGCCCGCTCCACGCCCAGGTAGAACGCGCCGCCGTTGCGCGAGAAGGCGTTGGCGGTGAGGGTGTAGGTTCCCGGCTGCAGCGGTGCCACCAGCCGCGAATTGGTGCCGTTGCCGCCGTCGTCGTCTTCCAGCGCCACGCCGTTGCCGCTGAGCTCCAGCCGGGTGTCGAACGCGTCCGACTCCAGCGAGACGGTGTACAGCCCGGGGGTGTCGACCTGCAGGGTATAGGTCTGGCGGTCGCCGACCAGCCAGTCGGTGATGCGCTGGCCGGCCGCCAGCGGCTTGCCGTCATAGGCGACGATCGGCGTGGCGGTGAGGTGGAACGGGCCGAAGGCGCGGGCGTCGGCGCCGCTGACCGCGACCAGGTACTGGCCGCCCTTGTCGGCGCGCACGCTGAGCTGGGCACCTTCGCCGCAGCCGCATTCGGTGCGGCCGACCAGCATGTCGCGGTGGAACACCGCCAGCGTGCCGTTGAGCGGGCCGTCCAGTTTCAGCGATACCGCCTGGCCGGCCGCCAGCTGCAGGCTGAACAGCTGGCTGCGGCTGCCGTCGCTGTAGTTCAGCGCGGTGGCGGAGGTGATTTCACCCGAGGTCTCGCCGTTGCTGGCGAGGGGGCGGGCGGCGGGGGCGGCGTGAACGGGGGCGTTCAGGCCGGCGGCGATGGCGAGGGTCAGCACTCCAGCTGCGAGTCGCTTCACGTGGGGGTTCCTTGGTGTGTTGCAGGGGGACGGCCAGTGCCGGGCGCGACGCAGGTGGACTGCTGGCGCCGCTGGCCAGGGGGAAGCGCCGGGACGGCGGGCAGGGACCCGCCGCCCCGGTGCTTCAGTTCGCGATGGCCGCCTCGGCCGCCGCGTCGGTGGCGGTGGCGGCGTCCTTGCGGTTGCTGTTGGCGGGCGCGGCGGCGTCGCCGCCCAGGTCGGTGGTCTCCAGCTCGAATACGCCCTGCTGGCTGCCGAAGCTGGAAACGGTCACCGTGTAGCGGCCGGGGCCCATGCGCAGCGCCAGCCGCGCGTTGGTGCCGTTGCCGCCGTCGTCGTCCTCGGCCTCGATGCCGGGGCCGCTGACCCGCAGCACCGAATCGAAGTTGTCGGCGATGGCATCGAACTGCAGGTGGCGCGCGCTATCCAGCTCGAGCACGAAGCTGCGGCGCCCGCGCGAGTCGACCATGCCCTGCGCGGTCTGGCCGACGGCCAGCGCGCTACCGTCGCGGATGATCAGGTCCTTGTCGACCGGGGTCAGCGCGACCTTCAGCGTGAACGCGCCGGTGCCGCCGCTGAGCGACGACGCGGCAACGGTGTACTCGCCCGGCTCCAGGTACGCGCGGATGCGGGCGTTGAGGTTGCCGCCGCCATCGTCGTCCTCGATATCGACGCCACGACCGCTCAGGCGCAGGTAGGCATCGAGCGCGCCCGATTCCATGGTGACGGCGTAGATGCCGGCCTTGTCGACCTTGAGCGTGTAATCCTGTTTTTCGTCCACCAGCCAGTCGATGGCTTCGCTGCCGGCCCCCAGCGGCTTGCCGTCATAGGGCGTGACCTGGCTGCTCTTGAGCTTGAACGGGCCGAACGCATCCGCGCTGGCGCTGTTCACCGCCACCAGGTAGGTGCCATCCTTGGGCGCCTTGAACGCCAGGCTGAGCCCGCGGTCGCCGGCCTCGCCCTCGTGGCCGCCCGCCGAGGCGGTGGCCAGCAGGTTCTGGCCGTCGAACACCGACAGCTGGCCATCGAGCGCGCCGCCCAGTTCCAGGGCCACGGCCTGGCCGCTCTTCAGCGCCATCCGGTAGCCCTGGTGGCGGCTGCCGTCGTTGTAGTTCAGGCGGCTGGAAGAGGTGATCTCGCCGGAGACGCTGTCGCCGACGGCGAAGCTGGGGGCGGTGTCGGCTTCGCCGCCGCCCAGCTTCTGGCAGGCGGCCAGGGCCAGGGTCAGGGAAAGGGCGGCGAACAGGCGGGTGGGGCGTGTATTCAAGCGAGAGTCCTTGATCGGTTGAAAGGGCCGCGCCGCGACGCGGCTGGCCGCGATTCTACCGGCAAGCGCCGGCGGTTCCGCGGGGGACCGGCAGGGCGCGCGCGATCACCGCCGGCGTGGATGGGCGATGCTAGAATTGCCGGCTTGTCTGCACCTGCATGGACCGACCATGATCGAACTGAATCCGATCCGCCAGCGAATCACCGATCTGACCGATCGCGTGGTCTCGCTCAGGGGGTATCTTTGACTACGACGCCAAGAAAGAGCGTCTTGAGGAAGTAACCCGGGAGCTGGAAAGCCCCGATGTCTGGAACAACGCCGAGTACGCGCAGAACCTGGGGCGCGAGCGCGCCAGCCTGGAGAAGACCGTGCTGGGCATCGCCGGCGTGCTCGACGGCATGGCCGAATGCGGCGAACTGCTGGACCTGGCCGAGAGCGAACAGGACGAGGACACCGCGCTGGCGGTGGTCGCGGACCTGGACAAGTACCAGGCGCAGATCGAGAAGCTGGAGTTCCAGCGCATGTTCTCCGGGCAGATGGACTCGGCCAACGCCTTCGTCGACATCCAGGCCGGCGCCGGCGGCACCGAGGCCCAGGACTGGGCCGAGATCCTGCTGCGCATGTACCTGCGCTGGGCCGAGAGCCGCGGCTGGAAGACCGAGCTGCTGGAAGTCTCCGGCGGCGAAGTGGCCGGCATCAAGTCGGCGACGTTCCGCGTGGAGGGCGATTTCGCCTACGGCTGGCTGAAGACCGAGATCGGCGTGCACCGCCTGGTGCGCAAGAGCCCGTTCGATTCGGACAACCGCCGTCACACCAGCTTCACCTCGGTGTTCGTGTCGCCGGAAGTGGATGACAACATCGACATCCAGATCAACCCGGCCGACCTGAAGACCGACGTGTACCGGTCTTCCGGTGCCGGTGGCCAGCACGTCAACAAGACCGAATCGGCCGTGCGCATCACCCACGTCCCCAGCGGGGTGGTGGTGGCCTGCCAGACCGAGCGCAGCCAGCACGCCAACCGCGACCGCGCGATGAAGATGCTGGCCGCCAAGCTGTACGAGCTGGAGATCCAGAAGCGCAACGCCGAGAAGGATGCGGTGGAAGCCACCAAGTCCGACATCGGCTGGGGCAGCCAGATCCGCAATTACGTGCTGGACCAGAGCCGCATCAAGGACCTGCGGACCGGCATCGAGCGCAGCGATACCCAGAAGGTGCTCGACGGCGACCTGGACGAATTCGTCGAGGCCAGCCTCAAGTCCGGCCTGGAAGCCGGTTCCAAGCGCATCGACGCGTAACCGGCGCGCGGCGGCCCCGGCGGCCGCGCGTCCGCTCCACCGCCCGTCCATCGGCATGATGGCCGGGCCTGTTTCCTCCCCCGCCACCACCAAGCCAACGCCATGAACGACCAGACCCCCGCGCCGCAGACCCCCGTCGACGAGAACAGCCTCATCGCCGAGCGCCGCGCGAAACTCACGGCGTTGCGCGGGCAGGGGATCGCCTACCCGAACGACTTCCGCCGCGAACACTTCGCCGGCGCGCTGCAGGCCGAGTTCGCCGACGCCGGTACCTGGACCGCCGAGGCGCTGGAAGCCTCCGGCCGCACCGTGAAGATGGCCGGCCGGCTGATGGCCAAGCGGATCATGGGCAAGGCCAGCTTCGCCCAGATCCAGGACGAGTCCGGCCGCATCCAGCTGTTCCTGCAGGCGACCGCGCTGGACGAGGCCTATGCCGCGTTCAAGGGCTGGGACGTGGGCGACATCATCGCCGTGGAAGGCGGTCTGACCCGCACCAAGACCGGCGAGCTGTCGGTCAAGGCCACCGCGCTGCGGCTGCTGACCAAGTCGCTGCGCCCGCTGCCGGACAAGTGGCATGGCCTGGCCGACGTCGAGCAGCGCTACCGCCAGCGCTACGTGGACCTGATCGTGACCCCGGAGTCGCGCGAGGTGTTCGTCAAGCGCTCCAAGATCATCCGCGCCATGCGCGCCTGGCTGGACGCGCGCGACTTCCTCGAAGTCGAGACGCCGATGATGCATTACATCCCCGGCGGCGCCACCGCCAAGCCGTTCACCACCCATCACAACGCGCTGGACCTGGACCTGTACCTGCGCGTGGCCCCGGAGCTGTACCTCAAGCGCCTGGTGGTCGGCGGCCTGGAGCGGGTCTACGAGATCAACCGCAATTTCCGCAACGAGGGCGTGAGCACCCGCCACAACCCGGAATTCACCATGATGGAGCTGTACGAGGCCTACGCCACGTACAACGAAGTGATGGACCTGACCGAGGGCGTGATCCGCGACGTGGCCCGGCAGGTGCTGGGCACCACCACGGTGGAGTGGGACGGCGCCAGCATCGACCTGGCCCCGGCCTTCCGCCGCTGGCGCATGGACGAGGCGGTCCGCCACCACAACCCGGAAATCAGCGTCGCCGACTGCACCGACCGCGACGCCCTGCTGCGCCATTGCGAGCGGCTGAAGATCAAGGTCAAGCCGTCCTGGGGCTGGGGCAAGCTGCTGCTGGAAATCTTCGAAGCCACGGTGGAGCACACCCTGGTGCAGCCGACCTTCATCACCGACCACCCGGTGGAGGTGTCGCCGCTGGCCCGCGCCAGCGACACCGAGCCGGGCTACACCGACCGCTTCGAGCTGTTCATCAACGGCAAGGAGATCGCCAACGGCTTCTCCGAGCTGAACGACCCGGAGGACCAGGCCGCGCGCTTCCAGGCGCAGGTGGAGGCCAAGCAGGGCGGTGACGACGAGGCCATGCACTACGATTCGGACTACATCCGCGCCCTGGAATACGGCATGGCCCCGACCGGCGGCCTGGGCATCGGCATCGACCGCCTGGTGATGATGCTGACCGGCCGCGCCTCGATCCGCGACGTGCTGCTGTTCCCGTACATGCGCCCGGAGAACTGAGCGCGCGCCCGCTCCGCCGGGCGCCGCGCACCGGCTTGCGGGCCCGCCCGGGCACGGGCGTATTGCAGGGCCGGCGCATGCAGTTGATGATGCGATGTCCGCCGGACCGTGCCCGCAGGGGCCGGTGAGGAGGCGCGGCGTGCCGGGAGCCTGACTTCCCGGCAACAGCGGTTTCATCGGACAGACAGTCACATGCGCTTGGAAATCGTCATCGTCGACGACCAGACATCGGCCCGCAGCATGGTGCGGCATGTGCTGGAAGACATCTCGCCGGAACTGGGCGTGTACGACTTCGCCGATCCGCTGGAGGCGCTGGTCTGGTGCCAGTCGCACGATACCGACCTGCTGCTGCTCGACTACCGCATGCCCAACATGGACGGGCTGGAGTTCGCCCAGCGCTTCCGGCGCATGCCCGGCAACCGCGACGTCCCGATCGTGCTGATCACCGTGGTCGGCGACGAGCCGCTGCGGCAGAGCGCGCTCGAGGCCGGGGTCATCGATTTCCTGGTCAAGCCGATCCGCCCGCGCGAACTGCGCGCGCGCTGCAACAACCTGCTGCAGCTGCGGCGCCACAGCCAGAGCGTGCGCCAGCGGGCACTGTCGCTGGAACAGCGGCTGCTGGCCAGCATGCACGAGGTCGAGGAGCGCGAGCGCGAGACCCTGTCACGGCTGGCGCGCGCCATCGAGTACCGCGACGCCGGCACCAGTGCCTTCCTCGAGCGCATGGCGCATGTCGCCGGGCTGATCGCCGACGAACTGGGGCTGCCCAGCGAGGACGTGCGCACCATCGAGATGGCCGCGCCGCTGCACGACATGGGCAAGATCGCCATACCCGATTCGATCCTGCTCAAGTCGGGCAAGCTGGACGAGGACGAGCTGGCGGTCATGCGCCGCCACCCGCGCATCGGCCACGAGCTGCTCAGCGGCAGCAACAACCGCTTCATCCAGATGGGCGCGACCATCGCCCTGCGCCACCACGAGCGCTACGACGGCAGCGGCTACCCCGACGGCCTGGTGGGCGAGGACATCCCGCTGGAAGCGCGCATCGTCGCGGTGGCCGACGTGTTTGACGCGCTGCTGTCGCCGCGGCCGTACAAGGAGGCCTGGTCGATGGACGCCGCGCTGGCCTACCTCTACGCCCAGCGCGGGCGCCTGTTCTGCCCGCGCTGCGTGGATGCGCTGCTGCAGGCGCGCGAGCGGCTGGAGCAGGTCTGCGCCCGCTACTCGGCGGCGTTCCCGAGACCGGAAGCCTGACATGACGAGCGCGTTCGCCTGGCTGCGCCAGCGCCTGCGGCAACGCGGGGACAGCGAGCACGCGCAGGCGCTGGTGCGCATCGTGATGATCGCGCTGATCCTGTGTTACGTGCTGTTGTCGGCCAAGCGCTGGAGCCTGCCGCCGGGGCAACTGCAGCTGGTGATCACCCTGATCCTGATCGCCCAGGGCCTGTCGCTGGTGCTGATGGGCTGGCTGCTGTGGAAGCCGGGACGCTCGGACCTGCGTCGGATCCTGGGCATGGTCGACGACTACGCGCTGATGTCCGCGGCGATGAGCACCATCGGCGAGCCGATGGCCTGCATCTACGTGGTGGTGATGTGGGTCACCGTCGGCAACGGCATGCGCTTCGGCAACCGCTACCTGATGCTGGCCGTGGTCATGGCCACCACCAGCTTCGGCATCACCCTGGCGCTGAGCGACTACTGGCAGCGCAACCTGGCGCTGGGCATCGGCCTGCTGGTCGGGCTGGCGGCGATCCCGCTGTATTTTTCCAGCCTGTTGCGGCAGTTGACCCGGGCGATGGCCGAGGCGCGCCGCGCCAGCGACGCCAAGAGCCGCTTCCTGGCCAACATGAGCCACGAATTCCGGACCCCGCTCAACGGCCTGTCCGGCATGACCGAACTGCTCGCCACCACCCGCCTGGACGAAGAGCAGCGCGAGTGCCTGGGCACGATCCAGGCCTCGGCGCGGACCCTGCTGGCGCTGGTGGAGGAAGTGCTGGACATTTCCGCGATCGAGGCCGGCAAGCTGCGCATCAACGCCCGCGATTTCTCGCTGGCCGAGCTGGTGCACTCGATCGGCCTGATCCTGGCCCCGCAGGCGCGCGCCAAGCGCCTGGACTACCGCGTGTTCGTCGAGTCCGGGGTGCCCGACGGGCTGCATGGCGATGTGGGCCACCTGCGCCAGATCCTGCTCAACCTGGCCGGCAACGCGGTCAAGTTCACCGACCATGGCCAGGTGGAAATCCGGGTGTCGGTCAGCCAGTCGGGGCAGGACGTGCCGCTGCGGCTGCGCTTCGAGATCCTGGATACCGGCATCGGCGTGCCGGCTGCGCTGCGGCCGCGGCTGTTCGACGCTTTCGAGCAGGCCGACGTGTCCATGGCCCGGCGCCACGAGGGCACCGGACTGGGCACGGCCATCGCCAAGGGCCTGGCCCAGGCCATGGGCGGCGAGATCGGTTACCGCGAGAACCTGCCGGCCGGCAGCTGCTTCTGGGTGGAGCTGCCGCTGGGCCGGGCACTGGCCACGCCCGTGGCCGAGGCCGGGGCGGTGCCGGGCAGCGAGGCCGCGGCCGCCGAGGACCCCGGCAACGTCATCGCCTTCACCGACCCGTTCCGCCGCCACCGCGCGCGCGTGCGCAGCCTGGACATCCTGGTGGCCGACGACCACGAGGCCAACCGCATGGTGCTGCAGCGGCTGCTGCAGAAGGCCGGCCACCGCGTCACCTGCGTGCACGGCGCCGAGGAGGCGCTCGATGCCATGGCCGCGCGCGAGTTCGACGTGGCCATCACCGACCTGCACATGCCCGGCATGAGCGGGCTGGACCTGCTCCGGGAGCTGCGGGTGATGCAGGCCGGTGGCGGCCCGCGCACGCCGGTGGTGATCCTCAGTGCCGATGTCACGCCCGAGGCCATCCAGCGCTGCAACCAGGCCGGGGCGCACGCGTTCATGGCCAAGCCGGTGGTGGCGGCCCGGCTGCTGGAGACCATGGCCGACATCGCCAGCGGCGCGGCGGCCGGCAGCCGCGACATGGCCGCGGTGATTCCCACCTTCGCCGACGGCGACGCGGTGCTCGATACCGGCGTGCTCGACGAGCTGACCGCGCTGGGCATGGGCAAGGGCTTCGAGCGCGAGTTCGTGCGCCAGTGCCTGGAGGACCTGGAGAGCGGCATCGGCGCCTTGCCCGGCGATGCGCGGGGCGAGGACTGGACGCGGCTGCGCGAACACGCCCATGCGATCAAGGGCGTGGCCGCCAACCTGGGGTTGCTGAAAGTCGCCCGGCAGGGGGGAGAGTTGATGCGCATGGCCGACTGGCAACTCAAGGGCGAATGGAAGCCGCTGCACGCGCGCATCGGTGCCGCGCTGCAGGAGGGACGCCAGGCGCTGGACGCGCGCGCCCAGGGGCGCGCGCAATCGCACGACGACGTGACCGGCTGAGTTCCATCGCCGTCCCGGTGCGGTTCAACCCCGCACCTGGCCGCTGCGGCGGGTCTGCGCCTTGACCAGCCGGTCCATGGTGCGCAGCGACTTCTCGTCCAGCGCCAGCGCCGCATCCACCCAGACCCGGGTGATGTCCATCAGCTCCTGGTAGTCGACCCGGTTGGAAATGCCGCGTACCGCGTTCATCGCCAGGTACGACTGCGGGATGCGCTGCTGCTGCCGGATCAGGTCGTTGACCGCCTGTTCGCCGTGGCCGCGCGGCACCAGGACGTCGACCACGCCCATGGCATGCATTTCCTCGGCGCTGTACACACGGCCCTCGAGGATGATGCGCTCGGCCAGCTGCGGCGACACCCGCCGGCTCAGGAAGTTGTAGGCGCCCATGCCCGGGAACAGGCCGAACAGCACTTCGGGCAGGCCCATGCCGACGCCTTCCTCGGCGACGATGGTGTGGCAGGACAGGGCCATCTCCAGGCCGCCGCCGAGCGCATCGCCCTGCAGCAGGGCGATGGTGCGGAAGCTGCCGTCCAGTCCGGCATGGAAACGGTACACGCCGTCGACGCAGCTGCGCGCGTAGCGCAGCAGGCCGTCGCCGTCGCGCGCGCGGATCAGCGCGGAGAACACATCCAGGTCGCCGCCGAGGTTGAAGGCGTCGGCCGCCGACGCCAGCACCAGGTGGCGCAGGCGCCCGGGACGGGCCTGCGGGTCGCCGCTGATGCCGTCCAGGTAGGCGTGCATCTCGGTCATCAGCGGCTTGCGGAAGCAGGGACGCACGCCCGGGCCGGCGTCGGCGTGCATGTGCAGCCAATGCACGTCGCCGACGGCGTCGTCGTGCACGCGGATGGTGGAGTAGGGGGTGGCGTAGTCGGTGGCGGGGGTGCCGACGGGCAACAGTTCGATCGCGTTCATGGGCTGGGTCCTTGCAGGAGGCCCGCAGAATCGGAAGCGTGGGCGGCGGGCCGGACGCTGGCACTCCGCGATCCTACACGCGCCATGGTCCGGCGCATGCGCAAAGGCCCCGCCGGGGGCCGGCGGGGCCTTCAGGGGCACGGCTGGACAGGCGGGCTTCAGCCGGCCGGCGGGGCGTCGCGCAGTTCGCGGCGCAGGATCTTGCCGACGTTGGTCTTGGGCAGCTCCTTGCGGAACTCGACGATGCGCGGGTGCTTGTAGCCGGTCAGGTTGGCGCGGGCGAACTCCTTGACCTGCTCCTCGGTCAGGTTCGGGTCCTTCTTGACGATGACCACCTTGACCACCTCGCCGGATTTCTCGTTCGGCACGCCGACCGCGGCCACTTCCAGCACGCCGGGCATCATCGCGATGACGTCCTCGACCTCGTTCGGGTACACGTTGAAGCCCGACACCAGGATCATGTCCTTCTTGCGATCGACGATGTAGAAGAAGCCCTTCTCGTCCATGCGCGCCATGTCGCCGGTATGCAGCCAGCCGCCGGCGTCCATCGCCTTGGCGGTCTCGTCCGGGCGGTGCCAGTAGCCCTTCATCACCTGCGGGCCGCGGATGCACAGCTCGCCGACCTCGCCGACCGCGAGCATGTTGCCGTCATCGTCCTTCACGCAGGCGTCGGTGGACGGAATCGGCAGGCCGATGGCGCCGTTGTACTCGGCCAGGTCCAGCGGGTTGATGCAGGCCGCCGGCGAGGTTTCGGTCAGGCCGTAGGCCTCCACCAGGGTGGTGCCGGTGATCTTCTTCCAGCGTTCGGCCACCGCCCGCTGCACCGCCATGCCGCCGCCCAGGGTGACCTTGAGCGAGGAGAAGTCCACGTCCTCGAAGCCGGGCGTGTTGAGCAGGCCGTTGAACAGCGTGTTGACTCCGGTGATGGCGGTGAAGCGGTTGTTGCGCAGCTCCTTGACGAAGCCCTTCATGTCGCGCGGGTTGGTGATCAGGTGGTTCAGGCCGCCCAGCTTCATGAAGACCAGGCCGTTGGCCGTCAGCGCGAAGATGTGGTACAGCGGCAGCGCGGTGATGATCACCTCCTCGCCGGGCTTGACCCCCGAGGCGGAGATCCACGCCGACGCCTGCTGCATGTTCGCCACCAGGTTGCGGTGGGTCAGCATGGCGCCCTTGGCCACCCCGGTGGTGCCGCCGGTGTACTGCAGGAAGGCGATGTCGTCGTGGCTGATCTCCACCGGCGGCATGGGGTGGCGCGCACCCAGGCGCAGCGCCTCGCGGAAGCGGATCGTGCCCTTGATGCGGTAGTCGGGCACCATCTTCTTGACGTACTTGAGCACGAAATTGACGATCGCGCCCTTGGGGAAGCCGAGCATGTCGCCCAGCCCGGTGGTGATCACCTGCCTGACCGGCGTATCGGCGATCACCTGCTGCACCGTGTCGCCGAAATTGTCCACCACCACCAGCGCCGAGGCGCCGGAATCGACCAACTGGTGCTTCAGCTCGCGCGGGGTGTACAGCGGGTTGACGTTCACCACCGTCAGGCCCGCGCGCAGGATGCCGAAGGTGGCGATCGGGTACTGCAGGCAGTTGGGCATCATCACCGCCACGCGGTCGCCCTTCTTCAGCTGCAGCTCGCCCAGCAGGTAGGCGGCAAACTGGGTCACCAGGGCATCGGCCTGCCCGTAGGTCAGCACCTTGCCGAAGTTGGAGTAGGCGGGACGGTCACGGAACTTGGCTACGGAGGCATCGAACACCGCGGCCACGGAGCGGAATTCATCGACGTCGATCTCGGCCGGCACGCCGGCGGGATAACTCTGCAGCCAGGGACGTTCCTGATTCATCTTCCCCTCCAGGAAATGGTTGTGGTCTAGTTGGTATGGCGGCCATGCGCCGACGGTGGCCGTTGCCGCAGCATACCGTCCAGAATGGAAAAGGCGAAGGGAGCGATGATCCGAACGGTCTTCAACTGCGTGCGTATTGCGCTGATCGTGCTGGTGCTGTGCGCCTGCACGCGGCAGGCGCCGGAGCAGCGCCTGCGCGACACCGTGGCGCGGATGCAGGCCGCGGTGGAACAGGGCGAACCGCGCGATTTCATGGCGGGCGTCGCCGCCGACTTCATCGGCAATGACACCCTGGACCGCGCTGGCCTGGACCGGCTGCTGCGCGCGCAACTGCTGCTCAACGCCCGGGTCGGCGCGCGCACCGGCCCGCTGCGGGTCGAGATGGGGCAGGGGGATACCGCGACCGTCCGCTTCAGTGTGCTGCTCACCGGGGGCGACGGCCGCTTCCTGCCCGAGCGCGGGCAGCTGCAGCAGGTCACCAGCCACTGGCGGCAGGTCGACGGGCAGTGGCAGCTCTACGGCGCCAGCTGGTCGCCGGCGGTGGACTAGCATCGGCGGGCGTCGCCGCCCGGCATCGTAGCCGGCCGTCGGAGGACTCTCGGGGGGCACAAGGATGCCCGGCACCTGCCGGCGATGCCGCGCATGGGCGCGGGGAAGGCCCGGGTCGCCACGATTGCAATCCTGGACAGGTACCTGAATGGAGCCCGGTGGCCGCGTGGTTTCGTCATCCGCCACTCGCGCCTGGCTGTTTATGCTGCCCGCGCAATCCACGCCGGCACGGCCGGCACCAGACGGAGATTCCCCGATGACCACCCGCACCGTTATCCGCAACCTTTCCATCGGCCTGGTGACCGCCGCCGTGCTGTCGGCCTGCGCCACCGGCGGCTCCTATGTGCAGAGTGATCCGTACGGCAACCCCACCCAGCAGCAGAACCGCACCGGCAAGGGCGCGCTGATCGGTACCGCCATCGGCGTGGCCGCGGGCCTGCTCAGCGGCGACAACGCCACCGAGCGCCGCCAGCGCGCCATGGTCGGCGCCGGCATCGGCGCGCTGTCCGGTGCCGCCATCGGCAACTACCAGGACCGCCAGGAGCGCGCCCTGCGCGAGCGCACCGCCAACACCGGCATCGACGTGCAGCGGCAGGGCGACAACATCACCCTGAACCTGCCCGACGGCATCACCTTCGATTTCAACAAGACCACGCTCAAGCCGCAGTTCTACGGCGCCCTCAACGGTGTCGCGGCGACCCTGGCCGAATACAACCAGACCATGATCGAAGTGGTCGGCCACACCGACAGCATCGGCAGCGACGCGGTCAACAACCGCATCTCCAAGGAACGTGCCGACGCCGTGGCCGCCTACCTCGCCGCGCAGGGCGTGCAGCGCGAGCGCATCGAGACCCTGGGCGCCGGCAAGAACTACCCGATCGCCAGCAACGACACCGATGCCGGCCGCGCCCAGAACCGCCGCGTCGAGATCCGCGTCATTCCACTGCGCTCGTGACCGGCGCGTAGTACCCACCCCGGAAGCGCCGCGCATGCGGCGCTTCCGCTTTTCGCGGTTCGCGTCGCCGGTTCCACTTCCGGCCGTCGCCGGGAATCACCCTGCGGTCAACACCACCGCCGCAGGCCGTGCACGGGAGCGCCGCGCCCGGAGCCGCCTCATTCCACTGCGGTCGTGACCGACGGCGTAGCCGCCGCCCCGGACGCGCGGTGCACGCGGCCCATTCCCTTCCCGCCGGTCGTGCCGCCGGCCTCAGCCCGGGTCGTCGGCGATCCCTTCCCGCCGGTCGTGCCGCCGGCCTCAGCCCGGGTCGTCGGCGATCACCACGCTGTTGCGGCCGTTGCCCTTGGCCAGGTACAGCGCCGCGTCGGCGCGCGAGAACCAGTCCTGCCAGTACTGCTCGCCGGCATACATGGCCGCACCGAGCGAGATGGTGATGCCGCCGCCCGGGCCGTGCAGCAACTGCTGCACGGATTCGCGCACCCGCTCGGTGAAGCTGGCCAGCGACTCGCGGCTGCCGGCCTCGGCCAGGATCACGAACTCCTCGCCGCCGAAGCGGAACACCTTGTCCTGCTCGCGCAGCTCCAGCCGCAGGATCGCCGCCAGCTCGACCAGCGCGTTGTCGCCGGCGGTATGCCCGTAGTGGTCGTTGACGTCCTTGAAATGGTCGATGTCCAGGATCACCAGCGCATGCCGGAAACGCCCGTTGCGGGCGCTGCCGATCTGCTGCACCAGGGTCTTTTCCAGCGCGCGGCGGTTCGGCAGCCCGGTCAGCTCGTCCAGCGACGCCAGCTGTTCCAGCCGCGTGCGGTCGCCCTGCAGTCGCCGCGAGAAGCGGAAACCGAACCCCAGGATGAGCGCCATCACCACCAGCGCCTGCAGGTCCAGCGCCGGTCTGCGCAGCACGCCGGGGATCAGCAGCAGCCCGGCCACCAGCAGCAGGTTCGCCGGCGTGGCGATGCGGTTGTGCACCAGGAAGAAGTTGGCCATCAGCGTCAGCAGCGACCACGGCAGGGCGCGGTGGCCCAGTTCGCCGGCGGCCAGCAGGCAGCCGGCCACGTTCACCAGGCACAGCAGCAGGCCGGCGCTGGACAGCTGCGCCGCGCGCTTGTGCACCAGCCAGGTGGCGACCACCGCCGGCACCGCGCAGGCCAGTGCCGCAAGTGCCTGCAGCGGCAGCCGCTGCCACGCCAGCCAGCCGGCGAACGCCAGCAGCGCCAGGGCGGCGACCGGGGCAATGGTGCGCAGCGGAGCACTGCGCAGCTCATGCGGCAGCGAAGAGGGCGTCGGCGATCCGGCGGCGGGTTTCATGGCCTTGGCAACATAGCAAGTATGGCGCTGTCGTTCTCTCACCCAGTACGCATCTTCGGCCGCCCGCCGCGGCAGCAGCGGGGTGGTGGCGCCCCCCCTTGCTTCCGGCCCATCCGGCCGCTCCCCCGGCGGTGCTAGATTCGGTTGCCGCCAGCATCCGGGCCGGCACCATTCCAGCGCATGAGGGACACCATGAGCATCCGTTTCACCGCCTGGTCCGCGGCACTGGCCGCGGCCGCTGCCGCCGTGTTGCCCAGCATGCCTGCGCATGCCGAATACGCCAAGCCGCCGGCCGAACTGTTGAAGGTATTGACGGCGCCGCCACCGCCGATGCCCAGCGTCGACCCTACCGGCAGGCGCCTGCTGCTGACCACCAGCCAGACCTATCCGTCGATCAGCCGCGTCGCCCGGCCGTACCTGAAGCTGGCCGGGCTGCGCCTGGAGCCCGGCAACCGCAGCCGCCACGATACCCCGGGCGGCTACGGCATCCCCGCCTGCGTGGCCGACTTCACCCTGGTCGATATCGCCAGCGGCGAACACACCCGCGTGCCGCTGCCGGGTGACGCCTGTGCCGGCGGGGCGCTGTGGTCGCCGGATGGCCGCCGCTTCGCCTTCCAGAACGTGGTCGCCGACGCGGTGCAGCTGTGGGTGGGCGATGCCGCCAGCGGCCAGGTCCGGCAGGTGCCCGGCGTGCGCCTGAACCCCATGTTCGGCAGTACCGTGCAGTGGCTGGACGGCGGCAGCCGCCTGCTGGTCAAGCTGGTGCCGGCCGACCAGGGGCCGGCGCCCGCCGGTGACGACGTGTACGGCCCGGACGTACAGGAATCGCTCGGTGCCAAGGGCGAGAGCAGCACCTACGAAACCCGCGACACCCTGACCAGCGCCCATGACGAACGCCTGTTCGCCTACTACGGCCTGTCGCAGCTGGCGGTGGTCGAGGCCGGCTCCGGCGAGGTCCGCGCGGTGGGCGCGCCGCAGCTGTACAACGGCGTTAACGGCGCGCCCGACGGCGTGCATGTGCTCACCCAGACCCTCAAGCCGCCGTTCTCGCACGCGGTAACCTACCAGCGCTTCGGCTACGACGTGGACGTGCTGGACGTGACCACCGGCAAGCGCACCCGCATCGCCTCGCTGCCGTTGGCCGAGCGCGTGCCGGTGCACGGCGTGCCGGAGGGGCCGCGTGATTTCGACTGGCGCGCGACCGACCCGGCCACCCTGGTGTGGGCCGAGGCGCTGGACAAGGGCGACTGGAATGTCAGCGTGCCGCAGCGCGACCGGCTGATGCTGCAGTCGGCACCGTTCACCGCCGCGCCGCGCGAGATCGCCCGCACCACGCAGCGCTATGCCGGCTTCGACTGGACCGCGCAGCCGCAGCGCAGTTTCCTCAGCGAGTACGACGAGAACCGCCACTGGCGGCAGACCCGCATCGTCGACATCGACGACCCGAAGCAGGCCGCGCGGCTGCTGTGGGACCTGTCCAGCGATGAGCTGTATGCCGACCCCGGCACCTTCGTCTACCAGCGCCTGGGCAACGGCGCGGTGGTGGTGCGCGAGGAGGACGGCAAGGTATTCCTGCGCGGGCAGGGCAGTTCGCCGCAGGGCGACCGTCCGTTCCTCGACCGCCTGGACCTGGCCACGCTCAAGAGCGAGCGCCTGTTCCGCAGTGCCACCGACGCCTACGACCAGTTCCTCGGCTTCACCGCCGAACCGGGCCGCTACCTCACCTGGCACCAGTCGGTGATCGATCCGCCCAATGCCTGGCTGCGCGAGCTGGGTGCGCGCGCTGCCACGGCCCGCGACGGCGAGGCCCAGTACGCCGCCGAAGGCCGCCGGCTGACCCGGGTCGCCGACCCCACCCCGGAAGTGCGGCAGATCCAGAAGCGGCTGGTCACCTACAAGCGTGCCGACGGCGTCGACCTGTCCTTCACCCTGTACACCCCGCCGGGCTACAAGGAAGGGCAGCGCCTGCCGGCCATCCTGTATGCCTATCCAGCCGATTTCGCCAGCAGCGCGCAGGCCGGGCAGGTGTCCGGCTCGCAGCAGACCTTCACCCGCCTGGCGCCCTACCGGCTGATGCTGCTGGCCGGCTACGCGATCATCGACAATGCCTCGTTCCCCATCGTCGGTGACCCGAAGACGGCCTACGACACCTACCTGGAGCAGCTCACCGCCGACGCCAGGGCCGCGGTGGACAAGGCCGTCGAGCTGGGCGTGGTGGACCGCAACCGCATCGGTGTCACCGGGCACAGCCACGGCGGGCTGATGACCGCCAATCTGATCGCCCACACCGACCTGTTCAAGGCCGGCGTGGCCACCAGCGGCTCGTACAACAAGACCTTCACCCCGTTCGGCTTCCAGAACGAGCGCCGCTCGGTGTGGCAGGCGCAGGATGTGTACCTGAAGGCCTCGCCGTACTTCTATGCCGACAGGATCAAGCTGCCGCTGCTGCTGGTGCACGGCGAGGACGACGCCAACCCCGGCACCGAGCCGTTCCAGTCGCGCAAGCTCTACCAGGCGATCCGCGGCAATGGCGGTACCACCCGCCTGGTGATGCTGCCGCACGAGCCGCACTGGTACACCGCGCTGGAATCCAACGCGCAGCTGGTGGCGGAAATGCTGGCCTGGTTCGACCGCTACGTGAAGAACGCACCGGCACAGGCGGCCGCGGACAAGTAAGCCGCCCGGCGGATACTGCGCTACGGGAAGCCCGTGCATGCGGGCTCCTGTACCGCGTACCGGAAGCCGCGCCAGCCACGCGTGTGGCCTGCCCCTCGAGATCCTGCTGTCGCCTTGGCTGTCCGCCGCCCGTATCCACGCTGGAGCTGGGGGCTGGCAGCCCCGGACGCGACTGGGGACCACCGCCATGCCGGTGCGCAGCCCCGTGACGGCGACGGGCAGTGGGAAGGCCGGCTTCTTCATCAGCACTTCCACACAAGGTGCCGGTCGCGCGCCATGCCAGGGTGCCAATCCCCGGCATGGGGGGGGATGTCCGCACCGCCGGGGAACGCAGCATCGCCGGATGGTCAATGGCACGGTCGCGCACCGTGGCGGTCCCGTCGTGGTCGGCAGCGGCGGTGCGTGGCGCAGCGTTGCTCGCCGCGATTGATTGATTCGGATCACTTCGATCGAGCGGCCGGCGGTTCATACTCGTGTCGTCCCTTCACGATGGCGGGGTTCGGCATGCGGCTGGGTTCGCGTTCACTGATCATTCCGGTGGTGTTGGCCGGATTCCTGTTGCCGGCACTAGCGGTTCCGCGCAGCACCTGGCCGACAACGGCCATGCTCAGCCTGGGCTCGGGCGTCACCGCGGTTTCGCTGATGGCACTGGCCGCGGTGCTTGGCGCGCGCTGGAAGATCGTCGAGTCGCTGTTCGATGGCCTGGACCGCGTGTACGAGACGCACAAGTGGCTGGGTGTGTGGGCGCTGGTGTTCGCCTCGATACACCTGGTCTTCAAGGCGGGTGCGCAGGCGTGGGAGGTGGCGCCGATCCTGGCGCTGCCCGGGCCAGTGACGCGCCTGGTCCGCCAGCTCAGCTTCGTGGCGATCATGCTGATCGTGCTGCTGGCACTGAACCGCAAGATCCCATATCGCAGCTGGCGCTGGTGGCACAGGCTGTCCGGGCCGCTGTTCCTGGTCGTGATCGCGCACTGGCTCAGCTTCAAGTCGCCCATCGTGCTGGGCAGCCCGGCCGGCGTGTGGCTGGCACTGCTGTCGCTGCTCGGCGTGGCGGCGGCGTTCTACAAGCTGCTGTTGTATCCGCTGTGGTCGCGGCACGCGCGCTACCGGCTGGATGCGGTGTCTTCAACCGGCAATGCGGTCTACCTGCAGCTGCGGCCGGAGGGCAGGGGGATTCCGTTCCAGCCCGGCCAGTTCGCCTTCCTGTCGTTCGAGCACGACGGCCTGCGCGAGCCGCACCCTTTCACCATTGCCAGCGCCGGACGCACCGATGGAGGCATCGCTTTCATGGTGCGTGCGCTGGGCGACTACACCGAGCGCCTGGTGCGCGAGGCCAGGCCGGGCCTGCTGGCCGAGGTGTATGCGCCGTTCGGGCGTTTCCTGCGGGCGCCGGACGATGGCCGGGAAATCTGGATCGCCGGCGGTGTCGGCGTGACCCCGTTCATCTCCTGGCTGCAGGATGCCGATGCGGTGGGGCTGGAGCGGGTGACCTTCTTCCACTTCTACACGCCCGGACGCGAGCTTCCCGAGGTGCTGGACCTGCAGGGCCTGGCCGCGCGGCGCGGGGTCGAGCTGGTCGAGATCGCCACCGGCCCGGGCGATGCCGGGTTCCGCAGTCGCTTCACCCGGTTGGTCGAGGAGAGCGGTGCATCGGCGCCGAGCATCCATTTCTGCGGTCCGGGCGGACTGCTGAAGCAGGTACGCCAGCTGATGCGCGAAACCGGGGTACCGGAAGACCGCCTGCACCGCGAACTGTTCGAGTTCCGTTGATGCCGCCAGCAGCGCCGGGCAGGGCGCACGCGCGCAGGGCATGACGGCAACGAAGTGTTGGTTCTCTGGGCGGAGCGCCGGCCGATGCAATGGCGGAACGATTGCCCCATGCCGGCCCGCACCCCGCAGGTGTTGGCCGGCGGGGTGACATCCGGCGAACGATGAGGGCGGCTGCGTGCAGTCGTCCGTTCGCTCTGATGCCGGCCGCCATCGAACGTCGTGTCGCCGGGCGCACAAACCCGGAAAGAATGCGATGTGCGCGTTGGACATCACGTGCCCGGTGGCGTGTGGGTGACCAGCCTTGCCGGTGCACTACCGACATCTGCACAAGCACGCGCGATCGATGCCGGATACCGGTTCTTTCATCACCCGCAATCGCCTCAGACAGGTTCGTGATGGCATGTCGGGATGCTGCGCATTGCACGGTGAATTGCCGGATTGAAAGCATGAATCCCGCCCGTTTCCGCATCTTCACAGCCCATCCACGTGTGCCAACATCAGCTGAAGGCGTGGTCCTTGCATCCACGAAAAGGCCGCTATATTCCAGGCTCCCCCGACGAAGCAGGAGTGGAATGTTCATGACCCGACAACATCTCAAGAGCGCAGGCATGCTGGCTGTCGCACTCGTCGCCACCCTCGGCCTTGGCGCCTGCGCGACCTACAAGAACGAGTTCGCCAACATCAACAGCCGCCTCGACCAGCTCGACGCGAAAGTGCAGGGTGCGGCGCAGAGTGCCGAATCGGCCAACCAGTCCGCGCAGCGCGCCAACCAGCGCCTGGACCAGATCGAAGGCCGCGTCCAGCAGCTTGAAACCGCCCCGCGCCGCGCTGCGCGCGGTTGATCGTTTCGCACCCCGCGTGGTGCATCCATGAACCCGGTTCCGGTGGCCGGCCACGGCCACTGGATCCGCTTCCCCACGCGCTCGACGTATCCAGGGAGAGCCCGTTCCGCATGTACCGACACGCTGCAATCCGCGCCTTCCGCGCGAGCGCGCTGGCCCTCGCCCTGGCCTGCGCCGGCGTCGCCACGGCCAGCGCCCAGGACACGGCCGGCGCCCAAGACACCGCCGGCGTGGCCGCGGCCGCCGTCGATGAGCTGCCGCCGGGGCAGGAAGTGTCCGATACGGTGATCGCGCTGGCCGGCTGGGTGGTGGCCACCCGCGACACCGAAGGCTATCCGTTCGCGATCATGGACAAGGCCGCGGCGCAGATCCTGGTGTTTGGGGGGGACGGCCGGCTGCGCGGCGCGGCGCCTGCGCTGTTCGGCTCTGCGGTCGGCGACCACATCGCCCCGGGCATCGCCGGGCTGGCGCTGCGCGAGATCCCCGGCCGCGACCGCACCACGCCCGCCGGTCGCTTCGTCGGCGGCTACGGTCCCTCGCTGGATGCCGGCCGCGTGTTGTGGGTTGACTACGACTCTGCGGTATCGATCCATCCGACCGCCACCGGCGTGCCCGCCGAACGGCGCCCGGAACGGCTGGCCTCGCCGACGCCGGACGACAACCGCATTACCCATGGCTGCATCAACGTCTCGCCGGCGTTCTACGAGCAGGTCGTGCGCCAGACGTTCGAGCGTGGCGGCGTGTTCTACATCCTCCCGGACAAGGAACCGCTGGCCAAGACGTTCCCGGCGTTCGCGCAAAGCCGCACGGCTGCGCAGGGCGGCGGCAAGGACGCCGGACGCGCCAGCCACTGAGGCGCGCCAGGCTTGCGCGGACGGGCGGACGCCGCCACTGCCGCGCGCTGGAGCGCTGGCGACGCCCCGGTCGCGCGCCACGAACACCCTCCACGCGCCGGCGCTGTGCACGCGGCGCCATCAGCCAACGGCTTCGAAGGCCGGGTGATAGCTCACTTCGGCGACCGGTATTTTTCCGGCCAGCGGCAAGGCCTGGAAATACGCCGCGGGGACACCGGGCAGTACCAGTTGTGGGCATGCCCGGAACCCGAAGCGCGCGTAGTAGCGTGGATCGCCCAGCAGCACGCAGCCGGCGCCGCCCATCGTTTGCAGCCGCCGGATGGCTGCGGCCATCAGCGCCGCGCCGATGCCGTGGCCCTGCCGGTCCGGGCGCACCGAGATCGGACCCAGCCCATACCAGCCGGTGTCGCCCGAGGACAACGTCACCGGCGACAGCGCGACATGGCCGACCAGGTCGTCGCCCTCCAGCGCCACCAGCGAAACGCACAGCTGCCCGGCCTCGCGCAATGCACCGACGATGAACTGTTCGGTGTGGCTGGCATGCGCAGCGTTGGCGAACGCCGCCCCGGTGACGCGGGCGATGGCGTCCACGTCGCCTGGCGTTTCATCGCGGATGATCGGGTTCATGGGGCGGTCCGGTGAATGAGTCGCCCAGGCTGTCTTTCCGGTTGCGCAGGGCATTGCAGGCATGCGCGTGGGTACCGTCGGCGAGGGCTTTGCGTCGCGGCAGGGTGCCGTGGCGGCGATTCCGTGTCCACCCGCTGGCCAGCGCTCAGCGTGACGCGTCTGCCGACAGTGCCCAGGCGGCCACCAGCCAGGCGATGCCCATCGACATGAGCCACATGCCGATACCGGCAGCCGAGAACTGGCCCGCGAGCCACTCCTGCCAGCCGACGCGGAGCAGGGGCGTCTGCGCAAGTGCCCACCCGGCGGCACCCGCGCCCACGGAAAGCCCCAGCCACAGCGGCCAGCGGAGGCTGCGGCGTGGCGGCAACCGTCGCATCACCCGGTCGCTGAAACCGTCGTCCGCAACCGGGCCTTCGAATTCGCGGCGCAGGAGCGTGCCCAGGTCGCGTTGTCGTGGATCATTCATGGGTGTGTTTCCTCGCTGTCGTCAGCGCGCCACGCCGCCAGGCATGCCTTGAGTTTGGCCCTGCCGCGCAGGGCGTGGGTCTTGACCGTGCCCAGCGGCATCGCCAGCACATAGGCCGCCTGGTCATGGCTCAGGCCCATCTGCACGCAATGCAGCAGCACGGCCTGTTCTGCAGTGGACAGGCGGCCCATACAGCGCTGCAGGTCCACCTGCAGGTCCACGCCGTCTGCCGGTGCCTGCAGCAGCGCCAGGCCTTCCGCTTCCGTGCGCTCGCGCTGTGTGGGTTGGCGGCGTGCCTGCAGGAAGCAGGTGTAGGCGATGCGGTACAACCATGTCGAGAACTGTGCATCGCCGCGGAACTGGGCCAGCTTGCGCCAGGCCAGGAGAAAGGTCTCCTGGGCCAGATCGTCGGCCAGGGCATGGTCGCCATGCAGCAGCCGCCGCAACTGCGCGCGCACCATGCCCTGGTGCCGTCGGACCAGCTGTTCGAACGCCTGGCGGTCGCCGTGCCGGGCGCGTGCGGCCAGGGCCTGGTCCACGCGCGCGGCCGCGGCATTGTCAGCCACGCACGCCGTCCCGGCGGTCCAGGTAGGCGCTGGCCAGGTACCCCAGGCCGGTGGCCAGGGGCAGCAGGCCGATGCCCCACAGCCGGCTGACCGCCAGGCCGTTGTCGAACCCGCCGGGCAGGGCCAGGAACATCGCCATCAGCCCGAGCCCGCCGCCGACCAGGACCAGCCCGTGGCGCCGCTGGACGTCCGCCGCCGATGGCTGCAGCCACTGCGAGCCCAGGTCCACGCCCTTGTCGGCCAGCGCCAGCAGGGCGGTGTACCGGGCCTGGGTCTGCAGGTAGCGGTAGCGCAGCACGATCAGCACGATCAGCACGGGCGCGAGCATCACGACCAGGGGAATGAGGAGAAAGTCCATCGTATGGCTCCTTGTAGCGGTGGCAGGTGCGGGTAAGGACGGAAACGGGCGGAACGCAGATCCGGGGGCGGCTGATCAGCGCGGCTGCGCGCTGGCCGCGAGCAGGTCCGCGATGCGTTCGGCGAGCATCCAGTTCTGGCTCTCGCCCTGGTTGCTGGTCAGTGCCACGGTTGCCCCGGTTTCCCAGACCATGGCCAGGTTGGCCGTGGTGCCCTCGATGCCGCCGGCATGGCCGCGGACATGCAGCCCGTGCGACAGCCGTTCGCCAAACCCGGCGGCATAGCCGCCGGGTCCGGCAGGCACCGGGTCGGCGAACATCTGTTCCAGGGTCGCCGGCGTGACCAGTTTGCCGGCACGCAGCGCCTGTGCGAACCGCAGCAGGTCGGCGTTCGTGGAGTAGCCCCCGCCGGCCGGGCCGCCCTTGTAGCCGAGCTTGAGCCAGGCCGCTTTCCAGGTGCTGGAGAAAAGCCCGTCGCGGTAGTAGCCGACCGCCAGCCGCGGCACCACCTGGTCGAGCGTGTCGAAACCACTGTCGTGCATCTGCGCAGGGGCGAAGACGTTGCGCTGCAGGTACTGGTCGTAGGGCTCGGCAGAGGCTTTTTCGACGATGCGGCCGAGCAGCATGTAGCCGGCGTTGCTGTAGTTCCATCGGGTACCGGGCTCGGCGACGCGTGGTTGCCGCGCGATCAGTTCCAGGTAGTCACCCGGATCGACGAAACGCCGCGAATCGGCGAAGTACTCCGGTACCAGGAAATCCCCGAGCCCTGCGGTGTGGTGCAGCAATTGCCACAGGGTGATACGGCGCGCACTGGCCTGGTCGGGATACTCGGGCAGGTGCTGTGCCAGGGTGTCGTCCCACGACAGCTTGCCGGCCTCCACCAGCTGCGCGATGGCCACGGCGGTGAACATCTTGTTGATCGAGCCGACATGGAAGCGGGTGCGGTGATCGGCCGGCACGCCGAAGTTGCGTTCTGCAAGGCCGCGGCATTCGTCGAACACCACGCTGCCGGCCTGCTGCACGGTCAGGCAGCCGGAAAAGTCCTCGTGCTGCGCGAGGCGGTCGAGCGCGCCCCGCAGCAGGCGGGTCAGCCCGGCCCCGGTGGCGCCGCCCTGCGTCGGCCAGCCGGCATACAGTCGTGGATCGTCCATCGGCAATGCCATCGCCTCGGACAGCCGTCCCGGGTTGTCCGGATCCCCGGTCAACCACAGCAATGCCGGCCGACCGTCGCGGCGCGCCTTGACGGCAACGCCAAGTACGCCGGGATGCCGCGCATCGGTGCGCACATCCAACAACTCCAGTCCGCCGCCGTCGCGTGCGGCCGAGACCAGCCCGGCAACGAACGCGGCCTTGTCCTGATCGCCGATGGTGTCGGACAGGATGCCCGGCAGCCATTGCTCGAGCTGTGCCGGCGCGGCGCTGTCTACCTGCTGGAGCAGTTGCCGGGCGACGCGGCCCGTGGCGGTGTCCGGCAGCGTCGGGCGGGCATCGGTGGCGGCCAGCGCGGGGCCGGCGAACGCCAGCAGGGCCGCGGCGCGACAGCCGGCGACGAGTCGCCGGCCGATCAGGCGCGTGCGACGGGAAAGGGGGCGGTGGGTGTGCATGCGTCCTCGCTGTCATGCCGCCATCGGGCGGGTTCATGGCTTGGATGCAGCAAGTGCGCGGTTTGGATTCAGCCGTTTTGCGGATGCGGCGGCAAGTGGGCGGGTACCGGGCGGATGGCGTGGCCGGTGCGCGGTCGATCCCGGCGCCGCACCCGGGCCGCCGTCGGCATGCCACTGGCGCGCCCCGCCAACGGGGCGCGCCAGCGGCGGGATGGATCAGCCGAGGATGCCCGGCAGGTCCAGCCCCTTTTCCTTCGCGCAGTCGAGGGCGATGTCGTAGCCGGCATCGGCGTGGCGCATGACCCCGGTACCCGGGTCGTTCCACAGCACGCGGGCGATGCGCCGGTCGGCGGCTTCGCTGCCATCGCAGACGATGACCACGCCGGAGTGCTGGCTGTAGCCCATGCCGACGCCGCCGCCGTGGTGCAGGCTCACCCAGGTGGCGCCACCGGCGACGTTGAGCATGGCGTTGAGCAGCGGCCAGTCGGACACCGCATCGCTGCCATCCTTCATCGCCTCGGTCTCGCGGTTGGGCGAGGCGACGCTGCCGCTGTCCAGGTGATCGCGGCCGATCACCACCGGTGCCTTCAGTTCGCCGTTGCGGACCATTTCGTTGAAGGCCAGGCCGAGCTTGTGGCGCAGGCCCAGGCCGACCCAGCAGATGCGCGCCGGCAGGCCCTGGAAGCTGATGCGCTCGCGCGCCATGTCCAGCCAGCGGTGCAGGTGCGGGTCGTCGGCGATGATTTCCTTGACCTTGGCATCGGTGCGGTAGATGTCCTCCGGATCGCCGGACAGCGCCACCCAGCGGAACGGGCCGACGCCACGGCAGAACAGCGGGCGCACGTAGGCGGGCACGAAGCCCGGGAAGTCGAACGCGTTCTCCAGGCCTTCGTCGAACGCCATCTGGCGGATGTTGTTGCCGTAGTCGACGGTCGGAATGCCCTGCGCGTGGAAGGCGAGCATGGCTTCCACGTGCACGCGCATGGCCGCCTTGGCGGCGTCGCGGACCTTCTCCGGGTGGGTCTTCTGTTCGGCCAGCCACTGCTCCACGCTCCAGCCGATCGGCAGGTAGCCGTGCACCGGGTCGTGGGCGCTGGTCTGGTCGGTGACGCAGTCCGGGCGCACGCCACGGCGCACCAGCTCGGGCAGGATCTCGGCGGCATTGCCGAGCAGGGCGATGGACCTGGCTTCACCGGCGGCCGTGTACCTGGCGATGCGCGCCAGCGCGTCGTCGATGTCGGCGGCCTGTTCGTCCACGTAGCGGGTGCGCAGGCGGAAGTCGATGCTGCTCTGGCGACACTCGATGGTCAGGCTGCTGGCGCCGGCCAGCGAGGCGGCCAGCGGCTGCGCGCCGCCCATGCCGCCGAGGCCGGCGGTGAGGATCCACTTGCCGGCGAGGCTGCCGCCGTAGTGCTGGCGGCCCATCTCGACGAAGGTCTCGTAGGTGCCCTGCACGATGCCCTGGCTGCCGATGTAGATCCACGAGCCGGCCGTCATCTGGCCGTACATCATCAGGCCTTTCTTATCGAGCGCGTTGAAGTGTTCCCAGTTGGCCCAGTGCGGCACCAGGTTGGAGTTGGCGATCAGCACGCGCGGCGCATCGGGGTGGGTGGGGAACACGCCGACCGGCTTGCCCGACTGCACCAGCAGGGTCTGGTTGTCGTCCAGCCGCTTGAGCGTTTCCAGGATCCTGTCGTAGCTCTCCCAGTCGCGCGCGGCACGGCCGATGCCGCCGTAGACCACCAGCGAGGCCGGGTCTTCGGCCACCTCGGCGTCGAGGTTGTTCTGCAGCATGCGGAACGGCGCCTCGGTCTGCCAGGACTTGCAGTTGAGCGTGTTGCCGCGCGGCGCGCGGGGGCTGCGGGAAGGGTCGTGACGGGTGTTCATGCATATCTCCGGGCGAAATCGAGGCAGGCGCGCAGTACCTGTTGCAGGGTGTCGCGCACCGCGGTGGGGTGGATGGGGTCGTAGGGCGTAGGCCAGCTGTGCTCGTCCACGTCGGCGGGCGCGGGCTCGTGCATGTAGCCGCGGCAGCCCAGCTCCATCTGCAGGGTGTGCACGCCGCCGGGAATGTCGCTGTAGTGGCGGGTGATCCAGCCGCCCTTGAAGCGGCCGTTGCGTACATGGCCCAGGCCGCTGAGCGCGCACAGGTTCTCGACCACGTCGGTCAGCGCGTTGTCGCAGGACGTGTCGGGCTCGCCGGTGGGGCCGGCGCTGCCGATGTTGAACTGCGGCAGCTCGCCGTCGAACAGGTGCGGGATGCGCGAGCGGATCGAGTGCGCGTCGTAGACCACCACGGTGGGGTGGCGCTGGCGCAGGCGCGCGATCTGCGCGGCCAGTGCGGCGTGATAGGGCGCGAAGTAGGCTTCGCGGCGGCGCGCGATCTCCGCATCGTCCGGTTCGTGGCCGGCGCGGTACAGCGGCTGGTTGTCGAAGGTGGTGGTCGGGCACAGCCCGGTGGTGTTCTGGCCCGGGTACAGCGAAACCCCGGATGGGTCGCGGTTGACGTCGATCACCGAGCGCGAGACCGCGGTGCGCACGGTGGTGGCGCCCAGGTCGCGGGCGAAGGCATACAGCTCATGCACCCACCAGTCGGCATCGCGCCGCGCCAGCCACGGCGACACGAAATGGCCGGCGAGTTCATCCGGCAGCCCGGTGCCGGTATGCGGGAAGCTGACGATCAGCGGGGCGTCGCCTTCGTGGATCTGCAGCCAGTCGGGATGGGATTTCATGGCATGTCGTTGTCGTTGGCGGGAGGTGGCGGTTGCCTTCTCCCGCGGGAGAAGGTGGCGCGACGCGCCGGTTGGGGGCGGGTGGATCGGGCGATGTCGGAACCATCCGCGATCCGTTCGCTCCCCGGCCCCGGCCCCGGCCCCGGCCTCGCGCCGCGGCCGGCGCGCTGGCGCAGCGGCGTTGGCAGTACGGCGAACCGGCGGTCGGCAAGCAGCCCCTCCTACCCTGATGGGAGAGGGGCCCGGCGTTTACTGCATCGTCTCCACCTGCGGCAGCACGCCCTCCAGCCCGCGGGCGAGCGCGCCAGTGCGCACCAGCGCGGTGGCGGCCACCATGTCCGGGTGGAAGTAGCGGTCGTCCTGCAAGGTGGGCACCTGCGCGCGTACGCTGGCGCGCACGTTTTCCAGCGCATCGCTGGAGCGCAGCGGGGCGTGGAAATCGCAGCCTTGCGCGGCGGCCAGCAGTTCGATGCCGACGACATTGGCGGCGTTCTCCGCCATCGCCAGCAGGCGGCGCGCGCCGTGCGCGGCCATCGACACGTGGTCCTCCTGGTTGGCCGAGGTCGGGATCGAATCGACGCTGGCCGGGTAGGCGCGCTGCTTGTTCTCCGACACCAGCGCCGCGGCGGTGACCTGCGGGATCATGAAGCCCGAGTTCAGGCCGGGCTTCGGGGTCAGGAACGCCGGCAGCCCGCTCAGCGCCGGGTCGACCAGCATCGCGGTGCGGCGTTCGCTGATCGAACCGATCTCGCACACCGCCATCGCCAGCATGTCCGCAGCGAAGGCCACCGGCTCGGCATGGAAGTTGCCGCCGCTCAGCGCTTCGCCGGTATCGGTGAACACCAGCGGGTTGTCGGATACGCCGTTGGCCTCGATCTCCAGCGTGGTCGCGGCCTGGCGCATCACGTCCAGTGCCGCGCCCATCACCTGCGGCTGGCAGCGCAGGCAGTACGGGTCCTGCACGCGCACGTCGTTGTCGCGGTGCGATTCGCGGATGGCCGAGCCGGCCATCAGCGCGCGCAGCGCGGCGGCGGTGGCGATCTGCCCGCGCTGGCCACGGATCTGGTGGATGCGCGGGTCGAATGGCGTGTCCGAGCCCTTGGCCGCTTCCACCGACAGCGCGCCGGTGACCAGCGCGGCCTGGAACACGGTCTCGATCTCGAACAGTCCGGCCAGTGCGTAGGCGGTGGAGTACTGGGTGCCGTTGAGCAGCGCCAGGCCTTCCTTGGCGCCAAGCGTCAGCGGCGCCTGGCCGATCCGTGCCAGCGCATCGACCGCGGGCATCCGCATGCCATCGACGAAGGCCTCGCCGACGCCGATCATCACCGCGGCCAGGTGCGACAGCGGCGCCAGGTCGCCGGACGCGCCGACCGAGCCCTGGCACGGCACCACTGGCACGAAATCGTGTTGCAGCAGTGCCTCCAGCAGCGCCAGGGTCTGCGGGCGGATGCCCGAGGCGCCCTGCGCCAGGCTGGTCAGCTTGAGCGCCATCATCAGCCGCACCACGTCGGCGGGCATCGGCTCGCCGACGCCGGCGGCGTGCGACAGCACGATATTGCGCTGCAGGGTTTCCAGGTCGTCGCGCTCGATGCGCACGCTGGCCAGCTTGCCGAAGCCGGTGTTGATGCCGTACACCGGCTCGCCCCGGGCGACGATGGCGTCCACCGCCTGCGCGCTGCGCAGCACCGCGGCCTGCGCCGCGGCGTCCAGGCGCACGCGGGCGCCGCGGTAGATCTGGCGCCACTGGGCCAGCGGAACATGGCCGGGACGAAGCGTGAGGGGCGAATTCATCGGGTTACTCCAGGTTCTCAAGGGTAGGTGCGGGGCTTGCCGCGCACGGGTTTTGGGGTTCCGCGGGTGCGGCGCCGCGGCGCATGGGGGCTGCCGGAATGGCCGCCCCGGGCGGGCCCGGGGCCTACGCTGCCGGTTCGCCGCGGAACACGCGCGCGTGCAGCGGGTTGAAGCCCATGCGGTAGACCAGGTCGGCCGGTGCGTCGATGTCCCAGATGGCAAGGTCGCAGTCCATGCCCGCGGCGAGCCGGCCGATGCGGTGGAAGCGGCCGAGCGCGCGCGCGGCCTCGCGGGTGAAGCCGGCGATGCATTCGTCCACGGTCATGCGGAACAGGGTCGCGCCCATGTTCATCGCCAGCAGCGGGCTGGTCAGCGGCGAGGTGCCGGGGTTGCTGTCGGTGGCCAGCGCCAGCGGCACGCCGGCCTGGCGCAGTTTCTGGATCGGCGGCACGGTGGTGTCGCGGGTGAAGTAGAACGCGCCCGGCAGCAGCACCGCGACGGTGCCGGCCGCACGCATCGCGGCGATCCCGGCTTCGTCCAGGTGCTCGATGTGGTCGGCCGACAGCGCGCCATGCCGTGCCGCCAGCTCGGCGCCATGCTGGTTGCTCAGCTGTTCGGCGTGGATCTTCACCGCCAGCCCGTGGCGGTGCGCGGCCTCGAATACCTGCGCGGCCTGTTCGCGCGAGAACGCGATGTTCTCGCAGAACACGTCCACCGCTTCGGCCAGGCCGTCGCCGGCGATGGCCGGAATCATCACCTCGCAGACCTCGTCGATGTACTCCTGCGGCTGCCGGCCCGGCGGCACCGCGTGCGCGCCGAGGAAAGTGGTCACCACGTCGACCCGGCGCAGTTGCGGCAGCTGCCGGGCGACGCGCAGCTGCTTGCGCTCGGCGTCCAGGGTCAAGCCATAGCCGGACTTGATCTCGACGGTGGTGACGCCCTCGGCGAGCATCGCGTCCAGCCGTGGCAGGGTGGCCGCCAGCAGTGCGGCGTCGTCGGCTTCGCGGGTGGCGCGCACGGTCGAGACGATGCCGCCGCCGGCGCGGGCGATGTCGGCATAGCTCACGCCCTGCAGGCGCTGCTCGAACTCGTTGGCGCGGTTGCCGGCATGGACCAGGTGGGTATGGCAGTCGACCAGGCCGGGGCCCAGCCAGCGGGCGCCGCAGTCGATGCGCCGGGCGGCGTCGAAGGCCGGCGCGGCGGCGGCGGGGCCGACATGCACGATGCGCCCGTCGCGGGCGGCGACCACGCCGTCGCGCACGATGCCAAGGCCGCCGGCGGCATCGTCGAGCGTCATCAGATGGGCGTTGTGCCAGACCGTATCGCAGTGCATGAGCACCCTTCCGCGTTTATTTGTATATACAATAATCACCACCCACGGAGAG
This sequence comes from Stenotrophomonas sp. Y6, assembly GCF_022436665.1. Lineage (NCBI taxonomy): Bacteria > Pseudomonadati > Pseudomonadota > Gammaproteobacteria > Lysobacterales > Lysobacteraceae > Stenotrophomonas > Stenotrophomonas sp. Y6. The sequence continues at coordinate 503,546 of NZ_JAKUKB010000003.1, forward strand.
TGTCCAGTGATGGCGAACGAGGTTTCCAGTCCGGTCCGTTTCCACGCCGCGCACGCCCTGCTGCCGCAGGGCTGGGCACAGGCGGTGAGTATCGAATGCGCGCAGGGCCGCATCGTGTCGGTGACCGCCGATGCGCCGGCCGAGCCGGGCGCGCAGCCGCTGGGCGTGGTGGTGCCGGGGCTGGGCAACCTGCACAGCCACGCCTTCCAGCGCGCCATGGCCGGCCTGACCGAAGTCGGTGGTCGCGCGGGCGACAGCTTCTGGAGCTGGCGCGAGCTGATGTACCGCTTCCTGGACCGGCTGGGCCCGGATGAGTGCCAGGCGGTGGCCGCGCAGGCTTACATGGAAATGCTGGAATCGGGGTTCACCCGGGTCGGCGAGTTCCACTACCTGCACCACGCGCCCGATGGCCAGCGCTATGCCCGGCACGCGGAGATGGCCGCGCGCATCGCCGCGGCCGCATCCGATACCGGGCTGGGCCTGACCCTGCTGCCGGTGTTCTACGCGCACAGCGATTTCGGCGGTGCCGCACCACTGCCGGCGCAGCGCCGCTTCCTGCATGACATCGAGGGCTTCGCGGCGCTGCTGGATGACTGCCGGCAGGCGCTGCGGCCGCTGCCCGACGCGGTGCTGGGGCTGGCGCCGCACAGCCTGCGCGCCTGCACCCCGCAGCAGCTGCAGGCGCTGGTGGAGCTGGCGCCGGGGCCGATCCACATCCATATCGCCGAGCAGGTGCGCGAGGTCGAGGCCTGCCTGGCGTGGAGCGGCCAGCGCCCGGTGCGCTGGCTGCTGCAGCATGCACCGGTGGACACGCGCTGGTGCCTGGTGCACGCCACCCACCTGGAGCAGGACGAGGTGCGTGATATCGCCGCCAGCGGCGCGGTGGCTGGGCTGTGCCCGGTCACCGAGGCCAACCTCGGCGACGGCCTGTTCCCGATGCGCGATTTCGTGCACCACGGCGGCCGCTTCGGCGTGGGCTCGGACTCCAACGTGCTGATCGACGCGGCCGAGGAACTGCGCCTGCTCGAGTACGGCCAGCGGCTGGCGCTGCGCGGGCGCAACGTGGTTTCGCCGGGTTCGCTTTCCAGTGGCCGCTGGCTGCACCAGCAGGCGCACGAAGGCGCCGCGCAGGCGCTGGGCGTGGCTGCCGGCCTGGCGCTCGGTGCGCCGGCGGACCTGGTCGAGCTCGACACCGCGCATGCGTCGCTGCAGGGCCGCGCCGGCGACGCGCTGCTGGACAGCTGGGTGTTCGCCGCGCGTGGCGGCGCGGTGCGTTCGGTATGGCGCGGCGGCCGGCAGTGGGTGCGGGACGGCCGCCATGTGCACCGCGATGCGATCGCCGCGCGCTATCGGGTCGCGTTGCAGCGGATACTGGGCTGACCCCAGGCAGGAATCACGAGTGAAGAACAGGAAGGCGCCGAGCCTCAACCAGCGCATCCGCGGCGACATCGAAAGCCGCATCCTCAGCGGCGAGTGGGCGCCGGGCTTCCGCATTCCCTACGAACACGAGCTGATGGCGCAGTACGACTGTTCGCGGATGACGGTGAACAAGGTGCTCACCGCGCTGGCCGAGAGTGGCATGATCGAACGCCGCCGCCGCGCCGGCTCCTTCGTCGCGCGGCAACCGCCGCACCTGGAGCAGGTGGCGCTGGAGATCCCCGACATCGCGCTGGCGGTGAACGAGCGTGGCCACCGCTACGGTTTCAGGTTGCTGGAGCGGCAACTGCGGCGCGCCGATGCCGCCGCGCCGGAGGAAGGGCGGCTGGTGGGCGAGGGCGAGCTGCTGGCGATGCGCTGCCTGCACCTGGCCGACGACCGCCCGCTGGCGCTGGAGCGGCGCCTGATCAACCCCGAGGCCGTCCCGGAGACGCTGGCGGTGGATTTTTCCACCCATGCGCCGGGTAGCTGGCTGCTGCAGAACGTGTCGTGGACACGCGGCCAGCACCGCATCAGCGCGGTGGCCGCCAGCGCCGCCGAGGCCGCCCTGCTGGCGGTGCCGGTCGGTACCGCCTGCCTGGTGATCGACCGCCAGACCTGGCGCGGCGAGATGCCCATCACCTGGGTGCGGCAGAAATTCCTCGGCGATGCCTACGACCTGGTGGCGCGCTTCGCGCCGGGCGGCCGCTGACCAGCCGCCGTTGTAGATGCGGGGCTTGCCCCGTATGCGGATTTCACCGTACCGCCCATGCGGGGCGAGCCCCGCACCTACGGGTCAGAAGGTCCGGCACTGCCGCCAGCGCACCGGCTCGCCGGTGCCGGGGCGGGGATTGAGCTGGATGCGCACGGTGCGCAGCGCCGGGTAATGCTCGACCTCGCGGCAGATCAGCGGCCACACCGTGGCGTCGTCGGCACTGCGTTCGACCGACAGGGTGGAGCGGGTCAGCCAGATGCCGCTGATCACCCCCGGGGTGGCGGCCAGTTTCTTGGAAACGGCCTGCTGGTAGCGCAGCAGGGTGTCCGGGTCGGGGTCTTGCTGGAGATCGTCGCTGGCGGCCTTGTCGACGTCGGCGCTGGCGGCGGGGGGCGCCACGGCGGGTGCCGCGCGCGTAGCGGGGGTGGCCGCGGCCGCGGCC
>NZ_JAKUKB010000004.1:0-434030 GCF_022436665.1 Stenotrophomonas sp. Y6
CGCCGGGCGCGGCCTGGCGGTGGGCGCGGCCGGGGCGGTGGCGGCCACGCCCGCGGCGGGCGTGGCGAGCGGCGGCGGCGGCGGCCGGCGGCCCGGCAGTGGCGTGCGCAGCGCGCGGTTCACCGTCACCTCGGTCTCGCGGTAGATCTCGGCCACCTCCTCCGGCGCGCCGTAGCTGCCGGCGACACCGGCGATCACCTCGGCCTCGCTCTTGCCGGGCTGCTCGGCCAGCTCCGAGCGCAGGTACTCCTCGGCGTCGTACAGCGCGTCCTGGACCATCGCCGGGTCGGCACCGGCCAGCGCGGCGCGCAGCTGCTCCAGGTATTCGGGAATCGTGGTCGGCAGCGGCCGTGGGTTGGTCTCGTTGTTCATCGTTCGACTCCCTCCAGTACGGACTCCAGCGAGTCCCGGGTGGCATTCCAGGCCGCGATCCACTGCTTCAGCACGGCGCGTCCCTCGTCATTGATGCGGTAGTAGCGCCGTGGTGGCCCGGCCACCGACGGCTCGACATGGCTTTCCAGCAGGCCGGCGCCTTCCAGGTTGCGCAGTACCGGGTACAGCGCGCTCTGCTTGCCGCTGAGCACGCCATCACCGGTGCGCTCCAGTTCCTTGGCGATCAGGTACCCGTACAGCGGCTCCCCGGCCTTGGCCAGCACCGCCAGCAGTGCAAGCGACACCGTGCCGGCGCTGAGTTCCTTCTGGAATTTGCGCAGTTGGGCCTCGAAATCACCCATCGCCCCGCTCCTGCCAACTAACCTGAAGCCAACACTATTACTCACTTCGCTATAGCGGATGTGCCGGTAGTCACCCCACTCCCGGCATGGTCTGGCGGCGGCCCCGGGCGATCCGCCAGAATCGGCCCACACCCGATCACGGAACGCGCCCGATGACGCTACGCCCGACCCTGCTGGCCCTGGCCCTGATGCTGCCCCCGCTGCCGGCACTGGCCGCCGACGCGCCGGCCAGGTACCGCAGCGCGCAGGAGATCCTCGCTGCCTCGCCCGACAGCGACTGGCACGTGCCCGCCGCCGACAACCTGCTGTACATGGACCTGGACGGCGGCCGCGTCATCATCGAACTGGCCCCTGAATTCGCCCCCGAACACGCCGGCAACATCCGCACCCTGGCGCGCGAGGGCTTCTGGAACGGCACCAGCATCTACCGTTCGCAGGACAACTTCGTGGTCCAGTTCGGCGACGCCGATGCCGACGACCCGGCCCGGGCGCGGCCGCTGGGCAGCGCGAAGACCCATCTGCCGGCCGAGTTCCAGCGGCCGTCCCGGGGGCTGGCGTTCACCGCGCTGCCCGACCGCGACGGCTGGGCCGCGAAGACCGGCTTCGTCGGCGACTTCGCCGTTGCCGGCGACGGCGAACACACCTGGCTGGCGCACTGCTACGGCGCGGTCGGTGCCGGCCGCAACAACGACGAGGACAGCAGCATCGGCGCCGAGCTGTACGTGGTCACCGGGCAGTCGCCGCGCCAGCTCGACCGCAACATCACCCTGGTCGGGCGCGTGCTCAAGGGCATGGAACTGCTCAGCACGATCAAACGCGGACCCGAGCCGATGGGCTTCTACGAAGACCCCGCGCAGCGCACGCCGATCCTTTCCATCCGCCTCGCCAGCGACGTGCCTGCCGCGCAGCGCACGCCGCTGCGGGTGCTGCGCACCGACTCCAGGACCTTCGCCGACATGGTGGAAGCGCGCCGCAACCGCCGCGACGATTTCTACAAACGCCCGGCCGGCCATATCGACCTGTGCAACATCCCGCTGCCGGTGCGCTGAGCCGGGCCGCATGCGGGTGACGCCAGCGGCCACCACCGCCTGCGGTCACCGGCCGCTGCCTAGCGCTGGCTGACCGCCACACTGCCCAGGACCAGGCCGCCGGCGAGCAGCATCTGCAGGGTCACCGGCTCGCCCAGGAACAGCCAGGCGAACAGCGCCCCGAACAGCGGGATCAGGTAGGTGACGGTGGCCGCGCGCGACGCTCCGATCCGGCCGATCAGGCGGTAGAACACCAGGAACGCCAGGCCGGTGCAGAGGATGCCCAAGGCGACGGCACTGGCCCAGGAGGCGGCCGGCACCGGCTGCCGCGGCCAGTGGCGCAGCGCCATCGGCAGCATCCACAGCGAAGCGCAGCCCAGCGTAGCCGCCGCCGCCGCGGCCGGCGGCAGTCCGCCCATGTGGCGACGGACCAGGTTGGCGCCCAGCCCGTAGAGCAGCGCCGCCACCGTGCCGGCCGCCACCGCCGCGCCGATCGCCAGGCCCGACACCTTGGCCGTGGCCAGCACCACCACGCCGGAAAAGCCGACCAGCAGCGCGAACGCCCGGCGCGGGCCGATCTTCTCGCCGAAGAACAGGAAGCCGATCAGCGCGGCGAACAGTACCGTCATCGCGTTGCAGATCGCGCCGATCGCCGCCGGCGCACGCTCGGCCGCCCACGCGAACAGCACGAACGGCAGCGCCGAATTGACCAGGCCGACAGGCGCCAGCCACAGCCAGCGCCGCGCCGGGAAGAGCGCACGTGCACGCCACAGGAACGGCATCAGCACCAGCGCGCCGAGCAGCAGACGCACCTCCACCAGCGCGTACGGGCCGAAGTCGGGCACCGCGATGCGCATGAACAGGAACGAGGCGCCCCACACCATGCCCAGCCCCAGCAGTTCCAGCGGCGTGGACCAATCGCGCGCCACCGGCGCCGGCCTCGCCCCGCTCATGGGCCCGGCTCCCTCACCATCGTTTCCGCCCGCACCGCGCCTGCCATCGACATCCCTCCGTGGGTGGAACGCAAGCATCCCTGCAACCGCGCCCGCTGACAAACAGCGCGCGCCCGCGCCGCCGCGTTTCACGTTGCCTTGCCCGCCCGATGCCCAGGCTGGGGGCCCCTTCCCACGGAGCTCCCCCATGCCCCTGCTGCGCATCCGCATCACCGGCAACGCCGACGACGCCCTGGCCGTGACCGACCTGCTGCACGGCCTGGAAGGCATCGAACACGTCGAGGAGACCGACGACCTGATGCCGCACATGGACGACGAGGACTCCAGTTCGGCCGGCCTGTCCGACGACATCGGCCCCGGCATCCACGAACTGGAAGTGGAGGTCGGCAACACGGCCACCGCGGACAAGGCGCGCCGGGCGGTGGAACTGCTGGCCCGCGAACGCGGACTGGTCATCGAGTACGAGCAGGACGAGGGCTGAGCCGCGCCACGGCCCGGGCGGGCGCTGGTAGGCGCGGCGCCGCCGCGGTTTGATCCTGGTCAAGACATCGCGGCCGGCGGCAGCGCACATTCCGCTGTCCATCCACCGCTACAGGAGACCACCGCGATGACCGACCTTTGGCTCGACACCCTGATCACCGCCACCCCGCAGGAAGGCTTCGAGCTCGCGGTCCTGTTGAGCCGCCGCAGCGTCAAGTACACCCAGCCGGACCTGTCCATCCTGCAGAAACTGCGGCCGGAGTATGCCGACTCCACCGACGCGCTGACCGCGGCCGCCCAGGTGCTGGCACTCAATTTCCAGACGGTGGCCGCGGCCAACAATTACTGGCGGCCGTGAGGTCGCTGGCGCACCCCGGTGCGCCCTGCGACCGGCTCACCCCTGCCGCTGGCGCCGGCAACGGCGCCGGGGCTGCAATCCACCGCACCGCAGCACGACGGCGGCAGGCCGCCGGGGGTGAAGATGCCGCGGACGTCTCCAGCGCGCGATCGCTCTGTATCCCGGGGCCGGGAATGCACGGTCCGTGGCCGCCGCGGTCAGCCCGGTGGCCACGCCGGCCGCAACGACGTCGTGCCCGGCGCAGCCCACGGCCGGCAGTGGCAGCGGGTCAGCCCGGCCGCGCAGCCGTCAGCGGCTGGCGCCGTCGTAAGGGTGGATCTCCAGCGCCTCCAGATCGACGTCCGGCACGCAACGCAGGTTGATCGCCACGGTCGGCTGGCCACTGCGCGGGTCGATCGCTTCGCTGAACGGGGCAACGCCGCAGACGTGGCAGTGGTGGTGGTCGATGTGCCTGGAATGGAAGCGGTAGCTCTCCAGGTGCGCCGGATCGGTCCGGAGTTCGAAACCGCTGCGCGGGCCGAACCACAGCAGCGAACCGCGGCGCCGGCAGATCGAACAGTTGCAGGACACGGCACTGGCGATCGGCTCGGCCGACTCGAACGCGAACGCGATGCGCCCGCAGTGGCAACTGCCTTCGTAATGCATCGCATCCCCTCCACCGGCGTGTCTGGCGGACATGGTAAGCCAATGGCAGGGGCGTCCGCCGCGGCACTGGCCTATGCTGGATGTTTCCTCCGCAACAGGTATCCCGATGCGCAAGCACCTGCTCGCCGCCGCCCTGCTCGCCAGCCTGGCCGGTTGCCAGAACAGCGACGCCCCGTCCTCCCCGTCCGCCACCACCGAACAGGCCGGCCAGAGCCAGGCCGACGCGCAGTTCGCCGAACTGTCGAAGAAGGCACTCGATACCTGGATGCAGCTGTCCCCGGTCAGCGCCACCCAGATCGGCGACCACCGTTACGACGCCGAGCTGGATGACCTCAGCGCCGCCGGCCAGCAGAAGGGCCTGGACGCCAGCAAGGCGCTGCTTGCCGAACTGGACCGGATCGACACCGGCAAGCTCGGCCGCGAAAACCAGGTGGACGCGGCGATCCTGCGCAACCAGCTGCAGTCCGACATCTGGAGCAACGAAACCCTGCAGTCGTGGAAGTGGGACCCGCAGGTCTACACCGGGCTGGCCGGCAGCGCCATCTACGGCCTGATGGCGCGCGAGTTCGCGCCCCTGCCCGAGCGCCTGAAGTCGGCCACCGCGCGGATCGAGAAGATCCCGCAGATCTTCGCCGCCGCGCGCGCCAACCTCGACCCGGCGCGCGTGCCGAAGATCCACGCCGAAACCGTGGCCAAGCAGAACCGCGGCATCCTCAGCCTGGTGGAGACCTTCATCGTCCCCAACATCGGTCAGCTCGAAGCCGCCGACCAGGAACGCCTGAAGACCGCCATCGCCACGCTGACCACCGCCGTCGAAGAGCAGCAGGCGTGGCTGGACAAGACCCTGGTGCCGAACGCCCGCGGCGACTTCCGCATCGGCGCGGAGAAGTACGACCAGAAGCTGAAGTTCTCGCTCAACTCCTCGCTCTCGCGCGCCGAGATCGGCGAACGCGCCCGCGCCGAACTGACCCGCGTGCGCAAGGACATGTACGGCATTGCCCAGGTGGTGCTCAAGGACAAGCCGGGTGCGCCGGAGATGCCGGCCAACCCGACCGACGAGCAGCAGCAGAAGGCGATCGAGGCCGCGCTGGAACTGGCCTATGCCGAGAAGCCGGCCCGCGACAAGGTCGTCGACGACGCCAAGGCCGCGCTGGCGCAGTCCACCGAATTCGTGCGCACGCATGACCTGATGACCCTGCCCGACGCCCCGGTCGACATCATCCTGATGCCCGAATTCCAGCGCGGCGTGGCGGTGGCCTACTGCGATTCGCCCGGCCCACTGGACAAGAACCTCAAGACCTTCTACGCGGTCTCGCCGATCCCCGACGACTGGAGCGACAAGCAGGTCGATTCGTTCCTGCGCGAATACAACAGCCGCATGATCCACCTGCTGTCGATCCACGAAGGCACCCCCGGGCACTACCTGGAAGGCTGGCACTCGGGCAAGTTCCCGTCGACGCTGCGCGCGGTGCTGCGCTCGGGCCTGTTCGCCGAGGGCTGGGCGGTCTACACCGAACGCATGATGCAGGAGCAGGGCTACCTGGACAGCGACCCGCTGTTCCACCTGGTGCAGCTGAAGTTCTACCTGCGCACGATCGCCAACGCCATCCTCGACCAGGGCGTGCACGTGGACAACTGGAGCCGCGAGCAGGCCATGCAGCTGATGACCCACGACGCCTTCCAGCAGGAGAGCGAGGCCGCGGGCAAGTGGGTGCGCGCGCAGCTGACCTCGGCGCAGCTGCCGACTTATTTCGTCGGCGCGCAGGAGCACTTCGACACCCGCAAGGCGGTGCAGGACAAGCTCGGCGCCGACTTCAAGCTCAAGGCTTACCACGACCAGATCCTGTCCTACGGCGCGCCGCCGGTGCGCTTCGCACGCCAGCTGATGCTGGACCAGCCGATCGAGTGACCGCCCCGCGAGGGGACGCGCAAAGGCCCGGGGATTCCCGGGCCTTTGTCGTTGCGGCGCCCGCCAGCGCCGCCCGCGCCGCGCGCAGGCCTGCACGCGATCGCCGGCCTGTCCGGCCACCGCGCCGCCGCGTTCATGCAGGCCGGTACCGCGCCGGGGCATGATCGGCCCAGGCAACCTGCCTCCAGGAGATCGCATGAACGTGATGCTTGCCGCGCTGCTGTCCACCGCCCTCACCGCCACCCCCGCGTTGGCCGCCGCGCCCGCCGTGCCGGCCGACTCGCCGCTGGTGGGCCAGTGGCTGCTGGACGTGGACAGCCTGCCGATGCCGCCGGAAGCGCGCCCGAAGCGCGTGGACCTGGTGTTCGCCGCCACGCCCGACGGCCGCTGGAACGAGCGTGTCCAGATCGTCGGCCAGGACGACAAGGTCATGCATGCCGAATCCACCCTGGCGCTGGACGGCACCCCCGGCCGCGCGTCGGGCACGTACTGGGTCGACGTGCTGGCCGCCAAGATGCCGGCGCCGAACGTCCTGGTCATGCAGTTCGTCTACGAAGGCATCCCGCGCTCCACCCGGGTGTACTCGGTCAGTGCCGACGGCAACGTCATGACCGAGACGGAGTCCTACTTCAAGGACGGCACGCCGGTACTGCGGACGGCGCTGTTCAAGCGCGCCGGGCGCGCCCGCTGACCGCGGCCGCCGCCCTGCCGCGGACGCGGACCGCCACCGGCGCCGGCGCCGGCGCGGTTGACGCCCGCCCGCGCCGGCGCCAATGATCGGCACTCGTCCCGCCGGCGCACGCCATGCAAACGATCGACTGGAACGACTTCAGCAAGGTGGAACTGCGCGTGGGCCGCATCGTGGCCGCCGAGCCGTTCGCCAAGGCGCGCCGGCCGGCATACATCCTGCAGGTCGATTTCGGCCCGGAGATCGGCGTGCGCAAGTCCAGTGCCCAGATCACCGACCTGTATGCGCCCGAGGCGCTGGTCGGCAAGCAGGTGGTGGCGGTGGTGAATTTCCCGCCCAAGCAGATCGGCCCGCTGATGTCCGAATGCCTGGTCACCGGCTTCCACAATGCCCACGGCCAGGTATCGCTATGCGTGCCCGAACACGATGTCCCGCTCGGCACCCGCCTGCTGTAACGCGCTTCGGAGAACCCAATGGACAGCGATTTCCTGTGCCGCTTCCTGCTGTGGTCGCTGGCGTTCAACTACGCCGTCCTGCTGGCCTGGTTCCTTGCCTTCGTGACCGCGCGCGACGCGCTGCGGCGGTTGCATGGCCGCTGGTTCGCGCTGCCCGATGCCAGCTTCGACGCCATCCATTACGGCGGCATGGCCGCGTACAAGATCGGCATCCTGCTGTTCAATCTCGCTCCGCTGGCGGCGCTGTGGCTGGCGCGCCGCGGTGGCTGATCCGGTGCCTTCGGCGAACGCCAGGGTTTTCCCGCTGGGGACGCACATGGCCCGCACCGCCACCGACCGGCGCAGCGCGCGCGGCGGGACCGCCAGCGCAGGGCGCGCCGGTGGCTTCACCAGCGAAGACCAGGCGGCGATGGAAGCACGGGCGTGGGAACGCAGGGCCGAGGTCCGCGGCAACCGCGGCAGCGCCGGGGGCGAGGCCGGGCTGCCGGCGCCGGTCGATGGGATGCAAGCAGCCGGACGCGACAGGGCACGGCGCATCCATGCGCTGGTCATGGCTGCCGCAGGCGGCCTGCAGCCACGCACCGGGCATGGCATGCCGCCGCGGGCGCGGGACGCCAGGGCGCGACGCTTGCTGCAGGGCGAGGGCAGATTCGACACCCGTTACGCCAGCTGCGGCCTCAGCGACCAGGCGGCACTGGACAAGGGCGGTGGCCAAGAGCCCTCGCCATCCACCGGTTCGGCGCTGCCAGGGCCGCCATGCCGACCGCTCCGGTGCGCCGGGCCGCCGGCTGAACCGGCCCCGGCGCCCCGCTGATCCGCGGCAGCGCCACCCACCACCACAACCCACGGGGACAACGCATGGGCAAGGGACGTCTTGAAGCCTTCAGTGACGGCGTACTGGCGATCATCATCACCATCATGGTGCTGGAGATGAAGGCCCCGGAAGGCGCCACGCTCGACGCGCTGCTGCCGCTGGCGCCGTCGTTGCTGAGCTATGTGCTCAGCTTCATCTACGTGGGCATCTACTGGAACAACCACCATCACCTGCTGCAGGCCTGCAGGCGGGTCACCGGCAGCGTGCTGTGGGCCAACCTGCACCTGCTGTTCTGGCTGTCGCTGCTGCCCTTCGCCACGCGCTGGATGGGCAACAACCACCTGGCGCCGCTGCCCTCGGTGGCCTATGGCGTGGTCCTGCTGGCCGCGGCCATCGCCTACTGGCTGCTGCAACGGCGCATCATCGCCGCCGACGGCAGTGAATCGGTGCTGCGGCATGCGCTGGGCGTCGACTGGAAAGGCAAGCTGTCGCCGGTGCTCTACCTCGCCGGCATCGGCGCCACGCTGGTCGATGCGCGGCTGGGCCAGGCGCTGTACGCGCTGGTCGCGCTGCTGTGGCTGATTCCCGACCGGCGCATCGAGCACGAACTCGAACACTAGTGCGCGCATGTCACGCGCCGGCGGCTGATGCAGGCCGGGCGCCCGCGACCGCGGCCTGCACCCGTGTCGATGGCGGTGCATCCGCCGCAGGGGCGGCCCGGCCTGCGCCGGTCTCTTGCGGCGCCGCCGCTATCCGCGGGCTGCGGTACCCGCGCGCCGGCGCATCGTCCGGCGGCCGGCCCGCTCCCCGCACACGCCGCGCTGGCAGGCGCTCAGGGAGGCGAGCCAGCTGCCGGCGCGGGCAGCCAGTAGCCCAGCACCGCCTGCAGCTCGGCAGTCTCCACCGGCTTGCGCAACACCAGATAGCCCTGTTCCTGGGCCTCGGCCAGCTCGGCCGAATCCAGCTCGCCACTGATCATGGCCCCGCGCGCGTCCGGCAGCCGCCCGAGCAGTTCGCACAGCAGCTCGAAGCCGTTTTCGCCCGAACGCAGCCGCTGGTCGCAGAACACCACGTCCGGCCGCAAACCGGACTCGAGCAGGCGCAGTGCCTGGCTGCCGGATTCGACGCAGGTCGTCTCGAGCCCCCAGGACCGCATCAGGGTCTGCCAGGCGCTGCGCACCAACGGATCATCGTCGACGACCAGGCAGCTGCCCGACCATTGCGGCAGCATCCGCGGTGGCGGCGGGTCCAGCGACCGCGGGACCACCAGCGGTGCCGCCGCCTGCGCCGCGTCGGGCTGGATCCAGAAACACGACCCCCTGCCCTCACGCGAGCGGAAACCGTGCCTGGCCCGCATCATGGCGCAGCAGCGGGCAACCACGGCCAGCCCCAGCCCGTGGCCGGCGCTGTCGATGTCCCAGGCGTGCTCGTTGCGGAAGAACGGCGAAAAGATGTCGGTGCCATCGCGCATCGCGATGCCGATGCCGGTATCCCAGACTTCGCACCGCCAGCCGCCCGCCCGCCGGCGCACGGTCAGCAGGATGCCACCGCGGCGCGTGTAGCGCAGGGCGTTGTGCAGCAGGTTGTTCAACGCCTGGCGCAGCAGCGTGCCATCGGCCATCACCACGGCCGGGCCCGGGGGAAGGCGCACGCGCAATGCCAGCCCGCGATCGCGCGCCTCCTCGCGGAACAGGGTCGCGACGTTGGCGATCATGCCCGCCAGATCGACCGCCTCGGTGCTGATCTGTACCCGGCCACTCTCGATCCGGGACAGGTCGAGCAGCGCGTCGAACATCTGCGTGGCCGACTGCACGCTCTGGCGCAGGTCCGCCAGGGCGCCGTCGAGCGCCGGATCCCGGTTGCTGCGCGAGATGGACGCCACCAGGAAGCCCATGGCATGCACCGGCTGGCGCAGGTCGTGGCTGGCCGTGGTCAGGAACAGGTTCTTGTCGTACAGCGCCTGCTCGGCCTGTTCCTTGGCCCGGCGGAAGTTCTCGGCCAGGCGTACGCCCTCCTCCTGCAACACGACGTTCTGCACGAAGAAGCGCAGCGAGATCGCCGAATGCCGCAGGATGGTGAGGATGTAGACCAGGGCCAACGGCATCACGTAATGCCAGTGGTCCGGGAAGGTGTAGGGCACCAGCAGGGTCACGCTTCCCCAGCCGGACAGGAAGAAGCAGCGGAACACCGACAGCACCGGCGAGGCATGCACCGAGTTGCTGGCCACGATGGCCGCGATCGTCACCAGATACAGCAGCTGGAACTCGAAGGTGGCGTGTGCGGCGGTCAGCAGCGGCGGCACCGCCATGCTGCTGCCGTATACCAGCGCCACGCCATGGATCAACGGCGACCAGCGGCGCAGCACCGCCTCCGGTGCATCCTGGACACAGGCGCGCTGGTAGCGCCGGTACAGCCCGCGCACGCCCCAGAAACCGACGAAATACCAGGCCGACCACAGCACCAGGCCCAGCGGGTCCTGCCCGAGATGGGCGTACCAGGCGATGAACGGCAGGCTGACCACGACCATCGCGCCGAAGCCGTAATTGACCCGTGCGAAAGCCACCTCGAGCAGTCCCACCCGGCGCGCCGGGCTGATGTCGGCGTAGCCCGGCGGGCTGTCGGCAGTGGCCGGTGCGGACTGGCCCGGCTCAGACATCGATCCGCTTTCCGCGCAGCCGGGTTATCAGTTCGACGCGGGTGCGCGCGCCCAGCCGGGACAGGATGCCGCTCACGTGCTCCTTCACGGTCTGCTCGGTCAACGACAGCTGCTGCGCCACGCGCTTGTTCGGCAACCCCTTGAGCATCAGCGCCAGCACCTCCCCCTGGCGCGGGGTCAGCCCCAGTTCGGCCGGACTCAGCGGCAGGCTGCGCGCATCGCCGTTCCACCGGCCGGGTACCGATGCGTCGTCGAACCAGCCATCGCCGCGCAGCACCGCGGCGACCGCCGACGCAAACACCGCGGGCTCGGCGTGCTTGAGCAGGAAGCCATCCACGGCCAACCGGCGTACCTTGTCGCGTATGGCCGGATCATCGTCACCGCTGATCACCAGCAGGCGGACCGCGGGGCAGGCGTCGCGCAGGCGCGCCAGCAGCGGCAGCGCGGTGCCGTCCGGCAGCCAGAAATCCACCAGCGCCAGTGTCGGCACCCCGGCCTGCTCCAGGTGGGCCCACAGCGCATCGGCACCGCAGATACCCTCGGCGCGCGCGAACCCGCAATGCGTGCGCAGATAGTCGGCAATACCGCGCGCGACCAGCGGATGATCGTCCACCACCACGGCCGAGGGTGGGTGCCAGGGCGTCATCGTGATGCCGGCGTGGCCGGACAAAGGCCACGATTCACGTGCGGTGCCCGGGTGCTGCGCTTGCCAGCCATCTGTCCGTCCCCCTTTGCCACGGCCGCGTCGTTCCGGGGCGCCCGCCGTCGCCCCGCGGGTCACTCCGGCTACCCATGCCCGCCCCCGCCGGCCAGGCAGCGCTTCAGTGCATCGCGTGCCTTGAGTCCATCGTGCCAGGCGATGTCGGCGATCGACGCGCCCTGGTAAATCACCTCGAAATGCCAGTCGTCCTCCATCCCGGCCAACAGCGCCTCGATGCTCGGTACCGCGAACAGCAGCATCGGCGGCGCGGTTGCGCTTGTCTGCGCGTAGATGGCGTTCAAGGTGGCCGGCTGCAGATTACCCTGCCTGAGGGTCACGCGCACCGGCGTGCCGTTGCCGAGCCGCGGAAAAGCGTGCTCCTGGGTCAGGGGCGAAAAGCCCAGCAGCGCGCCGCGGTAGCCGCCGCCCGGCCCGAACAGGGTCACCACCACGCCATCGCTGATGCCATCGACGCGTTCGCGCTTGACCCGCTTGCCGCGCAGGAACGAGGCCGCACAGTACTCGCCCGGGCGCGCGCCGGACCTGGCCTGCATGAACTCCCACCAGCCGGCGATGACTTTCTCCCGGTAGCGGATCGCCTCTTCCTTGTTCGATTCCAGGATGTCCGCCGAATTGATCTGCGCCCGCCGGGTTTCCATCATCGATCCCAGCACGTCGAACGAAGCGGCGTCCACGCCGGAGGCGGCCGCGCACGGCACGCTCGCCAGCAGCAGTCCCGCGGCCAGCACCATGTTCCTGATCATCGCCATCCTCCTTTTTCCACTGTCGTGTACCGCCGCACCCGGCGCCGTGGCGGGCGCGCTCAAGGCCCGGCCGCCTGGCGCGCCAGCGCCTCGCACATGTTGCGGGTGCGCCCCAGGCCGGCGCCTTCGTAGTCGGACCGGATCAGGATGTCGTCCACCTGCCACTGCCCCTGTGCGTCAGGCCGGGTCCGGAACTCCAGGAAGCACATCGCAAAGCCGCCGGCATCGCCGCCCACCACGCCCTGGCTGCCGTAGGCCGTCACCGCCTCCCGCTCCCAGGTCTGGGTGTAGCGCAGGAAACGGGTGTCCCCGGCCTGGTGGAACTGCGGGTTGCCCATGAGCGCGACGACGTCCTGCTCGGGCCGGCCCTTCCAGAGCGGCAGCAGGCTGGATTCCAGCGGCGTCAGCGTGCGCCCATCGGCGCCCCTGCCACCGCCGCGCGCGGCCTGCGTGTCGGCCTGCATCTGTGCCTGCAGCTGCGCGATGTCCCGGCCCAGCCCGGCCTGGATCGACGCGGTGCCCGTTTCCAGTTCCCGCTGTTTCTGCTTCAGCTTCTCCATCGCGGCCTGGCGGTCGGCCTCGGACAGCGGCGTGGCCCACTTGCCGCTGGGGTCGGGACGCCTGCCGGCGAGGACTTTCTCCCACCAGAAATTCTCCCAGGCGAACGCCAGGAGCTCGGACGGCAGCGTCTCCGCCAGCAACGGCAGGTCCGCCGGCAGGCCCAGCGCGGCCATGCGCTTGCCGAACGCGCCGGCGTCGAGCGTGCCGCCGGCCTTGATGGCGGCATGCAGCGCGTGGTCGAAGGCGATGTGGTTGCAGGCAATGGCGCCGGCCCGCGAGAGCGCCGGGGCGGCGGAGCTGTTCCAGCCGGTGGCGGCGACCGGTTCGGTTTCCAGGTCCGCGCGCCTGAGCTGGTAGCTGCCGGGCCCGATGCGGAAGGTGACCGCATCGCCGGCGCGCACCGGCGGCACGCGGTCCCCCGCGCGCACGCCGGCTTTGTCCAGCGGCGCGGCGTTGGGGCACTGGAACTGCAGCTTCATGTGCACGAATTCGGGTTTGTCCGCGCTCTCGTACACGGCCGTCACGTCGATCTCGCGGATCTCGTGCGCGCCGCCGACGTCGGCGGGCGGCGTGCGATTGGCGATGACCCGGACATCCGCGAAATAGGCGATGCGATCATCCGCGGTGCCCTCGTACTGCAGCACCACGGCAAAGGCCCACGCCTGCGCCGGCCACAGCAGCAACGCGGCAACCAGCGGCATCCACAACCAGCGCGTGGCGATCATTCGCACATCCGGATCCGGCCGATGACGGGAACGCGCGAGGCCGTCGGCAACCGCCAGGCGCGGCCAATTATGCGTAGCCGCCCCGCCCCGGGCGGAACCCTACCGCAGTAGGGTTGAACCACTCCGGCGGCGCTGGACATCCTGCGTCTCCTTTCAAAAACCGCATGGAAAAGGAGCTCCACGATGAACAAACCGATCGCGCTGGCTACGGCGGCCACCCTCGTTGCGCTGACATCGGCCTGCGCCTCGTTCTCGGTCACCGACGATGCCATCGAGCGCAACACCGCCCAGTCGCTCGGGCTGGCCAAGGGCACGTTCACCATCACCGATCGCAGCAACGACGGGGTCAAGGCGAGTTATCTGGTCAGGACCGACAGCGGAAAACAGTTCTCGTGCTACGTCACTGGCGGCATATCCGTCACCGGGCGCGCGGCATCCGATGCGATCTGCTCCGAGCTCGGCAAGGGCGGCATGAGCGGCAAGCCCGCGACCGACGGCGCGTGCAATGCGCTGCTGAAGGCCGCCGGCAAGTGCTGAGCCGCCCGCACGGCAACGACACCGCCACGCCCCGCGCGGGCGGTGGAGCCCTCCCGCGGCGCCCTGGCTGATGTGCGGCATCGTCTGCCGGCGGCCCACGCCGGCAGACGCGACGCCGTAGCGGGGCGAGCGCGCGCCGGCCGGCGGCGACGAGGCGGCCGCAGCCCGCCGTGCCGGCGCGCTTACGCCTCGGCGGCGACGAAGCCGCCGGTCTGGCGCGCCCACAGCCGCGCGTACAGGCCGTTGGCGGCGATCAGCCCGGCATGGGTACCGGTTTCGACGATGCGGCCGTGGTCCATCACCACCAGCCGGTCCATGCGCGCGATGGTCGACAGGCGGTGGGCGATGGCGATCACCGTCTTGCCGCCCATCAGTTCGTCCAGGCTTTCCTGGATCGCCGCTTCCACCTCCGAATCCAGCGCCGAGGTCGCCTCGTCCAGCACCAGGATCGGTGCGTCCTTGAGCAGCACGCGGGCAATGGCGATGCGCTGGCGCTGGCCACCGGAAAGCTTCACCCCGCGCTCGCCGACATGCGCGTCGTAGCCGCTGCGGCCCTCGCTGTCGCGCAGCTCGGCGATGAAGTCGGCGGCACGCGCCTTGGCCACGGCCGCGCGCAGCTGTTCCTCGCTGGCGTCGGGGCGGCCGTACAGCAGGTTCTCGCGGATGGAGCGGTGCAGCAGCGAGGTGTCCTGGGTGACCACGCCCACCTGCGCGCGCAGCGAGTCCTGCTGCACCGTGGCGATGTCCACGCCATCGATGAGGATGCGGCCACGCTCCACGTCGTGGAACCGCAGCAGCAGGTTGACCAGGGTGGACTTGCCCGCGCCGGAGCGCCCGACCAGGCCGATCTTCTCGCCGGCGCGCACATGCAGGTCCAGTCCCTCGATCACCCCGTGGTGCTTGCCGTAGTGGAACGACACGCCCTCGAAACGGATGTCGCCGCCGACCGCGCTCAGTGCCGGGGCACCGGGCACGTCGTCCACGGTGGGCGGCAGCGAGATCGAATTGATGCCGTCGTGCACGGTGCCGATGTTCTCGAACAGCGCCGACAGTTCCCACATGATCCACTGCGACATGCCCAGCATGCGCAGCACCAGCGCCACCGCCACCGCCACAGAACCGGCGCTCACCGCGCCGCCGTGCCACAGCCACAGGCCCAGCGCCACCGCGGAGAACAGCAGCAGCATGTTCAACGCGTACAGCAGCGAATAGACGCGCGTGGCCAGCCGCATCTGCGGGTGCACCTTGTCCAGGAAGCCGCTCATCGCCTCGCGCGCGTAGGCCTGCTCGCGCCGCGAATGCGAGAACAGCTTGACCGTGGCGATGTTGGTGTAGCTGTCCACGATGCGCCCGGTCATTTCCGAGCGCGCGTCGGCCTGCTCGCGCGAGATGCGCTCCATGCGCGGCACGAAGTGCCACATCAGCAGCGCATAGCCGACCAGCCAGGCAACGAACGGCAGCATCATCCGCCAGTCGGCGGCGCCGGCCACCGCCAGTGTTCCGATGAAGAACACCAGCACGTAGTTGCCGATGTCGAACAGCTTGACCACCGTCTCGCGCACCGCCAGCGAGGTCTGCATCAGCTTGGTGGCGATGCGCCCGGCGAATTCATCCTGGAAGTAGCCCATCGACTGCCGCAGCAGGTAACGATGCACGCTCCAGCGGATGCGCATGGGGAAGTTGCCGAGCAGGGTCTGGTGCTGCACCAGCGAGTTGAGCAGCACCAGCAGCGGCAGCGCCACCACCACCAGCAGCCCCATCCACAGCAGGCGCCGGCCTTCGGCGTCGAGGAAGGTGGCCGGGGTGCTGGCGCCGAGGCGGTCCACCAGCGCGCCGACATAGGCATACAGCGCCAGCTCGGCCACGGCGATGCCGGCCGTGGTCAGCGCCATCAGCACCAGCCACTTTTCCGCGCCGCGCGTGTAGTGCCGGCAGAACGCATAGAGCCCGCGCGGCGGCTGCGCCGGCGGATCGGACGGGAACGGATCGAGGCGGGATTCGAACCAACGGAACATGGAGACGGGCCAGCGGACGGACGGGGCCTGTCATTGTCGCGTATCCCCGCGGCGCAGGGGGCTGGGCGGGCGCCGGTGCCCCGCCAGGCCTTGACGATGCCTGGCCCGCGCCGGCGGCAAACAGGCGCCAATGGGCCGGGACGCAGGGGCAACCGGCCTGTCCACCGGTTCCGCATGCAGCACCGCGGGGAACCGCTGCCCTGCGGCACTGCATGGCTGGCGGACGGCACCTTCGCATCCACTACGCATCCCGATGGCGATGGCATGGCGCCTTCCACCCTGCCGGCTGGAAGCCGGGACCGCAATGAATCGATAATCGGCGCCGATGCGCGACGCCGCACCGGCGCCCGCGGACACGGCAGTTGAATCGACACTCATGGAAAGGAGACGGCAATGCGTTGGTGGACACTGCTTCTCATCGCGGCCGGGCTGGCGGGCGGCTACAACTGGTGGAGCCACCGCGCGCCTGGCGGCGTCGCGTCGGCAACGGCAACGACAGGCATCGACGGCTTCGTCGCGGTGGAAATGCCGACAGGCACACCGCGTGACACGGTGCTGGTGCTGGCGCCGCCCAACTGCCCGTCCGAGCAGGCGCAGCGGGCCGAAGCCCTCATCCGTGAGCTGACCGACATCGGCATCCCGGTGAAGCGCGGCAGTTCCTTTTCCTTCAACATCGAAAACCCCAGCCCGGAACAGCGCGCTGCCGTGGACCGCACCGTCGAGGTGTTCCAGCAGGGCGCGCCCGCGGTCTTCATCAATGGCATGGGCATGTCCAATCCCACCACGTCGCAGGTCGTGGCGGTCTACCGCAGCACCCGCGGCGGTTAGGCGCGCGCAGGAAGAACGCGACCGCCGACGGAAGCCGGGCAACCCGGCCAGCCATCAGGCTGACGCCGGGCCGGTCCACGACCGTCCCGGCGCCGGCCACGGCGCATGGCCTGCATCACCGGCAGGCCACACGAACACGGCCCCCTCCCGGCGTCGGTACGCACGAGTGGACGCGGGAGCGGCAGGCCCGCACGCCCTGCCGCGCATCGGCATGCCACGGTGCAGGCCCCGCCCCGGCACCGACCCTCACGGCGTCGTCGGCACCAGCAGCAGGTCCTGGAAGTCGAAACTGAAGTCGGTGAGCGAGGAGACCGCCTGCATGCGCACGTCGCGTACCTTGCCGTCCGGGTCAAGACTGAAGTTGACGAAGGCGTCGGCATTGAGCGAGCGGTTGTCCCAGCGCACGATGAAGGTGTCGTGCTGCCAGTGCTCCAGGGTGCCGACCAGGTCGGCGGTGGCGCCGAAGCGCAGGCGCAGGGCACCGCCCTTCTGCTCGACGTACACGTCGCCGTACCACGCATCGCGATAGGTGCCGGCATAGCGCGGCAGCGGCAGCGATGGCCGGCTCTTCGCATCGCGCGCGGCGAGGTGCTTCTGCCAGCCTGCGTCGGCATTGTCCTGCGCCTTGGCCACGCCCGCGGCGTAGGCGGCCACCCAGTCGTGCGCGGGCGCACCCAGCATCGCGTCGAGCACGCCCATGGTGATGGCATTGAATGCCGCGCCGGATTCCTGGTTGGTGAGCACCACCACGCCCAGCTTCTGCTCGGGCACCAGGGTCAGCCGCGACACCTGCCCCGGCCAGCCGCCGGTATGCCAGACCAGCTTCTGCCCGCGGTAGTCACTCAGGCTCCAGCCTTCGCCGTAGCCGGCGAAGTTGGGCCTGGCCGGCGCCAGTTCCGGCACCGATGGCGCGGGCACCACCTGCGGGATCTGCATCTGCCACATCTGCTGCTGGGTCTTTTCCGAGAACAGCGGCGTGCCATCGGCCAGCCTGCCGCCGGCCAGCTGCACGTTCATCCACAGCGCCAGGTCATGCACGCTGGAATAGAGGCCGCCGGCGCCGGCGTTGTTGGACCAGGTCAGCGGTGCCACCGGGCGCAGGTCCCTGAAGTCGAACTTGGCGTGGCCGACGGCGGCCTTGTCGCCGGGCTTGAGGTGGTCGGCGTTGTAGCGGGTACCCGCCATGCCGACCTTGTCGAAGATGCGCTGCTGCAGGAAATCGGCGAAGGACTGGCCGGATACCGTCTCGATCACCTGCTGCGCCACCGCGTAGAGGATGTTGTCGTAGGCGTAGCGGTCGCGGAAGCCATTCTTCAGCGGCACGTGCGCCAGCCGCGCCACCACCTCGGCGTTGCTGTAGGTGGTGGTCGGCCAGAACAGCAGGTCGCCTGCGCCCAGGCTCAGCCCGCTGCGGTGCGAGAGCAGGTCGCGGATGCGCATCTCGCCGGTCACGTACGGGTCGGACATGCGGAAACCGGGCAGGTGGTCGACCACCCGGTCGCTCATCTTCAGCTTGCCTTCCTCGGCCAGCAGGTTCAGCGCGGTGGCGGTGAAGGCCTTGGTGTTGGAGGCGATGGCGAACAGGGTATCGGACTGTACCGGTTCGGGCCTGCCGATCTCGCGCAGGCCCCAGCCGCGCTCCAGCACCACCTTGCCGTCCTTGACCACCGCCACCGCCACGCCCGGCACGTCGAACTGCTGACGCACCCGCTCGACCGTGGCATCGAGCTGCTGCAGTTCCGCCGGCATCGCCGCCTCCTGTGCGTCCGCCACCTGTGCCGCCATGCCCATCGCGAGCACCAGCCCGCCCCCCAGCCACTTGTTCAATGCGTTCTCCTTCGGGATCGATGCCGGCAGGCCGGCCTTCTCGCGATGGTAACGCGGCCACCGCCACCCTCGCCTTCCACGCCATCGGAGCCCGGCCATGGATCTCGCCGCCGCGACCACCACCACCCTCGTCCCGTGCCTGCGCTACCGCGATGCACCGGCGGCGATCGACTGGCTGTGCCGCGCCTTCGCCTTCCAGCGCCACGCCGTCTACCAGGACGGAGCCACCGTCCACCATGCGCAGCTGGTGTTCGGCAACGGCATGGTGATGCTGGGTTCGGTACAGCCCGGCGCCTGGGGCAGCCATATGATCCAGCCCGACGAGGTGGGCGGCATGCAGACCCAGAGCACCTGCGTGGTGGTCAGCGACGCCGACGCCCATTACGCGCACGCGACCGCGGCCGGCGCGGAGATCGTCATCGACATCGCCGACCAGGACTATGGCGGCCGCGGCTATGCGTGCCGCGACCCGGAAGGCCACCTGTGGTGGTTCGGCAGCTACGACCCGTGGAAGGCGCAGGCAACCTAGGCCGGCGACCGCCTGGCCGCGCGGTGCCGCGATGCAGGCGCGGCATGCCGGTAGAATCGCGGCGATGACGCCCCGCCCCGCCGCCACCGCCGACCTGTTCGCCCGCGCGCCCGGGGCGGCCGCCGCCATGCCGGGCGTGCACGTCGGCATCGGTGGCTGGACCTACGCGCCCTGGCGCGGCGGCATGTTCTACCCGCCCGGGCTGGTGCAGCGGCGCGAGCTGGAGCACGCCAGCCGCCAGCTGACCGCCATCGAGATCAACAGCACCTATTACGGCACGCAGAAGCCGGCCATCTACGCCGGCTGGCGCGACGCCACCCCGGACGGCTTCGTGTTCTCGGCCAAGGCGCCCAAGCGCATCACCGGCGCGCGGCGGCTGGCCGGCACCGGCGCGCAGGTGGAGGACTTCATCGCCGGCATCGCCACGCTGGGCGACCGACTGGGGCCGCTGGTCTGGCAGTTCGAGGCCGGGCGCACGCTGGACCGCGACGACTTCGCCGCCTTCCTCGACCTGCTGCCGGCCACGGTGGAGGGACGCACGCAACGCCACGCGCTGGAGATCCGCGACCCGGCGTTCCTCGACGCCGCAATGGTGGCGCTGGCGCGGCAGCGCGGGATGGCACTGGTGTTCACCGATTCGCCGGACCACCCCAACGCCGCCGACCTGTGCGCCGACTTCGTCTACGCGCGGCTGATGCGCAGCCGCGACGAATGCGCCAGCGGTTACCCGCCGGCGGAACTGGCGCGCTGGGCCGGGCGCATCGGCGACTGGCGGCAGGGCCGCGACCCGCACGAGCTGCCGCACGCCAGCCCGGTCGGTGCCGCTTCCGCGCCACGCGAGGTGTTCGTCTACTTCATCGGCGCGGCCAAGCACCGCAATCCGGCCGCGGCACGCCAACTGCTGCACCTGTTGGGCGGAAACTGAAGCATCCGCTGCAGCGCCGGCAACGCACATCGGCGACAATCCGCGGATGTCCAGTCCCGATACACGCAAGGCCCTGGTGCAGATCCACTTCTGCGTACTGCTGTGGGGCGTGACCGCCATCCTCGGCAAGCTCATCACCCTGCCCGCGCTGCCCCTGGTGTGGTGGCGCATGCTGCTGGTGGTGGCGATGCTGGCGCTGCTGCCGCGGGTGTGGCGCGGCCTGTCGGCGCTGACGCCGCGGCTGGCGCTGGGCTACTGCGGCGTCGGCGCATTGGTGGCGTTGCACTGGCTCACCTTCTATGGCGCGGTGAAGCTGGCCAACGCCTCGGTGGCGGCCACCTGCATCGCGCTGGCGCCGGTGTTCACCGCCATCGTCGAACCATGGATCGCCCGGCGGCCGTTCCAGCCGCGCGAGCTGGCCTTCGGCCTGGCGGTACTGCCGGGCGTGGCGCTGGTGGTGGGTGGCGTGCCCCATGGCATGCGCCTCGGGGTGGCGGTGGGCGCCTTGTCGGCGCTGCTGGTGGCGGTGTTCGGCTCGTTCAACAAGCGCCTGGTCAGCCATGCCGACCCATTGACCGTCACCGCGCTGGAGCTGGGCGCCGGCACCCTCACCCTGACCCTGCTGGCACCGGCCCTGCCACTGCTGCTGCCCGCCCTGGCCAGTGACCTGTGGGTGATCCCCGGCCTGCACGACGGCGTCCTGCTGCTGGTGCTGGCGGGCCTGTGCACACTGCTGCCGTTCGCGCTGGCGCTGGTGGCCCTGCGCCACCTCAGCGCCTACACCGTGCAGCTGGTGACCAACCTGGAGCCGGTCTACGCGATCGTGCTGGCGATGCTGTTCCTGGGCGAACAGCGCGAACTCACGCCGCTGTTCTACCTGGGCGTGGCCATCATCATCGGCGCGGTGTTCCTGCACCCGCTGCTCAACCGCGCGCGGCCCGCCCCCGCGGCCGGCGCGCAGCCGTGACAGCCGCCCTCATCCCGCGACCACCACCCGGTCGCGGCCCTGCGCCTTGGCCTGGTAGAGCGCCGCATCGGCACGGCGCAGCGTTTCCTGGGCTGATTCGCCGGCGCGCTGCGCCGCCAGCCCGATGCTGATGGTGACCGGCAAGCCCAGTGGCAGGTGCGCCACCGCCTGGCGCAGGTACTGGCACTGCAGTTCGGCCTGGGCCAGCGGGGTGTCCGGCATCAGGATCACGAACTCCTCCCCCCCGTAGCGCGCGGCCATGCCGCGGCCGGCGAACTGCGCCCGCAGCACCGCGGCCAACTCGACCAGCACCCGGTCGCCCTCGGTGTGGCCGTGGATGTCGTTGATCTGCTTGAAGTGGTCGATATCGACGATGGCCACGGCCGGCGGCACGCCGGCATCCCGCGCGATCGCCTCCGCCAGTGCCGCGGACAACGCGCGGCGATTGGGCAGAGCGGTCAGCGGATCGGTGCGGGTCTGCTCGGACAGTTCCAGGTTCTGCTGCTCCAGTTGCACGTAGTACTCGGCCAGGCGCGCCTCGTACCAGTCGTGCTCGCTCTGGTGGTGGTCGATGAGGCGGCGCAGGCGGCGCATTTCCAGCAGCCGCGACACCTGCCGCGACAGCGCCTGCAGTGCCGCGGCCTGGGGGCCGGCAAGCTGCGCGGGGTGCGAATCGAACACGCACAGCGTACCCAGCGCGTAGCCGTCGCTGCTCAGCAGCGGCGCGCCGGCGTAGAAGCGGATGAACGGGTCATCAGTGACCAGAGGGTTGCCACGAAAGCGCGCGTCCTGCAGCGCATCCTCGACCACGGTCAGGCACGTCGGCTGCAGGATGGCATGGGCGCAGAACGCCTGCTCGCGCGGCGTCTGCTCGCCGTCCATTCCCTGCAGCGACTTGAACCACTGCCGATCGCGGTCGATCAGCGATACCGCCCCCATCGCGGTGCCGCAGATCGCGCGGGCGATAACCACCAGGTCGTCGAACTCCTGCTCGCGCGGGGTATCCAGGATGCGATAACGCTGCAACGCGGCCAGACGCTCGGCCTCGTTGGCGGGAAGGGGCGGCTTGATCATCCGGGCCGGGCCTGTGTCCTTGGGCGTGACGGAAGCAGGGCGAGTCTAGCCTCACCCCGCCGTAGTCAGCGCGGCGAACCGGTCACATTTCACCACTCCCGCTGCTGCGGCAGCAGCCCGCGCAGTTCCTGCTCGGTGAGGTTGCGCCACTGGCCGGGCTTGAGCGCGCCGATCTTGATGTTGTCGATGCGCACCCGGCGCAGCTGGGTGACGCGGTAGCCGAAGGCGGCGGCCATCAGCCGGATCTGGCGGTTGAGGCCCTGCTGCAGCACGATGCGGAAGCCGAACTTGGCGATGCGGGTGGCGCGGCACGGCAGCGTCATCTGGTCGTGGATGCGCACGCCGCGCGCCATGCCGCGCAGGAACTCCTCGGTGACCGGCTTGTTCACCGCCACCAGGTACTCCTTCTGGTGGCCGTTCTCGGCGCGCAGGATCTGGTTGACGATGTCGCCGTTGCTGGTCATCAGGATCAGGCCTTCCGAATCCTTGTCCAGGCGCCCGATCGGGAAGATGCGCTGCTCGTGGCCGACGAAATCGACGATGTTGCCCTTGACCGCGCTCTCGGTGGTGCAGGTGATGCCCACCGGCTTGTTCAGCGCGATGTACACGTGCCTGCGGCCGGTGCTCTTCTGCACCGCGCGCGCGCGCAGCGGCTGCCCATCGACGCGTACCTCGTCGCCCTCGCCGACCACCGCGCCGGTGCCGGCCACCGTGCCGTTGACGGTCACGCGGCGGGCACCGATCAGGCGGTCGGCCTCGCGGCGGGAACAGAAGCCGGATTCGGCGATGTGCTTGTTGAGTCGGGTCGTCATCGACCCATTATCCGCCATCGCCCGGGGCGGCGGACAGCGCGGCGGTATCGTCGCCGGCGGCGACCACGCGGTCGCGGCCGCCGCGCTTGGCCTGGTACATGGCATTGTCGGCACGCCGCAGCAGCGCGGTCAGGTCGTCGCCCTGCGCGAGCATTTCCGCCAGGCCGATGCTGACCGTGACCACGAGGCCGTCGTGGCGCAGGTCGGCCGCCTGCCGCGCGATCTTCTCGCGCAACTGCTCCAGCCGCGGCAGCGCCACCTCGGCGCGGGTACCCGGCAACAGCACCAGGAACTCCTCGCCGCCCATGCGGATGACGTCGTCGCGGTCACGCACCGCGGCGAGCAGCGCATTGGCCACCGACACCAGCACCGCATCGCCGACCTCGTGGCCGAAGCGGTCGTTGATCTGCTTGAACAGGTCGATGTCGAGAAAACCGATCGACAGCGGCAGGCCGTCCTTGCGCGCGCGCAGCATGTGGCGCTCGAGCTGGCGCAGGCCGGCACGGCGGTTGGGCAGCCCGGTCAGCGCATCGGTGTCGGCCAGCTGGCGCATCTCGTCGCGCTGCTGGCGCAGGTTGCCAAGCCGGCGGTTGAGACCGTAGGCATACATCATCAGGAACCAGGTCACCGACAGCTGCACCGCCTCGACCCGGAACCGCACCAGTTCGCGGCTGCCGGCCATGTCGGCCAGGGCCATCAGCAGCAACGGCGCCACCGCGGCGATGCCGTCCACCGCCTGGTAGTCGCCGCGGCGCAGCGACGCGATACCGGCCACCAGCGCCAGCACGCAGACCAGGGTGAAAGCGTGGTCCAGGGTGGCGGCCACCCATGCCAGCCCCGCCCACGGCAACAGCGGCGTGACCAGCGCCAGCAGCATCAGCAACAGCGCCAGGCGCCGCACCCACGGGCGCGAGCGCGGCCAGGTCTGCAGTCCGCCGCACAGCCGCCACAGCACCCAGCCCATCACCCCGATGCTCAACGCCGAGGCCGACACCATCCACCACGAGGCCAGGCTGCCCACCGGCAGCCAGGGTTCGGGGTAGCCACTCAGCCCGCTGAGCACCGACTGCCACACCACCAGCAGGGCGGTGGCCAGCGTGTACACCAGGAAATCGCGGTCGCGGGTGGTGAAGAAGCCCATCAGCGCCGACAGCGCCAGGGCAATGGCGATGGCGATGCAGGCGGTGCGCACCAGCAGGCGCATGGTGTCGATCTGCTGCACCGGGCTGGGCGCGCCGAGCTGCAGCGTGGGAATGAAGCGCGCCTTGAGCGGCTTTTCCCAGGCCACCCGGATCGGCTCCATGTCGCCGGCCTTGGGCACCATGACCATGCCGATGCCGGCGCGGAAACGCGAGTCGCGGGTGCGCGCGTCCTGCATGTTGCCGCATATCTGCCGGTCGCCGTGGGAGATCATCACCTCGCCGGCGAACACGTTGAACACGTCCACGGCCTGCGGCGCGCCGGACCAGCCGCCGGCCGGCGCCGGAATCAGGATGCTGTCGCCCAGCCGCTCCAGCACGCCGGGCGGGCAGGCGCGGATCGGTGTTTGTTCGGTGGTCGGTTCGCCGATCAGCAGGTAATCATGGTCGAGCTGCGGGCGCTGCGCGAAGCTGGCCAGCGGCAGCAGCAACAGCAGCAGCGACAGCAGCCTCTGTCCCACCATCACCCGCGCCCTCGCCCCACACCCCGCGATCACCATCCCTTCCCCTGCGCACACCCCATGCGTCGGCGATTATCGCATGCGGCCATTCCGCCGCCGTCACGCCGCTCCTGCTGCCGGAATCGCCGCCGGCAGTGGCGCGCACGCAGCCGCCGCCATGGCGGCCGGCCGCGTGCGCCGTGGCTCAGGCACCGCGCGGACCGCGCGGTTTGAAGCCGCCCGGGCGACCGCCCGGGGCACGCGGGCCACCGGGACGCCCGGCAGGCCGGGGGCCCTTGCCGAAGCGCGGCTTGAACCCCGGCGCGGCGCCCTGCGCCTCGCCCGGCTCCACCCTGCGCATGCGCAGCTGCTGGCCGGACACCCACACCTTCTGCAGGTGCTGCAGGGTGTCCGCGGGCATTTCCGCCGGCAGGTCGAGTACCGAGTGGTCGTCGTGGATATCGATGCGGCCGATGTAGCGGCTCTCCAGCCCGGCCTCGTTGGCGATGGCGCCGACAATGTTGGCCGGCTTCACGCCGTGCATGTGGCCGACCTCGATGCGGTACGTCTCCATGCCGAATTCCGGCGCGCCGCGCGGCGGCATTTCGCGCCGCTGGCGTGGCTCGAAGGCGCCTTCGGCACGTGCCGCGCGCTCGCCGTCATCGGCCTGCGGGGCACGCTCGAAGCGCGGCTCGAACCGCGCCGGACGCTCACCGCGGTCCTCGCGCTGGCGCGGGAAACCGCCATCGCGCGCCGGGCGCTCGCCGCGGCCGGCCGGCGGCTCGCGGCGCTCGCGCACCGGCGGCGCCAGCAGGAACGGGGCGTCGCCCTGCAACAGGCGCGCCAGCGCCGCGGCGATCTCCACCGCCGGCACGTTGTGCTCGTTCTCGTAACGCTGCACCAGGTCGCGGTAGAAATCGGTGTCGCCATCGGCCAGGGTCTGGCTGATGCGCTCCATGAACTTGGCCACGCGGTGGTCGTTGACCGCGTCCACGCTTGGCAGCTGCATTTCCTCGATCGGCTGCCGGGTGGCGCGCTCGATCTGGCGCAGCATGCCCTTCTCGCGCGGGGTGACGAACAGGATCGCCTCACCGCTGCGCCCGGCGCGGCCGGTACGGCCGATGCGGTGCACGTAGCTCTCGGTGTCGTACGGGATGTCGTAGTTCAGCACGTGGCTGATGCGCTCCACGTCCAGGCCGCGCGCGGCCACGTCGGTGGCGACCAGGACGTCGAGCTTGCCTTCCTTCAGCTGGCCGATGGTGCGCTCGCGCTGGGCCTGCTGCATGTCGCCGTTGATGGCGGCAGCGGCCAGGCCGCGCGCCTGCAGCTTCTCGGCAAGCTCCTCGGTGCCGGCCTTGGTGCGCGCGAAGATGATCATCGCGTCGAACGGCTCCACTTCCAGGATGCGGGTCAGCGCATCGAGCTTGTGCATGCCGCTCACCCACCAGTAGCGCTGGCGGATGTTGGCCGAGGTGGTGGTCTTGGAGGCGATGGTCACCTCCACCGGCTCGCGCAGGTAGGTCTGCGCGATGCGCCGGATCTGCGACGGCATGGTCGCCGAGAACAGCGCGACCTGGCGGCTCTCCGGCAGCTTCTTGAGCACCGCCTCGACGTCGTCGATGAAGCCCATGCGCAGCATTTCGTCGGCTTCGTCCAGCACCAGGGTCTTCAGCTCGGACAGGTCCAGGGTGCCGCGGTCCAGGTGGTCGATGACGCGACCGGGGGTGCCGACCACGACGTGCACGCCGCGGCGCAGCGCCGACAGCTGCTGGCCATAGGGCTGGCCGCCGTACACCGGCAGCACCCGGAAGCCGGGCATCGACGCCGAATAGGTCTGGAACGCCTCGGCGACCTGGATGGCCAGCTCGCGGGTCGGGGCCAGCACCAGTACCTGCGGCTTGGTGGCGGAAAGATCGATGTTGGACAGCACCGGCAGCGCGAAGGCACCGGTCTTGCCGGTACCGGTCTGCGCCTGGCCGAGCACGTCGCGGCCTTGCAGCATCGCCGGAATGGTGGCGGCCTGGATCGGCGACGGGGTTTCGTAGCCGACGGCGGCCACCGCCTTCATCACAGCGTCGGACAGGCCGAGGTCTGCGAACAGCAGCGGCGCGGGGGATTCTTGGGACATGGGGACTCCGGGGGCACCGCGGCGAACGCAGCGGGCAGGAAAATGGGGCGTATTGTGCGCCTTGCGCGGCCCCCTGTCGAAAGCTGCCGATGGCATCCGTTCAGCTGCCCTCCCCAGCAGCCACCGGCAGGTGCCTGTCGCGGCCGGTTCCCGCCAGGCACGGGCGAATCCCGGCCCCGGCGCGCCGCGCGGGTGAGGCGGCCACCGGCGGCACCGTGACGCCGGCGCCCGCCGCCGGACGCTGGCCCGCCGGGTGGCCACCGCGGTTACAGCGGTTCACGGCCGCGGCAGGCGATAATCGCCCCCTTTCCCCGCCGGCCTCCCCATGCAGACCATCGATTTCGAACTGGACCGCGAGTACGTGGAACTCAAGCAGTTGCTCAAGCTGACCGACCTGGTGGCCAGCGGCGGCGAAGCCAAGATGATCATCGGCGAGGGCCAGGTCCGGGTCGACGGCGCGGTCGAACTGCGCAAGGCCTGCAAGATCCGCGCGGGCCAGCAGGTGGAGCTGGGCGACGTGCGGATCCGGGTGCGCTGACGCCGGCTGCGGGCGCTCAGCCCGCGGCGCGCTGGGTCAGGTGCGCGGCGATCATCTTCCTGAAGGGCGCCACCCCGTGCGCCGCCCGCAGCGCGGCACCGCGCAGCAGGCGTGCCGGCAGGCGGCTGTCGTTGTACAGCGCGGCAATGGCATTGGTCGCCTCGTACAGCGGCCGCGTCGCCAACCGGTGCGCGCGCTCGTAGCGCGCCAGCACCGCCGCCGCGCCGATGTCGGCGCCGCGCGCGGCCGCGGCCGCGACTTCCCTGACCAGCCGCTGCTGGCTCTGCAGCCCGAAATTGAACCCGTGCGCGGTCACCGGGTGCATGCCCACCGCGGCATCGCCGGCCAGCGCATAGCGGTGCCCGGCGAAGCGGTGCGCGTACACGCCCACCAGCGGATAGGCATGCCGCGTGCCGACCGGCCGCATCCGTCCCAGGCGCTGCTCGAAGAAGCCGGTGACGGCCTCGCCGAAGGCGGCCTCGTCCATCGCCATCAGTTCCTGGATGCCCTGCGGCGGCAGGGTGATCACCGCCGAGCACTGGTCGCCGGGCAGCGGCAGCATGGCCAGGGTGCGGCCGTAGCCGAACCATTCCCACGCGGTGTGCTGGTGCGGCAGCTCGTGGGCAAGCCGGCATACCAGCATCGACTTGCCGAAATCGCGCATCTGCGCGCCGATGCCCATCATCCGCCGGGTCGCCGAGAAGCGGCTGTCGGCGGCGACCACCAGCCGCGCCGACAGGCGGCGGCCATCGTCCAGCACCACCGCGTTGGTGGCCTCGCCGGTCTCGATCGCGGTCACCCTGGCGCCGTCCACCAGTTCCAGCCCGGCCTGGCCCTGCACCGCGTCCCAGGCGGCGCGGCGGATCAGGTGGTTGGGAACCAGCCAGCCCAGCGGATCGGCGTCCTCGTTGCCGGCGGCGAAGCCGAGCGCGAATGGCGATGCGCCGTTCATGACCCTGGCGCTGCACAGCGGCGAGACCTGCGCCGGATCGATCCGCTCCCACAGCCCCAGGGTGCGCATGATCTGCCGCGAGGCGTGGGTCAGCGCGATCTCGCGGCCATCGAAGGCCGGCTCGGCCAGCGCCGCGGCCGGCTGCAGTTCCACCAGGGTCACCGCCAGCCCGGTATCGGCCAGCCCGCGTGCCAGACACAGCCCTGCCGGGCCCGCGCCCACCACCAGTACATCGACAGCCCGCATCTTCCGCCTCCGCATTCTGTGTCCGGCACAGCCTAGGGCCGGCGACCGGCGGCGGCCTTGATCCGGATCATGTCAGGCCCAGGTCGCCGCGGCGCGAGTGTTCACAGGTCGCCGCGGCGCGGCTCCACGCCTGCCGTGGCCGGCGTCAGCGGCGGCCGCGGCGCGGCGTCGGCCGGCATCTCCAGCAGCGCGGTGTCGATCTCCGACAACGGGCTTTCGTCCGGGCAGGCTTCGTCGGGGAAGCCGAAATGCTCCTTCAGCGCCTGCCCGCAGCTGGTCACCGCGTCCAGCTCGGCGCCCTCGAGCTTGCACTGGCGGTCGAAGGCGATCAGGAACGCATCCTTGCGGCGCACGAAGTCGTCGCCACACTTGCGCATCTGCTTGATCCGCTCCAGGTCGTCCTGCACCGCGTTGGTGCCATCCAGGCCGTACTGCTTGAGTTCTTCGCTGGTGAGCAGGCGCAGGCTGCGGTTGGGCACGGTCATCATCAGGTCGGCCACGCCCACCGCCACGCCGTTGCGCTGCAGGTAGTCCTTCACGTTGTCGTAGACCTCGTGCAGTTCCTTGTTCAGTTCGGCGCGCGAGGTGGCGGTGGAACTGATGCGCATCATCCGGTGGATGCCGACCTTGCCGGAGATCAGGCGGTTGTCGCCGGCGGCGAGCACGAACACGCAGGCGCTGTGGCAGATGGAGCCCTCGCGCACCCAGATGGTCCAGCCGGATTCGCCGATGCTGTCGCCGGCCACGATCGCCGCTTCCACCTGGCCGCCGCTGGAGTCCAGGTCGAGCACCCGCTTGCCGATCTTCTTGGCGTCGGCCACCACCGCCAGCCGCGACACCATCGCGGCGAACGACGGGTTGATCTTGCCGGCGTAGCGCACCCGCAGCAGCCCGCGTTCGCGGCACGGCTCCAGCGCCGCATCCAGGGTCTTGCGGTCCAGCGCCTCCAGCGCGGCGCCATCGCCGGCTTCGCCGGTGTAGTCGGTATCGCAGCTGACCCAGGCCTTGCCGTTCTCCAGCACCACCTCCGGCCAGGCCTTGTCCCGCGCCGGCTTCACCGGCGGCGGCGGTGGCGGTGCGTCGGCCGCGTTGATCGACACCATGTGGTCGCCATCGGCGGCCAGCGCCGCGGCCGGATCGGCGGCCGCCACCGGCCTGTCCTTGTCGCCCCCGGTGCAGGCGAGCAACCCGGCACCCAGCAACGGCAACCACCAGAATCTGCGCAACATGGACAACGATCGGATCCGGAGCAAGGCGCCGCGCGCCAGGGGCTACAGTCTAGTCCGCATCGGCAGCGGCGCCGCAATGCGCCCTGAACCGCGCGGCCCGGCCGCGCATTGATGTCCGGAAATGGCCAGTCCGGATCCTGCTTCGGGCCTAGACTGGCCCCATGAGCACTCACGCGCTGCCCAGCCACGACCAATGCGAACAGGCCCGCCTGGCCCGCGACGCGCGCTTCGACGGGCTGTTCTTCACCGCCGTGCGCAGTACCGGCATCTACTGCCGGCCGGTGTGCCCGGCACCGCCGCCGCGCCGCGACAACGTCAGCTATTACCCCACCGCCGCGGCGGCCGCGGCGGCCGGCTATCGCCCCTGCCTGCGCTGCCGCCCGGAACTGTCGCCGGACGACGCCAATTTCATGCAGGACCACACCCTGCACCGGGCGCTGGCGCTGCTGGACGAAGGCATCCTGCAGGACCAGCCGGTCGCCGCGCTGGCGCAGGCCATGGAGCTGAGCACGCGCCAGCTGCAGCGGCTGTTCGTCGCCCGGCTCGGCGCCACCCCCGCGCAGTTGCACGCGACCCGGCGCCTGCTGCTGGCCAAGCAGCTGCTCACCGAAACCCACCTGCCGGTGACCGAGGTGGCGCTGGCCGCCGGCTTCAACAGCCTGCGCCGCTTCAACGACGCCTTCCTCGCCGGCTGTGGCATGCCGCCCAGCGCCCTGCGCAGGCGCCATGGCGCGGTGGCCGGTGGCGAGCCGGTGCTGCGGCTGGCGTACCGTCCGCCGCTGGATTTCCCCACGATGCTCGAGTTCCTGCGCAGACGCGCGATCCCCGGCATCGAACGCATCGACGCCGACAGCTACCGGCGGGTGATCGTCGCCAATGGCCGCGCCAGCCTGATCCGGGTCAGTGCCGACCCGAAGCGGCCGGAGCTGCGCCTGCAGCTCGGCACCACCGACGCGCGCGCGATCCCGGCGATCGTGGCCAGGGTGCGGCGGGTGTTCGACCTGGATGCCGACCTGACCACCGTGCATGCCTGCCTGGCGCGCGAGCCGCTGCTGGCGCGAGGCATCGCGCGGCGCCCCGGCCTGCGCATCCCCGGCGGCTGGGACGGCTTCGAAGTGGCCGCGCGCGCCGTGCTGGGGCAGCAGGTCAGCGTCGCCGCGGCCACCACCTTGGCGCGGCGGCTGGTCGAACGCTTCGGACAGGCGCTGGCGGACCTGCCCGACGGCCTGGACCGGCAATTCCCCACCCCGGAAGTATTGGCCGAAGCGCCGCTGGAAAGCATCGGCCTGCCGCGCACCCGGGCGGCCACGCTGCGGGCGGTGGCGCGCGCCTGCAGCGAAGGCCGGCTGCAGTTCAGCCGCGCCCAGACCCTGGAGCAGTTCGTCCAGCAGGCCACCGCGCTGCCCGGCATCGGCCCGTGGACGGCCCACTACATGGCGCTGCGCGCACTGGGCATGCCCGACGCATTCCCTGCCGGCGACCTGGTGCTGCAGCAGGTGCTCGGCGAAGGCCAGCGCCTGAGCGAGCGCGCCACCGAGGCCCGTTCGCAGGCCTGGCGCCCCTGGCGCGCCTATGCCGTCCTCCACCTGTGGCACCTGGCCGCCGAACCCGACAAGGAACCGACGCAATGACCCTCTTCTACGATCGCTTCGACACCCCCATCGGCCCCCTGACCGTCGCCGCCGACGCGGCCGGCCTGCGCCACATCCTGTTCGCGCGCAACCGCCACGATGCCAAGGGCCGCGACCAGTGGCAGCACGCGCCGGACGCCGTCGCCGAACCCCGCCGGCAATTGCTGGACTACCTGCATGGCCGCCGCCGCACCTTCGACCTGGTGCTGGCCCCGGTCGGCACCGAGTTCCAGCTGCAGGTCTGGCACGCGCTGGCCGACATCCCGTTCGGCGGCACCTGGAGCTATCGCCAGCTGGCACAGCGCATCGGCCGCCCCAGTGCGACCCGCGCGGTGGGCGCGGCCAATGGCCGCAACCCGCTGCCGATCGTGCTGCCCTGCCACCGGGTGATCGGCAACGACGGTTCGCTGACCGGCTTCGGCGGCGGCCTGCCGACCAAGGCCGCGCTGCTGCGGCTTGAGGGCGCGCTGCCCGACACGGTCGCCGCGCCGGCCCTGTTCGACTAGATGTGATCTCTCAGTAGGTTGTTCATCCGGGGCATCGCTGGAAGATGGGGGTTACGACACCAACCCAGCCCCCAGGAGCCCCGGATGAACCTGCATAAACATGCCCGTTTGACGCCTCGCGGTCGAGCCCTGCTTGTGGACCGCATCCTCGTGCAGGGCCTGCGCATCGCGGAGGCCGCCCATGCAGCTGGCGTGAGCGTGCGCACGGCCTACAAGTGGCTGAAGCGGTACCGGGAAGAGGGTCCTGCTGGCTTGGCCGACCGCAGCTCCCGGCCGCATGCCTGCCCCCATGCCACACCGTCAACCATCGCAGCGCAGATGCTGGAACTGCGACGCTCACGCCAGACCTATCGCCAGATCGCCCAGCGGCTGTCCGTGGCGCCAAGCACCATCGCCCGGTTGCTGCGCCGTGCCGGACTGCACCGCTTGGCCGAACTGAAGCCGGCGCTGCCGGAGAACCGCTATGAACACGCCCGGCCCGGCCAACTGCTGCATCTGGACATCAAGAAGCTGGGGCGGATCGGTTCCCCGGGCCACCGTGTGACCGGTGACCGCTCGCATCGACACAGGGGCATTGGCTGGGAATACGTCCATCTGGCCATCGACGATCACTCGCGCGTGGCCTTCGCCTCCATCGAGCCGGACGAGCGCGGGACCAGCGCCTGCAAGGCCCTTATCCGCACGGTGCGCTACTACCGCAGCCTGGGCGTGTGCTTCGAGCGGGTGTTGACCGACAACGGCACCTGCTACAGGTCGCGCCGTTTCCAGCGCCTGCTCCGTCGCCTTGGCATGCGCCACCTGCGCACGCGTCCCTACACCCCGCGCACCAACGGCAAGGCCGAACGCCTGGTCCAGACCAGCCTGCGCGAGTGGGCCTATGCCCGCGCCTATGACAACTCCGGGCAGCGGGCTGGCGCCCTCCATGACTGGCTGCATCACTACAACTGGCACCGCCCTCATGCAAGCCTCGGCTACAAACCACCCATCTCCCGCATACCCCTGAACAACGTGCTGGGTTTACACAACTAGACCGCGACGACGAAACACCCGGCGTCTGCCTGCTGTCATCATGGCGGGACTATCATTGGCGCATGATTCAATTCCGCACTTCCCTCGCGCTGCTCGGCGCCTGCCTGCTCGCCGCCTGCGCCTCGACCGGCCCCACCCCCGCCACACCCGCTGCCGCCACGGCACCGCCCACCGTCCTGCTGCTGTCCATCGACGGCCTGCGCGCGGACATGGTCGAGCGCGGCCACAGCCCCAACCTGGCCCGTCTGGCGCGCGAAGGCGTGCGCGCGGTCGGCATGTCCCCGTCCTACCCGTCGCTGACCTTCCCCAACCACTACACCCTGGTCACCGGCCTGCGCCCGGACCACCACGGCATCATCCACAACAGCATGCGCGCCGAGGACCTGGGCGATTTCCGCCTGGACAACCGCGAGGCGGTGACCAACCCGGCCTGGTGGGGTGGCGAGCCGATCTGGGTCGGCGTCGAGAAGGCCGGCTACAAAAGCGCGACCTGGTCATGGCCCGGCAGCGAGGCCGCCATCCAGGGCGTGCACGCCAGCCAATGGCACGCCTACGACGAAAGCGTGCCGCTGCCCGAACGCATGCAGTTGGTGCTGTCATGGCTGCAGGGCGCGCCCGACGGCCACAAGCCGCGCCTGGTCGCGGCCTACATGGAGCAGGTCGACAAGGCCGGGCACACCTACGGCCCGGACTCGCCCGAGTACGCCGCCGCGCTGCGGCAGGTGGACGCCGCCATCGGCCAGCTGCTGGACGGCATGCGCCGCGACGGCCTGCTCGACCAGACCAACGTGATCATCGTGTCCGACCATGGCATGGCCAATGTCGCGGACGGACAGGTGATCGCCACCGAGGACATGGTCGCGCCGGAGATCGCGCGCGAGGTATCGGTCGGCCAGTCGATCGGCTTCGCGCCGCAGCCGGGGCGCGAACGCGAGGCGGAAAAGGCCCTGCTCGGCGCGCACCCGCACTACGACTGCTGGAAGAAGGAACAGCTGCCGCCACGCTGGCACTACGGCACCCACCCGCGTATTCCGCCGATCGTCTGCCAGATGCACGAAGGCTGGGACGCGCTGACCCGCAAGAGCATCGCCCGGCGCCCGCCCGGCAACCGCGGCTCGCACGGGTACGACCCGGCGCTGCCCTCGATGCAGGCGGTGTTCGTCGCCCGCGGCCCCGCGTTCCGCCAGGGCGTACTGCTGCCCCGCTTCGACAACGTCGACGTCTACCCGCTGCTGGCGCGGTTGACCGGCATCACCCCGGCGCCGAACGACGGCGATCCGCAGGCGCTGCTGCCGGCGTTGCGCGGACAGGATTGAATGGCGGCCGCCGCTCGATCGCGGCGCGGCACACGCCATGACCGGCGCCGGCAGGCAGGGCGCGAGGCAGGCAAAAAAAAAGCGGCGCAAGCGCCGCTTTTTCGCTGATGCCAGCCCGGGATCAACCGGCCTTGGCCACCGTCTTCTTGGCCACGGCCTTCTTGGCCGGTGCCTTGGCGACAGTCTTCTTGGCGACCGGCGCAGCTGCGCCCACGGCCACCTTGCTCACCGAATGCGAGCGCGCATTGCCATAGCTGGCGTTGTAGCGCTTGCCCTTGGCGGTCTTACGGTCACCCTTACCCATGTCGTCAACTCCTTAGTGTGAAATCAGATTGCCCCGTACTGACACGGGTTCGGCGAGGCCGCTGTAGCAGCGCCCCCGCGCGTGAAGTGAAAGCCTACCATGCGCCCCTCAATGCGCGCAGCTGGCGTCGTGCACGTGCAGGTGGTTGAGCCGCAGGTTCATCAGGTGCGCCAGCCCCACCAGCACGCCGCCGAGCGTCATCACCACCGCGTGCGGCAGCTGCGAATGATGCAGCCCGGCATGCAGCAACCCGGCCCACAGCAGCGCCAGCCCCGGCACCAGCAGCGCCAGCGCGCGCAGCGCGCGGTGGCGGCGGTAGCCCCAGAGCAGACTGAACAGGCCAAGGAAGGTCACGAACACCACCACCGCCTGTTCGACCCCGTCGCTCAACCAGAACGACAGGCCCAGCGACGGCGCCAATGCCAGCAGCGCCGGCAATGCCGCACAGTGCACCGCGCACAGCAGCGAACCGGCGGCACCGAAGCGGTCGAGGAACTGGCGGGACGATTTCAGCGGCATGACTTCCAGCAGGGGCGGTGGCGCGTTATGGAATAATATAACATTATGCATCGGCCCGCTTGAGCTCCCTGCTTCCCGTTTCCCGTCCCGGCCGTCCCTCGCCCCTCAATTGATACAAAGTAACAACACCATGACCCGACCCGCCCACTCCCGCCGCTTTCCGCGTCTCGCCCGCCACGCCCTGTCCGTGGCGCTTGTCGCCGCCCTTCCGGCCGCCGCCCAGGCCGCCGACGAAACCGATGGGCAGAGCCATCACCTGACCGAACTGTCCACGGTCAAGGTCACCGCCTCGCCGCTGCAGAGCGACGCCGAATCGCTCGCCAGGCCAGTCGCGGTGCTGGCCGGCGAGGAGCTGGATGCACGCAAGGGCGCCACCCTGGGCGACACCATCGCGCGCATGCCCGGGGTGCAGACCAGCAATTTCGGGCCCGGCGTGGGCCGGCCGATCATCCGTGGGCAGGAAGGCCCGCGCGTGGCGGTGGTCGCCAACGGCGTCGGCAACATGGACGCGTCCACCGTCAGCGCCGACCACGCCACCAGCATCGAGCCGTTCCTGGCCGACCAGATCGAGGTGCTGAAGGGCCCGGCGACCCTGCTGTTCGGCAGCGGCGCCATCGGCGGCGCGGTCAACGTGGTCGACGGGCGCATCGCCCGCGACCTGCCCGACCGCCCCCTGAGCGGCCGCGCCGAGCTGCGCGGCAACAGCGTCAACGACGAGCGCAGCGGCATGTTCCGGCTCGATGGCGTCAGCGGCGGCAACCTGGTGCTGCATGTCGATGGCCTGGTGCGCAACGGCGACGACTACCGCATTCCCGGCCGTGCGATCGACCCTGCGGCGCTGGACGACGACCATGACGATCACGCCGATCACGCCGATCACGGTGACGAGCTTGGTCCGCGCGGACGCCTGGAGAACAGCGCCATGCGCACCCGCGCCGGCGGCGTCGGTGCCACCTGGCTGGGCGAATCCGGCTTCCTCGGCGCCTCGCTGGGCACCTACCGCAGCAACTACGGCATCCCCAACGGCGCCCATGTCCACGCCGGCGACGATCACGACCATGACCATGACCATGACGACCACGGCGAAGAAGCGGCTGGCGAGCACGACGTGCGCATAGACATGGTGCAGAACCGCTTCGACGTGAAGGGCGGTGTCTACGATCCGCTGCCATTCCTGCAGAGCGTCACCGTGCGCGCGGCCTGGACCGACTACGAGCACACCGAACTGGACGCCGGCACCCCGTCCACCCGCTTCACCAACAAGGGCGTGGAAGGCCGCGTGGAAGCGGTGCAGACCCCGCTGGCCGGCTGGAACGGCGCGTTCGGCCTGCAGTTCGGCGACAGCGACTTCGGCGCGCACGGCGAGGAGGCCTTCGTCCCCGGCACCACCACCCGCAGCCTGGGCCTGTTCGTGCTGCAGGAAAAGCAGTTCGGTCCGCTCAAGCTGGAACTGGGCGGCCGCCACGACCGGGTCCGGCTGAGCCCGGAGGGCACCGCGCCCGACCGCGACTTCGGCGCCACCAACCTGTCGGCGGCCGGCATCTGGACGGTCAACGACCATGTCGACCTGCGCTTCGGCGTGGACCGCTCCGAGCGCGCGCCGACCAACGAGGAGCTGTACGCCGCCGGCGCCCACATCGCCACCCGCTCGCTGGAGATCGGCGACGCCAACCTGGACACCGAGCGCGGCCACCGCATGGAACTGGGCCTGCACGCGCACAGTGACCGCATCGACGTCTCGGCCGCGGTCTACCAGACGAAGTTCAGGGACTTCATCTATCTGGCCGACACCGGCGTGGTCGAGCAGGGCCTGCCGGTCCGGGTCTGGACCCAGCAGGACGCCACCTTCAAGGGCGCCGAGGCCGAGGCCATGTTCCATCTGGTCGAAGGCGACAGCGGCGACTGGGACCTGCGCGTGTTCGGCGACTACGTCAAGGCCGAACTGGACGGCAGCGGCAGCCGCCGTGCGGACATCGCCGTGCCGCATGGCGACCACAGCCACGCTTACAGCGTGGACCTCGCCAACGGCGGCCATCTGCCGCGGATCGCGCCGGCACGCGTCGGCGCCGACCTGCGCTGGGCCCGCGACGGCTGGCGCGCTTCGCTGGGTGCGATCCGCTACGACAGCCAGCGCGACGTCGCCGCGAACGAGGCACCCAGCCCCGGCTACACCCTGGTCGACGCGCACCTTGCCTACCGCTGGGACCGCAACGGCAGCAACAGCTACGAGCTGTTCCTGGACGGCAGCAACCTGGGCAACCGCCAGGTGCGCCCGCACACCTCGCTGCTGCGCGACTACGCACCGCTGCCCGGCCGCGGCGTCGCCTTCGGCATCCGCGCCTGGTTCTGACCGGCGCGCTGCCGACGACGGCATGAAGGAAGGGGCCGCAAGGCCCCTTCCGCTTTTCCGGCACCCGGCCGCCACCGCCGCGCAGGTGAACGCCCGCCCCGGCGGACACTGCGTTTCACGCCGCGCTCATTGCAAGCGGACACTTTTGTCCGGATCATGTGTGCATGACCTCGATCCGTTCCGATGCCGCCGCGCGTCGCGCCCAGCTGCTGGACGCGGCCGACGCCGTGTTCGGCGAACACGGCATCACCGCGCCGCTGGACCTGGTGGTGGAACGGGCCGGCGTCGGCCGTGCCACGCTGTACCGCAACTTCCCCGACCGCGCCGCGCTGATCGAGGCGATGCTGCAGCGCACGGTGGAGAAGATCCAGGCGCACGTGGCCGAACTGGGCGAGCGCGATGACGCCCTGTTCGCGCTGCTCGAGGGCATGGCCCGGCGCATCGTGCACTCGCCGGCGCTGGCCGATTACTGGCGCGCCGTGGACCAGAACGATCCGCCGATCCGCGCCGCGCGCCAGCGGGTCCTGAAGCTGATGGAGCCGGCCCTGGAGCGGGCGCGGGCGGCGGGCCTGTGTCGCCCGGACCTGGCGCTGGCCGACCTGTCGCTGGTATCGAGCATGCTCGGCGCCGCGCTGCGCGGACGCACCCGCGCCGAGCGGGCCCGGCTCGCCAGCCGCGCACTGCAGTTGCTGCGCCCCGGGCTAACCGCGACCGGGGGCGCCGGCGAATGAAACCGCTCAAGCCGATCCCGGACTGGGAGGAACACGAAAAACCCACCCTGCCCGGCTCCGCGTCGATGCCCTGGCATCCGCCGCACCGACGCGCGGCCTACGCCGCGGTGGCGGTACTGGTGGCGATCACCGGCGGCCTCGGCAACGCGCTGCTCAGCGCCAACCTGCCGTGGATCCAGGGGCAGATGGGCCTGCAGCCCAGTGAAGCCAACTGGCTGGTGGCGTCCTACGTGATGGTCAACGTCACCGCCAACCTGCTGGTGTTCAAGTTCCGCCAGGAGTACGGCATCCGCCTGTTCGCCGAACTGGGCTTGGGGGTCTACGCGGCGCTGGCGGTGCTGCACCTTGCGGTGGGCGGGCTGGCGACGACGATCCTGGTGCGCGCGGCCAGCGGGTTCGCGGGCGCGGCCTGCACCACCCTGGGCACGCTGTACATGCTGCAGGCGCTGCCACGCAGGTACGTGGGCAACCTGCTGGTGGTCGGCATGGGCCTGTCGCAGCTGGCGGTGCCGCTGGCATGGCTGCTGTCGCCGGGCCTGCTCGACCACGGCGAATGGCACAACCTGTACCTGTTCGAGGCCGGGCTGGCGCTGTGCGCGTTCGCCGCGGTGGTGATCCTGAAGCTGCCGCCGGGCATCCAGATCAAGGTGTTCGAGCCGCTGGACTTCGTCACCTTCGCCATCCTCGCCCCGGCGCTGGCGATGCTGGTCATCGTGCTCAGCCAGGGCTACCTGCACTGGTGGTTCGACACGCCGTGGCTGGGTGGGCTGCTGGCCGCGGCGACGCTGCTGGTGCTGGTGGCGTTCCTGATCGAACACTACCGGCGCAACCCGCTGCTGCAGATCCGCTGGCTGATGGGGCCGACGATGCTGCGCTTCATCGCCGGCGCGTTCCTGATCCGCTTCCTGACCAACGAGCAGTCCTACGGCATGGTCACGATGATGCGCACCCTGGGCATGGGCCCGGAGCAGATGGCGCCGCTGTTCGCGGTGATCCTGCTCGGCGTGCTCACCGGCATCGCCGCCGGCGCGCTGACCTTCGGCCCGAAGGCGCTGATACCGCAGTTGCTGGCGTCGATCATCCTGCTCGGCAGCGCCGCTTTCCTCGACCAGCACCGCACCAGCCTGGACCGGCCGATGGATTTCGCGCTCAGCCAGTTCCTGGCGGCGGTGGGCAGCGGCATGTTCATGGGCCCACTGATGCTGACCGGGATCCGCCAGGCCATGGCGCGCGGGCTGGACCACATCGTGTCCTTCATCGTGGTGCTGTCGCTGACCCAGACCTTCGGCGGCCTGGCCGGCTCGGCCCTGCTGGGCAGCTACCAGCTGCATCGCGAGCACGTGTACTCCAGCCAGCTGGTCAGCCAGCTGGATCCGACCGATCCGACCGTGGCCCAGCGCCTGCGCGCGCAGCAGCAGGGCTACGCCCGCCTGGTCACCGACCCG
Organism: Stenotrophomonas sp. Y6; assembly: GCF_022436665.1. Classification (NCBI taxonomy): domain Bacteria; kingdom Pseudomonadati; phylum Pseudomonadota; class Gammaproteobacteria; order Lysobacterales; family Lysobacteraceae; genus Stenotrophomonas; species Stenotrophomonas sp. Y6. Next base: position 39,548 of record NZ_JAKUKB010000004.1, read on the forward strand.
GTACAGCGCCAGGCCCAGGCCGCCGCGGCGCTGGCGCAGGCCGCCAGGCGCGAGGCCAACGTGCGCGCGTTCAACGACGTGTTCGCGCTCAGTGGCTGGCTGGCGATCGGCTTCCTCGGCTGGCTGCTGCTGGAAGTGCTGTTCCGCAACCCCACCGTGAAAAAGGCGATCCGGCCGGCCACGGCCGCAACGCCCTCCAAGTGAAACCAACGACATGAGCGACAAACAGCAGACACCCGGCGATGCCGACGCGCAGATCACCGACGCCAGCGATGGCGAGGCGGCGGCGGCGCCGGCACCGGTCTCCAAGTACAACACGCCCAGCCGCGCCAGCGTGGTGGTGATGGTCGCCATCGCCCTGCTCGGGCTGACCCTGATCCTGCGCGCCTGGCAGCTGTGGCCGTTCAACAGCAGCCATGTGCATACCGACGACGCCTACGTGCGCGGCCAGGTCACGGTGCTGGCGCCGCAGGTCAGCGGCTACGTGACCGACGTGCTGGTGAAGGACTTCGACCATGTGAAGCAAGGGCAGCCGCTGCTGCGCATCGACGACCGCAGCTACCGGCAGAAGGTCGACCAGGCCGAGGCGGCGCTGGCCGAGGCGCGCGCGCAACTGGCCAACTCCGACCAGAGCCAGGCGCAGGGCCGTGCGCAGATCGCATCGGCACGGGCCAACCTGTCCGCCGGCCAGGCCGAGCGGCAGCGCACCGGTACCGAACTGCAGCGCTACGAAACCCTGGCCGCGCAACAGCTGGTATCCAGCAGCGACCGCGACAGGCTGCGCGCCAGCGCGCAGGCGGCCAACGCCGGGGTGGCGCAGTCGCAGGCGGCGATCCGTATCGCCGAGGAGAACCTCACCGCCACCCGCGTCGCGCGGCAGGGGCTGGAAGCGCGCGTGGCCAGTGCGCAGGCGGCGCTGGAGCTGGCGCGGATCGACCTGGACAACACCGTCATCCGCGCCCCGCGCGACGGCCAGCTGTCCGAGGCCTCGGTGCGGCTGGGCCAGTACGTCACCGCCGGTACCCAGCTGCTGTTCCTGGTGCCGGACAGCCTGTGGGTCGTGGCCAACTTCAAGGAAGGCCAGACCTGGAAGATGGCCATCGGCCAGCCGGCCAGCTTCAGCGTCGACGCCTTCCAGGGCCAGCACCTGCACGGCCATGTCGAACAGATCGCCCCGGCCACCGGCTCGGAGTTCGCCGTGCTCAAGCCGGACAACGCCAGCGGCAACTTCACCAAGGTGGTGCAGCGGCTGCCAGTGCGCATCGCCATCGACCCGGACCAGCCGCTGGCCGCGCGCCTGCGCCCGGGCATGTCGGTGGTGGTGGAAGTGGATACGGCCCAGCGCTGAGCTCCCCGGCCGGGCACCACGCCGCCGACACACCGGCATCCACCGGGCTGCGCTAGGCTGTTGCCCCGCCCCCGGTTCGGATATCCCGATGAAATCGCCTCTGGCCCTCGCCGTGCTCGCCGCCTGCACGCCCGCCGGCGCCCTTGCCGCCGATACGCTGTACTCGGGCGGCACCATCCTCACCATCAACGACCGCCAGCCGCAGGTCGAAGCGGTGGTGGTGCGCGACGGGCGCATCGCCTTTGTCGGCACGCGCCGGGCGGCACTGGACTTCAGCCCCGCCGCACACCAGGTCGACCTGCAGGGCCATACCCTCACCCCCAGCTTCATCGACGGCCACAGCCATGTCTCCGGCACCGGCCTGCAGGCGCTGTCGGCCAACCTGCTGCCCGCCCCCGATGGCGAGGGCAACTCGATCCCGGACCTGCAGCGGATCATGCGCCGGTTCCTGACCGGCACCGCCATTCCCGGCGGCTACAAGGTGCTGATCGGCTTCGGCTACGACGATTCGCAGCTGGCCGAACGGCGCCACCCCACCCGCGAGGAACTGGACGCCATCACCACGCAGATCCCGGTGATCCTGATGCACCAGTCCGGCCACCTGGGGGCCTACAACAGCAAGGCGCTGGAGGTGGCGGGGATCACCGCGGCCACGCCCGACCCGGAAGGCGGGGTGATCCGCCGTGAACCCGGCTCGCGGGTGCCCAACGGGGTGATGGAGGAAAACGCGCACAACCTCACCCTGGCCAAGCTGATGCCCACGCTCGGCCTGGACGAGGCCATGGCGATGCTCGAGGCTGGCCAGGCGCTGTACATGAAGCACGGCTACACCACCGCCCAGGACGGCAATACCGATGCCGGCACGCTGGCGATGCTGCCGCTGGCCGGCAAGAGCGGGAAGCTGAAAATCGACGTAGTCGCCTACCCCAACATCGAGGTGGCGCTGAGCAACCCGGCGATGCAGGGGCCGTACTACAGCCGCCAGTACACCGACCACTTCCGCATCGGCGGGGTCAAGATCACCCTGGACGGCTCGCCGCAGGGCAAGACCGCCTGGCTGACCCAGCCCTACTACAAGGTGCCCGAAGGCCAGAAGCAGACCTACGCCGGCTACCCGATCTTCACCAACGCCCAGGCCGACGAGCTGATCAACCGCGCCTGGGAACACGGCTGGCAGGTGCTGGCCCACGCCAACGGCGATGCCGCCATCGACCAGTTCATCCACGCCGTGAGCGCGGCCGAAAAAGCCCACCCGGGCAGGAAACTGCTGCCGGTGCTGATCCACGGCCAGACCCTGCGCAGGGACCAGGTGCCGCAGATCGCCCGGCTCGGCATCTTTCCCTCGCTGTTTCCGATGCACACCTATTACTGGGGCGACTGGCACCGCGAATCGGTACTGGGCCCGGCGCGTGCCGAGAACATCTCGCCCACCGGCTGGGTACTGGATGCCGGCATGAAGTTCACCTCCCACCACGACGCACCGGTGGTGTTTCCCGACGCGATGCGGGTGCTGGACGCTACCGTCAACCGCACCACCCGCAGCGGCTATGTACTCGGCCCGGACCAGCGGGTCACCCCGCTGCAGGCGCTCAAGGCCCTCACCCTGTGGGCGGCCGAGCAGTATGGCGAGCAGGACAGCAAGGGCTCGATCGAGACCGGCAAGCGCGCCGACCTGGTGGTGCTCTCGGACAATCCGCTGACCATCGCGCCGGCCGAACTGCACACCATCAAGGTGCTGCAGACGATCAAGGACGGCGAGGTCGTCTATCGCGCGGACGAGGCGGCGAAATAAGCCGCCCCGCGCTGTTCCGGTGCCGGCCCGGGGCCGGCGCCGCGATCAGCCGGCGCACTCCGCGCACAACCCGTGTACTTCCAGGGTCTGTGCCTGCGGCTTGAAACCCAGTTCGCGGGCGCGGTTCTCGAGCTGGCGCACGATGTCCCGGTCCTCCAGCTCGACCGCGCTGTGGCAGCGGTCGCAGATCAGGAACGGCACCGAGTGCTGGTTGCTGCTGGGGTGGTGGCAGGCGACGAAGGAATTGACCGACGACAGCTTGTGCACGAAGCCGTTGGCCATCAGGAAATCCAGCGCGCGGTACACGGTGGGCGGGGCGTCGGCGCCCACGCCCTTGCCCTCGCGCACCCAGTCCAGCAGTTCGTAGGCCTTGACCGGCTTGCCGGCTTCGGCGATCAGCCGCAGCACGTTGGCGCGGATCGGCGTGAGCCGCAGCCCGCGCTCGCGGCACACCCGTTCGACCACGGCGATGAAATCCGCCGCGTCGTCGACATGGTGATGGGGGGCGGTGCAGCTGTGCTCGTGTCCGGTCATGTCTGCCTCGGCGGGATCAACCCTTCGGGACCTTGATGAGTGCGGCGTCGATGCGTTTCAAGGCTTCGTCGCGGCCGGCCAGGTACACCGTGTGCGAGATGTCCGGGCTGACCTGGGTGCCGGTGATGGCCACGCGCAGCGGTTGCGCCACCTTGCCCATGCCGATCTCCAGCGCGGCGGCGGTGTCATGCAGGGCCACGCCCACGCTCTCCGCGGTCCACTGCGGCAGCCCCGCCAGCAGCGCGCGCGCCTTGCCCAGCGCCAGCTCGGCACCGGGCTTGAAGTGCTTGGCCACGGCCGCCTCGTCGTATTCGGTCAGCGGCTGGTACCAGACCACCGCCTTCTCGGCCATTTCCTTCAGCGTCTGCACGCGCTCGCGCAGGGCGATGACCACGTCCACCGGCGCCGGGCCGGCGGCCAGGTCCAGGCCCAGCTTTTCCAGCTGGTAGACCAGGTGCGGCGCGATGCGCTCCGGCGCCTCGGTCTTGAGGAAGTGCTGGTTGACCCAGCCGAGCTTGGCCATGTCCAGGCGCGAGGCCTTGGAGTTGCAGTTCTTCACGTCGAACAGGTCGATCAGCTCCTGGCGGCTGAACAGTTCCTGGTCGCCGTGCGACCAGCCCAGCCGTGCTAGGTAGCTCAGCAGCGCGTCGGGCAGGTAGCCGGCGTCCCGGTACTGCATCACGTCCGCCGCGCCGGTGCGCTTGGACAGCTTGGCACCCTGCTCGTCCAGGATCATCGGCATGTGCCCGAACTTCGGCACCGGCGCACCGATGGCCTCGTACAGGTTGATCTGGCGCGGGGTGTTGTTGATGTGGTCGTCGCCGCGGATGACCTCGGTGATGCCCATGTCCCAGTCGTCCACCACCACCGCGAAGTTGTAGGTGGGGTAACCGTCGGGACGGAAGATCACCATGTCGTCCAGTTCGCTGTTGGCGATCTCGATGCGGCCCTTGATCAGGTCGTCGAAGGCGACCACGCCGTCGAGCGGGTTCCTGAAGCGGATCACCCGGTTCGGGTCGTCCCTGTACGGCAGGCCCAGGTCGCGCGCGGCGCCGTTGTAGCGCGGCTTTTCCTGCCGGGCCATCGCGGCCTCGCGCATGGTATCGAGCTCCTCGCGGGTCTCGTAGGCGTAGTAGGCCTTGCCGGCGGCGATCAGTTGCTCGGCCACTTCCCTGTAGCGGGCGACGCGGTCGGTCTGGTAGACCGGGCCTTCGTCGTAGTCCAGCCCCAGCCAGTCCATCGCTTCCAGGATGGCGTCGATCGCCGCCTGGGTGCTGCGCTCGCGGTCGGTGTCCTCGATGCGCAGCACGAATTCGCCGCCGCGGTGGCGGGCCTCCAGCCAGCAGTACAGCGCGGTGCGGGCGCCACCGATGTGCAGGTAGCCGGTGGGACTGGGGGCGAAGCGGGTGCGGACGGTCATGACGGGCGTGGAAGTGGGAATGGGCGCATTTTACCGCGTGATGGCTGCAACAAGCCGCTCCTGTCCTTTGCCCGGAAATCCGCCCAATCCGCCATGTGCGCGCAGGAGCCCGCGAGCGAATACGATGACGGGGACTTATTCCGGGGATACGGCCGGCCGCATCCGCGGAACGTAACGGTACCTCCCTGGACATTCCATCGCCGCCCACTCCGGAACCGCCCATGCGCCGATTCGCCTGGCTCCTGCTGCTTCTCACCGTTCCCCTGGCTGCCGGCGCCGTCGTGATCCGGCACGACGTCGACGATGCGAAGTACCGCGTGCCCGCCTCAGCCTTCCCGGCGCTGGTCGACATGCCCGGCGAGGGCCATGGCGTGCTGATCGCGCCGCGTTGGGTGGTGACCGCGGCGCATACCCTCCCGGCCCATTCCCCGCTCGGCCAGGTCGTGGTCGACGGGCGGCCGCGCGAGGTCGCGCGTGTCGTCGTCCATCCGGGCTACCGGACGCTGCCGCAGGCACTGGTCGACCAGGCCATGGCCAGCGGCGAGGCGATGCTGATCGTGGCTTTCCTCGCCACCTCCGACGACATCGCGCTGATCGAACTCAGGCAACCGGTGGCGGGCGTGGCGCCTGTCGCGCTCTACCCGCGCGGCGACGAGCCTGGCCGGACCATCGCGATCGTGGGAATGGGCGCCACCGGCACCGGCGCCACGGGGCACGATCCCGCCGGCCCCAACCGCACCGAGCTGCGCCGCGCGTTCAATATCGTCACCAGCGCCTATGACCGCTGGCTCTGCTATGTGTTCGACGAACCGCCCGCCGCCCTGCCCCTGGAAGGCATGCTGGGAAACGGGGACAGCGGAGGCCCGCTGCTCATCGAGGACGGCGGCCAATGGCGCCTGGCCGGCCTCGGGTCATGGAAGGTGATGGCAGGCGACGTGCGCACCGCGCGGCCGGGACGTTACGGCCAGACCGCGTGCAACGTGCGTGCGAGCCACTACGCCGACTGGATCCAGGCGGTGATCTCCGGGCGCCCGCCGGCGCAGGCGGGAAGCTGAGCACCGCGCCGGCTGGCGCGGCCTTGGCGGCACACCCCGGCTTCCATCTCAGGGCCTGCGCACCACCAGCTCGCCGTGCACTTCGGTACCGTCGGACAGCACCAGCGACACCGGCACGCGCTGGCCTTCCTGCAGCGGGCCGCTGCCATCCATCAGCATCAGGTGCAGCCCGCCGGGCTTGAGCTCGACGCCCTTGCCCGCCGCCAGCGGCAGGCGCTCGATCGCGCGCATGCGGCTGACCCCATCGACCAGCGTGGTTTCATGCACGGACACGTCCTTGAACGCCGGGCTGCGCACCGCGGTCACCGCCACGTCGGCCTTGCAGGTGTTGTCGATGCGACCGAAGCCACCGGCCATGTGCGCCATCGCCGGGAAACGGATCCAGCCGCCATCCAGGCGCACGCACGACGACGGCGCGGCCTGCGCCAGCGCACTGGCGGCGAGGCCGGCCATGCCCAACAGTACGCACGCGAATGGTTTGGTTATCATCGGACCCTCGACTCCCTGCCGTAATTCGAGGCCGCAGCATGACAACGCTTATCGACACGATCAACCACGGCCCCGTGCGCGAACTGCGGCTGGCACGGCCGCCGGTCAACGCGCTGGATACCGAGCTGTGCCGCGCGCTCATCGCGGCGATGAACCAGGCCATGGCCGAGGACGTGCAGGGCGTGGTGCTGTCTGGCAGCGAGCGCGTCTTCACCGGTGGCATGGACGTGCCCTACCTGCTGCGCCATGGCGAAGACCGGCAGCGGCTGATGGACAGCTGGCAGGCGTTCTTCGGCGCCGCGCGCACGCTGGCCGACAGCCGCATCCCGGTGGTGGCCGCATTGACCGGGCACTCCCCGGCCGGCGGCTGCGTGTTGGCGCTGTGCTGCGATTACCGGGTGATGGCGCGCAGCGTCGATCCGGCCAAGCCGTACCTGATCGGCCTGAACGAAGTGCAGGTGGGGCTGGTCGCGCCGGAAGGCATCCAGCGGCTGATGCGACGCGTGGTCGGTGCGCACCGGGCCGGGGTGCTGCTGGCGGGCGGGCAACTGGTCAGCGCCGAGCGCGCGCTGGAGATCGGGCTGGTGGACGAACTGGCCGACGGCGCCGACGCCGTGGTCGCACGCGCGCTGGCGTGGCTGCAGGCGCAGCTGACGCTGCCGCGGCAGCCGATGCTGCAGACCCGCGCCATTGCCCGCGCCGACCTGCACGAGGCGATGCAGCCGCAGCACATCCAGCTGGAGCGCTTCGTCGAGGCCTGGTATTCGGCCGACGCCCAGGCCGCGCTGCAGGCCCTGGCGGCCAGGCTGGGCAAAAGCTAGGAACGGGGTGGCGAGGAACCAGAAACGGAGAGAGGCACGGCACGCTGCCGCCGCTTTCACCCGGCTCTCGTTCCTCTGCACGCGTTTCTGCTCCAAAATGGCGGCCTGTCGAACCCCAGGCCCGCCCTCTTGTCCGCCAACGCCGACCCCGTGGTACCCGAACTGATCGACCTGCTGTCGCTGGAGCGACTCGAGGACAACCTGTTCCGGGGCCAGAGCCGCGACATCGGCACCAAGTACGTGTTCGGCGGGCAGGTGCTGGGGCAGGCGCTGGCCGCCGCCCAGGCCACCATCGACAACGGCCGCCACGTGCATTCGCTGCACGCCTATTTCCTGCGCGCCGGCAACATCGACCACCCGATCATCTACGACGTCGACCGCACCCGCGACGGCGGCAGCTTCTCGGTGCGCCGGGTCACCGCGATCCAGCACGGCAAGGTGATCTTCTTCTGTGCGGCCTCGTTCCAGCAGGCCGAACGCGGCGCCGAGCACCAGCACAAGATGCCCGAGGTCCCGCAGCCGGAAGACATCGAGCCCAACCGCCCGCTGCCGCCGGAGGTGCTCGAACGACTGCCGGTGAAGGTGCAGCGCTGGCTCTCGCGCGGCGGCCCGTTCGAGTTCCGCCACGTCTACCCGCGCGATGAACTGCATCCGCCCAAGCGCCCGCCCTACCACCAGGTGTGGATGCGCCTGAACGAGCGCGTCGGCGATGCGCCGGAGCTGCACCAGGCGCTGCTGGCCTATGCCTCGGATTTCCACCTGCTGGGCACCGCGACCTTCCCGCACGGCATCAGCTACTACCAGCCGCATGTGCAGATGGCCTCGCTCGACCATGCGCTGTGGTTCCACCGCCCGTTCCGCGTGGACGACTGGCTGCTGTATTCGCTGGACAGTCCGAGCGCGCAGGACTCACGCGGCCTGGCCCGCGGCCAGTTCTTCACCCGCGACGGCGTGCTGGTGGCCAGCACCGCGCAGGAAGGCCTGATCCGGGTCGCGCCGGCGGCCGGCGAAGGCGGCGGGGAGTAAGCATGCGCAAGATCTTCACCAGCCAGCGCGTGGAAAACGCCGAAGGCGTGGCCGCCCTGCTGCGCGAGGCCGGCATCGAGGTCCGCATCACCAACGGCCGCTCGTACCAGAGCAGGCGCCGCGGCCAGTTCAGCTATCTGGACAAGAAGGACGACAGCCAGTTGCCCACCGTCTGGGTGGTACGCGCCGACGACCAGCCGCGCGCCCGCGAGATCCTGCGCGACGCACGCCTGCTCGACACTACCCGCCGCGACCACCCGGTCGCCGAATACGCATTCCGCGACCCGCCGGCGGCGTCCGGCAGCCGCAGCTGGGCCTGGCGCATCCGCATCGCGCTGCTGCTGGTGATCGCCGCCGTCGCGCTGGTGGTCATGCTGCGCCACCGCGCCGCACCGCCGACCGCACCGGTGTCTGCACCGGCGCCGCAGGTGCAACCGGCCCCCGGCCAGGACAACGCGGACGGCTTCCGGGTACGCATCCAACCCAGCCAACCGGCCCCGGCCCCAACGCCAGCCGCACCGGCAACGCCACCGAAGCCCTGACCGGCAGGCGGGCAGTCACATCGGCCGGCGGGCTCCGTCCGGTAATGCAGACCACCGGGAGCCGCCCATGACCGCTGCCACGCTCGAATCCCTGCTGCACCACGAACTGCCCGCCGCCCGCGGCGGCTGCACCCAGTCCTATGGACGCATCGTGGTGGCCTGCCAGAACACGGTGACCGCCATCGCCCTGGCCATGACCCGCGACGTACAGGCCAGCGAGGACATCGCCCAGGAGGCCTTCATCAAGGCCTGGCAGCAGCTCAACCAGCTCAGCAATCCGTCCAGCTTCCTGCCCTGGCTGCGGCAGATCACCCGCAACCTCGCCCGCGACTGGCTGCGTGCCAACCGCAACCGCCCGCTCAGCGGCGAAGCCGCCGAGATCGCCATCGGCATGGCGGCCGACCCCGCCCCCGGCGCCGCCGAAGCCATGGCGCGGGTGGAGGAGGAACTGGCTGCCGAAGAGATCATCTCCGCCCTGCCCGAGGACAGCCGCGAGGCGTTGCTGCTGTTCTATCGCGAGGGCCAGAGCTCGCAGCAGGTCGCCGCGCTGCTGGGCTTGAGCGACGCGGCGGTGCGCAAGCGCCTGTCGCGCGCGCGCGCCACCGTGCGCGAGCAAATGCTGCGCCGCTTCGGCGAGTTCGCGCGCGCCAGCGCGCCGGGCACCGCGTTCGCCGCCACCCTGTGCTCGCTGCTGATGGTGGCCGCGCCCGGCACCGCCAGCGCGGTGGTGATCGGCAGCAGCGCCGGCCTGGCCGGCGCGGGCAAACTCGGCGCCGGCGGCATGGGCGCCAGCGCCGTGGGTGGCGGTGCGGCGGGCGGTTCCGTCGGCATGCTGGCCAACACGCTGATGGCCGATGGCTTCCACTTCGGCCTGGCCCTGGGCGCCACCCTCGGCGGCACCGCGGCCGCCTGGCTGGGCGGGTTGTACCTGCTGCACTACGCCGAATCGGCCGCCGAGCGCGCACAGGTACAGCGCTTCATGCGCCTGCACACCGCCACCGCCGCCCTGTTCTGCGGGAGCACGCTGCTGGTGGTGCTGCTGCACCTGGGGCTGGTGGTGTCGCTGGCATCGCTGCTGGTGGGCATGTGCGCGATCAACTACCAGTACCTGGTCACGCTGCCGCGGATCATGGGCCCGATGCTGGCCCGCGACGCCGCCCGCCATGGCCGCAGCGGCCCCACCCGCCTGTACAACAGCCTGTTCGGCCGCAGCGCGGTGGCGGTATCCAGCGTGCTGGTGGTCGCTTCGGTGCTGTACGTCCTGCTCACCCGCTGACCCGCCGCGCCCGCGGCCAATGCGGCGGGCGCGAAAAGCAGCGCCCCGCACGATGGCGGGGCGCTGTTTCATCGGGACTGGCTTACTTCGCCGCGGGTGCCGGCATCGGCTGCGGACCGCGCGTGCCCATCCGGGCACGGGCAGCCTCCAGCTCGGCAGGGCTCAACTTGCCGTCCTTGTCTGTATCGGCATTGCGGAACCATTCCTCGCGGCGCTGCTTGGCGCGCGCCTCGCGGTCGGCCTGGTCGATGAAGCCGTCCTTGTTGACGTCCATGCGCTGGAAGAAGGCCTGGTACTCGGCGGCGCTGACGCGGCCATCGTGGTCGCTGTCCATCATCCGCAGCATCCCCTTGCCTCCCGGGCCGCGATGGTGGCGGCCCATGCCGCGGTGGCCGTCGCCGCCACGGGCGTGCCAGCGCGGCATCTCATCGCGCGACAGCCTGCCGTCCTTGTTCGTGTCCCGTGCGTCGAAGCGCTGCGCCAGCCGCGGGTGCGCCGCGGCTTCCTGGCGGTCGATCGCGCCGTCGCCGTTGGCATCCATGCGTGCCGGCGCCGGCTTCTGCGTGGGCGCGGTGGCGGCCAGGGTGGCGCCGGTGGCGGAAGCGGCCAGCAGTACGGCCAGCAGGATCAGGGGGTTGCGGTGGGTCATGGTCTGGCTCCGGTGGTGGAAGATCGGGCGCATGGCTGCGTCCTCATGGCAATCAACGCGCGCCGGACGCCTGCGTTGACGCCGATACAGGCGGTGTTCACGGCGCAGACAGCCCGCGCCGGACGCGCGTACTGAGACCGCCGGCCGCTATGCTGTGGCCATGGCCCTGCATGGCGACTCCCACGAAGAACTGCGCCTGTTCCAGACCGGCGAACACCCCTGCGGCTACTTTCCCGAGCGGCGCGCGCGCGACCTGGTGCTCGACCCGCAGGACAGCCGGCTGGGCGAGCTCTACCCGATGGCGCTGGGCTGGGGCTTCCGCCGCTCCGGCGACCTGGTCTACCGGCCACACTGCCAGCAATGCCGCGCCTGCGTGCCGGTGCGGGTACCGGTGGACCGCTTCGCGCCCGACCGCAGCCAGCGCCGCTGCCTGGCGCGCAACCACGACCTCGAATGCCGGGTGCTGCCGGCCGCACGCACCGACGAGCAGTTCGCGCTGTACCGGCGCTACCTGGCCGCGCGCCATGCCCGCGGCGGCATGGACGACCATGGTCCGCACGAGTTCGACCAGTTCCTGATCGGCGGCTGGTCGCATGGGCGCTTCCTGGAGATCCGCGCCCCGGGCGCCGCCGGGCAGCGCGGCCCGCTGCTGGCGGTGGCCGTCACCGACGTCACCCCGCTGGGGCTGTCGGCGGTGTACACGTTCTTCGATCCGGACCAGCGCGCACGCGGCCTGGGCACCTACGCGATCCTGCAGCAGATCGACTGGGCGCGCCGTTGCCGCGCTCCCCACCTGTACCTGGGGTACTGGATCGACGGCCACCGCAAGATGGACTACAAGCGCCGCTACCGGCCGCTGGAGTGCTTCGACGGCCGCCGCTGGCTCGACATGGACACCGGTGCCGCGCCGGTCGCATAGGCCCATACGCTGCCATCCCACCTTCATCGCCCGGGTGCGAGAATGCGGCCATGAACAAACACACCCTGCTCCTGGCCCTGACGATGCTCTGCGCCGCCTGCACCAGCACCGCCCCGGCCACCGCGCCGGCAGCACCGGCCACTGCCCAGCTGCGGCTGGCGACCTACAACACCTCGCTGTATTCGGACGATGCCGGCGGCCTGATCCGTGAACTGGAAGGCGACAGCGCGCATGCGCGCAAGATCGCCGCGGTGCTGCAGCGGGTACGCCCCGACCTGGTGCTGCTCAACGAGTTCGATTTCGACGAGGCCCATCGCGCCGCCGACCTGTTCCAGCAGCGCTATCTGGAAACCGCGCAGGCTGGTGGCGGCGACCCGTTGCGTTATCCCTACCGCTACCTGGCACCGGTCAACACCGGGGTGCCCAGCGGCCTGGACCTGGACAACAACGGCAGCGTCGGCGGCAAGGGCCGCGAGCGCGGCAACGATGCCTGGGGCTACGGCCTGCATCCGGGCCAGTACGGCATGCTGGTGCTGTCGAAGTACCCGATCGACACCGCGGCCGTGCGCAGCTTCCAGCTGTTGAAGTGGAGCGCCCTGCCCGGCGCGATCCGCCCGATCGACCCGGATACCGGCAAGCCGTTCTGGAACGACGCGGTCTGGTCGCAGCTGCGGCTTTCGTCCAAGTCGCACTGGGACGTGCCGGTGCGCACCCCGCTGGGCACGGTGCACGTGCTGGCCGCGCACCCGACCCCGCCGGTGTTCGATGGCCGGGAAAAGCGCAACGCCGCGCGCAACCACGACGAACTGCGGCTGTGGAAGGACTACCTGGACGGCGGCGACACGCCGTGGCTGTGCGACGACCAAGGCCGCTGCGGCGGGCTGGCCGCGGATGCGCGCTTCGTGATCGTCGGCGACCTCAACAACGACCCGGTGGATGGCGACGGCCGCCACGACGCCATCGTCGAGCTGCTGGAGCACCCGCGGGTGCTGCGCTACCCGACCCCGGCCAGCGCCGGCGGCGAGCAGACCAGCCGGGCGTATGCGGAAAAAGGCATCGCGCGCCGCGGCGCGCCGCAGCATGCCACCGGCGATTTCGGTCCGCGCTCGGGCACGATGCGGCTGGATTACGTGCTGCCCTCGACCGGCTTCAGCTACGTCGACGGCGGCGTGTTCTGGCCGGCGGCCGGCACCGCGGAGGCGGCGATCGCCGACGGCAGCGACCACCACCTGGTGTGGGTGGACGTGCGCTGAGCCTGCCCGACGGCAGCAGCGACTGAAGAAAAAAACGCCGGCGACCGCCGGCGTTTTTCTGCCATGCCGAGCGGCCGGTCAGCGCAGCGCGATGCCGATGGCCGCGGCCGCGTCGCGGGCGATGGCGCGGGCCTGGTCCACGTCCGCGGCACGGGCCAGGGTGACGCCGACCCGGCGCTGGCCCTGCACCACCGGCTTGCCGAACAGGCGCAGCGCCGAATCCGGGTGCGCCAGCGCGTCGGCCACGTTGCTGAAGAACGGCACGCCGTTGCCCTGCGCCAGCAGCGCGCATGACGCCGCCGGCCCATAGTGGCGGATCAACCCGCCCTCGCCGGCATCGACCGGCAGCCCGAGGATCGCCCGCGCATGCAGCGCGAACTCGCTCAGCGCCTGCGATGCCAGCGTCACCAGCCCGGTGTCGTGCGGGCGCGGGCTGACCTCGCTGAACCACACCTCGTCGCCCTTCACGAACAGCTCCACGCCGAACACGCCCCAGCCGCCGAGGTCGTCGGTGATCGCGCGCGCCACCGCCTGCGCGCGCGCCAGCGCCGCGGCCGACATCGCCTGCGGCTGCCAGCTTTCGCGGTAGTCGCCGTCGCGCTGCAGGTGGCCGATCGGCGCGCAGAACGCGGTGCCGCCGGCGTGGCGCACGGCAAGCAGGGTGATCTCGTAGTCGAAATCGATGAAGCCCTCGACGATGCAGCGCCCGGCACCGGCGCGGCCACCGGTCTGCGCGTACTCCCAGGCCGGGCCGATGTCGGCCGCGCTGCGCAGCGTGCTCTGGCCCTTGCCCGATGACGACATCACCGGCTTGACCACGCACGGCAGGCCGATGGCCTCTACCGCGGCGCGGTACTCGGCCTCGGTGTCGACGAAGCGGTACGGTGACGTCGGCAGGCCCAGGGTTTCGGCCGCCAGCCGGCGGATGCCCTCGCGGTCCATGGTCAGGCGCGCCGCGCGCGCGGTGGGAACCACGCGCAGGCCCTGCGCGGCCTCGAGCTCCACCAGGGTCTGGGTGTGGATGGCCTCGATCTCGGGCACCACCAGGTGCGGCTGTTCGCGCGCGATCACCGCGCGCAGCGCCTGTGGATCGAGCATGTCGATGACATGGCTGCGGTGCGCGACCTGCATCGCCGGGGCATCGGCATAGCGGTCCACGGCGATCACTTCCACGCCGAAGCGCTGCAGTTCGATCGCCACTTCCTTGCCCAGTTCGCCCGAACCGAGCAGCAGCACGCGGGTGGCGAGGGAAGACAACGGGGTACCGAGCGTGATCATGGTGCGTCCTGGAAACGGGCGCGACAGTGTACCGGGCGGGCCGGCGGGTGACGGCGGGCGACCTGTTGAAATTTGATATCAAATTGATATCATTCAATCAAACGACGATGCCCAAGGAGACCGACCATGCTCCACGTGATCCATCAAATCCAGCGCCGCTGGCCCACTCATGCACACCGGGTCGTCCCCGGCCTTCTCCTCCTCTCCGTTGCCCTGCTCGCCGCAGGCATCGGCCTGTCGCTGCTGTGATCCTGCACGAGACCATGACCATGAAAGAGAAAGCCCTCGGTTCCCTGCCCGGCATTCCCAGCCTGCTGGGCTCGCTGCTGTTGATGCTGGCCGGCGTCGCCGCGCTGGTCTACGCGGTGGTCCTGGCCAAGTCCGGGGCCGGCGGCGCCGGCCTGCTGTTCGCCGCTGGCCTGGTGCTGCTGGTCGTGGGCCTGTTCCTGAGCTGCGGCCTGTACATGGTCCAGCCCAACCAGGCCGCGGTGGTGAGCCTGTTCGGCAAGTACGTGGGCACGGTCAAGGACAACGGCCTGCGCTGGAACAACCCGTTCTTCACCAAGAAGAAGGTCAGCCAGCGCGTGCGCAACTTCGAGAGCGGCAAGCTCAAGGTCAACGAACTGGACGGCTCGCCGATCGAGATCGCCGCGGTGATCGTGTGGCAGGTGGTGGACGCCTCCGAGGCGGTCTACAACGTCGACGACTACGAGAGCTTCGTGCACATCCAGTCCGAGTCGGCGCTGCGCGCGATGGCCACCAGCTACCCCTACGACCAGCACGAGGACGGCCAGCTGTCGCTGCGCAGCCACGCCAGCGAGATCTCCCAGCACCTGAAGGACGAGCTGGCCGAGCGCCTGGCCGATGCCGGGGTGCAGGTGCTCGACGCGCGCATCAGCCACCTGGCCTACGCCCCCGAGATCGCCCAGGCGATGCTGCAGCGGCAGCAGGCCAACGCGGTGATCGCCGCGCGCCAGCGGATCGTCGCCGGCGCGGTGGGCATGGTCGAGATGGCCCTGGCCGAGCTGCAGAAGAGCGGCCTGGTCTCGCTGGACGAGGAACGCAAGGCGCAGATGGTCGGCAACCTGCTCACCGTGCTGTGCTCGGACCGCGGCACCCAGCCGGTGGTCAATACCGGCTCGCTGTACTGAGGCAGCGTCGATGAATGACCTGCTCGCCGCGCTGATCGTCGCCCTCACCGGCCTGCCCGCCCTGGGCATTGCCGCCTGGAGCAGCCGCGATGGCAGCCGCCACGCGCGCGGCCTCGGGCTGCGCTGGGCGCTGATCGCGCTGAGCCTGTTCCTGGGCGCCACTGGCCTGTACCTGGCCGCCGGCAACCGCATGGCCACCTATGCCGTAGTGATCGCGCTGGTGGTGGTGGTCAACGCGCTGGGCGTGGCGCTGGTCCTGCACCTGCGCCGCGCACCGGTGGGGACGGGACGCCGGTGAGCGAGAAGAAGGCCTATCCGCTGCGCATTAACGCCGACGTGCTGGCGGCAGCGCAGCGCTGGGCCGACGACGAGCTGCGCAGCCTCAACGCGCAGATCGAGTACGTGATACGCGATGCGCTGCGCAAAGCCGGGCGGCTGCCCACTCCCAGAAACGAATCCACCGAGGAAGAACCATGAGTACGCAATGGAAGTATCTCGTCGTCAAAGTGAAGACCGGCATGCTCGGCGACTTCAAGATGGAGACGCTGCAGGAAGAGCTGGACCGGCATGGCCGGCTCGGCTGGGAACTGGTCAACGTGGTACACGCCACGCCCACCATCTCCTCGCCCACCCTGATCTTCAAGAAGGAAGTCTGAGATGAAGCGACTGCAGGCATGGATCGCCGGCATGGCGACCGCGGTCGTGATCGCGGCCGGTGCAGCGGCCGCCGATTCCCCCGCCGCGCTCGCCACGCGGCTGCTCGACCAGCTCGACGCCGGCCAGTACGCCGCGGCCGAGGCCACGTTCTCGCCGCAGATGAAGGCCGCGGTTCCTGCGCACAAGCTCAAGGCCATGTGGGAGTCGCTGCCCGTGCTGCTGGGCGCGGCGGGTGCACGCGGCGAAGCGACCGTCAGCGAGGCCGACGGCTTCCGCATCGTGGCCATCCCGCTGGCCTACGCACGCGACAACGTGCTGGCGCGCGTGGTGTTGGACGGCGACGACCGCATCGCCGGCTTCCTGGTGCAGCCCCCGCCGCCACCGCCGCCGGCCGCGGATGCGTCCTTCAGCGAACAGGCCATCACCCTGCCGGCGCTGGCGTCGGGCAAGCCCGGACTGCCGGGCACGCTGACCCTGCCGCGGGGCAAGGGCCCGTTCCCCGCCGTGGTGCTGGTGCATGGCTCCGGCCCGCAGGACCGCGACGAGACCATCGGCGGCAACCGCCCCTTCCTCGACATCGCCCGCGGCCTGGCCGCACACGGTATCGCCTCGCTGCGCTACGACAAGCGCACCCGGGCGCGGCCGCAGGATTTCAGCGGCGCGTTCGGCATCGATGACGAAACCACCGACGATGCCGTCGCCGCCGTCACCGCGCTGGCCGGCAATGCCGCCATCGCCCACGACCGCATCCACGTGCTCGGCCACAGCCAGGGCGGCCTGCTGGCCGGTCGCATCGCCGCCAGGAGCCAGGGCAAGGTGGCCGGGCTGATCCTGCTGGCGGCACCGGCGCGCCCGATCCTCGACCTGCTGGGCGAACAGAACCGCTACCTGGCCCATCTCGACGGCAGCGTCAGTGCCGAAGAACAGGCGCACCTGGACGCCCTGGATGTGGCCATCGCCAAGGTGCGCCACGATCCCGCGGCGACGCTGCTGGAGCTGCCCGGCCACTACTGGCAGCAGCTTGAACGCATCGACCCGGTGGCCGATGCGCGCGCCAGCCAGCTCCCGGTGCTGTTGTTGCAGGGCGGCCGCGACTTCCAGGTGGTCGATGCCGACTGGCAGCGCTGGAAACAGGGACTGCAGGGGCCGCGCTACCGCTTCCACCTGTACCCCGCGCTCAACCACCTGGGCATCGCCGGCGAAGGCAAGGGCACGCTGGACGAATACGGCAAGCCCGGCCACGTCGATGCCACGCTGATCCAGGACATCGTGCGCTGGGTACAGGCGCAGGAATGACACCGCGGTGTGCCGATGCCGGCGTGATGATGCCGGCACCGGACACCCGCGGCCCATGACCACCGGAACAGGAACCCGCGAAATGTCGACTGCGACACCCCTGCCGAAGGACTATCCGCTCGCGCCACAGGGCGGCATGCCGCTGCTGATCCTGTGGGCCATCCTGCTGGCGGCGATCGGGCTGCCGCTGGCGTTCCTGGCCGGCGACAAGGGCGTGGCGGCACTGGCGAGCCCACGCGCCTGGCTGGGTCCGGTGCTGGTGTCGCTGACCGGCGTGGCGGTGAGCCTGGCCTACCTGCGCAAGCGCATCACGCTCGACGCCGGCGGCCTGGTGGTCCGCTCCACGTTCTATACCCGGACCGTGGCCATCGGCTCGCTGCAGCTGGAGCGCGCGCGCATCGTCGACCTGGGCGAACACCGCGCCTTGAAACCGGCGCTCAAGACCAACGGCTACAGCCTGCCCGGCTTTCGCTCCGGCCACTACCGCATGGGCAATGGCAGCAAGGCGTTCTGCCTGATCACCGACCCCAGCCGCGTCCTGGTGCTGCCGCTGCGCGATGGCGCGCAGTTGCTGCTTTCGCCCGAGCAGCCACGTGCCCTGCTCGACGCACTGAAGCAGCGCGCCGGCGATGGCGCGGCGTAGAAGCGGCCAACGCGCATTGCCGGCGGGCACGCCTGCATGCGCCAGCGCCGGCATCGACAGCCCCGCGGCGATGGCCCAAGCTAACGCCATGCGCACCGCTCCCCGCCTGCTGCTCAATACCCCGGATATCGAACTGTGGCCCGGCGGCCTGCTGCGCGCGCGCAGCAACCACGATGCACGGCTGCTGTCCCGCGCGCGCACGGTGCTGCGGCGCAAGCGCGACGGGCGCTACCTGGCCGCGCAGCTGCCGGAAGGACTGATGCCGATGGTCGAACGCCTGGCCCGCGAGCCGGGCATCGACGCGGCGCTGCAGTGCCTGGAAACCCCGCTGCCGCGCGGCGGTCCGCCCGCGCAGGCATCGCTGCCGCTGGATCGCCTCAACCAACGCCTGCAGCGCCTGGGCCTGGACCAGCGCTATGCCGCCGGCAGCGGCCTGCCGCTGGTGGCGGAGCCGGCCTGGCTGCATTTCGCCGGCCTGGACCGCTACCGGCGCGCGCTGTGGCTGACCCGCGGCGCCGCGCGCGCGTGGCAGCGGCTGCGCGCGGCCGCGGCGGTCGATGGCGTCGCGCTGGATGCGATCTCCGGCTACCGCAGCCACGACTACCAGCTGGGCATCTTCGAACGCAAGCTCGCCCGCGGCCTGCGCGTGGCGGAGATCCTCACCGTCAACGCGGCGCCGGGCTACAGCGAGCACCACGGCGGCAACGCACTGGACATCGGCACGCCCGGCGAGCCGCCGGCGGAAGAATCGTTCGAGCGCACCGCGGCCTTCGCCTGGCTGCAGGCGCATGCCGGGGAGTTCGGCTTCCATATGAGCTACCCGCGCGGCAACCCGCACGGCATCGTCTACGAACCCTGGCACTGGTGCTTCAGCGGCCCCACGGGCTGAACCCGCCAGCGGCGGCCGCTGGCGCACGCGCAGCCCTGGCCAACCGCGGCGCCTGCGCGAGGTCGGCCCCCGACGTACGGCGACCCGCCCCGGCAGCATCCGGCCGCCTTGGCATGCACCGCACCGGCACACCCAGCGGACGACAGCGCTGATGCGGTGCTCAGTCCTGCGAGCGGTTGGTGTCCGCGCCGCCGTCGGCCATGTCGGCGATCCGCCACAGGTAGAGGCTGGCCAGGGTGCGGTACGGCCCCCAGCACTGGCCACGGGCCTGCAGTTCGCGCGGCGTGGGCAGCCCCGCCCCGCCATCGACCCGCTGCGCACCCTTGCGGACGCCCAGGTCGTCCACCGGCAGGATGTCCGGCCGGCCGAGCCGGAACATCAGCATCATCTCCACCGTCCAGCGGCCGATGCCGCGGATCGGCAGCAGCGCCTCGACGATGGCCTCGTGGTGCATCCACGCCATCTGCCGGGTCGAGGGGATGTCCCCGGCCAGCTCGCGCCGCGCCAGGTCGCGCAGCGCCAGTGCCTTGTTGGCCGATACGCCGCAGGCGCGCAGCCCGGCGTCGTCGATGCGGGCCAGTGTCGCGGCGTGCAGGCGCTGGCTTCCGATCGCCGTTTCCACCCGGCCGACGATGGTTGCGGCCGCCTTGCCGCTGAGCTGCTGGAACACGATGGCGCGCGCCAGCGCATCGACCGGATCGAACGGACGCCGCCACCCGGGCGGCGCATCCAGCGGGCCGACGCGGCGGATCCAGCGCGCCAGGCGCCGGTCGTGGCGCTGCAGGTGCGCCAGCCCCTGCCCGAGGTCGAAACCGCGCGGGTGCCGGGGCACGCGGCTAGCGCCTCAGCGCGCTGAGCGCCAGCAACACCCAGCCGGCCATCAGCGCGGTGCCGCCGGCCGGCGCCAGGCGCGTCGGCCACCAGCCCAGCGCACCACCGGCCACGCTGCCGGAGAACAGCAGCACGCCCAGCAGCAGCACATACAGCGCCGTACGCCCGGCGGCGTTCAGCGATGCCGGGCCGAGTATCGCCAGCACCGCGCCATGGCCGAAGGCGTACAGTGCCGCCGTCTCCAGGTGGGACCGCGCCAGCGGATCGCCCACCGCATGCGACGCGTAGGCCGACATGCCCACCGCCGATGCCGCCAGCAGCGCCCCGCAGAACGCCAGCAGCGACGGCCTGCGCACCCTCCGTTCCAGTCCCAGCATCATCTTCCCCCGGTTGCTCGGCCACCACGGCGTGGCCATGTACATGCGGACGCCGGGCGCATCGCCTGCCCGGGCCGGCGTCCGCGTGCCACCGGGCAGCAGGCAACAAAAAACGCGCCGCTGGGGGCGGCGCGTTTTCTGTGCATCACTTCATTCTTCCGCGACAGGCCGGTTACTTGACCGACCAGTACACGTCGTAGGTGCCGTCGGTGGTGAACGCCTTGTCCACGCCGCCCTTCCACGATTCGTACGGACGGTCGGTCACTTCGTAGCCGGCAGTGGTCGCCCAGGCGCGCAGCGCGTTGCGCGCCACGTCCAGGCCCGCCATGTGGCCGGTGTAGGAAGCGAACGCCGAACGGTGCGCGTCGGCATGCACGTAGGTCACCGGGTTGCCGGACGGGATCTTGACGTCGAGCTTGCCACCCGTGGCGGCAACCGGGGCGGCCTCGGCCTTGTCGGCCTCGCCGTCCTTCTTGTCGCCGGCAGCGGCGGCAGCGCTCTTCTTGCGCACCGGCTGGGCCACGTCGAAAGCGTACTTCTCGGCGCCGAAATCGGTGGTCACGATGCGCACCGGGCCGGCGGCCTCCAGGCCGTTGGCTTCCATCGCGCGCTTGATCCACTCCTGGTTGTCCAGGATCGACTTGCGGATGCTCTCGTTGCTGCGGTCGATGTTGCCGGCGTTGACCACCAGCAGGTCCTCGACCGGAACGTCCACGACCTTCAGGTCGGTCAGCGGGGCTTCGGCGGCGCGGTAATCGACGTTCGGCACCGAGGCCAGCATGTTGGCCATGCGCGACAGGCCCAGCTTCAGGTCGTCGCCGATGTGGCGGCTGACGTACAGGCCGGCATAGCGGCCGAACAGGTCGAACCCGTAGTTGACCGAGTAGTCCTGGGTGATCTTGACGTTGCGGTCGTTCTTGCCGGTCGGCTCCAGGGTGAAGGTGGTGACCTTGTCCTTGCCCTTGGTCTGGTCCTCGATCGCGATCACCACGCGCTTGTTCTGCTCGGTGTCGGTGATTTCCCAGCTGCCCTGGCCCAGCGCGCTGTCCTTGGACGAATACTCCAGGCGGGCGCCCTTGCCGGCGTCCGGACCGCTGTACTTCAGCTCGATGCCCTTGTCACGCAGCACCAGCGGGTTCCAGTCCTTGAAGCGGCGCAGGCTGTTGACCGTGTCGTACACGATCGTCATCTTGCGGTTGGTTTCGATGCTTTCGGAAATGTGGCGCTCGCCCGGCAGGCACACGCCAATGATGACGAACAGGCCAGCCACGATCCCCAAGGCGATCAGGAACTCGATAATACGGGTCATTCAGGAGTCTCCGGGGCCGATCCCACGGCCGGGTTGATTGAAGCGAAGCCCCCATCCTATCAGGCTTTGCGCAGGTTGTTGACGGATTTGGCGCACCGGTTTCCGTGTCCGGTGCAGGCATGCGGGCCGAAGGCCGTAAAGGCTGCCACCCCGCCGCCGGGGCCCTGCACGATGCCATGCGCGGGCCGGGCTGGCGAGGGGTGCGACGCCGCTTATTTTCCCTCTACCGGCGGCCTCCGCACCAGTCGTTCCATGAGATTCATTCGAAAGCAGATTCCGCCATGCCGGCATCCGCCGGCGCGGCAACGCCCGCCGGACGCAGCCGTATGGCCCGGGGCGCGCGGCGCGGTGGCCGCTCACACCAGCTGCAGCTCGAACGCCTTGAGCACCGCCCGGGTGCGGTCGCGCACGCCCAGCTTGCTCAGGATGTTGGACACGTGGTTCTTGATGGTGCCCTCGGCCACGCCCAGTGAATTGGCGATCTCCTTGTTGGAAAAGCCGCTGGCCATCAGCCGCAGGATCTCGGTCTCGCGGTCGGTCAGCGGATCGGGCCGGTCGAGGCTGACGAACTCGTTGCGCATGTGCTCCAGCCCGGACAGCAGGCGCTGGGTCACCGCCGGCTGCACCAGCGAGCCGCCTTCGGCCACGGTGCGGATCGCGCCGACCAGCTGCTCCAGGGTCACGTCCTTGAGCAGGTAGCCCTTGGCACCGGCCTTGAGCCCGGCCAACACCAACTGGTCGTCGTCGAACGTGGTCAGGATGATCGCCGGCGGCAGCTGCCCCAGCCGCGACAGGGTCTGCAGCGCCTCCAGCCCGGACATCACCGGCATGCGCATGTCCATCAGCACCACGTCCGGCGCCACCTGCGGGATCATTTCCACGGCCTGGCGGCCATCGGTGGCCTCGGCCACCACTTCGATGCCGTCGTCCAGCGCCAGCAGCGAACGGATGCCCTGGCGTACCAGGGTTTGGTCATCGACCAGACAGACGCGGATCATCAGTTCACTCCTTGCGGCCCGGAGGCCAGCATCATATGGGTTGCCACCGGCAGCGAGGCACGAAGGTGGAAGCCTTCGCCGCGCCGTGCCGACACGTCCAGTTCACCGCCATACTGCGCCAGGCGTTCGCGCATGCCGCGCAGCCCGTTGCCGGGCAGGATGTCCTCCACCTCGCCACCGACGCCGTCGTCGCGGGCGTCGATCACGATCCGCCCATGGGCGCGCTCGACCCGGATCCACAGGTTGCGGGCGCCGGCATGGCGCACCGCGTTGGTGATCACTTCCTGGGTGCAGCGCAGCAGCACGTGGGCGCGCTCGGGGTCTTCCACGCTCAGCGGGTCGTCCATGTCCAGGTGGATCTCGAGCGAAGGCACCCGCTCGGCCAGCGGCCGCAGCGCCGCGGCCAGGTCGATCGCCCCGCTCTCGCGCAGCTGGCTGACCGCCTCGCGCACGTCGGTGAGCAGCAGTTTGGCCAGGGTGTGCGCCTGGCGCACGTGTTCCTGCGCCTGGCCCTCGGTGATGTGGCCGGCCACTTCCAGGTTCAGGCTCAACGCGGTCAGGTGGTGGCCGAGCAGGTCATGCAGTTCGCGCGAGATGCGGGTGCGCTCGTTGACCCGCGCGCTCTCGGCCAGCAGCAGGCGGGTCGCGCGCAGCTCGGCGTTGAGCCGGCGCTGCTCCTCGCGGGCCTGGGTCTGCTGCCGCGCCACCAGGCTGGTCACGAAGATGAACATCGAGAACCCAGCATACAACAGCGACTGCAGCAGCGCCTCGAACAGCGGCAGCCCCATGATCAGGTGGTAGACCGGCAGCACCGCCAGCTGGCTGAGCACCAGCCAGACCACCCCGACCCGCTTGCTCAGCAGCCACGGGATCACCCCGGCCGCGACCATCAGCAGGATGCTGCCCAGCCCGGTGACGCTCAGGTAGCTCACCGCCAGTCCGGACAGGGTCAGCACCAGCAGGGCCAGGCGGTCGTACCAGCTGGTGTGGCCACCGGCGGTCAGCCCGCGGGTCAGCCAGAAGTAGCACACGCCGAACGCCAGGTACGCGGCCAGCAGCCAGGTGGCTTCGCCCAGGCTCGGCGGCAGCTCGCCCTCGGCCGGCGCGTACTGGGTGTAGAGCAGCGGCAGGCTGACCAGGCCCCAGGTGAACAGGCCGGCCAGGCGCAGGACGCGGGTATGGCTGAGATATCCCAACATGGGTGCATGGTAAGGACCGCGGCGGCTTTGCGCCCTCCCACGGAAGTCATGCCCGGATGGCGCTCGCCCGGTCCGGCCGGCCATGCGATAATCGCCGGCCAGCCCCCACCCCTCACTCGGGGCCGACCGCTTCACCCACGGAGTCACAATGTCGATCGTCATCCGCGACGTGCGCGAGCACGAGCTCGATTCCGTCCTGGCACTGAACAACAACGCCGGCCTGGCCATCCTGCCGCTGGATGCCGCCAAGATCCGCCGCTTCTACGAAACCGCCGAGTATTTCCGCGTCGCCGAGCGCGACGGCAACATGGCCGGCTTCCTGGTCGGCTACGGCAGCAGCGCCGAGCACGACAGCTGCAACTTCGCCTGGTTCCAGCAGCGCTACCCCAGCTTCTTCTATATCGACCGCATCGTGGTCGCCAGCCGCCGCCGCGGCGGCGGCGTCGGCCGTGCGTTCTATGCCGACGCGCAGAGCTACGCCGAGCTGCGCTACCCGCAGATGGCCTGCGAGGTGTTCCTGGACCACGGCGCCGACGCCGCGCTGCTGTTCCATGGCAGCTTCGGCTTCCGCGAGGTCGGGCAGAACACGATGCCGGCCGTGGACGTGCGTGCCAGCATGCTGCTCAAGGACCTGTGCAGCTATGAGTGGGTCAAGGAAACCTATGGCGACAACCTGCCCGACGTTCCGTGGGCGGGCCACACACGCCGGCCCATGCAGCAGCGGCCGACGGGAACCTGAGATGGCAGTGAATCCGGATTACGAACAGGCAGGCGAACTGAAGATCGGGCAGGTGGGCATCGCCAACCTGCGCATCCGCACCCTCGACGTGGAGCGGCTGGTACAGGAAATGCGCGAACGCGTGGCGCGCGCGCCCAAGCTGTTCGGGCGCGCGGCGGTGATCCTCGATTTCGGCGGCCTCAGCCGCGTTCCCGACCGGGCCAGCGCGCAGGCGCTGCTGGACGGGCTGCGCGATGCCGGCGTGCTGCCGGTGGCGCTGGCCTATGGCACCAGCGAAGTCGAGCAGCTCTCGGTCCAGCTCGGGCTGCCGCTGCTGGCCAAGTTCCGTGCCCAGTACGAACGCGCCGATGCCGCCCCGCCGGCACCGGCCCCGGCGCCCGCTCCGGCCCGGCGCGCGCCCGAACCCGCACCGGCACCGGCACCGGCCGCGCAACCCGGGCGCATGCAGCTGGGCGCGGTGCGTTCGGGCCAGCAGCTGTACGCCGAGAACTGCGACCTGACCGTACTCTCAACGGTGGGCGCCGGCGCCGAGGTGATCGCCGACGGCAGCATCCATATCTACGGTACGCTGCGTGGCCGCGCCCTGGCCGGCGCGCAGGGCAATACCGGTGCCCGCATCTTCTGCCGCGACTTCCACGCTGAACTGGTCGCGATTGCGGGACGCTACAAGGTGCTGGACGATATTCCCGACAACCTGCGCGGCAAGGCCGTGCAGGTCTGGCTGGAGCAGGACCAGATCATGATCGCTGCGCTGGATTGACGCGCAGCCCACCACGGAACATTCAGGAGAAATCCTTTGGCTGAAATCATCGTAGTCACCTCCGGCAAGGGCGGCGTCGGCAAGACCACCTCCAGCGCCAGCATCGCGTGCGGCCTGGCCCGGCGCGGCAAGAAGGTCGCCGTCATCGACTTCGACGTCGGCCTGCGCAACCTGGACCTGATCATGGGCTGCGAACGCCGGGTGGTGTACGACTTCGTCAACGTCGTCCACGGCGAGGCCACGCTGAAGCAGGCCCTGATCAAGGACAAGCGCTTCGACAACCTGTACGTGCTGGCCGCCTCGCAGACCCGCGACAAGGACGCGCTGAACAAGGAAGGCGTGGAGAAGGTGCTCAAGGACCTGGCCGCCGACGGCTTCGACTTCATCATCTGCGACTCGCCGGCCGGCATCGAGAAGGGCGCGTTCCTGGCGATGTACTTCGCCGACCGCGCCGTGGTCGTGGTCAACCCGGAAGTGTCCTCGGTGCGCGACTCGGACCGCATCATCGGCCTGCTCGACTCCAAGACCGCCAACGCCGAGGCCGGCAAGAGCGTGCCCGCCTTCCTGCTGCTGACCCGCTACAGCCCGGCGCGCGTGGAAAGCGGCGAGATGCTCAGCATCGGCGACGTGGAGGAAGTGCTGGGGCTCAAGGCGATCGGCGTGATCCCCGAGTCCGGCGACGTGCTCAACGCCTCCAACAAGGGCGAGCCGGTGATCCTGGACACCGAATCCATGGCCGGCCAGGCCTATGAGGACGCGGTGGGCCGCATCCTTGGCGAGGAGCGCCCGATGCGCTTCATTTCGGTGGAGAAGAAGGGCTTCTTCAGCAAGCTGTTCGGAGGGTGACGATGGGACTGTTCGACATCTTCAAGGCGAAGAAGAGCACGGCCGAAACCGCCAAGAACCGCCTGCAGATCATCATCGCGCAGGAGCGCAGCACCCGCGGCGGCCCGGATTACCTGCCGCTGCTGCAGCGCGAGCTGCTGGAAGTGATCAAGAAGTACGTCAACATCGACGCCGACGCGGTCAAGGTGGACCTGGTCAAGGACGGCGAGCACGACGTGCTCGACATTTCCGTGGCCCTGCCCGAAGGCCCGCAGGGCTGATGCCGCGAGCCGGGACCGGGCGAAGGTCCCGGCCCCGCCTGTGACGATGTCGACTCCGCCGGCCAACGCAGCCGCCGCCATCCTGTGCGTGGGCGATATCGCCTGGGACGCCGCGGCCACTCTGCTCGCGCGCCACGGCCTGCGCCTGAACCGGGTCGAGGACGGCGCGAAGATCCCCGGCAGCTACTGGGGCGAACCCGAAGCCGGGATCATCGCCAGCGACGTCTACGTGCGCGCCGACACCCCGGTGCACTCGATGCTGCACGAAGCCTGCCACCTGATCGTGCTGCCACCGGAGCGGCGCGCGCTGGTGCATACCGACGCCACCGATTCGGTGCCCGAGGAAGACGCCACCTGCTACCTGCAGATCGTGCTCGCCGGGCAGCTGCCCGGGGTCGGCAGCGCGCGGCTGATGGCCGACATGGACGCCTGGGGCTATACCTACCGCCTGGGCTCCACCCGCGCCTGGTTCGAGCGTGATGCCGACGACGCCCGGCAATGGCTGCTCGAACGCGGCCTGCTGCCGGCCTGAAGCGGCCGCCCCGGGCCGCGGCGAAAACACACCCGCGGCGCACGCGTGCCGTTGCTCCCGCGCGACACCCGGCTACGGCCGCGACGCGCCCATGTCCAGGATGACCCGGGTACCACGTTCGTGGCCCGAGTGGATGTCCAGTTTCCAGCCCAGGTGCTCGCACAGGCGGCCGATCAGGTCCAGGCCGATGCCGGTGCGCATGTTGCGTTCGCCGCGCGCGGTCTTGGCGTAGGCCGCGGCCACTTCCTCCGGGCTCATGCCGTGGCCCGGGTCGTCGATGGTCACCACCGCGTGTGGCGTCAGCCACAGGCGGATCACGCCGCGGTCGCTGTTCTCCAGCGCGTTGCGCAGCAGGTTGCCGACCGCCGCCTGCACCACGCCCACCGGCGCGACGATCGTGCACGGCGCGGCCTGCATCACTTCGACCGACAGCTCCTTGCCGCTGGCCAGGTAGGCATGGTCGGCCACGATCTCCGGCAACAGCTGCTCCAGCGCCAGCGGCTCGCTCAGCGCCGCCAGCCGCGCCGGGTCACGCGCCAGCAGCAGCATCAGCTGGATCAGCTGCTCCATGCTCGACGCGGTGCTGCGCACCCGCTGCAGCTGCTGCTGCGCACGCGGCGGCAGTCCGGGCTGCTCCAGCGCCAGTTCGGCGGCGCCGGTGATCACCGCGATCGGCGTGCGCAGTTCGTGGCTGGCGGTACTGATGAAGGCGCGTTCGCGTTCGACGAAGCGCTCGTTGCGCTCCAGGTAGTCGTTCACCGAATCGGCGATCACCTCCATTTCGCTGCTGCCGCGGGCAGCGACCTGCACGCGCTGGCCACTACGCTCGGGCTGCAGCGCGGCGATATCGGCGGCCAGCCCGGCCAGCGGGCGCACCAGGCGGTTCATGCCGACCCACGCCATCAACAGGGTGACGACCACCATGGCGATCCCGGCCAGCACCGCCCAGCGGGTGATGAAGTGTTCCAGTTCGGCGAAATCGGTGATGTCCAGCACCAGCATCGTGCGCCCGAAGTCGCTGGTCTGGCGCACCATCACCGCGCTGCGGTGGCCTTCCAGCCGGACCCCGTCGTGCAGCCCCGGCGCCAGGTGCGCCAACACGTCGGGAATGCCGTGGGCATCATGCTCGCTGAAGAAATGCAGGGTGTCCGAATCCTGCCAGCGGTAATCCGGGTCGGTACGCTTGCTCGCGATCACGCTGTCCAGTTCGGAGTTGAGCAGCGCCCGCCACACCGAGTGCTCGGCGCGCTCGTGCACGTAGTTGGCGGCGCTGAACACCACCAGGGTCAGCAGCGCCAGGTAGCTGGCCAGCCAGACCAGCAGCTTGCGCCGCAGCGTCCGCCGCTTCATCGCCCGTCGCCTGCCGCCGGGTCCGCGATGGCCGGTGCGTCCGGCGCGCACAGCCGGTAGCCCACGCGCGGCAGGGTATGCAGCAGCTTCTCGGCGAACGGCCCGTCGACGCTGCGCCGCAGTTCGTAGATGTGCGAGCGGAGCATGTCGCCGTCGGGCGGCTCCTCGCCCCACAGCGCGTACTCCAGCTGGTCGCGCGGCACCGCCGCCGGGCTGGCGCGCATCAGTACTTCCAGCAGCTTGCGGCAGGCCGGGTACAGGTGCAGCGGGCGGCCGCCGCGCTGCACCTCCAGGGTGGCCAGGTCCAGGCGCAGGTCATGCACCTCCAGCACCTTGCGCGGGTTGCGGCCGCGCGTGCGCGCCAGCACCGCGTCCAGCCGCACCTCCAGTTCCGGCAGGGCAAAGGGCTTGGTCAGGTAGTCGTCGGCGCCGGCGCGGAAACCGGCGATCTTGTCCGGCAGCTCGTCACGCGCGGTGAGCATGATCACCGGCACCTCGGAGCGGTGTTCCTCGCGCAGCCGCCGCAGCACTTCCGGCCCTTCCATGCGCGGCAGCATCCAGTCCAGCAGGATCGCGTCATAGGCATGGGTGGCGGCCAGGTGCAGCCCGGTCACGCCATCGGGGGCGACATCGAGCACATGCCCGCGTGCCTCGAAATAGTCGAAAAGATTGGCGATCAGGTTGCGATTGTCTTCGATGACCAGCAGCCGCATGTGCAGAACCCTTGGAATGGCGCCTCGCCGGCGGACGCGCGCCGGCGCCATCGGCGGCGGCGGACGGACCGGCGGTACCCGGCCATCGTAGCCCCAGCACTGGTCGGAGCGACGTCGAAACAGGTCACAATGCGCGCTACGACGCGCTTCCCACGCCGGCGGCGCGATCCTTCCCGTCCACTCCCAAGACGAGCCCAGCGTGCGCCCGACCCGCC
This sequence comes from Stenotrophomonas sp. Y6, assembly GCF_022436665.1. NCBI lineage: Bacteria > Pseudomonadati > Pseudomonadota > Gammaproteobacteria > Lysobacterales > Lysobacteraceae > Stenotrophomonas > Stenotrophomonas sp. Y6. Next base: position 68,715 of record NZ_JAKUKB010000004.1, read on the forward strand.
TTCGATCCCCCGCCTCGTGGTACCTGTTGCTGGCGCTGGTGGTGGCCAGCCTGCTGGCCGGACTCGGCATGCGCGAGCCCTCCCCGCCCGACGAGCCGCGGTTCGTGCTGGCCGCGCGGCAGATGGTGGAGACCGGACAATGGCTGCTGCCGCACCGCGGCAGCGAGCTGTATGCCGAAAAGCCGCCGACCTTCATGTGGATCCAGGCCGCCACCTACAAAGTGCTGGGCCACTGGAACATCGCCTTCCTGCTGCCGTCGCTGCTGGCCGCGCTGCTGACCCTGTGGCTCACCTGGGACCTGTCGCGGCGGCTGTGGAACCGGCGCGTGGCGCGCTACGCGGTGCTGGCGCTGTTCGTGTGCATCCAGTTCGGGCTGATGGCCAAGCGCGCGCAGATCGACATGGTGCTGGTGGGCATGACCACGCTGTCGCTGTGGGCGCTGCTGCGGCACACGTTGCTCGGGCCCGACTGGAAGCTGCTGGCACTGGGCGCCTTCGCTGCCGGCGTAGGCACGGTGACCAAGGGCGTGGGCTTCCTGCCGCTGCTGGCGCTGCTGCCCTGGGCCGCCTGGCGCTGGCGCCACCCCGGCGCGCCCGGCGCCGGGCGCGGCTGGGGCTGGTGGCTGCTGTTGCCGCTGTTCATTGCCGGTACCGGGGTGTGGCTGGCGCCGCTGGGCATTGCCCTGCTGAACAACCCCGACCCCGGCCTGCAGTCCTACGCCCACGAACTGCTGTTCAAGCAGACAGGCACCCGCTACGCCAACGCCTGGCACCACCACCAGCCGGCCTGGTACTACCTGCAGGTGATCGCCACGCTGTGGCTGCCGGGCAGCCTGCTGCTGCCGTGGCTGGTGCCGGCCTGGTGGCGGCGGCTGCGCCGCGCCGACCCGCGCTACATCGTGCTGCTGGGCTGGGCACTGCTGGTGCTGCTGTTCTTCAGCGCCAGCCCCGGCAAGCGCGAGGTCTACATCCTGCCGATGCTGCCGGCGCTGGCGGTGGCGGCCGCGCCGCTGCTGGCCGGCCTGCTGCGCCGGACCGGCGTGCGCTGGGCGCTGCTGCTGTACGTGGCGCTGCTGGCGGTGGCGATGCTGGCGGTCGGCTACGACGCACTGCAGCACGCCGATGGCTGGGCGCAGCGCAGCGCGGCCAAACGCGCGATCGACCCGGCGGTAGTCCCACGGGTCGGCGCCTGGCTGCTGGGCTTCGGCATTGCCGCGCTGGTGCTGGTGGCGACGCTGCGCCTGCGCCGCGCCGGGCTGGCCGCGGTGCTGGCCACGGTGCTGCTGTGGACGATGTATGGACTGGGGCTGATGCCGGCCCTGGACCCCTACAGCTCGGCCTCGGCGGTCATGGACAAGGTGCGCCAGCGCATCGGCGACGGCGAACTGGGCATGGTCGCCTGGCGTGAGCAGAACCTGCTGCAGACCCACCCGCAGGCGATGGACTTCGGCTTTAAGCGGCCGTGGCCCGAACAGTGGGAGATGGCCGGGCAGTGGGTGGCCGCCGCCCCGGAACGGCGCTGGCTGTTTGTCCTCAAGCAGGCCATGACCCCCTGCGCCGACCCGGCCGCGGTGATCGACATCGGCAGCGCCAACCGCAACCAGTGGCAGCTGCTGCCGGGCACCGCGCTGGATACCGCCTGCGTGGCCGCCACCCACGGCCAGGTCGCGGGAACGGCCGGCGAGACCGACGAGGACTGAACGCGGGGCGGGGTTAACGCCGCGGCAACGGGCCTCCGACCACTCTCCGACATGGCCGCCACCACCATGCGGCCATTCATCGTCGAAGGCTCCGCATCCGTGCCTGCCATCCCGTCCTCGCCGCCCCCGTATGTGCTGCCCGCGCCCGGCCTTGCCGCCACCCGGCGCGGCTTCCTGGCCCGCCACCTGCTGCTCCCGCTGCTGCTGGCCGTGGCCGCCAGCCTGGTGTTGATGGCCGGCAACGGCGACCAGTGGCTGGCCGACCAGCTCTACCGCTGGGAAGGCGGCCACTGGGCGTTCCGCGATGCCTGGTGGACCACCCACGTCATCCACCGCGGCGGCAAGAACCTGAGCACCCTGGCCGCGGTGCTGGTGATGCTGGCGCTGCTGCGCGCCTGCCTGGACACCCGCTGGAAGCCCCTGCGCCGGCCGCTGCTGTACCTGCTGCTGGCGGTGGGCCTGTCCACCGGCGTGGTCGCCCTGCTCAAGTCCATGACCCAGATGGATTGCCCCTGGGACCTGGAGCGCTACGGCGGCCTGCGCCCGTTCATCGGCCTGTTCGAGCCGCGCCCGGTGGTGCTCGGCCACGCCGCCTGCTTCCCGGCCGGCCATGCCAGCGCCGGCTACGGCTGGGTGGCGCTGTACTTCTTCGCCCTGCAGGTACGCCCGCGCTGGCGCTGGGCCGCGCTCGCCGTGGCGGTGGCCACCGGGCTGCTGTTCGGCATTTCCCAGCAGCTGCGCGGCGCGCACTTTTTCTCGCATGATGTGTGGTCGCTGGCGGTCAGCTGGACCGTGGCGGTGCTGCTTTACCTGTTGATGTTCCCACCGGCCAAGGCCACCCCGTTCAAGGAAGAAACCCACGCATGAGTACGGCTTCACCGCATCTGCCGGCATCGACCAGCGCATTCGCACGGCTGCGCCGCTGGCGCCCGGAAATCTCCACCGAAACGCTGATCCTGCTGTCGAGCGCGTTCTTCGCCTTGGCCTGCAACGGCCTGTTCTGGCGCGACGCCCTGGCCACCAACCCCGGCAGCGTGCTGTTCGCGGTGTCGCTGTTCGCCCTGCTGATGGGCGTGCACGCGCTGCTGCTGGGCCTGCTGGTGTGGCGCTGGAACGCCAAGGTGCTGCTGACGATCCTGTTCGTCACCACGGCCTTCGCCACGCACTACATGAACAGCTTCAACGTCTATCTGGACGCGGACATGCTGCGCAACGTGCTGGCCACCGACCACAAGGAGTCGCGCGAGCTGATGACCCCGGCGCTGCTCCTGCCGCTGCTGGTGTATGCGCTGGTGCCCTGCGTGCTGCTGTGGCGGTTGCGCCTGCGCCGCCGCAGCTGGACCCGCGCCCTGCTGTGGCGGCTGCTGTTCCTGGTGGGCGTGGTGGTGGTGTCCGGTGCCGGCACGCTGGCCTCGTTCCAGAACGTATCGGCGCTGATGCGCAACCACCGCGAGGTCCGTTACCTGGCCACGCCGGCGAATTACCTGATCGCACTGAAGCAGAACCTGGTCAGCTCCAACCCGATCAAGAACCAGCCCAAGCTGCCGCTTGGCACCGATGCCAAGGCCACGCCGCGCGCGGCCGACAGCAAGCCGCGCCTGCTGGTGCTGGTGGTCGGCGAGACCGTGCGCGCGCAGAACTGGGGCCTCAACGGCTACGCCCGCCAGACCACGCCGGAGCTGGCCAAGGCCGGGGTGATCAACTTCCCGGACATGCATGCCTGCGGCACCAGCACCGAGGTATCGCTGCCGTGCATGTTCTCGCCGTTCGGCCGCCACGACTACGACGCCAAGAAGATCCGCGCGCACCAGTCGCTGCTGCACGTGCTCCAGCATGCCGGCATCGCCACGCTGTGGCGCGACAACCAGTCCGGCTGCAAGGGCGTGTGCGAAGGGCTTGAGACCCAGCGGCTGGACGACGCCACCAAGCCCGGACTGTGCGCCGATGGCCGCTGCATGGACGAGATCCTGCTCGACGACCTGGCCGCGCAGGTGCGTGCCAGGCCGGGCGACCGCGTGGTCGTCCTGCACCAGCTGGGCAACCACGGTCCCAGCTATTTCCAGCGTTACCCGGCGGCGTTCCGCCAGTTCGTGCCGACCTGCGACACCCCGGACCTGGGCAAGTGCAGCCGCGGCCAGATCGTCAACAGCTACGACAACGCCATCCGCTACACCGACCATTTCCTGGCCCGCACCATCGCCACCCTGCGCGACCTGCAGGACTACGACACGGCGATGATCTACCTCTCCGACCACGGCGAATCGCTGGGCGAGAAGGGGCTGTACCTGCATGGCGTGCCGTACGCCATCGCACCGGACGAACAGACCCGGGTGCCTATGGTGATGTGGTTCTCCCCGCAGTTCGCCGCCAGCCGCGGACTGGACCTGCAGTGCCTGCGCGAGCGTGCGCGCCAGCGCAGCGACCACGACAACCTGTTCCCCTCGGTACTGGGGCTGATGCAGGTCACCACCTCGGTGTACGAGCGCGAGCGCGACCTGTTCGCCGGGTGCGAAGGCTAGCAACCGGTCCCGCCGCGGCAGCGACGCCCGTCGTTCCCGCGGCAAAGCGCCGCGGGATCATCCAACCGGCATTGCGAGAACCCACCATGGCCACCTTTCCGCAATGGCTGCCCTGGGCGCTGCTGTCGGCGGCCTTCGCCGCGCTGACCGCGATCTTCGCCAGGCTCGGCCTGCAGCAGGTCGATGCCGACCTGGCGATGCTGCTGCGTACCATCGCCATCGTCGCCGTGCTGGGCCTGTTCGTGGCTGCCACCGGCAAGTGGAGCAACCCGCTGGCGCTGCCCGGCAGGACCCTGCTGTGGCTGCTGCTCTCGGCGCTGGCCACCGGCGCCTCGTGGCTGTGCTACTTCCGCGCCCTGCAACGCGGTCCCGCCTCGCAGGTGGCGCCCGTGGACAAGCTCAGCGTGGTGCTGGTGGCGGTGTTCGCCTTCGCCTTCCTGCACGAGCGCCTGGCATGGCGCGAATGGCTGGGCGTGGCGATGATCGGCGGCGGCGTGCTGCTGATGGCACTCAAGCGCTGACCCACCCCCTTGCCGCGGCCGCCGCGGCCCTCTAGCCTTCGCCGATCCAATACCACCGGGGAATCGCGTGAAACAACGTCACCTGCTGTTGGCCCTTGCCGTGAGCGCCGGCGTGCTGTCGCTGGCCGCCTGCAAGAAGGAAGCCGCCACCGACACCGCTGCACCGACGGCACAGGCCGCGCCGGCCGAAAGCGCCGACCAGTTCGTCGCCCGGATCAATGCCGAGTTCAAGGCGATGTACCCGGAAATGACCTCGGCGCAGTGGCTGTCGTCCACCTACATCAACGACGATTCCGCGCGCGTGGCGGCCAAGGCCAACGAGCGCTGGCTGACCACGCTCAACGGCTGGATCGAACAGGCCGGCAAGTACGACGGCCAGCCGATGAGCGAGGACACCCGGCGTGCCCTGCACCTGCTCAAGCTGATGACCGCCATGCCCGCCCCGCGCGACCCGGCCAAGCTGGCCGAGCTGGCCGCCATCGCCACCAAGCTGGAGGGCGACTACGGCGCCGGCACCTACTGCACCGGCGAAGGCGACCAGCAGAACTGCCGCCAGCTCGGCGAGCTGGAGCAGGTACTGGCGCGCTCGCACGACTACGACAAGCAGCTCGACGCCTGGCAGGGCTGGCACTCCACCGCCGTGGCCTCGCGCAAGCCGTACCAGCGCTTCGTCGAACTGGTCAATGAAGGCGCGCGCGAACTGGGCTATGCCGATGCCGGGCAGATGTGGCGCAGCGGCTACGACATGCCGGCCGAACAGGTTGGCCCGGAAACCGACCGCCTGTGGGAGCAGGTCAAGCCGCTGTACGAACAGCTGCACTGCTACACCCGCGCCAAGCTGGACAAGGAGTACGGCAAGGACAAGGCCGAGGTCGGCGGTGGCCTGATCGCCGCGCACCTGACCGGCAACATGTGGCAGCAGGACTGGAGCAACCTGTGGGACCAGCTGCAGCCCTACCCCGGCGCCGGCAGCCTGGACATCACCGCCGCGCTCGAGAAGCAGCACCAGGGCAACCTGAGCGCGGCGCTGGCCAAGGCCGGCGCCAACGCCGACGTCGCCGCCCGCTTCAAGGCCCAGCGCGAGGCCGAGCTGGCCACCGCGCGGCAGATGACCGAGCGCGCGCAGGACTTCTACGTGTCGCTGGGCATGCCCAAGCTGCCGCCGAGCTACTGGCAGAACACCCAGTTCATCAAGCCGCTGGACCGCAACGTGGTCTGCCACGCCAGCGCCTGGGACATGAACATGGGCGGCGACGGCAAGGACGTGGGCCCGGATGTGCGCACCAAGATGTGCATCACCCCCACCGAAGAGAACTTCACCACCATCTACCACGAGCTGGGCCACATCTATTACGACCTGGCCTACAACCCGCTGCCGCCGCTGTTCCAGGGCGGTGCCAACGATGGCTTCCACGAAGCCATCGGCGACACCATCGTGCTGGCGATGACCCCGCAGTACCTGAACTCCATCGGCCTGGTCGACAAGCCGCAGGAAAGCCGCGAGGCCACCATCAACGCGCAGATGCGCATGGCCCTGAGCGGCGTGTCGTTCCTGCCGTTCGGGCTGATGATCGACCGCTGGCGCTGGGGCGTGTTCGACGGCTCGATCAAGCCCGAGCAGTACAACCAGAAGTGGTGGGAACTGAAGGCCCAGTACCAGGGCGTGGCCCCGGCCAGCGCACGCGGCGAGGAATTCTTCGACGCCGGCGCCAAGTACCACGTGCCGGGCAACACCCCGTACCTGCGCTACTTCCTGGCGCGCATCCTGCAGTACCAGTTCTACAAGGGCCTGTGCGACGCCGCCGGTTACACCGGCCCGCTCAACCAGTGCACCTTCTACGGCAACAAGGAAGCCGGGCAGAAGTACTGGGCCATGCTCAGCAAGGGCGCCAGCCAGCCGTGGCAGGCCACGCTCAAGGAACTGACCGGCACCGACAAGCTCGACGCCGCGCCCATGCTGGAGTACTTCGCCCCGCTGCAGGAGTGGCTCAAGCAGCAGAACGAAGGCCAGATGTGTGGCTGGCAGGCCGGTCCCGCGCAGCCGGTGAAGCCGGCCGCGCCGTAACCCCGGTTCCGGTTCAGGCATCAAAACGAAGGGCGCCGGCAAGGCGCCCTTCGTTCACCTCCTTCCGCGCATGCAGCGCATGCCAACGCGACGCCCCGTAGACGCCCCATGACCGACTCCCCCGCAAGCAGACCACCCGAGCTGCCCCGCGCCCAAGCCGCGCCCGGATTGTCCAGAGACACCGTGTGGCTGCTCACCGGCCTGATCGCCAGCGTGCTGGCCGCCGTGGCCATCAGCGTGATTGGCATGGTGGTCTACCCGCAGTTCACCGACACCTTCACCGCGTTCACCCTGCGCGGCACCGACCTGCCACTGCCGACCCGGCTCGCCACGCGCTTCTACCCCGCCATCTGGCTCGCCCCGGCGCTGGTGCTACTGATCCGGCTGTGCTGGCCGGGCAAGGCCAGCCGCGCGATCGCCGCGGGGGTATCCGGACTGCTCATCCTGATCGTGGGCGTGCCGCTGGCGCTCGTTTCGGCCTACCTGCCGATGATCCAGCTGATGCCGGTGTTATAGGCGCGTCCGGGGGCCAGCTCGCGCCGCCTGGGGCGGGTGCCAGGTGCAGGGCAAAAGCCGGCAGCCCGATGGCGTGACAACGAAAGGCCGGTGCGTTGCAACGAAGGGAGCCGATGCGGCCATCCCTTTCTTCGCAGGGCGTCCTTGAGGACGCCGTTCTCGAACAACTGTTCGGCCAGCAGCTTCCTCAACCACCTGTTCTCGGCCTCCAGCCCCTTGAGTTGCTTGACCCCCGGCGCGCTCATGCCGCCGAACCTGCTGCGCCGCAGGTAGGATGCCTCGCTGAATCCATACCGCCGGCACAGGTCCTTCACCGCCATGCCCGCTACAGCCTCACGCGGGAAGCCTATGACCTGCTCTTCGGCAAACCATCTCTTCACATCCAATCTTCACCTAATTGGAAATTGGACTCCAAATCGTCGTGCTACCCAAAGAGGGGGACATCGCGGCCACAGACTGGCCTCCACCGGGCGCAGGGCATTGCCGTTGATGCGGGCCCCATACGGACACAAGCGCACGCCAGGGCGAGGGATCGACATACAGGGTGTCCGCACTCTTCGTACTCGTGGCTTTTCATCGCTCGCGACTCATCGCGACATTTGCGGCGCCGGGTATTACGGGCTTGCGGTCAACGGGTGGCAGTACAATGGCTGCGTGCACCCTTGACGCATGTTTGCCTCACTGGTGACCAACGGGCAGAGGCCCAACAATCCGGCGCCCCGAACCCGCTTCGCAGCTCTGTCTTACCCAGACATCAGGCGCACCCCATGAAAGATGTCAGCCGCCGCGAATTCCTGCTTGCCAGTGCCATGGGCGTTGCCTCATCGGCACTACCTTCAATCGCCACCAGCGCGGAGAAAGCACCAATGTACGGTCTCATTGGAAAGATCGACGTCGTACCGGGCCAGCGCCCTGCGGTCGTTGCCGCACTACTTGAAGGCGTGAACGCCATGCCCGGCTGCCTGAGCTATGTCGTGGCTGAAGACCCGGCAGATGCCAACGCGATCTGGGTGACTGAGGTCTGGGACAGCAAGGAGCATCACGCGAATTCGCTGACGCTCCCTGCCGTGCAGGACGCCATCAAGCGAGCCAGGCCATATATCACCGGCTTCAGCGAGCATGTTGAAACCAATCCAGTCGGCGGTCGTGGTCTCGTAGCCACAAGGTGAGCCGCGCGGCCGTTCGTCCAGGCCGACGCTCCGCGGCACCAGGTATGAAGCAGGGTTGAAGTTCGCCAGGTACTTGTATCCAGCGCTACCAGAGGCCGTATCTGCAACCCGGCGAGTTCGCATCTATCATGCAAGCGCAGCAGCAGGTAGGCAGAACAAGGTCACCACGCACCGCGCACGGAGGGCACCATGGGACTTCTGATCTTCAGCATGAACCTCACCCTGGACGGCTGCATCGACCACCGCGAGGGCATAGTCGACGACGAGACGCATGCCTTCTTCACCCGGCTGATGGACGAGAGCGGCGCGATGCTGTGGGGGCGTGTCACCTACGAGATGATGGAAAGCCACTGGCCGGCAGTGGCCCGCGGCGAGGTGGAGGCGCCCGCATCGATGCGCGAGTGGGCGGTCAAACTGCAGGCCAAACCGAAGTACGTGGTATCGGCGAAGCGAACGGATTTCTCCTGGGCGAACAGCCACCGCATCGCCGGCGATCTGCGCACGGGCGTGCAGCAACTGAAGGACGCCACGCCGCGCGGAGTGCTCCTGGGCAGTGGCATGTTGGCGAACGCGCTGGACCGGCTGGACCTGATCGATGAGTACCGGTTCCTCGTCCATCCCAGGATCGCCGGCCATGGTCCCACCCTGTACGCGGGTGGGCTGCCCGCCTCGCGACGACTCGAACGGGTGTCGGCGCAGCCACTGCGCTGCGGCGCGGTCGCCCTGCACTACCGTCGTGCATGCTGAGCCGGGACCTGACCGTGGCAGCTCGACGCCCATTGCCATCGCGACCCCGTCGCGGCCCGGCCCAGCGCTGACGCAGGCGTCCCATGCGCAAGGCACAGTTCGCCGCCGTTTTCTCCCTCGCATTCTTCGCGCTTGCAGGCGGGTGCCTGATTCTTGCGGGGCACGGATTCACCACGTCGAACAAGCGCGGCCATTGGTCGGTCTTCGTACCCGCCCCGCAGGCCTATGTGATGGCGGCCATCATGTTCGTGCTGTCATTGCTGGGCGGGGTCTGGCTGCTGCAGCAGGCACGCGCCCCGCACCGGGTGTGGATGATGGCCGCGGCGGGGTATGCCGGCACTGCCTTCCTGCTGACCAGGGCATGGGCGCACTGGCTTCACTGATTGTCGTCCGCGCGTGCGCCCGTTGCCTGGATGAGGAACGCGATCATCGCCGTGGATGTCCGCCAACGGGCGGCGCTTCCCGTGCAGGTACCCGCCCCAGGGCGTGCGGGTTGGCGGCGGCCGGAAACACGTCCAGCGGTGGGCCATCGCCCATGTCTGGGCAACGCCGTGCCGGTGTTTCCCAGCCCGCTGGGTTGGTCAACGCTGATACCCGGGACAGGCCAAACCTGAGTCGTTCCGGCACCTGTGCCAACGCCGGCAGCTTCCGCAGCGCGACGTGGCGCGCGGGTATCCGGCGGCTCCCGGAGAAGGAACGGGCTACGCGTCGTGGCGATCCCCATACCGCGGTCGCGGGCTTCGCCGTGTGACGCAACAGAGGGCCGGCGCTGGCACGCAATGCCCGGGCATCTGCTGCCGGGCTCCGGTGTGCGCCGGCCCGCGCGACCGCCCGGCCCGGTTGGCGTTAGTCTGCCCCGACCACTCGCCCTTCAACTGCCCACATGTCCACCCGCCCCCGAACCACCTGCACCGGCAGCTGCCACTGCGGCGCCGTCCGCTTCGAGATCACCAGCGACTTTCCCGAGCTCACGACCTGCGACTGCTCCATCTGCCGCCGCAAGAACGCGTTGATGGTGAAGGTGCACGAAAGCGACTTCCGCCTGCTCGCGGGCCAGGAGCAGCTGTCGGCGTATCAATTCCACACCTTCACCGCCACGCACTACTTCTGCCGGACCTGCGGCATCTACCCGTTCCATCGCAAGCGCGTCACCCCGGACCACTACGGCATCAACGTGTTCTGCCTGGAGGATTTCGACCCGGCCGGCATCCCGGTGCGGGCCACGGTGGGCGCCGGCATGGCATAGCCCGGCCAGCCCACCGCCGCGCGCTGCCGGTGGAAACAACAAGGGCGCCACCCGGCGCCCTTGTCCGTTCACCCGCATCAACAACTCAATGCGTGGCCACGGCGTCCTTCGCGCCGAGGCCCAGCTCCGTGGCCAGGTTGCGCTTCCAGGTGTCGAAGTCGATGCCCTGCTCCGCCGCCTCGGCATGCGCGGCGTCCTTCAGCGCATCGGAGTACATCAGCCGCACCGGGGTGCCGCTGCGTTCGTGCAGTTCGGCAGCCTGCATGATCAGCGCCAGCACGCGGGCGGCGCTGGAGGTTTCGCCGGCGATCCTGCCGTCCATGCCCAGCACCCACTCGCCGTCGCGGCGGACGATGCCGGCCAGCAGGGTGCGCTGCTGGTCGCGCAGTTCGGCGTGCGGTTCCACCGCGGGCTTCGGCGCCGGGTTGGCCGCGGCCTGGTTGCGCTCGCGCTCGGCCAGCTTCTTCTTCGCCTCGCGGCGGCCCTTGGAATGGATGGACATGGTGGCAGCTTCCGGTGGCGGCCATGCTGGCCGGTAGGGGGAGAATGACGCAGTCGGGGTGAGGCGGGAATGGAGGCCGGCTAGACGTGCATGTGCGGGCCGGCCAGGTGGCGCTCGCGGCGGTGTTCCCAGTACCAGAACGCGAAGCCCAGCAGCATGAATCCGGCCATGCCCAGCGCCAGGTGCAGCGGCCTGCCGCTGAGCAGCGGCGACACCACGCCGGCCACCAGGGTGCTGATCATCAGCTGCACGAAGGCCTGCAGCGACGAGGCCAGGCCGCGCTGCTGCGGGTACATGTCCAGCACCGCCAGCGCCAGCACCGGGAAGATCAGCGCCATGCCCAGCCCGCCCAGGAAGATGGGCAGCACCGCCCACGGCAGCTGCAGCTGCACCACCGAGGCGGCGTAGGCGATGTTCAGCGCCGCCGACAGCGCACAGCAGGCGAAGCCGATGCTGATCTGCCGCACCGGCACGGTACGCCCGGCCATGCGCCCGGACAGGAACGCGCCGGTGGTCATGCCGCCGATGGTGGGAATGAACAACCAGGCAAAGCCGCCCTCGCCCAGGCGCAGGTGCTGCATCACGAACACCGGCGCCGAGGAGATGTACAGGAAAATGCCGCCGAAGTTGACGCTGCCAGCCAGCGCCAGGCGCAGGAAGCGCGGGTTGAAGCCGATGCGCAGGTAGTCGCGCAGCAGGCCGCGCGGCGACAGCGGCGTGCGCGCCGTGGCCGGGTGCGTTTCCGGCAGCCAGCGCGCGGTAGCGGCGACCAGCAGCAGCGAAAACACCACCAGGAACCAGAAGATCAGCGGCCAGTCGCCGCCGCCGAGCAGGATCCAGCCGCCGATGATCGGGGCGATGGCCGGTGCGATGCCGAAGATCATCGACACCTGGCTCATCAGCCGCTGCGCGTCCGGGCCGTGGTACAGGTCGCGGATCACCGCGCGGCCGACGATCATGCCGACGCCGGCGCAAACGCCCTGCAGCGCGCGGAACACCAGCAGCGTGCCCAGGTGGGTGGACAGCGCGCAGCCGACCGAGGCGGCGGTGAACAGCACCAGCCCGCCCAGGATCACCCGCTTGCGCCCCCAGGCATCGGACAGCGGGCCGTGCGCCAGGCTCATCAGGCCGTAGAACAGCAGGTAGACGCTGATGGTCTGCTGCACCGCCACCTCGTCCACCGCCAGCTCCCGCGCCAGCAGCGGGAACGCCGGGAAGATGGTGTCGATGGAAAACGGCCCGAACATGGACAGCCCGGCGAGCAGCAGGGCCAGGCGGCGGGTGGACGGCGAAGCGGTGGTCATGGCGTATCCGGCGGGGCGTGCGCGGCGACGCACGACGGGCGCCGGCCCTGTGCGGGCGGCGCCTGGGAACAACGGGAAGCCGCACATGATAGGCCCGCCGCCGCCGCGACGCCACGCGCACCGGTGCCCGGCACGCGCCGGCGGCGTGGCCCGTTCAGCCTGGCGACCGCGCCGGCCGCCCGGGGCAACGGCTATAATCGGCGCGCTACACGGTGGGAGAAGCGGTTCATCGCTGCCGAAGGCGCAAACGCCCGCAATCGCTCAGGCCCGATACCACCTGCGTCAAAACTCTGGAGAGACCGGTTCAATCCGGCGCCGAAGGTGCACGAGGCGCGCGACCCGCAGGTCGCGCCTTCCAAACTCTCAGGCAAAAGGACAGAGGGGCACGAGGCGAGCCACCGGCTTGCCGGCCGTGGTGCCGCGTGCGCGGAACCGCTGCCGGAGGGCATGCGGCCGCCGCCCCAGCCCCGCACGCCACCTCCGGACGTCCGTCATGCACCAGAACACGCCTTCGCTGCGCGAACTCGAACACGCCTCCGCCTTCGTCGACCGCCATATCGGCCCCAACGATGCCGAAATCGCGCAGATGCTGCGCGTGGTCGGCCATGACTCGCTCGACGCGCTGACCGACGCCATCGTCCCCGGCGCGATCAAGTCGCCCGCCCCGCTGGCCCTGCCCGAGTCGCTGACCGAAGTGCAGGCGCTGGCCAGGATCCGCGCCATCGCCAGCAAGAACAAGGTGCTGCGCAGCTTCATCGGCCAGGGCTATTACGGCACCCATACGCCGAACGTGATCCTGCGCAACATCCTCGAGAACCCGGCCTGGTACACCGCCTACACCCCGTACCAGGCGGAAATCTCGCAGGGCCGCATGGAAGCGCTGATCAACTTCCAGCAGATGGTCGCCGACCTGACCGGCATGGAGATCGCCAACGCCTCGCTGCTGGACGAAGCCACTGCTGCGGCCGAAGCCATGACCCTGGCCAAGCGTTCGGCCAAGTCCAAGTCGGACGTGTTCTTCGTGCATGACGCGGTGCACCCGCAGACCCTGGAGCTGCTGCGCACCCGCGCCGAGCCGATGGGCATCACCCTGCGCGTGGGCACCCCGGCCGAAGCGCTGGACGCCGACTGCTTCGGCGTGCTGCTGCAGTACCCGGACACCTTCGGCCACATCGGCGACCACAAGGCGCTGGTCGAGGCCGTGCATGCCCGCCAGGGCCTGGTGGCGGTGGCCACCGACCTGCTGGCACTGACCCTGATCACCGCCCCCGGCGAATGGGGCGCGGACATCGTGGTCGGCAACAGCCAGCGCTTCGGCGTGCCGTTCGGCTTCGGCGGCCCGCACGCCGCGTTCATGGCCTGCCGCGACGCCTACAAGCGCTCCATGCCGGGCCGCCTGATCGGCGTGTCGGTCGACGCCGAAGGCAAGCCGGCCTACCGCCTGACCCTGCAGACCCGCGAGCAGCACATCCGCCGCGAGAAGGCCACCTCCAACATCTGCACCGCGCAGGTGCTGCTGGCGGTGATGGCCTCGATGTACGCCGTCTACCACGGCCCGGAAGGCCTGACCCGCATCGCCCGCCGCACCCACCGCCTGGCCACCCTCCTGGCCGCGGCGCTGCGCGGCAACGGCGTGGACGTGGGCGAGCACTTCTTCGACACCCTGCACGTGCGCAACGTCGACGCCGCCGCGCTGCAGGCCAAGGCCGTGGCCGCCGGCTACAACCTGCGCGTGATCGACAGCGCGGCGGTGGGCATCAGCCTGGACGAAACCGCCACCCGCGATGACATCGTGGCGCTGGGCGCGCTGTTCGGCGCCCGCGTCGACGTGGACGCGCTGGACGCGGCCACCGCCGACGCGCTGCCGGCCGGCCTGGTGCGCCAGTCCGCGTTCCTGACCCACCCGGTGTTCAACACCCACCACAGCGAGCACGAACTGCTGCGCTACCTGCGTTCGCTGGCCGACAAGGACCTGGCGATGGACCGCACGATGATCCCGCTGGGCTCGTGCACCATGAAGCTCAACGCCACCGCCGAGATGATCCCGGTGACCTGGCCGGAGTTCGCCAACATCCACCCGCTGGCCCCGGCCGACCAGGCCCAGGGCTACAAGGAGCTGATCGACGGGCTGGAAGCGATGCTGGTGGAATGCACCGGCTACGACGCGGTGAGCCTGCAGCCGAACTCCGGCGCACAGGGCGAATACGCCGGCCTGCTGGCGATCCGCGCCTACCACGCCTCGCGCGGCGAGGGCCACCGCGACATCTGCCTGATCCCGGATTCGGCGCACGGCACCAACCCGGCCTCGGCGCAGATGTGCGGCATGAAGGTGGTGGTCACCAAGACCGACGCCAACGGCAACGTCGACGTCGAGGACATCCGCGCCAACGCCGAGAAGTACAGCGACCGCCTGGCCGCGATCATGATGACCTACCCGTCCACGCACGGCGTGTTCGAGGAAGAGGTGGTGGAGATCTGCCAGATCATCCACCAGCACGGCGGCCAGGTGTACACCGACGGCGCCAACATGAACGCGCTGGTCGGCGTGGCCAAGCCCGGCAAGTGGGGCTCGGACGTATCGCACCTGAACCTGCACAAGACGTTCTGCATCCCGCACGGCGGCGGCGGCCCGGGCGTGGGCCCGTGCGCGGTCAAGTCGCACCTGGCGCCGTTCCTGCCGGGCGCGCTGGTCGCCGACGGCCTGCGCACCCAGGGCGTGGGCAACGGCGCCATGGTCTCGGCCGCCACCTTCGGCAGCGCCTCGATCCTGCCCATCAGCTGGATGTACATCGCGATGATGGGCGCGGCCGGCCTGCGCAAGGCCACCCAGGTCGCGCTGCTCAACGCCAACTACATCGCCAAGCGCCTGGCCCCGCACTACAAGACCCTGTACACCGGCCGCAACGGGCTGGTGGCGCACGAGTGCATCCTCGACGTGCGGCCGCTGGAGAAGACCTCCGGCATCGGCGCCGAGGACGTGGCCAAGCGCCTGATCGACTTCGGCTTCCACGCCCCGACCCTGAGCTTCCCGGTGGCCGGCACGCTGATGGTCGAGCCGACCGAAAGCGAATCGCAGTACGAACTGGACCGCTTCATCGACGCGATGATCCAGATCCGCGAGGAAATCCGCGCGATCGAGGACGGCCGCCTGGACCGCGAGGACAACCCGCTCAAGCACGCCCCGCACACCGCCACCGCGGTGTCGGCCAGCCAGTGGACCCACGCCTACCCGCGCGAGCTGGCGGCGTTCCCGCTGCCGTCGCTCAAGCAGTCCAAGTACTGGCCGCCGGTGGCGCGCGTGGACAACGTCTACGGCGACAAGAACATCATGTGCGCCTGCATCCCGGTGGATGCCTACAAGGAAGACGTCGAGGCCTGACCGGGCCGCGACACAAGGTAAAAGGCAACGGCCCGCGCAAGCGGGCCGTTTGCTTTGCGGCCGTACTTCTGACGGGCACATGCGGCGCGCGCCTACGGCCGGCGCACCCGGTAGTCCGCTTGTCCACCCGGCCACCCGGTGATAACGTCCGTTATAACAAACAGCAGAGTCCCACCATGAAGCTCAAGATCACCAGCATCGGCAACTCGTCCGGCATCATCCTGCCCAAGGAACTGCTTGCACGCCTGCGCCTGGAAAAAGGCGACGAGCTGCATGCGCTGGAAACGCCCGACGGCATCCGCCTGACCGTATTCGACCCGGAGCTTGCCGCGCAGATGGAGGTGGCCGAGGCGATCATGCGCGAAGACCGCCAGGTGCTGCACAAGCTGGCGCAGTGAGGCGGCCATGATCCGCTGGATCAGCAAGCCACTGGCACTGGCCATCCACGACCGCCAGCTCGCCGAACATGGCGGCGGCATCGGCGTGCGCGACGACGCCCTGCTCGACTCCGCGCTCGCGCGCGCGCAGCAGCTGCACGCCTATGGCGAGCCACCGCCAGACCTGGCCGATCTTGCCGCCAGCCTGGCCTACGGCCTGGCGCGCAACCATCCGTTCGTCGATGGCAACAAGCGCACCGCGCATGTCTGCTACCGCGTGTTCATCGCCCTCAACGACGGCCAGCTGACCGCGACCGACGAAGAGAAGTACATCGCCATGCTGGGCCTGGCCGAAGGCGCCACCAGCGAAGCCGAGTTCGCCGCCTGGCTGCGCCCGCGCATCCGCATCGACGCCGGCGGCCAGGTGCAGGAACCGCGCGCGGGCTACGCCGGCTGAAGCGCGGCACCACCGCCGCGCCCCCGCCCATCACCGGCCCCAGCAACCGCTCTTCTTCAACCCGGCATCGGCTTGTGGCGTGCGCCCACGCGCAGCCTGCCTCTTTGCCTGCATAGCCGCAGGCTGGAACCCTGCGCCGCAGCGCACAGCCGGACGTCACTCCGGCGCGGCGGTTTCCTGCTGCCGCGCCGCGATCATCGCCCGGTACTGGCGTGGGGCCATGCCCACCTCGGCCTTGAACTTGCGGGTGAACGCGCTCTGGTCGGTAAAGCCGCAGGCCTGGCCGATGCTGGCCACGCTGTCCTGCCCGTGCAGCAGGTGCAGGGCGATCTGGATGCGCAGGCGCGTGAGCACCTGCTGCGGCGTCATCTGGAACACCTTGCGGAAACTGCGCTCCAGCTTGCTCAGCGAGAACCCGGTGATGTCCAGCAGGGTCTGCATGCGCACGTTTTCAGCGTAGTGCGTGTTGAGGTAATCCAGCGCCAGCCGCAGCGGCTCGTACTGCGATTCCAGCCCGCCGCGCTGGCCCAGGTCGCGCGAGATGCCAATCAGCCCCACCACCCTGCCGTTCTCCACGATGGGCCGCTTGCAGGTCAGGCACCAGCCCGGCTGGCGGTTGGCGAACAGCTGCAGCTCCATCACGTTCTCGATCACCTCGCCGCCCAGCACGCGCGCGTCCTGGGCCACGTAGGCCTCGCTCATGCCCGCCGGGTACAGCTCGTCGGCGCGCTTGCCGATGACCTCGCCGCGCGACTTCACCCCCAGCCGCTGCATCATCGTCTTGTTGACGTGCGTATAGCGGCCCTGCACGTCCTTGGCGAAGAACAGCACGCTGGGAATGGCGTCGAACAGGGCTTCGATCTCGGCGGGGTCGATACGCATCAAGCATGGGTCCGGCAGCGGAGCAGTCCCCGCATTCTAGCCAAGCCCCCCGCCAGCGCCGGGCACGGGCTGGCATAACACACCGGCAACGGCCGCTTCACCTTCTCCCCGCGCCGCCCGGCCTATACCTGCAGGCCCACACCCACGGGAGTACCGCCATGACCCAGGGCGACAAATCCAGCTACACCGACAAGCAGAAGCGCCAGGCCGCGCACATCGAAAAGAGCGAAAAAGCCCGCGGCGCCAGCACCCGAACCGCCGAGCGCATCGCCTGGGCCACGGTCAACAAGCACGATGGCGGTGGCAAGAAATCCGGCAGCGGGCGCAAGCACCACACCAGCCACTGAACGCGCCACTGCGGCGCCGGCCCTGTGCGGCCATGCGGCAGCGGGCACGTAGTGGCCCTGCCCCGCCGGCCGTGACCGGGCAGCCCGGCTCAGCGCGTCGCTGGCGTCGCCGCCGGTGCCGGTGCCGCTGACGGTGCCGCCACCGCGGCGTCGCGCGCTCCCCTGGGCGCGGCCTGCACCTGCCGCACCGAGGTAATGGGCACCGCTTCGGCGCGGCGCTGCGCCGGCCACCACAGATAGACAAAGGCGCTGCTGGTACCCAGCAACCGCGCCTGGCCCGGCCGCGGCGCGGCGTCGCCGATCATATGCACCTGTACCGGCGTGCCGCGGCCCTTCTCGCGCACCAGTTCGCCCTTGGTCTGCATGTACACCGCCGAGCCCATCAGCATGAACGACGCCACCACCAGGCTCACCCCGGTGATGGGGTGGATGCCAATGCCGTCCCAGGTCATGATCCGCGCCTGCGGAAACGCCATGCGCGCCCACCAGCGCCGCCGGCGCAGGTCGGCCACATAGTCCGGGTAACGGCGGCGCAGCGCCTCCGGCCAGCTCACCAATACCGCCAGCAGCACGCCGATGGCGAAGATCAGCACACTGCCCGGGTCGCGCAGGCCCGCCACCAGGTAATCGCTGGCTTGCAGGTAATCGGCAATGGTGATGCCGAAGCCGTGGTAGAACCACGCGCTCGACCACAGCCCCAGGAACCCCACCAGCACATACGCCGCTGAAAACATCAGCGCCGGCTCGCGGCACCCGCGCCGCCACAGGTTCAGCACCCACGATTCATCGCCCGTGCCCACATCGGGAATCGGCGACCAGTTCATCGGCGTGGCGGGCGGCGCGCCGCCCGGCGCCGCCTGTTTGTCGTCGTGCTCTGCGTGCGTCATGCGCTCCCCCTTGTGCTACGGCAGCATCGCCTATTTGCCCCGCCCGAGGGAAGCGACGCCGGTCCCCGACACGCAGGCGCGCGACGCCCTGCCCGCCGGCATCCACGCCAGCGGCGGGTACACCTACTTCGACCACATCAACGCCGCCAGCGACGAAAGCGGCTTCGCAACGCACCTGCAGCAACTGGCCGCGGCCTGAGCCCACGCCGGCGCAGGGCCATTGGCCGTGCGCCCCGCGCGTGCTGCGCTCCCTCAGTGCAGGGAATCGCCGTATTCCAGCTCCGCCTCCACCCGCACCGGGTCCCGCGACACCCTTGCCGGCAACGCACGCGGCACCGCATACACCGCCCGCGCCTCCTCCACCCGCAGGCTCGCATCCGCGCCGGCTGCCAGCCGCTGCGTTTCCACCGCATCCAGCACACCACGCATGGCCGCCGCCGCATCGAACACCGCGCGGCCCATCGACGGCACTGTGCCGCCCGCCCACCCCGCGGCATCGCCGGTGGCCAGCACATCGCCCTGCGCGGCCAGCGTGCGCACCCAGCCATCGAGCGCATCCACCTGCGCCAGCGTGACGCCGAAGGCGTAGCCCTGCGCCTGATCCGCCGCATCGCGCGCAGGCACGCCCGCCTGCGCCGCACGCCGTGCGGGCCACGACACCTCGTCCAGCACCAGGTCCACCTGGTCGCCCAGCAACTCCAGGCAGAACGCCACCTCGGCCAGGCGCACCTCGCGCGCCGGCTCGCCCGCCGCATCCGCCAGCGGCTGCATCAACCGCAGCAGGAACTTGATGTGGTCGCTCAGCCGCACCAGCCGCTGCTGGCTGTCTTCGGGCAGGTAGTAGCCCGGCCGCTCATCGTCCAACGTGTGCTTCGCCATCGTCGCCGCCTCCTTCCATGAAGTGGCCGTCCGCCGCGAACGGCGGACGGGAAGTCGGGAGGCTAGAAACCGCAAACAGACGGCGGGCTTATTCCCCTTGCGGGTGTTGTATTCACCGCCCTCCCGACGCAGGCATCGCGTCGGTTGTACCTGCACAGCAGGCACAAAAAACCCACCGGTTTGTCGGAGGTGGGCACCGCTGTTTGAGGAGTTTCTAGGCTCCGTGGCCCAGCATGCGAGCAGGCCCCACCGGGGTCAATGGCGGATTACCATTATCAGGAATTTCCTACAGCAACTCGATGCCATGCCCGACGCCCTCCATGAACTCCAGTCTGCCATGCGCCAATTTGCGCAGGAGCGCGACTGGGAGCAGTTCCACAGCCCCAAGAACCTTGCCATGGCCCTGAGCATCGAAGCCGGCGAGCTGATGGAGCACTTCCAGTGGCTCACCGAAACCCAGAGCCGGAACCTGAGCGACGAGCGCAAGGCTCAAGTCGGCACGGAAATTGCCGATGTCCTGCTTTATCTGCTGCGCCTGTGCGACGTGCTGCAGATCGACCCGGCTGCCGCCGCGCGCGGCAAACTCGCGCTCAACGCGAAGAAATACCCGGTTGAACTTGCAAAAGGGCGCAGCGACAAGTACACCGAGCTTCACGGGAGCGGGGAAACATCAGGGAAAGATCCAGCGTGATTGTCTATCAGTCCACAAGGGCCGGATTCCTAAGGGATTCGGAAGAAAGCGCCATCGAGGAAATCGTCGCGCAGGCCTTCCTTCAGAAGACCAAGCGGTATGCCCCGACCCCGGAATTTCACGCATGGCGCCATTCGCTGATGCAGATGGTGGACGTGCTAGCCGATGACGAGCTGCCCGATGACATGGGCGTGGGCATCGAGTTCGGCATTCCCTACAGCAACAAGCGCATCGATTTCATTCTGAGCGGTCATGCCGCCGACAGCGACCCGCGCGCGATCATCGTCGAACTCAAGCAGTGGTCCGAGTCCAGGGCCACCGACAAGGACGGCATCATCCTTGCCCAGCGCGGCGGCCCGGCAGAAAGCGAAGGCATCCATCCCAGTTACCAAGCCTGGTCCTATGCCGCGCTGCTGGAAGGCTTCAACGCGGCCGTGCACGAAGGAGGCATCCAGCTCAAACCCTGCGCCTACCTACACAACCACGTCCACAATGGCGGCGTCATGGATCCACGCTATGCCGCCCACCTGGACAAGGCGCCGGTGTTCCTGCGTGGACCGAGCGAAAAGCAGAAGCTGCGCACCTTCATCAAACAGCACGTCAAGCGTGGCGACAACGCCGAGCTGCTGTACCGCATCGAAAACGGCCGCGTGCGCCCTTCCAAGATGCTGGCCGACAGCGTTGCCGGCATGCTCAAGGGCAACAAGGAATTCGTCCTGATCGACGACCAGAAACTGGTCTACGAAAACTGCCTCGCCCGCGCCGCACAGGCCAGCGACACCCGCAAGCAGGTCGTCATCGTCAAAGGCGGCCCGGGCACCGGAAAATCGGTCGTGGCCATCAACCTGCTGGTCGAACTGACCAAGCGCGGCCTGACCACCAAGTACGTTTCCAAGAACGCCGCACCACGCGCCGTCTACGCGCAGAAGCTGGCCGGGCATATCCGCAAGTACGAAATCGCCGGCCTGTTCACCGGCTCCAGTGGTTTCCATACCACCGAACCCAACACCTTCGACGTGCTGGTGGTGGACGAGGCCCACCGCCTCAATGAAAAGAGCGGCCTGTACGGCAATCTCGGCGACAACCAGGTCATGGAGCTGATCCGCAGCGCCCGTTGCACCGTGTTCTTCGTCGACGACGACCAGATAGTCACCCTGTCCGACATCGGCCATACAGAAGAACTGTGCCGCTGGGCCGCCTACTTCGACGCCGAGGTCAGCCTGCTCGAACTGTCGTCCCAGTTCCGCTGCGCCGGCTCGGACAGCTACATCGCATGGCTGGACAACCTGCTCGGCATCCGCCAAACCGCCAATACCGACTTCGACCGCGGCGCCTTCGAATTCGGCATCGTCGACTCCCCGCGCGACCTGCACCAACTGATCCGCGAAAAGAACCGCGCCAACAACAAATCGCGCATGGTCGCCGGCTACTGCTGGGACTGGAAGAGCAAGAAGGACCCCAACGCCTGGGACATTGAAATCCCCGAACACGACTACCGCGCCCAATGGAACCTG
This sequence comes from Stenotrophomonas sp. Y6, assembly GCF_022436665.1. Classification (NCBI taxonomy): domain Bacteria; kingdom Pseudomonadati; phylum Pseudomonadota; class Gammaproteobacteria; order Lysobacterales; family Lysobacteraceae; genus Stenotrophomonas; species Stenotrophomonas sp. Y6. The sequence goes on from NZ_JAKUKB010000004.1 coordinate 90,417, forward strand.
GGCAGCGACGGCAGCCTGTGGGCCATCGCCGACAACTCCGTCGAGCAGGTCGGCTGCATCCACACCAGCCAAGGCCTGGAGATGGACTACGTAGGCGTGATCATCGGCCCCGACCTGGCTTGGCGCGATGGCCGGATCGTTACCGACCCCAGCAAGCGCTCAAAGCAGGACCGTTCCATTTGGGGCTACAAGTCGCAGGCCAAGAGCAACCCCGAGGTTCATAACCGGGTGGATCGGATCATCCGGAATACCTACAAAACACTGATGAGCCGAGGGATGAAAGGGTGCTATGTCTATGTCAGTGACCAAGCATTGAGAACGGCGATATCGGAATGAGTGCTTTCGACCCAAAGCGGAAATCGTTCTCGAAACACCTGAGCTGATCCGAACTCCAAAGCCGGTTTCCGCTAACCCTTGTAGTGCTCGACGTAGAGCCCCAAAGTTGCCAACGACGCATACACGGCGGACCCAGCGCTAGTTGCGTACAAGACAAAGGGAACCGGAGGATCGCAGGGAACGGTTGCGATGAACCACGGAGCTGAGCTCATCATGGGTGACCTGAAGAATCCTAGCTCCCTACGCATACCTAGCGCCTCGCGGACGTACGCCTTGTGCCAGCCGCCAGTCTTGCACGAGGCCCCAAGAAGTAGCTCCGTAAATGCAGGATAGCGACGGCTCGTAATCGGACGATATACACCGACGTCAATCTCGTGACGGTCAGCCGCTTTGACCATCGTCGCGCCTTTCAAGCTATGGCTTAGCGTGGTGACCTGCACTGAAACCCGAATCTCGAGCTTCTCGGTAGACGTAGATCCACTGATGTAATCGTGTTGCGGATGGTTTGCTTTGCATGGAGCCCCTCCAAATGTCAGGACGCCTGCCTTCTTGGGGGTACACGTGAGCTTGTAGCCCGCACTATCGATGATTCGCAGAAGCCTGAGCAGTACCCGAAGTTCGTATGCCTTTCCTTGCGCGTAGGGAGACCCGCTCGCCTTCGCACGCGCAATGGCTGCTTTCACAGCCTTTAGGATTGCTAACTTATTGATCGTCACAGTCGTGGCCCTCGTGGCGCGTGCTCCTCGCGAGGGTCGTCCGGTGGCAGATATCGGGCGATATAGGCCTCAAGATCTGCCTGCTCGTCATCTGTCAAACCCCGGGGTGATACAGTTGGTAGACGTGACCGGATTGAGCGAACACGGCGTCCTTCTGGCGTCTCAACGGTGTAACAGACGTCCTCTAGTCCGGTGAGACCTTCGACCAGCCCCCCGATCTCATCCAAGGTTTGCGAGAGTGCGTCTTGGGTCGTCACAGGTCTAAAATCGAGAACCGCCGCAAGCGCGGCTGCAGCCTGCGCGTTCGTGTCGTCCTCGTAATCCGACATCGCTTGGACAATCGCGGAGCGAAGCGATTTAACAATTTGTGGATCAAGCTCAGACGCGAGGGCTAGCGCCTTCGCTATCTCCCTAATTACCTCTTCGCCGCCTTGATCTTCTGCCATTCATGCCTCCACAGCTGTAGACATCAACGAACCGCGCGGGGTGAACCGCCAGGACACCCCAAATTCAATTGCCGATGGTTGCCGTCGGCCATATTCCTTAAGAGTAACGCACAGCGCGATTTAGTTCCATGAGCGGATCGCGTTGGCTGTATTACGAAGTGTGCGAGGAGGCGGAAGCTGGATAGGGTGGCTGAATTGAACCATCAGGCACTTAGGCCTGAGTTCTGGTGCAGATTGACGATATGACTTCAAGGCGCGTACGGGCTGCGAAAAGCACCGATTTAAGCCGGAACCGACCTTTTCCCCCTATTAATTTGATCCGCTTTTGACCGCAGGGCGTCATACGACCCAAAGTGGACATGAGTTAATCTGGGTGTGACGACCGCAGGTTAGGGGCCTGGTTATGATCCAATTGCCGCCTTTGGTAGTGAACAAGCCGTTTCCGAAGGGACGGGTTCGACACGTCTTGCGACAGGGTGCCGAGGTAGAAATTCTGGAACGACGCGAAGTGCGGATTACGTCGAGAACCACACTGCCAGTCCTGCATTTGGCGAACGGCGACCGAGTGCTGGTGACCTCGAGGCCGAACATTGATCGTCCAGCCAGCGTTGATGGCATTCTGAAGGAACGTCCCGAAGGCGGCTATCAATGGAGGAGTCACCGCCTGCTCGAAGGGTTCGATGCAAGGGTTGCGCAAGTCGGTTGGCCCTGCGTGGCCAAGGAGATTGCGACCTCGTGGGATGGGCGACTGTCCTTCCGGTCCGAGGTCAAACAGGAAGATGGAACCATATTGCCGGGTCAGGAGGGATTGAGGCCGCCGCAACTAGGTGCGTTGCATGCCATCGGGGCGCACTGGAGCCTGGGACATCAGCCAGCGACGATCGTCATGCCAACCGGTACGGGCAAGACAGAGACAATGCTGGCTGCCCTTGCCGCTTTTGGGCGGTCACCATTGCTGGTCGTGGTCCCGTGGGACGCCCTTCGAGCCCAGACTGCGCAAAAGTTCCTGTCATTCGGGTTGCTCAGGAAACTCAAGGTGCTGCCCGAAGACGTACCCAATCCCATCGTCGGGGTCATCAACAAACGCCCCCAGACAGCCGAAGACCTTGAACTGATAGCGGCATGCAATGTCGTGGTAGTCACGGCCAGTGCGCTCGGCATGGGTGCGGAAACCACGATCCTAGATGCGTTGGCACAAAGTTGCAGTGCACTAATTTTAGACGAAGCACACCATGTTCCAGCATCCAACTGGACGCGGGTCAGGGATGCATTCAAGAACGTTCACACGCTCCAGTTCACGGCGACTCCTTTCAGACGCGATGCGCAGCTGGTCGACGGAAAGGTCATATTCAACTACCCGCTCAGTCAAGCACAGCAAGACGGCTACTTCAAACCGATCCGGTTCGAGTCCGTCTTCGAAGTCCGCGGGACGGTGCGGGCTGACCGGGCCATTGCCGAGGCGGCCATCCAACAGTTGAGGGAGGATCTGGACGCGGGATATGACCACCTGCTCATGGCCCGGTGTGAGGGCATCGGACGTGCCGAGGCAGTGGAGCAGATCTATCGGGAATTGGCCCCCGACTTGGAACCGGTCCTCATTCACTCGGAGAGCCCTGTCGCTAATGCCAGGGTCGAAGAGCTGAAGGCGGGTCGGTCCAAGATCGCAGTCTGCGTGAACATGCTCGGAGAGGGGTTCGACCTTCCCCGCCTGAAGGTAGCGGCGATCCATGATATGCACCGCAGCCTAGCCATCCTGCTGCAATTTACCGGTCGGTTTACCCGGGTCGCGGGCCAGAACATCGGGGATGCCACCGTTGTCGCGAATATCGCCGACACACGGGTTTCCGGTGCACTGGAACGCCTGTATAGCGAAGATGCCGACTGGAACAAGTTGCTGAGCGAGCTCAGTTCGGAAGCAGCGCAAGACCATGCGGAACTGATCGAATTCCTCCAATCGTCGCAGCGACTTGACACGCCGTCGACCGACGATGTTTCCATCTCGCACAAGCTGCTCCGCCCGATCTTCAGCACGGTTGTCTTTAATTCAGAACAATTCGTTCCCGCCAGATTTCACTTGGGCCTCGGCAAGGAGCGTCATGTCCATGCCGTTTGGCTGCATGATGAAACGAAGACCTTGTACTTCGTGACAAGGAGTGAGCCTCGCCTGCGCTGGATGCAATCCAAGGAAGTTCGCGATCGGGAATGGGCTCTGTTTGTGCTCCACTACCACGCGGATGCGCGACTGCTGTTTCTATCATCGACAGATCATGGCTCCATATTCCAGGAGCTGGCTCAGGCTGTTTCCGGCGAGGTGACGCTGATCAGTGGCGAACAGGTGTTTCGGTCGTTGGGCCGCATCAACCGTCTCATGTTCCAAAGCCTGGGCGTAAAAAAGCACGGCAGGCGGAACTTGAGCTTTGCCATGTACACCGGAGCGGATGTCGCGGACGCGTTGGGAGTTTCCGAGCGTGCTGGTTCCGTCAAAAACAATGTGAGCGGAACGGGTTGGGAAGAAGGAAACAAGGTCGCGATCGGATGTTCCTATAAAGGTCGCGTATGGTCGAGGGAACAAGGCTCCATTCCTTCGCTTATCCAATGGTGCAAGGAGATTGGTTCGAAGCTCGTGGACGATACGATCAACGTCGCCGACATCATTGCAAACGTCCTCGTCCCGCAGGAAATCGATGGAATCCCCGATGAGGAAGTGCTTGTCGTGGAGTGGCCGGCAGAGCTGCTAGGCGTATCGGTGGAACGGGTCGTGTTTGCCTCTGGAGACGCTGAGTGGCCGCTCTATCTGGTGGACATAGAATTCCGCGATAAAGAAGGGAGCAGCTTACGATTTGAGCTCAGGACCGACGATGTTCCTGACTTGGCCGCCTTCACGTTAACGGTTGGAGGTGAATACGGATTTCAGGTTCGCCAGACAGGCGGGGACGAGCTATCCATCAAGATAGGAAATCGCGATTACGGGGCATCCCAGTACTTCAGCTCGTACCCGCCCCTGGTCCGCTTCGTAGATCTTTCTGAGTTGGACGGGAATCTCCTGATCAAGCCCCAAGATCCGCGAGAACTACAGCTCGATGCGAGCCAGTTCGAAACATGGGATTGGCAGGGGGTGGATTTGACGGTCGAGTCACTGTGGCGGAATGGACAAATGCGCATGGACTCAATCCAGTGGAAGGCCGCGCAGCATTTCATCCAAGGTGGTTTCGACGTTGTGTTCGACGACGACGCAGCGGGCGAAGCGGCCGACCTAGTTTGCCTTAAGGAAGAGCCGGATCGCATCCGTCTGGTGCTGGCCCACTGCAAATTCTCGGGGGGTCAGACGGCTGGCGAACGCGTCAAGGACGTGGTCGAAGTTTGCTCACAGGCTGTGCGCTCAGCGAAATGGAAGTGGCGCTTCAGGGATCTTGGCCAGCACATCAACAGCCGGAATCAGAAATTGGCGACAAATGTTCGACCGAGCCGGTTCCTCGCGGGCAGTCCTACAGAGTTGAACAACATCGTGAAGGCCTACCGATTCAAACGCGTTGATGCGGAAATCCTCGTGGTGCAGCCGGGCCTGTCATTGGCAAACAGGACGACCGACCAAGACATGGTGATCGCCTCGGCGGCAACCTATTTGAAAGAAACCATTGGTTGCGACCTTGGGGTCATTTGCAGCACGTAAAGGATGCCGCCTTAAATGGTCTAGATGTCTGCTACTGGTCGAGAGCGGGTATTACTTTGATGATTTCTTGTGATTCCCGCCAATTCCCTGACGTGCAAACTGGCAAATGAAAGCCTCCAAGTCGGCGCCAAAGGACCGCTCCATTATTTTTTTAAGAAGCAGCAACAAGAAGCCCCGCAAATGCGGGGCTTCTTGGTTAAACATCATCATTTCGGAGCTAGTGACCTAGCTCCTACGGGGCTAACGCCTCAACCCCACGGATCCTGCAACACCATGGTGTGGTCGCGGTCCGGACCGGTGGAGACGATGCTGATCGGGCAGCCGGCCAGTTCTTCCAGCGCGCGCAGGTAGGCGCGGGCGGCGGGCGGCAGCTGGTCCCACTCGGTGATGCCGTGGGTGTTCTCGCTCCAGCCCGGGAATTCTAGGTACACCGGGGTGCACTCTTCCCAGCCCTGCGCGTCCAGCGGGGCGTATTCGGTGCGCTTGCCGCGGTATTCGTAGGCAATGCACACCTTGAGCTTTTCCATGCCGTCCAGCACGTCCAGCTTGGTGATGCACAGGCCGGTGATGCCGTTGATGGCCACGGCGCGCTTGAGCGCAACGATGTCCATCCAGCCGCAGCGGCGCGGGCGGCCGGTGGAGGCGCCGTACTCGGCGCCGCGGTCGCGGATGCCTTGGCCGATTTCGTCGTCCAGTTCGGTCGGGAACGGGCCGCCGCCCACGCGGGTAGCGTAGGCCTTGGCGATGCCCAGCACGTAGTCGATGGCGTCGGCGCCCACGCCGGCGCCGGCCAGCGCGCCGCCCACGGTGGTGTTGGAGCTGGTGACGTACGGGTAGGTGCCGTGGTCGATGTCCAGCAGCGCGCCCTGCGCGCCTTCGAACAGCACGCGCTTGCCCTGCTTGCGCAGGTCATGGCAGATGCCGGCCACGTCACTCTTCATCGGCTCGACGTATTCGCCAAAGGCCAGCGCTTCGGCGTAGACGCTGTCGAAATCCACCGGCTCCACGCCCAGGTACTTGGTGAGCACGAAGTTGTGGTAGTCCAGCGCGGTGCGCAGCTTTTCGGCCAGCTGTTCCGGGTAGTGCAGGTCGGCGATGCGGATGCCGCGGCGCGCCACCTTGTCTTCATAGGCCGGGCCAATGCCGCGTCCGGTGGTGCCGATGGCCTTGCCGCCGGCGGCCTTTTCGCGCGCCTGGTCCAGGGCAATGTGGTACGGCATGATCAGCGGCGCGGCCGGGGAAATCTTCAGGCGCGAGCGCACTTCCACGCCGGCCGTTTCCAGCTCTTCGATTTCCTTGCGCAGCGCGGCCGGGGAAATCACCACGCCGTTGCCGATCAGGCACAGCGCGTCGTCGCGCAGGATGCCGGATGGAATCAGGTGCAGGACGGTCTTCTTACCGTTGATGACCAGGGTGTGGCCGGCGTTGTGGCCGCCCTGGAAACGCACGACGGCACCGATTTCCTCGGTGAGCAGATCGACGATCTTGCCCTTGCCTTCATCGCCCCACTGGGCGCCGAGAACAACAACTGATTGACCCATGGCGGGTGAACTCCTGAGTTGGCTGCGGCCATCGGGGCCGCGGACGGGACCGCGCGGGGCCGGCGGGCCTGCCGGGGTGGCGCTCCATCGGGGAGTGCCGGGCAAACGCCAGGGCCTTACACGGAAAAAGCCGAACGGGAGTGCCCCGGCCGGCTTTTCTGGATTATCCGGGTTTTGCCTGACGGCTACCACCCCCGCCGGCCCCGGCCGGGGCGGGCGGCCGGCCGCGGTTCAGTGACGCAGCCACCACAGCGCGGCCAGGCCGATGGCCAGCAGCACCGCGCCAGACTGGCGCAGGGCCGCGGCGGGCAGTTCCAGAAGGCGCGCGGCCATGCGCTTCCACGCCAGCGGCGCGGCGAACAGGAGCAGGCCTTCGAGGATGGCGACCAGGCAGAGCGCGGAGAAGAGGTCTTGCATGGGGATGGCGAGGCGGGGGAACACCGCGGCCGGGGGTGCATTGCAGTGCAGCGCCGCGGCCGCGGCTTCCTGTGTCCTGTAAGGGCCCGGCCCCTGCCCTCTCCCGGCGGGAGAGCGGCGGGGCGGCGCGGGCCTGGGCTCAGCGGTCGTTCTTGAGGTACTGCAGGAACGGGTCGTTCTTGTCCAGCACGATCACGCCGTTGCCGTCGGTCATGGAGGCGCGGTAGGCCTCCAGGCTGCGGTAGAAGGCGTAGAACGCCGGGTCGGCCGAGCCGGCCTTGCCGTAGATGGCGGCGGCCTGGGCGTCGCCCTCGCCGCGCAGCTGCTGGGCGTCGCGCTCGGCTTCGGCCACCAGCACGGTGCTTTCGCGGTCGGCCTGGGCGCGGATGGTGAGCGACTGCTCCTCGCCTTCGGCGCGCAGCTTGGCCGCTTCCTGCTTGCGCTGGGCGCGCATGCGCTCGTAGACGTCGGTGATCACCTGGCTGTCGGTGGGCAGGTCGATCTGCTTGATGCGCAGGTCGATGATCTGCATGCCCAGCGTCTTGACCGCCTCGTTGATGCCCTGCAGCTGCCCGGCAATGAGCTCGCCGCGGTCGCCGGACACCAGCTGCTGCAGGGTGCGGGCGTTGATCTGGTTGCGCAGCGAGTCGGTGATGATCGGCGCCAGGCGGGCGTTGGCCACCTTGCCGTCGCCGCCGGTGGCGCGGTAGTAGGCGCGCACGTCGGAGATGTAGCCGATGGCGAAGAAGTCGACGCTCACGTCCTTCTGCTCGGCGGTGAAGTAGCGCGCCGGGGCGGTGTCCAGGACCTGGAAGCGGCGGTCGAACACGCGCACCGTTTCCACCAGCGGCACCTTGAAGTGCAGGCCGGGCTTGATGTCCGAGCGCACCACCTTGCCCAGGTTGAGCACCATGGCGGTCTGGTCTTCGCGCACCACGTACACCGAGCCCAGCAGGCCCAGCAGCACGGCGACCAGCAGGCCGATCACAAGGGAATTCTTCATCGGCCGGCCTCCTCACGGTTTGCCGAGCGCGAACCGGAACGGTCCGCGTTGCGAATGCTGTCGGTGGCGGCCGGCAGCGCCGGCACCGCCATTTCCGGGGTCAGTTGCGGGGCGTTGGCGGTCTTGCCGGCGTCGGCCGGCATCGGCACGTAGATCAGCTGGCGGCCGTCGCCGCCGATGACCTTGCGGTTCTCGGCCAGCACGTCCTGCACGGTTTCCAGCCACAGGCGCTTGCGGGTGACTTCCGGGGCGTTCTTGTATTCGGCCTGCAGCAGGGTGAAGCGGCGCGCGTCACCTTCGGCGCGGGCCACGATGGCCTGCTTGTAGCCTTCGGCGGTGGTGCGCGCGCGCGAGGCCTGGCCGCGCGCTTCGGGCACCACCTTGGCGGCGTAGGCCTGGGCTTCGTTGATCAGCCGTTCCTTGACCTGCTGGGCGCCGTTGACCTCGTCGAAGGCCGGCTTCACTTCTTCCGGCGGGCGCGCGTCGGGCAGGGTCAGGCCGGTGACCACCAGGCCGGTGCGGTAGGCCTTGAGCGAGGCTTCCAGGCGCTGTTCGGCGGCCACGGCCAGCGGGCCGCGGTTGTTGAGCACGGTGTTGAGGTCGGCACGGCCCACCTGCTCGCGCACCGCGCTCTGCGCCGACTGCTCCAGCACCTGGTCGGCGTCGATGGTGCCGAACTGGTACAGGCGCGGGTCGTCCACGCGGTACTGCACGTTCAGCGCCACGTTGACGATGTTCTCGTCGCGGGTGAGCACCGGCACGTTGCTGCTGAAGGTCTTGATCTGGGTGGCGTTGACCTTGACCACCGATTCGATCGGCCACGGCAGCTTGAAGTTCGGGCCCGGCTGCAGGATGCGCGAGAACTGGCCGAAGCGCAGCACCACGCCGCGCTGCTGTTCGCCGATCAGCTGGAAGCTGGACAGCAGCACCAGCAGCGCCACGCCCAGCAGTACCCAGCGCCAGATGCCGCCGTCGAACAGGTCGCGCAGCGGGCCGGGCAATCCGCCCCATCCGCCGCCGCCATTGCCGCCGCGCGGCGAGCGCGATCCGCGCCGGTTGTCGGCGGGGCCGCCACTATCGTTGCCGCCAGGTGTGTTCCAGGCCATGCATGCTCCATCTGTCAGGGCCTGTCCGCGGGGCGTTCCCGCAGTCCTGGCCGTGGTCAATCGAATCCGGATTCTACTAGATGGGGCAGACCTGACGTTTCGCAACCGCTATCTTGGTTGTCTCCCGTTCCGCCGCAGGCCATGCCATGTCCGCCCCCGCCCCGTTCACCGCCTTCCGCATCCACAACGACGACGCCGGCTACCGCGCCGGGCTGGAGCAGGTCGCCCTGGACCAGCTGAGCCCGGGCGAGGTGGTGGTGCGCGCCCGCTGGTCCTCGGTCAACTACAAGGACGCGCTGGCCGGCACCGGCCAGGGCAAGATCCTGCGCCGGTTCCCGCTGGTGGGCGGCATCGACGTGGCCGGCGAGGTAGTGGCCTCCCGCGACCCGGCCTTCCGCGAGGGCGATGCGGTGCTGGCCACCGGCTGCGGGCTGAGCGAAACCCGCGACGGCGGCTACAGCCAGCATGTGCGGCTGGAGTCGAAGTGGGCCATCCCGCTGCCGGCCGGGCTGAGCCTGCGCGAGGCCATGGTGCTGGGCACGGCCGGGTTCACCGCCGCGCTGGCCCTGCTGCGCATGACCGACAACCGGCAGACCCCGGCGCACGGCCCGCTGGCGGTGACCGGCGCCACCGGCGGGGTCGGCTCGCTGGCGGTGGATATCTTCAGCCGCGCCGGCTTCGAGGTGCACGCCATCAGCGGCAAGGCCGAAGCCAGGGACTACCTCACCACGCTCGGTGCCACCCAGGTGCTGGGCCGCGAGGCGCTGGCCACCACCCGGCCAATGGAATCGGCGCGCTTCGGCGGCGGCCTGGACAATGTCGGCGGCGCCATGCTCACCAGCCTGCTGGCGCAGACCGCGCCCTACGGCAACGTTGCCTCGGCCGGGCTGGCCGCCAGCGCGGAACTGGACATGACGGTGATGCCGTTCATCATCCGCGGCGTGTCGCTGCTGGGGGTGGCCTCGGCCGGCACCGCGCGCGACATCCGCGAACAGGTGTGGCAGCACCTGGGCGACGACTGGAAGCCCCGCCACCTGGACACCATCTGCACCCGCGAGGTGGGCCTGGACGGGTTGCCGGAGGTGTTCGCCACCATGCTGGGCGGCGGCTCGTTCGGGCGCACGCTTGTGCGGATCGACTGAATGCGGCGCCGCGCGCGGCGTGGCGGGTTGCTTCGCATCGCAGCGGGCACGACACTATGGCCGCGACATCATCTTGGGGAAGAACGTGGCGCGTATTCTGATCGTGGACGATTCGCCGTCGCAGCTGCTCGGCATCCAGCGCATCGTCGAAAAACTGGGGCATGAAACCTTCACCGCCACCGACGGCGCCGCCGGCGTGGAAGCGGCCAAGTCGGTGCTGCCCGACCTGGTGCTGATGGACGTGGTGATGCCCAACCTCAACGGTTTCCAGGCCACGCGCACGCTCAAGCGCGAGGCCAGTACCGCGCACATCCCGGTGGTGCTGGTGACCACCAAGGACCAGGACACCGACCGCCTGTGGGGCATGCGCCAGGGCGCCAAGGCCTACATCACCAAACCGTTTTCGGAAGACGAGCTGTCCGAGGTGATCGCGCGGGTGTTCGAAGGCGGCGGCGACGCGCCAGAAGCCTGATCTGTGGATGGGGCGGCTCGCCCCGCATGCTGTGAATGTGGGCTTGCATCGCACGCTGCCCCTGTAGATGCGGGGCTTGCCCCGCATGCGGCTTCCCCCGGCAAGGCCCCGTGTGGGGCAAGCCCCACACCTACGACGCCGTGGCCCCGACCTGATACTGCCAGGCGGCGACGTTCCCGAAACCTGCTCTGTGGATGCGGGCCTCGCTCCGCATGCTAGATACGAGGCTTGCCCCGCATGCTGTGAATGTGGGCTTGCATCGCACGCTGCCCCTGTAGATGCGGGGCTTGCCCCGCATGCGGCTTCCCCCGGCAAGGCCCCGTGTGGAGCAAGCCCCACACCTACGACGCCGTGGCCCCGACCTGATACGGCCAGGCGGCGACGTTCACGAAACCTGACCAGTGGATGGGGGCCTCGCTCCGCATGCGCGATACGAGGCTTGCTCCGCGTGCTGTGGATGCGGGCATGCACCGCACGCTTACCTGTAGATGCGGGGCTTGCCCCGCATGCGGCGTTCCCCGGCAAGGCCCCGTGTGGGGCGAGCCCCACACCTACGGGGCCGTGGCCCCGGCCTGATACCGCCACAGGGGCGCCCTCACGGGCCGCGCCTGCCGCTGGCGATACGTCAGATTTTCTCGCCGAAGGCCTTGGCCAGCGCGCGGTAGGCCTTCTGCTGGGCCTCGTTGGTCGCCACCGGGGCGATCACTTCCAGCTCCACGATCTGGTCACCGTCGGGCTTGCCCGGCAGCCCGCGGCCGCGCAGGCGCAGCTTGCGGCCGCTGTCCGAGTCGGCCGGCACCTTCAGCTCCACCGCACCGCCCAGGGTCGGCACGCTGATGCTGGTGCCCAGCGCCGCCTGCCAGGGGGTGACCTGCAGGGTGTAAAGGATGTTGCGGCCGTCCACCTCGAACTGCGGGTGGGCGGCGTATTCCACTTCCAGCATCAGGTTGCCGCCACCGCTGCCCTGCCCGGCCAGGCGGATCACCTGCCCGGGGCGGATGCCCTTGGGCACGCGCACGTCCAGCTGGCGGCCATCGACGTTGATGCGCAGCGTGTCGCCGTTGTAGGCCGCCTCCAGCGGCACCGACAGCTTGGCGCGGGTATCGCGCGTGGGCTGCGGCCCGGCGTTGCCACCGAAACCGTCGAATCCGCCACGCGCACGGCCGCCCCCGCGCTGGCGCGCGAACAGGCTTTCGAAGAAATCGCTGAATCCGCCGCCGGCACCGGCGCCGCCGAACACTTCCTCGAAGTCGAAGCCCTGGCCGCCGCCGAAGTTGGGCGGCGCGTGGAACTCCTCGCCGGGCCGGTAGCCCTGGGCGCGCAGCTGGTCGTAGGCCTGGCGCTTGGCCGGGTCGCGCAGCGCCTCGTAGGCTTCGTTGACGGCCTTGAACTTCTCCTCGGCGCCGGCTTCCTTGCTCACGTCCGGGTGGTACTTGCGCGCCAGCCGCCGGTAGGCGGTCTTGATTTCGGCATCGCCGGCCGTGGGCTCCACGCCCAATGTCGCGTAGTAATCCTTGAATTCCATCCAGACACCCTTTCGGAAAGAGTCGGGCCCGCCGCCTTGCGGCGAACGGGCCGATACGGGTTCGGCTGCCGCCGTGGCGCCATTCTAGCGGGCCACGGCGGTGCCGATGTGTGCGCGGCGCGTGCTTACGCGGTGCCGCCGGCGCTGGCCACCTGGATGCGGCGCGGCGCGGCTTCGGCGCGCTTGGGGATACGGATTTCCAGCACGCCGTCACGGCTGCTGGCGACGATGCCTTCGGCGTCGGCGCTGTCGGGCAGCGCAAAGCGGCGTTCGAACGTGCCGTGGCGGCGTTCGATGCGCGAGAAGTGCGGGCCTTCCACCGGCGCCGGCGCGCGGCGCTCGCCCTTGATCGACAGCACGCCCTTGTCCATCTGCACCTCGATCGAGGCCGGATCCACGCCCGGCAGGTCGGCGTGCAGCACGAACTGCGTGTCCTGTTCGCGGATGTCCACGGCCGGCACCCAGCTACCGGCCGGTGCGGCGTCGCCGGGCATGTCCAGCAACGGGGCGAGCAGATGGCGGATATCGGACTGGGTCGGCCACTGGCGGTAACGTACGATGCTCATCATCTCCTCCTGCAGGGATGCGGGCGGGCGGCCGGAATGGCGCCCTGCGCCCATGCACGGGAAATGCTGCGTGAAGGCCGCGCTTTCAAGCCGTTGACGCGGCCCTCAACCCCCACTCACTAAACTTCGATTCAGACTCTGGAGAAGCCCATGACCATCCACGTCGGCGACCGCATCCCGGAAGTGACCCTCAAGCGCATCCGCGAGGGCATGGAAACCATCGACACGCAGGCGCTGTTCGATGGCCGCAAGGCGGTGCTGTTCGCGGTGCCCGGTGCGTTCACCCCGACCTGCTCGGCGCGCCACCTGCCCGGCTACATCGAGCGCTTCGAGCAGTTCCGCAGCCGCGGCATCGACGTGTTCTGCATGGCGGTGAACGACCCGTTCGTGATGCAGGCCTGGGGCAAGGCGCAGTCGGTGCCGGACGGGCTGCTGATGCTGTCCGACGGCAATGGCGACCTCACCCGCGCCCTGGGCCTGGAAATGGACGCCAGCGGATCGGGCATGGGCATGCGTTCGCGCCGTTTCGCGCTGTACGTGGACAACGGCATCGTGCGCGCCGTGCACGTGGAGGAACCCGGCAATTTCGAGGTGTCCTCCGCCGAGTACGTACTGGCCCACCTTCCGGAGTAGCGATTCCCTTCCACCAAGGAGCACGCCCGCCATGAGCAAGCAGCCCGCCAGCAAGAAAGCCATGACCGTCCCGGCCAGCGGCATCAGCGACCGCAAGACCCTGCGCGCCAACGCGCGCAAGAGCATCGAGGACGGCGCGATCACCCCGACCTATGCCGCCGACCGCAAGATGGTGATCAAGCTGCTCAACGACGCCCTGGCCACCGAATGGGTGTGCGTGCTGCGTTATTACCGCCACTACTACATGGCCAAGGGCATGCTCGCCGATGCGGTGAAGGCCGAATTCCTGGAGCACGCGCAGCAGGAGCAGGCGCACGCCGGCATGCTGGCCGAGCGCATCGTGCAGCTGGGCGGCGAGCCGGACTTCAACCCGGACACCCTCACCGCCCGCGCCCACGCCGAGTACAAGGAAGGCGGCAACCTGCGCGACATGGTGCGCGAGAACCTGATCGCCGAGCGCATCGCCATCGACAGTTACCGCGAGATGATCAACTTCGTCGGCGACAAGGACACCACCACCAAGCGCATCCTCGAGCAGATCCTGGCGCAGGAAGAAGAACACGCCGACGACTTCGCCGACCTGCTCGACGGCTGGATCGGCGAGTAACCGCGGCGAAACGCGCCCTGGCGCTTTGCGCGGAAGAGCGTGCGAGGCAAGCCTCGCACCTACGTGGGCACATCGCGCAACGTGCCGCGCGCCGGGCGGAGGGGCCTGCAGGCGCCGGCGGCGGGCGCCGCGGCGGCCAACCATGAAGCACATGCCGTGGCTGGATCGTCCAATGGCACCGTAGGGCCTCCCTTGGACTGTGCGATGGCATCGTAGGTGCCGTAGCGGCCGAGGGCATCGTAGGTGCCGGGCTTGCCCGGCACAGGGGCCTTCCCGATATCGGTCACGAAGAGCGTGCGAGGCAAGCCTCGCACCTACGCGGGCACATCGCGCAACGTGCCGCGCGCCGGGCGGAGGGACCTGCAGGCGCCATCGGCGGCCAGCCATGGAGCGCAATGGCACCGCAGGGCCTTTCTTGGATCGTCCAATGGCATCTGGACGCCGGAGCGGCCGAGGGCATCGTAGGTGCCGGGCTTGCCCGGCACGGGGGCCTTCCCGATATCGGTCACGAAGGGCGTGCGAGGCAAGCCTCGCACCTACGCGGGCACATCGCGCACCGCTCAGTGCGCCACGCGGAAGCGGATGCGGGTCCAGGCACCGTCCGCGGCCAGTGCGGTGAGGCTGTGCTCGCCCGGCTCATCGAAGTCGCGCACGAACGCGCGCGCGCCTTCGGTCTGCGCGATCCAGCGCCCGTCCAGCAGCCACTGCACCGTGGTTTCGCTGCCGATCGCCCGTATCTGCAGGCGCGGGCCGTGCGCCGCGCCCGGCGCGCGCGCCACGGTGGCGCGGTCGGTGAGTCCGTCGATGTGCAGGGCGGCATCCTTGCCGCGGCCGTCGTCGGGGCAGTCCGGCGCCAGCGGCGGCAGCTGCTGCGCCTGGCGCTGCGCCTGCGACAGCCACGGCGATGCCAGCGCCGGCCAGCGCGCGACTTCGCGCGCCTGCCGCTGCGGGTGGCCCTCGCAGCCGGCCGACAGGCGCTGGCCGCTGCGCGCATCCACCTCGAAGCGCACTTGCCCGGACTGCCACAGCCGCGCATCGCGCTCGGCGAAGGTCGGCGGCACGGTGCCATCCAGCGCCAGCGCGTCGAGCCGCCGCTGGCACAGCGCCGGCGGCGTGTCGGTGGCGGCCAGGCCCAGCGGCCAGCACACCGCCACCTCGCCAACGCTGGCCGGCATCGGCGGCGTGTCGCTGTCGCCGGGCTGGCGCGGCAGGCTGTCGATCACTTCGAACATCAGCGGCAGCGCGGTGACCGCGCCGTACTGGCCGGGCAACGGCGTACCGTCCGGGCGCCCCACCCACACGCCGACGGTGTAGCGGCGGGTGCTGCCGATCGCCCAGGCGTCGCGGTAGCCATAGCTGGTGCCGGTCTTCCACGCCACCGGCGGGCGGCTGCCGGTGTCGAAGGTGCCCAGCCCGTAGCCGGGGCGCGGGTTGGACTGCAGGATGTCGCGCACGATCCACGCCGCGCCCGGCGACACCAGCCGGCGTTCGATGCGCGGGTCGTCGGGGGTGTAGCGCACGCGCCCGGCGATGCCCTGGCGGTTGAGCGCGGCGAAGGCGCCGACCAGGTCCTCCAGGCGCGCGCCGGTGCCGCCCAGGATCAGCGCCAGGTTGGGCTGCACCCCGTGCGGGAAGCGCAACTTGATGCCGGCGTTGCCCAGCCGCGCGGCGAAGCGCGACGGGCCGACGCGGTCGAGCAGGTCCACCGCCGGTACGTTCAGCGACAGCCGCAGCGCGGTGGCCGCGCCGACCGGGCCGTTGAACGCGGCGTCGAAGTTGCCGGGGCGGTAGCCGCCGAAGCTCTGCGGCGCATCGACCAGCAGGCTTTCGGAATGGATCAGCCCGTCGTCCAGCGCCATGCCGTACAGGAACGGCTTGAGCGTGGAGCCGGGCGAGCGCCAGGCCTGCACCATGTCCACGTGGCCCAGCCGCGCCTTGTCGGCGAACGCCACCGAACCGACGTAGGCGCGCGCTTCCAGGGTGGCGTTGTCCATTACCAGCAGCGCGGCGGAGGTGCGCTCGGGCAACTGCGAGAAATACGCGGCCACGCGCTCTTCCAGGGTGCGCTGCAGACCGCTGTCCAGGGTGGTCTGGATGTGCGCCGCGCGCGGTTGCGCACTGCGCAGCCGCTGCGCCAGCAAGGCCGCGTGCAGCGGCTGCTGCAGCGAGCGTGCGACCACTGGCTCGATGCGCGCATCGGCCACCGCTTCGTCCGACCAGGCGCCCAGCTCGGCCATGCGCGCCAGCACCTTGTCGCGGGCGCGGCGCGCGGCCTCGGGGTGGCGGTCCGGGCGCAGCCGGCTCGGCGACTGCGGCAGCACCGCCAACAGCGCGGCTTCGGCATGCGACAGCCGCGCCGCCGGCTTGCCCAGGTAGGCCCAGCTGGCCGCTTCCACGCCTTCGATGGTGCCGCCGTAAGGCGCGCGCTCCAGGTACAGGTCCAGGATCTGCGCCTTGTCCAGGTGCGCCTCCAGCTGCAGCGCGCGCAGCAACTGCTTGGCCTTGCCCCAGGGCGTGCGCGTGTGCGGGTCGAGGATGCGCGCCACCTGCATGGTCAGGGTGGAGCCGCCGGAGACGATGCGGCGCTCGGCCAGCATCTGCCCGCCGGCGCGCAGCAGCGCCCACGGATTGATGCCGGGGTGCCGGCGGAACCAGCGGTCCTCGTAGGTCAGCAGTGCCTGCAGGTACAGCGGCGAGACGGTCTTCGCATCGGCCGGGTAGCGCCACACGCCCTGCGCATCGGCGAAGGCGCGCAGCGGCGTGCCGTCGCGGGCGACGACCAGGGTACCGGTGTCGCGTGCGGCCGGCAGCGGCGGCGGGAAGGCGATATCCAGCACCAGCAGCAGCGACAACAGCGCCACCGTGCCCCAGCGCAGCCATGGCAGCAGGCGCCGCAAGCGCCCGCGCGGCGGCCGCATCGCCGGATCAGTGCCGCGTTCGACGCCCGCGCCCGCGGCGGGCGCGGGAGCGGGAGGTACCGGAGTGCGGGGTGCGGCGCTCGCCATCCATCATCCATTCATTGCCGCGCGGGCACGCGCAGTGGCACGTGCCCGCGGTGATCGTCATGGCTGCACGACGGTGATCGTGGTCGGGTTGGACCGGCCCACGCCGCGCAGCTCGGGACGGTACATGTCCTCGGCCAGCGGCGGCGGCACGGTGTAGGTGCCCGGGGTGACCGCGCGCACCAGGTAGAACACCCGCGCGGTGCTGCCGCGCGACAGGTTCAGCGCGGCCACGTAGCGGTCGTCGCGGAACTCCTCGTGCTTGGCATCGGCCGCACCGCCACGGTCGTTGATCTGGATGCCGTCCACCACCACGTCGGCCCACTGCCTGGCGTCGCCGAGGTTGAAGTTCTCGATCTCCAGGCCGGCCGGCAGCAGGTCGGTCAGCAGCGCGTCGGGCATGGCGGTGTTGGCGGTGACGCTCAGGCGCACGATCAGCGCCTCGCCTTCCTTCAGCGGCCGCGGGGTCCACGGCTTGCCGTCGGTGGTGAACCAGGCGCGCTCGATGCCGATCACGCTGTTGTCCGGCGCCGGCGCCTGCCGCGGAATGCCGGCCACTTCCAGGCTGGCGAACATCGGCGCCTGGCCCTGCGGGGTGAAGCGCACGCCCTGCGCCAGCTGCGTGGCGTCGAACACCCGCGCGAACAGCTTGCGCGCGTCGATGGCTTCGCGCGCCTGGCCCACCGCCAGTTCACCGGAGACCAGCTTCTTCTGGTCGGCCATCAGCGCCTTGCCCAGCCGCGCCAGCGCCACCTGCTCCTGGGTGCTCAGCCACAGCCAGCCGGCGTTGCGGCGCGCGTCCAGTTCGCGGCCCAGGCTGACCGCGCGTGCGTCGTACCCGGGCTTGGCCAGGCCACGCTCGTGCAGCAGCGCGATCATCAGCGCGTCGTCGCGCAGCGGGCTGCCGTAGTCGCCGAAATACGCCGGGCGGTCCTTGCCGGCCATGCCGAAGCCGGCGGCGATGGCGGCCTGGCCGCGCTTGCTGTCGCCCTGCAGCGACAGCGCCACGCCCAGGTGTACCAGCGACAACCCGGTCACCGCCTTGCCGCGCTCGTTGTCGTACAGCGCGCGCAGCGTGCCCAGCGGGGCGCGGTTGACCCGCGCCAGCACGTAGCCGGAATACGCCTGGTTGGCGAACTTCAGTGCCTCGCGGCGGTCCTGGCCGTAGAACTGGTTGCCGCCGCTGAGCAGGTCCTCGCTGATCCGGTTCAATGCCTTCTGCAGCACGTTGTCCGGCACCGCGAAGCCGGCATCCTTGGCGTCGAGCAGGAACTCGGCGATGTACGGGGTCAGCGCCGGGTTGACGTAGTCGTCGCTGCCCCACATCGAGAAGTTGCCGTTGGCCACCTGCATCGAGGCCAGTCGCCCGAACGCGCCTTCCATGCGCTCGCGGCGGGCCTTGGCGTCCAGCCCGTCGGCGCCGAGCATGGCCGAGGTGGCCTGGTCCAGCAGCAGTGCCGCATAGCCCTTGCTGGTGGTCTGTTCGGCGCAGCCGTAGGGGTAGTTCAGCGCGCCCTGCAGGGCCGAGGCGAACGGGATCGGCGGCAGCGGGCTGACCAGCATGCGCGCACTGACCGAACCGGCCATCAGCCCGCCGGCGAAGGCGCTGTCCAGGGTGACCGGCGCCAGCGGGTCGAGCGTGCGGGTCTGCGCGCGCAGCACCTGCGGCCAGGCCGCGCGCACCGGCAGGTCGTAGCGGCGGTCGACCTTGAAGCCGTTGCCGTCCACCCGTACCCGCACCTTGGCCACGGTGTAGCCCTCCTGCGCGCTGAGCGGGAAGCTCAGGGTCTGCTTGGCGTCGGCGGCCAGCTGCAGCCGGCGCGCGGCCTCGCCGATCGCCAGCGGGCCCTCGCCGTCCACCCGCACCGTGAACTCGCCGGGCTTGCCGGTGAAGTTCTGCACGTCCAGGGTCACCGTGCTGCGGTCGCCGGGGGCCATGACCCGCGGCATGCTGGCCTCGGCCAGGATCGGCGCGCGCACCACCGTTTCCACGTCGCGGTTGCCGTAGCGCGTGTCCGAATACACCAGCGCCGACACCCGCAGCGTGCCGTTGAAATCCGGCACCGGCAGGGTGATGCGGGCGTTGCCCTTCGCGTCGAGCGCGACCGGGCCGGAGAACAGGTCCACGGTCTGCACCCGCGCGGTCGGGCGCCGCGCCTGCGGCAGCGCCTGCAGCGCCATGTCGCCGCCGAACTTGAGCTTGCCGCTGTTGCCCTCGAAGCTCTCGATCACCCGCCCGTAGATGTCGTAGGCGTCCACCCCCAGGCGGCGCTGCGCGAAGAAATGCGCGTTGGCGTCGGGCACCGCGAAGCGGGTGATGTTGAGGATGCCCACGTCCACCGCCGAGACGGTGACGTGCGCCGGCTTGCCGGCCAGCTCCGGCGCGCTGACGGTGACCGTCATCGGCTGTTCGGGGCGCATCTGCTTCGGCGCCACCAGGCCCACCGCGATGCGGCGGTCACGGCGGTCCATCGGCACGTGCGCCACGCCCACGGCGCGCGCCGGGGTGATCTTGCTGGACGCGCTGCCACCGCGGAACACCAGCGCGGTGACGTAGACGTCGTGCCGCTCCCAGTCCTGGGTGACCGGAATCTCGAAGGTGCTGCCCGGCTTGGCCTCGATGTCCTGCACGTACAGCATGCGGTCGCTTTCGACCATCAGCACGCCCCGCCCGGCATGCGGCGGGGTCAGGGTCACCTTCAGCGTGTCGCCGGCCTTGTAGCCGGTCTTGTCCAGGGCCAGCTTGACCTTGTCCGGGCGCGCGTCGAGCCCGCGGTTGTCGTCGTTCCAGCTCCAGCCGGCACGGAACGGGTAGCGCATGGTCAGCCCGGTGGCCGGGTCGAACACGTCCACCCGGTATTCGCCCCACTCCACCGGGAAGTCGAACCGGGCGGCGGTGGCGCCGACATCGAGGGTGCGGGTTTCCTTGTTCTCGAAGCGGCGTGTGAAATCGTAGTCCCAGCGGTTGTCGGTGAAGGTCCAGTGGTAGTCGCGCAGTTCGCGCACCAGGGTGACCTTGAGCCCCTTGGCCGGCTGCGGCTTGCCGTCGGCATCCACGCGCTGCAGCTCGAAACGCGCGTTGGCGTTGGCGTCGGCGCCATCGGTGTCGCTGAACAGCGGGCGCACCGCGACCAGCGCCGGTGCCGGCCACAGCACGCGCTTGAGGGTGCGGGTGACGGTGCGGCCGCCGGTCTCGTAGACGCTGGCCGAGACCAGCGCCGCCACCGGCGTACCCTTGCCGACCTCGTCCGGCAGGGCGATGTCCTGGCGCAGCCGGCCGTCGCTGGGCAGGGTGGTGTCGATCACGTCGCTGGCGTCGCGCGGCAGGCTCACGGTCGGGTCGCCGAAGAACCAGCCCGGCATCGATTCCAGCGGGTGCTGCTCCACCGCCACCGCCAGCCGGGCGGTGAAGCGGTTGCCGTCGGCCGGCGCGCCGTACAGGTACGCGGCGTCGGCCTGCAGCTTCAGCGGTTCGCCCGGTTTGAGCGTCTTCTGTGCGCTGTCCAGGTCCAGCTTCATGCGCTCGGGCAGGAATTCCTCGATGCGCAGGGTCAGACCCTGCACGGCCTCCTTGCTGGCCGGGTCGGTACGGAACTCGACCTGCCAGCGGCCGGTGGGCGCCTCGGCCGGGATCGCCTGCTCGAAACTGAAATAGCCCTGCGCGCCCGGCTGCAGGCGGGTTTCGCGGAACACCTTGCCGTCGGGCTGCTTGAGCCGTAGGAACACCGGTTGCGCGCCCTTGTCCGGCGCGGTCACCGGCTTGCCGTCGTTGTCGCGCAGCAGCGCCGACACGCGCACCGTCTCGCCGGGGCGGTACAGGTCGCGGCCGGACCAGGCGAACACGTCGAACCATGCGTTCTGGCGCCCGGCCACGGCGAACTCGCTCAGGTCCAGCGCCGGCTGGTTGAACGGCAGCATCGTGGTGTCGGCACCGCTGCTGGCCACCAGCACGTGCGCGGCGTCCAGGGTGTAGTTGAGCAGCGCGTTGCCGTTGGCGTCGGTCTGGCCCTTGAGGATGGTCTCGCCCTTGCCGTCGAGCACCCGCAGCTCGACCTTCTTCAGCGGCGCGCCGGAGGCCAGCGAGGCGGTGTGCACGAACAGCTGCTCCTTGTAGGCGCGGGTGTGCAGGCCGATGTCGCTGACGGTGAAGAAGGCGGTGTCGTACTCGCCCTCGAAACTGCCGGCGCGCTTCATCACCGCGAAGTACAGGCCCGGCTGCTGCAGCTCGCGGATCTCCTGGATCGGCAGGTAGGTCAGCACCCGTTCGTTGGGCTTGCCGCCGAGCACGAAGCGGTTCAGGTAGACCGGCTCGGCCAGCTGCGAGATCGGCGTGTGCTCGCCGTAGTCGCTGTCCAGCTCCCAGCTGCCGCGACGGCCGCCGCGCTGGTACTGGCTGAAGAAGCTGGGCAGGTTCTTCTCGCCCACGCGCAGGAATTCGACGTCCACTTCCGGCACGTTGACCGACACCACCGGCAGGCCGCGGCTCTCGCGCGCCGGCAGCACGCTGCCCTGCGAGGCGAAGCCGGCGGCCGGCTTCAGTTCGCCGGTGAACACCTGCTGGCGCACTTCGCGGCCCAGGCGGCTGCCGTCGGCGGCGAGCAGGTCGGCCGAGACGACCAGGGTGTAATCCTTGGCCGCCTCGACGTAAGGGTAGCGCAGGGTCTTGCCGTCATCGGACAGTGACCAGCTGCTGTCCTCGGTGCCGACCTTTTCCTCGAAGCGCAGCAGCTTGTCGAAGTCCTGGGTGCCGACCAGCGGCTGCGAGAACTCCACCGCCAGCGACAGCCCGTCGCCGCCCTTCTGGTCGGGCCACACGCGCACCAGGGCGAAGCCCTTGACCTCGTCACGCTTGGCCTGGATCGCCTCGCCGCTGGCGCCGGGCAGCTGCCCGGTCTCGTTGCGCTTGCAGCCGACCAGCATCGCCAGCGCCACCAGCGCGGCGGCGCCCCAGCGCATGTGCTTCCACTTCCTGTTGCCCATGGCGTTCTCCTGCAGACGCGGCGAGTATAGCCGCCGCCCGGGAACCCCTCGTGTGCGCGACGGCACGCCTGCGGTGGCGTGCCGGCTGCGCCCGGACCTTTCAGAACGTGTCGCCGGGCACGCGTACCGCGCCCTCCATCAGCACCCGCGCCGAGCGCGACATCACCGCCTTGGTCACCGTCCACTGGCCGTCGACCCGGGCCACCGCGGCGCCCACCCGCAGGGTGCCGGAGGGGTGGCCGAAGCGCACCGCCTCGCGCTGCCCGCCGCCGGCGGCCAGGTTCACCAGCGTGCCCGGCACGGCCGCGGCGGTGGCGATGGCGACCGAGGCGGTGCCCATCATCGCGTGGTGCAGCTTGCCCATCGACAGGGCGCGCACGTTGAGGTCGATGTCGGCGGCGGCGATGTGCTTGCCACTGGAAGCGACGTAGTCCCTGGCCGGCGCGACGAAGGCGACCTTGGGCGTGTGCTGGCGGGTGGCCGCTTCTTCCGGCGTCCGGATCAGGCCCATGCGCAGCGCGGCGGCCACGCGGATGGCCTCCAGCCGGACCAGCGCCGCCTTGTCCTCATTGATCGCCGGCTGCAGTTCGGTGCCGTCGTAGCCCAGCGCGGCGGCCTCGACGAACACGGTGGGAATGCCAGCGGTGATCAGCGTGGCGCGGAATGTGCCGACGCCGGGCACGTCGAGCTCATCGACGAGATTGCCGGTCGGGAACATGGAACCGCCCTCGCCTTCGTCGTCGGACGGATCGATGAACTCCAGCACGATCTCCGCCGCCGGGAAGGTGACGCCATCCAGTTCGAAATCGCCGGTTTCCTGCACCTGCCCGTCGCGCACCGGCACGTGCACGATGATGGTCTTGCCGATGTTGGCCTGCCACACCCGCACCGCCACGGTGCCGTCGCGCGGGATGCGCGCGGCCGGGACGAAACCGTTGGCGATGGCGAACGGCCCCACCGCGGTGCTGAGGTTGCCGCAGTTGCCCGACCAGTCGACGAACGCGCTGTCGATGGAGACCTGGCCGTACAGGTAGTCGACATCGTGGTCCGGCACCGAGGCCGGGGCGATGATCACGCACTTGCTGGTGCTCGACGTCGCCCCGCCCATGCCGTCGGTCTGCTTGCCGTACGGGTCGGGCGAACCAATCACGCGCATCAGCAGCGCGTCGCGCGCCGGGCCGGGCACCTGCGCCGCTTCCGGCAGGTCCTGCAGGCGGAAGAACACGCCCTTGCTGGTGCCGCCACGCATGTAGGTGGCGGGAATGCGGAGTTGCGGGAGAAATGCCATGGAACGGTTCCTTGCGATGAAAGACGGCCCGTTGCCGGGCCGTCGGGGGTATCAGGCCACCCGGGCGCCTTCCAGGAAATCCTGGGCGAAGCGCTGCAGCACGCCGCCGGCCTCGTAGATGGCCACTTCCTCGTCGCTGTCCAGGCGGCAGGTCACCGGCACCTCGACAGTGCTGCCGTCGCGGCGGTGGATCAGCAGGGTCAGGTCGGCGCGCGGGGTACGCTGCCCGGCCACGTCGAAGGTCTCGGTGCCGTCGATGCCCAGGGTGTTGCGGTCGGTGCCCGGCTTGAACTCCAGCGGCAGCACGCCCATGCCGATCAGGTTGGTGCGGTGGATGCGCTCGAAGCCCTCGGCGACGATCGCTTCCACGCCGGCCAGGCGCACGCCCTTGGCCGCCCAGTCGCGCGAGCTGCCCTGGCCGTAGTCGGCACCGGCGATGATGATCAGCGGCTGCTTGCGCGCCATGTAGGTCTCGATCGCTTCCCACATGCGCATGACCTTGCCTTCCGGCTCCACCCGCGCCAGCGAGCCCTGCTGCACGCTGCCGTCGGCGTTGCGCACCATCTCGTTGTAGAGCTTGGGGTTGGCGAAGGTGGCGCGCTGCGCGGTGAGGTGGTCGCCGCGGTGGGTGGCGTAGGAATTGAAGTCCTCTTCCGGCAGGCCCATCTTCGCCAGGTACTCGCCGGCGGCGCTGGACGGCAGGATCGCGTTGGACGGCGACAGGTGGTCGGTGGTGATGTTGTCCGGCAGCACCGCCAGCGGGCGCATGCCGCGCAGCGTGCGCTCGCCGGCCAGCGCGCCCTCCCAGTACGGCGGGCGGCGGATGTAGGTGCTGCGCGGGCGCCAGTCATACAGCGGGCTGACCGGCGCGCCATGCTCGACGCGCACGTTGAACATCGGGTTGTAGACGCTGCGGAACTGTTCCGGCTTGACCGCGGCCTTGACCACCGCGTCGATCTCGGCGTCCGACGGCCAGATGTCCTTCAGCCGCACTTCGTTGCCGTCGGCGTCGATGCCCAGCACGTCCTTCTCGATGTCGAAGCGCACGGTACCGGCGATGGCGTAGGCGATCACCAGCGGCGGCGAGGCCAGGAACGCCTGCTTGGCGTAGGGATGGATGCGGCCGTCGAAATTGCGGTTGCCCGACAGCACGGCGGTGGCGTAGAGGTCGCGGTCGATGATCTCCTGCTGGATCGCCGGATCCAGCGCACCGCTCATGCCGTTGCAGGTGGTGCAGGCGAAGGCGACGATGCCGAAGCCCAGCTTTTCCAGCTCGGGCAGCAGGCCGGCCTCTTCCAGGTACAGCTGCACCGCCTTGGAACCGGGCGCCAGCGACGACTTCACCCACGGCTTGCGCACCAGCCCGCGCGCGTTGGCGTTGCGCGCCAGCAGGCCGGCGGCGATCACATTGCGCGGGTTGGAGGTATTGGTGCAGCTGGTGATGGCGGCGATGATCACCGCGCCGTCGGGCATCAGGCCCCGGGCTTCCTCGCCCCTGCCGCTTTCCAGCTTGGCTTCGTCGGCGATGCCGCGCTCGGCCAGCTCGGACACCGGCAGGCGCCGGTGCGGGTTGCTCGGGCCGGCCATGTTGCGCACCACCGTGGACAGGTCGAAACGCAGCACGCGCTCGTACTGCGCGGTGGCCAGCGCGTCAGCCCACAGCCCCGTGGTGCGCGCGTAGTTTTCCACCAGCGCCACCTGCGATTCCTCGCGGCCGGTCAGGCGCAGGTAATCGATGGTCTGCTGGTCGATATAGAACATTGCCGCGGTGGCGCCGTACTCCGGACACATGTTGGAGATGGTGGCGCGGTCACCGATGGTCAGCGCCGCGGCACCCTCGCCGAAGAACTCAAGGTAGGCGCCGACCACGCGCTCCTTGCGCAGGAATTCGGTCAGCGCCAGCACCACGTCGGTGGCGGTGATGCCCGGCTGCGGCCTGCCACTCAGTTCGACACCGACGATGTCCGGCAGGCGCATCCACGAGGCGCGGCCGAGCATCACGTTCTCCGCCTCCAGGCCGCCGACGCCGATGGCGATCACGCCCAGTGCGTCCACGTGCGGGGTGTGCGAATCGGTGCCGACGCAGGTGTCCGGGAACGCTACCCCATCCTGCACGTAGACCACCGGCGACATCTTCTCCAGGTTGATCTGGTGCATGATGCCGTTGCCCGGCGGGATCACGTCCACGTTCTGGAACGCCTGCTTGGTCCAGTCGATGAAGTGGAAGCGGTCCTCGTTGCGGCGGTCCTCGATGGCGCGGTTCTTGGCGAACGCGTCCGGGTCGTAGCCGCCGCACTCCACCGCCAGCGAGTGGTCGACGATCAGCTGCACCGGCACCACCGGGTTGACCTTGGCCGGGTCGCCGCCCTTTTCGGCGATGGCGTCACGCAGGCCGGCCAGGTCCACCAGCGCTGTCTGGCCGAGGATGTCGTGGCACACCACGCGCGCCGGGAACCACGGGAAATCCAGGTCGCGGCGGCGCTCGATCAGCTGCCTGAGCGAATCGCCGAGCGCGGCCGGATCGCAGCGGCGCACCAGGTTCTCGGCCAGCACGCGCGAGGTGTACGGCAGGGTGGCGTAGGCGCCGGGGGCGATGGCATCGACCGCCTCGCGGGCGTCGAAGTAGTCCAGCGCGGTGCCGGGGAGTTGCTTGCGGTGATCGGTGTTCATGGCGGGCCTGTGAGGGTCTGGGCTTGCTGTCGTGGCGGGTGGGCTGGCGGCTGCGCCGAGCCGCCGCACCCCGGAGAATCCGAAGGCTGCCCTCCCCGCCTGCGGGGGAAGGTGCCCGAAGGGCGGAGGGGAACCCTGGCGTTGCCTGTCGATCTTCGTCCACCCGCACGAAGCCGGGCGTACGCGCCAGCCGCTTCCCCTCGCCCGGCCCTTCCCCCGCGTGCGGGAGAGGGGCCTGGTCTTCCGCACGCGGAAGACGCGATGCGCGGCTTACGCGCGCTGGTCCAGCGGCACGAAGGCCTGGTCTTCCGGACCGGTGTAGTTGGCGCTGGGACGGATGATCTTGCCGTCGATGCGCTGCTCGATGATGTGCGCGCTCCAGCCGGCGGTGCGCGCGATCACGAACAGCGGGGTGAACATGGCGGTCGGCACGCCCATCATGTGGTAGCTGACGGCGCTGAACCAGTCCAGGTTCGGGAACATCTTCTTGATGTCCCACATCACCGTTTCCAGGCGCTCGGCGATGTCGTACATCTTCATGTTCTGCTGCTCGGCTGACAGCTCGCGCGCGACCTCCTTGATCACCTTGTTGCGCGGATCGGACACGGTATAGACCGGGTGGCCGAAACCGATCACCACTTCCTTGCGCTCCACCCGCACCTTGATGTCGGCCTCGGCCTCGTCCGGCGTCTCGTAGCGCTTCTGCACCTCGAACGCGACTTCGTTGGCGCCGCCGTGCTTGGGCCCGCGCAGCGCGCCGATGCCGCCGGTGATGGCGCTGTACATGTCGCTGCCGGTGCCGGCGATGACGCGGCAGGCGAAGGTGGAGGCGTTGAACTCGTGTTCTGCGTACAGGATCAGCGAGGTGTGCATCGCCTTGACCCACGATTCGCGCGGCTGCTCGCCGTGCAGCAGGTGCAGGAAGTGCCCGCCGATGGAGTCGTCGTCGGTCTCCACGTCGATGGCGCGGCCGTTGTGGCTCCAGTGGTACCAGTACAGCAGCATCGAGCCGAGGCAGGCCATCAGCTTGTCGGCGATGTCGCGCGCGCCCGGGTGGTTGTGGTCGTCCTTCTCCGGCGACACGCAGCCCAGCACCGACACGCCGGTGCGCATCACGTCCATCGGGTGCGCCGACGGCGGCAGCTCCTCGAGCGCGGCCTTGACCGCGGCAGGGATGCCGCGCAGCGCCTTGAGCTTGGCCTTGTAGGCGCGCAGCTCGGCCTGGTTCGGCAGCTTGCCGTGCACCAGCAGGTGGGCGATTTCCTCGAACTCGCTGGTGTTGGCCAGGTCCAGGATGTCGTAGCCGCGGTAATGCAGGTCGTTGCCGCTGCGGCCGACGGTGCACAGCGCGGTGTTGCCGGCGGCGGTGCCGGACAGGGCGACGGACTTCTTGGGCTTGAAGGCGGGCGTGGCGGTGGTCTGTTCTGACATGGTCTTCTGCCTTTCGAGGGAAGGTTTACGGTTGTTTCTGCGGCTCGTCGCCGGGCGCCGTGGTGGCGCGTTCCAGCAACCGCTGCAGCATTTCGATCTGGCGGTTCTGCTGTTCCACCAGCAGCGCCCATTCGCGGGTGCGCAGCAGGTCCAGCTTCTCGTGGATCTGCAGCACTTCCAGCTCCGCTTTCACGTTGACCTGGTAGTCGTTCTCGGCACGCATGCGGTCCACCGCCGCCTGCCGGTTCTGGCTCATCATGATGATCGGCGCCTGCACCGCGGCCAGGCACGACAGCACCAGGTTGAGCAGGATGTAGGGGTACGGGTCGAACGCCCGGGCCAACAGGAAACTGTTGACCACCATCCACACCACCAGCACCACGCCGAAGCACAGGATGAAGGTCCAGCTGCCGCCGACTTCGGCGACGCGGTCGGCGACCCGCTCGCCCAGCGTGCGCGACTCGTGCAGTTCGCGGCGCACGTTGCGCGAGACCCGCCCGCCGGAGATGAAGCGTTCGACCACCACCCGTTCCTCGGGCGTGAGCTGTTCCAGGTCGCGCTGCAGCAGGCGCCGCGCGGTATCGCGGCGGTCGACGCGGGTGCGGTGGGAGGACGGGGTCGCCATGGCGGGTATCAGGTGGCCGCAGGGACGGCCATCATGCGCCCTTCTGCGCGAATACCTTGTCCAGCTGCGCCTCGAAGGCGTGGTAGCCGATGCGGTCGTACAGCTCCTCGCGGGTCTGCATGGCATCGACCACGCCACGCTGGTGGCCGTCGCGGCGGATCGCCTCGTACACGTTCTCGGCGGCCTTGTTGGCGGCGCGGAACGCCGACAGCGGGAACAGCTGGATGGCGACGCCGGCCGTGGCCAGCTCGTCGCGGCTGAACAGCGGGGTCTTGCCGAACTCGGTGATGTTGGCCAGCACCGGCACCTTCACCGCGTCGACGAAGCGGCGGTAGGTGTCCAGGTCGTAGGCGGCCTCGGCGAAGATGCCGTCGGCACCGGCCTCGACGCAGGCGATGGCGCGCTCGATGGCCGCGTCCACGCCTTCCATCTGGATGGCGTCGGTGCGGGCGATCAGGAAGAAGTCCGGGTCGGTCCTGGCGTCGGCGGCGGCCTTGACCCGGTCCACCATCTCGCCCTGCGACACGATTTCCTTGCCCGGGCGGTGGCCGCAGCGCTTGGCGCCGACCTGGTCTTCGATGTGGCAGGCGGCGGCGCCGGCCTTGATCAGCGACTTCACCGTGCGCGCGATGTTGAACGCGCTCGGGCCGAAGCCGGTGTCGATGTCCACCAGCAGCGGCAGGTCGCACACGTCGGTGATGCGGCGCACGTCGATCAACACGTCTTCCAGGGTGTTGATGCCCAGGTCCGGCAGCCCCAGCGAGCCGGCCGCGACGCCGCCGCCGGACAGGTAGATGGCCTTGTAGCCGGCGCGCTTGGCGAGCAGCGCGTGGTTGGCGTTGATCGCACCGATCACCTGCAGGGGCTTTTCGGCGGCCAGGGCGGCGCGGAACGCGGCGCCGGCGGAGGAAACGGACATGGCGGGACTCCTGGTATGGCGGCGGCGAGAGCGCCGTTCCGCGATGGCGCACAATCTGGCACCATCCAAACCATTGATCAATCTTGATTCAAACAATCAACATATCGAGCCCATGACCGAACCCGCCGACCCCGAACTGATCCCCGCCAGCGACGCCTGCGCCCTGCTCGGGATCAGCCCGGCCACGCTGTACGCCTATGTCAGCCGCGGCCAGCTCAGTTCGCGGCCCGGGCCGGACCCGCGCAGCCGGGTCTACCTGCGCGCCGAGGTGGAGCGGCTGGCGCAGCGCAAGCGCGCCGGCCGCGGCGCGGCGCGTGGCGCGGCGCAGAGCCTGGACCGCGGCCTGCCGGTGCTGGAAACGCGGATCTCGCTGATCCGCCCGGACGCGCCGTACTACCGCGGCCGCTCGGCAGTGGCGGCGGCGCGCGGCGGCGCCACCCTGGAAGACATCGCGCGGCTGCTGTGGGACTGCGAGGAACAGGATCCGTTCGCCGCGGCGCCACCGCCGGCGTGGCCGCCGCGGGTGGCGGCGCTGGCGCTGGACGCAGCGCTGCCGCCGCTGGAACGGACCATGGCCTGCATCCCGCTGCTGGCGCTGGAACAGCGGCAATCGCTCAACGCCGCCGCGCCGGTGCGGCGCGAGGTGGCGGCGATGCTGCTGCGGCAGAACGCCGCGCTGCTGGTGGGAGTGCAGCCCGACGCGCGCCCGGTGCACCGCCTGCTGGCCGATGCGTGGCAACCCGGCGATGCCGGCTTCGCCGAACTGGTGCGCTCGGCGCTGGTGCTGTGCGCCGACCACGAGCTGAACGTGTCGGCGTTCGCCGCGCGCGTGGTCGCCTCCACCGGCGCGCACCTGCACGCCACCGTCAGCGCCGGCCTGGCCGCGCTGTCCGGGCCGCGCCATGGCGGTGCCACCGCGCGCGCGCATGCGCTGCTGCTCGATGCCGAGGCCAGCGGCGCGCCGGCGGCGTTCATCGCCGAACGCTGGCGCCGCGGCGACGAACTGCCCGGCTTCAACCACCTGCTCTATCCCGATGGCGACCCGCGCGGCGGCGAGATGCTGCGCCAGCTGCGCGCGCTGTGCGGCGGGCAGCCGCGCATGCGCCACGTCGAGGCGGTGCTGGCGGCCACCGCCGAACACAGCGGCCAGCACCCGAACATCGACGGCCTGCTGGCGGCGATCTGCTACGTGCACGGCCTGCCCGGCGCGCATGCGCTGGTGATGTTCGCCGCCGCGCGCCTGACCGGCTGGCTGGCGCACGCGCTGGAACAGCAGGCACTGGGCACGCTGATCCGCCCGCGCGCACGCTACACCGGGCTGGCGCCGGGGCGCTGACCGCGGCGAAGGCACCCAGGCATGCAGGCAGCTCATGCCTGCCGCAGCTTATTCGCGTTGGTCGCGCGCGCGCGGCCTGCCTATCCTGCGGCAGCGCTTTCCAACCTGCAGATGACCGTGATGCCCCCAGTCCTGCGGCGGCCCTGCCGCCTTGCCGTACCCGCGCTTGGCCTGGCGCTGCTGGCCGGCTGCCCTGCAACGCCGCCACGCGCGCCGGCGCATGTGGCGGCCGCCCTCCCCGCCACCCACGCCGCGCCGGCGACGTCCACCGCCCCCGGCGCGCGCGACTGCCCGCCCAGCGACAGCGCCATGGACGACTGGAATGAACCCGCGCCGCCGCGCCGCATCTTCGGCAACACCTGGTACGTGGGCACCTGCGGCCTCACCGCGCTGCTGGTCACCTCCGACCAGGGCCACGTGCTCATCGACGGCGCCACCGCGCCGGCCGGGCCGTTGATCGAAGCCAACATCCGCGCCCTGGGCTTCGACCCCGGCGACGTCAAGTACCTGCTCAATTCGCATGAACACTACGACCACGCGGCCGGCCTGGCCTACCTGCAGCAGGTGACGGGCGCGCCGCTGCTGGCGCGCGCGCCGGCGGTCAACACGCTGCATACCGGGGTGAGCGACCGCAGCGACCCGCAGCAACTGGAATTCGACACCGGCTTTCCGGCGGTGCCGGTGGTGCGCACGCTGGCCGACGGCGACAGCGTACGGGTCGGCGCGCTGGCGCTCGTCGCACACGCCACCCCCGGCCACACCCCGGGCGGCACCAGTTGGACCTGGCGCAGCTGCGAAGGCACGCGCTGCCTGGACCTGGCCTACACCGACAGCGTCAGCGCACTGTCCGACCACCAGTACCGCTACAGCGACCATCCGGCGATGGTCGCCGCCTTCCGCCGCGGCCTGGACACCCTCGCCGCCCTGCCCTGCGACATCCAGATCACGCCGCACCCGCTGGCCAGTGACCTGTTCGCGCGCCTGCGGGGCACGGGCGGCAAACCGCTGGTCGACGCCGGGGCATGCAAGCGCTACGCCCAGAGCGGGCGCGCCAATCTGGAGAACAGGCTGGGCGATGAAGCCAGCGGCCTGAAACCGTGAGGCCGGACCCGCAGCTTGATGCCGGCAGGAAGACGGGCCGCGGTGGGGGCTTGCCCCGCCTGGTGCCCCGTCGGTAAAGCCCGTGCGGGGCAAGCCCCGCACCTACGCGTGACGCTGCGCCCAGCGCTGGATGATGGCGGCAATCGCCTGCACGCCGTCGGTCAGCGCCACGGCCCCCTGTTTGATGCCGGCAGGAAGACGGGCCGCGACAGGGGCTTGCCCCGCCTGGTGCCCCGTCGGTAAAGCCCGTGCGGGGCAAGCCCCGCACCTACGCGTGACGCTGCGCCCAGCGCTGGATGATGGCGGCGATCGCCTGCACGCCGTCGGTCAGCGCCACGACCCCCTGCTTGATGCCGGCAGGAAGACGGGCCGCGATGGGGGCTTGCCCCGCCTGGTGCCCGTCGGTAAAGCCCGTGCGGGGCAAGCCCCGCACCTACGCGTGACGCTGCGCCCAGCGCTGGATGATGGCGGCGATTGCCTGCATGCCGTCGGTCAGCGCCACGGCCCCCTGTTTGATGCCGGCAGGAAGACGGGCCGCGGTGGGGCTTGCCCCACCTGGTGCTCCATCGGTAAAGCCCGTGCGGGGCAAGCCCCGCACCTGCGCTTGACGCTGTGCCCAGCGCTGGATGATGGCGGCGGTCGCCTGCACGCTGCCGGTCAGCGCCGCAGCCCCTTGCTTGATGCCGGCAGGAAGACGGGCCGCGATGGGGGCTTGCCCCACCTGGTGCCCCGTCGGTAAAGCCCGTGCGGGGCAAGCCCCGCACCTACGCGTGACGCTGCGCCCAGCGCTGGATGATGGCGGCAATCGCCTGCACGCCGTCGGTCAGCGCCGCCGGCCCGGGCTGCAGGATCAGCGGCGACTTGATCTCGTGCAGCTCGCCGTCGCGCACCGCCTGGATCGCCGCCCAGCCCGGGCGCGCGGCCACCCGCTCGGGGCGGAATTTCTTGCCGCACCACGAGCCGATGATGATCTCCGGGTCGCGCGCGATCACCGGCGCGCCATCGGCGAGGATCCGCGCCCTGGCCAGGGGCTCGCGCGACAGCTCGGGAAACACGTCGATGCCGCCGGCGATCTCCACCAGCTCCGCGCCCCACTGGATGCCGGTGATGATCGGTTCGTCCCACTCTTCGACATAGACCCGCGGCCGCCGCGGCAACCGCGCCGCCTGCGTGGCGATGGCGTCCAGCCCGCGCTGCAGCTCGCCGGCATAGGCGTCGGCGCGCGCGGCCACGCCGACCAGTGCGCCGAGCCGGCGGATGTAATCGAGGATGCCGGCGACGCTGCGGTGGTTGGCGATCCACACCTCCACCCCGCGGCGGATCAGTTCGGCGGCGATATCGGCCTGGATGTCGGAAAAGCCGATCGCCAGGTCGGGCCGCAGCGCGAGGATCTCCTCCACCTTGGCGCTGGTGAAGGCACTGACCTTGGGCTTGTCGCGGCGCGCCTGCGGCGGGCGCACGGTGAAACCGCTGATGCCGACGATGCGGTCCTGCTGGCCCAGCGCGTACAGGGTCTCGGTCGGCTCCTCGGTCAGGCAGACGATGCGGCGTGGCCCGGTCATGGCGCGGCGAACTCCAGCGCCTCGACGAACACCGCCGGGCTGGTCCACGGGTGGTGCGCGGCAATGCCGTGGTCGAGTACCCGCTGCAGCCGTTCGCGGTCACCCGGCACGCCGCGCGGCAGGCAGAACTCCAGCCGCACGGTGGGTTCGCTCACCAGCTCGCCGACCTCGCCCACCACGCAGGCGGTACCGGGCAGCACGCGGAACTGTTCCCGCCCCGGTGCCGACTCCCACATGCCCTGGGCATAACCGCCGGCGGCCAGGTCGTCGACCGCGAGGATGCCGCGCTTGAGCGCCTGCAGGTGCGCCGGCGGCACGAACACGGTGATGCGATGGACCGGATGCAGGCGCAGCCGGCTCACGGGTACAGCAGCCGCTTGCTCCAGGCACCGGCGGCGTCGGCCTCGTAGCACCAGCGCTCGTGCAGGCGGAAGGTGGCGCCGTACCAGAACTCGATGCGCTGCGGGACCACGCGGATGCCGCTCCAGCCGTCCGGGCGCGGTACGTCGCGGCCCTCGAAACGCGCCTCGAAGTTGCGCAGGCGCTCGTCGAACTCCTCGCGCGAGCCCAGCGTCTGCGACTGCATCGACGCCCAGGCGCCGATCTGGCTCATGCGCGGGCGCGACGCGAAGTAGGCGTCGGCCTCGGCCGCGGACACCAGTTGCGCGTCGCCGTCGATCCGCACCTGGATGCCGGCCTCGCGCAGGCTGCGCCACAGGAACAGCAGCGCCGCCTGGCGGTTGGCGTGCAGCTCGCGGCCCTTGCGGCTGTCCAGGTGGGTGTAGAACACGAAACCGCGCTCGTCGAAGGCCTTGAGCAGCACGGTGCGCGCCGATGGCCGGCCATCGACGTCGGCCGTGGCCACGGTCATCGCGCTGGGCTCGATTTCATTGCTGGCCTTGGCCTCCTCGAACAACTCGGCGAAGGTCGAAAGCGCTTCTGCGTACAGATCGGTCATGGCTCCACTTCGGACGGCACGGGTTTGGGCTATTGTGGCGCCATGTCGTCCGTTCCGCACCGCTTCTCCGCACGCCGCTTCCCGCAGGCCCTGGCCGCACAGGCGCTGGACGAAGCGCTGGCCAGCGGCCGCGACACGCCGGTGCTGGCGATCAGCGGGGTGCAGGGCAGCGGCAAGTCCACGCTGGCGGCGCAGGTAGTGGAGCTGGCGCAGGCGCGCGGGTTGCGCGCGGCGGCGCTGTCCATCGACGACGTCTACCTGACCCGCGCCCAGCGCCAGCGCCTGGCCGGGCGCGTGCATCCGCTGCTGGCCACGCGCGGCCCCCCGGGCACCCACGACCTGCCGCTGGCGCTGGCAACCCTGGACGCGGCCCGCGGCGGCCAGCCGTTCGCGCTGCCGCGCTTCGACAAGCTCGCCGATGAGCGCGTGCCGCAGGCGCAGTGGCAACCGGTCCAGCACCTGGACCTGCTGGTGTTCGAGGGCTGGTTCCTGGGCACCCCGCCGGAAGCCGAAGACGCCCTGCGCACACCGCTCAACGCGCTCGAGCGCGACGCCGATGCGGACGGCACTTGGCGGCGCTGGTGCAACCAGGCGCTGGCCCGCGACTACCCGGCGCTGTGGCAGCGTTGCGACCGGCTGTGGTTCCTGCAGCCGCCGGGCTTTTCGGTGGTGCCCAACTGGCGCTGGCAGCAGGAGCAGGCGCTGCAGCAGGCCGCGCCCGGGCGCACCGGCATGAACCGGGCGCAGGTCGAACGCTTCGTGCAGTTCTACGAGCGCGTCAGCCGGCAGGCGCTGCGCTGCCTGCCGGACATCGCCGACCGCAGCGTGGCGCTGGATGCGCAGCGCCGGGTGCTGCCGTAGGCGCGGTGCTTGCCCCATGCGCCGTAGGTGCGGGGCTTGCCCCGCACATGTCGTAGACGCGATGCCTACCCCGCCCACGCCGTAGGTGCGGCGCTTGCCCCGCACGCGCCATGTGCGAAAGCCGTGCGGGGCGAGCCCCGCACCTACTGGACCAGGAACGTCACCCGCAGGTTGACCCGCCATTCGGTGATGTTGCCGTCGCCATCGGTGACCACCTTGGTCTCGTTGATCCACGCGCCCTGGATGCCCTTGACCGTCTCGGCCACCTTCTTCAGGCCGCTGCGCACCGCGTCCTCGACGCTGGCGCTGGACGACGCGCTGACTTCGATGATTTTCGCCACTGCCATGTCCGCCTCCGTTGGTTGCACCACGAACCACTCGTGGCGTCGACGAGCTTGGCTGCTACCGTGTTAACGCACCGACACGGTGCTAGCATCGAACGGCAATGAATCCCGCCCCCAACGTCATCCTGGTCGGCCCCATGGGCGCCGGCAAAACCTGCATCGGCCGCCGCCTGGCCGAGCGTTTCGGGCTGGCGTTCGTCGATGCCGACCAGGCCATCGTCGACGAGGTGGGTTCGTCGATCCCGGCCATCTTCGAGAACGTCGGCGAGGCCGGCTTCCGCGCGCACGAAAAACGCGTGCTGGCCAGGCTGCTGGAACGCGGCGGGCAGCTGGTCTCGACCGGCGGCGGCGCAGTGCTCGATGCCGACAACCGCCAGCGGATCCGCCAGCGCGGTTTCGTGGTGTGGCTGCGCGTGGGCGTGGCCGCGCAGCTGCAGCGGCTGCAGCGCGACAAGACCCGCCCGCTGCTGCAGCGCGAGGACCGCGAACAGGTGCTCGAGGCCATGGCCACGCTGCGCGATCCGCTGTACCGCGAGGTCGCCGACCTGGTCGTCGACACCGATCCCTATTCCCCCGCCGAGGCCACCGCGCACCTGGTCGTGCGCCTGGCCGCGCAGTGGCAGAACCCGGAACTCCCCGCATGAGCCATGCCCCCCGCACCGTCGCCGTCGGCGGCGACTGCCCGTACCTGATCCACATCGGCCCCGGCCTGCTCGGCGCGGGCGACCTGCTGGCCGGCGCCGTCCGCGGCCGCCACGTGCTGCTGGTCAGCGACGACACCGTGGCGCCGCTGTACCTGGCGCGGGTGCGCGCCGCGCTGCACCAGGCGCGCCCGGACCTGGCGGTCGGCGAGTACCTGATTCCCGCCGGCGAGGCGTCCAAGACCCTGCACCATTTCGGCAGCGCGATCGACGCGCTGGCCACGCTCGGTGCCACCCGCGACGCCTGCGTGCTGGCGCTCGGCGGTGGCGTGGTCGGCGACCTGGCCGGCTTCGCCGCCGCCTGCTGGATGCGCGGCGTGGACTGCGTGCAGTTGCCCACCACCCTGTTGTCGATGGTGGATTCGTCGGTTGGCGGCAAGACCGCGGTGGACATCGCCCAAGGCAAGAACCTGGTGGGCGCGTTCCACCCGCCGCGCGCGGTGATCGCCGACACCGCCGCGCTGCGCACCCTGCCCGTGCGCGAACTGCGCGCCGGGCTGGCCGAGGTGATCAAGTACGGCTGCATCCGCGACCCGCTGTTCTTCCAATGGCTGCAGGCCGAGCGCGACGCGCTGCTGGCCGGCGACGATGCGGCGCTGGCGCAGGCCATCGCCCGCAGCTGCGAGCACAAGGCCGAGATCGTCGCGCGCGATCCGCTGGAAAAGGGCGAGCGCGCCCTGCTCAACTTCGGCCACACCTTCGGCCATGCCATCGAGACCGCGCAGGGCTATGGCGCGCCGGGCAGCGACAACCTCAACCACGGCGAGGCGGTGGCGGTGGGCATGGTGCTGGCGGCACGGTTGTCGGCCGCGCTGGGCATGGCCGGCGGCGACGCCGCGGACGCGCTGCGCGACCTGCTGCGGGCCTATGGCCTGCCGGTGGCGATCCCGGCCGGGCTCGACCCCGCGACCCTGCTCGCGCACATGCGCCTGGACAAGAAGAACCTCGCCGGGCGCCTGCGCCTGGTGCTGTGGCGCGGCGTCGGCCGGGCCGAAGTGGTGGCGGACGTGGACGAGGCCGCGGTGCTGGCGGTACTGCGCGCCGGCTGAGGCCACGGCCGGCGCCGGGGCAATGCCACCCGGCCCCGACGCGGCCGGCTACAATCATCGCCATGCGCGTCTACCTGCAGCAGCCGCCCAGCGGCAACGAATCCCCCCGCTATGTGCAGCTTTCGCTGCTGCCGGACCTGCTCGGCGGCTGGGAGCTGCTGCGCGAGACCGGCCAGACCGGCGGCCGCGCGCAGCTGCGCCGCGAGCTGTTCCTGCAGCAGGACGAGGCCCGCCACGCCTTCGAGAAGGCACGCGACGCGCAGATCAAGCGCGGTTTCCAGGTGGTGTTCGCCAGCGGCGAGCCGCACCCCTGACCGGCCCCGGCGCCATGCGCGCCGCCCCGGCCCAACGGCCACGTTCCAAGGAGTTTTCCGTGACCAGCCCCCTTCGCAACGACCGCTTCCTGCGCGCCCTGCGCCGCGAGCCGGTGGACTGCACGCCCGTCTGGCTGATGCGCCAGGCCGGCCGCTACCTGCCGGAATACCGCGCCACCCGTGCCCGCGCCGGCAGCTTCCTGGCCATGGCCAAGAACCCGGAGGTCGCCTGCGAGGTCACGCTGCAGCCGCTGCAGCGGTTCGACCTGGACGCGGCCATCCTGTTCTCGGACATCCTCACCGTGCCCGATGCGATGGGCCTGGGCCTGTATTTCGCCGAGGGCGAGGGCCCG
Source organism: Stenotrophomonas sp. Y6 (assembly GCF_022436665.1). Lineage (NCBI taxonomy): Bacteria > Pseudomonadati > Pseudomonadota > Gammaproteobacteria > Lysobacterales > Lysobacteraceae > Stenotrophomonas > Stenotrophomonas sp. Y6. Next base: position 128,091 of record NZ_JAKUKB010000004.1, read on the forward strand.
AAGTTCCACCACCCGGTGCGCGACGCGGCGGGCATCGCCCGGCTGGCGGTGCCGGACATGGAGACCGAGCTGGGCTACGTGATGGACGCGGTGCGGCTGATCCGCCGCGAGCTGGACGGCAAGGTGCCGCTGATCGGCTTCTCCGGCAGCCCGTGGACGCTGGCCTGCTACATGGTCGAGGGCGGCGGCAGCAAGGATTACGCGCGGATCAAGGCGATGGCGTTGAACGCGCCGGCGGCGCTGCACCAGTTGCTGCGGGTGGTGACCGACGCGGTCGTCGCCTACCTGGCGGCGCAGCGCGCGGCCGGGGCGCAGGCGCTGCAGGTGTTCGACACCTGGGGCGGGGTGCTGTCGCCGGCGATGTACCGCGAGTTCTCGCTGCCCTACCTGGCGCGCATCGCCCATGAGCTGGAACGCGGCCAGGGCGCGCAGCGCACGCCGCTGATCCTGTTCGGCAAGGGCACCGGCCAGTATGTGGCCGAGCTGGCCGCCACCGGCGCCGAAGGCGTGGGCGTGGACTGGACCATTTCGCTGGAGGACGCCGCGCGCGCCACCGCCGGCAAGGTGGCGCTGCAGGGCAACCTGGACCCGACCACGCTGTACGGCTCACCGGAGGCCATCGCCCGCGAGGCCGGCAAGGTGCTGGACAGCTATGCCGCCGGCAACGGCGGCTCGCGCGAGGGCCACGTGTTCAACCTCGGCCACGGCATGTCGCCGGACATGAATCCCGAGCACGTGGCGGTGCTGGTGGACGCGGTGCACCGCCTCAGCCGCCGCTGAGTACTTCGCCCCGGGCGCGGCCAGGCCGGCCCGGGCACGCCCGCTCAGCGCGCGGCGCCGGCCCACGGCGGCGCGCGTGCGCGATGCCTGCACGCGCGAACCGGGACAATGCCGGCACCGCCCTGGCAACGAGTGCGCCTGATGTCCCTGCCCCCTTCCAGCCCACTGCCCGCCGCCGATCCGCACAAGCCGCTGCTGTGGCTGGTGTCGCTGGCGATCTTCATGCAGATGCTGGATTCGACCATCGTCAATACGGCGCTGCCGGCGATGGCGCGCAGCCTGGGCGAGAGCCCGCTGCAGATGCAGTCGGTGGTGTTCAGCTACGCGCTGGCGGTGGCCAGCTTCATCCCGGCCTCGGGCTGGATCGCCGACCGCGTCGGCACCCGCCGCACCTTCGTGGCGGCGATCGTGCTGTTCACCCTGGGCTCGCTGGCCTGCGCGCTGTCGCCGACACTGCACTGGCTGGTCGCCGCACGCGTACTGCAGGGCATCGGCGGCGCGCTGCTGCTGCCGGTGGGGCGGCTGGCGGTGATGCGCTCGGTGCCGCGCGAGCAGTTCCTGTCGGCGATGAGTTTCATCGCGATCCCGGCGCTGGTCGGCCCGTTGCTGGGGCCGACCCTGGGCGGCTGGCTGGTGCAGGCCGCGTCCTGGCACTGGATCTTCCTGATCAACCTGCCGATCGGCGTGGCCGGGCTGTTCGCCGCGCTGCGGATCATGCCCGACCATTACGGCCAGGAACGGCATCACTTCGACCTGGCCGGCTACCTGATGCTGGCGTTCGGCATGATCGCGCTGTCGCTGGCACTGGATGGCGCCTCCGGCTTCGGCTCGGCGCATGCGCTGGTGCTGCTGCTGGCGGTGATCGGCATCGCCGCGCTGGCCGGCTACTGGCTGCACGCGGCCGGGCGCAGCGACGCGCTGTTCCCGCTGACGTTGTTCCGGGTCACCAGCTTCCGCATCGGCATCCTCGGCAACCTGTTCTCGCGCATCGGCAGCGGCGCCATGCCGCTGCTGATCCCGCTGCTGCTGCAGGTGGGCCTGGGCATGAGCCCGATGGCGGCGGGCATGATGATGGTCCCGGTGGCGCTGGCCGGCATGGCCGCCAAACGCCTGGCGGTGACCCTGGTGGAGCGTTTCGGCTATCGCCGCATCCTGATGATCAACACCGTCTGCGTGGGCCTGGCGATGGCCAGTTTCATGTTCGTCAGCGGTCGCCAGCCGCTGGCGCTGCAGCTGCTGCAGCTGGCCCTGTTCGGCGCCTTCAACTCGATGCAGTTCACGGTAATGAACACGGTGACCCTGCGCGACCTGGACGCCGGCCAGGCCAGCAGCGGCAACAGCCTGCTGTCGATGGTGATGATGCTGGCCACCGGCTTCGGCGCGGCCACCGCCGGCAGCCTGCTGTCCACCTTCGGCGCCCACCTCACCGGGCATGGCGCCAGCGCCGCGCTGCACGCCACGTTCGTGTGCGTCGGCGTGATCACGCTCAGCTCGACCCTGGTGTTCTGGCAACTGCCGGAAAACCGGCCGCACCCGCGCGCGGTCGAGGAAGTGGTCGAGTAGTCAGCCCGGCGGCGCCGCCGCCGGCGCGTCCTGCGCCGGTGCCGCGTCGCGTGGGCGCCACGCCGCGGCGATGGCGGCCACCAGCATCTCGCCGGTCACCGGCTTGCGCAGGAACCCGTCGAAGCCGGCCGCGCGCGCCTGCTGCTCGGCGCCACCATCGGCACGCGCGGTCACCGCCACCAGCGGGAAGCGGTGGCCCTGGCCGCGCAGCTGCGCCGCCAATGCGAGGCCGTCGAGCGCCGGCAGGTCCAGGTCGAGCAGGCCGATGTCGAACGGCCACGCCGCCACTTCGGCCAGCGCCGCCAGCCCGTGCAGCGCATGCACCACCTGGTGGCCACGCGCGCGCAGCAACCCGGCGATGACATCGGCCACGGTGGGGTCGTCCTCGACCAGCAGGATGCACAGGCTGCCTTCCGGGCCCTGCCCCGGCGCGCGCGCCGCCGCGGCATCGCCGCCGGCCAGCGGCGTCCACGCCAGTGGCAGCTCGACGATGAAGCGCGCGCCGGCCCCCAGCCGGCTGTCGATGCGGATGCTGCCGCCCATGGCCGCGGCCAGTTCCTGGCAGATCGCCAGGCCCAGCCCGCTGCCACCGTAGCGCGAGGCGGTCTGCGGTCCTTCGGCCTGTTCGAAGCGGCGGAACAGCCGCGCCTGCTGCTCGGCGGTGATGCCGGGGCCGGTATCGCTGACCACCAGGCGGATGCCGGCGCCGGCGGGCAGCAGTTCCACGCCCAGCCCGACCTGGCCGTGCCCGGTGAACTTGGCGGCGTTGCCGAGCAGGTTCATCAGGATCTGGCGCAGGCGCATCGGATCGCCGGTCACGCGCACCGGCATCGGCAGCCGCGGCTCCTGCACGAACTCCAGGCCACGCTTGCGCACCACCGGCGCGATCAGCGCGGCGACCTCGTCCAGCAGCGGCGCCAGCTCGAACGGGCGGCTGTCCAGCTCCAGCCGGCCGGCCTCGATGCGCGCCAGGTCGAGCGAATCGTTCACCAGCTGCAGCAGATGGACGCCGGCCTGCTGGATCGAACCGGCATAGCGGCGCTGGGTATCGTCCAGCGGGGTGTCCAGCAGCAGCTCGGTCATGCCCAGCACGCCGGTCATCGGCGTGCGCACTTCGTGCCCGAAGGTGGCCAGGAAGCGGGTCTTGGCCGAGGAGGCCTGCTCGGCCAGTTCGCGCCGCTGTTCGGCCAGCTGCCATTCACTGCGCCGCTGCAGGCGCGCGCGGTAGGCCAGCACCGCGATCCCCAGCGCCAGCGCCGCGGCCAGCGCATAGGCGGCCATCGCCCAGCCGCTGCGCCACCACGGCGGGGCGACCTCGATCCGCACGTCGGGCGCGGCGATCCAGCCGCCGCCGGGCACCGCGCCCTGGATCTGCAGGGTGTAGCTGCCCGGCGCCAGGCGCGGGAACACGCGCTCGCCGCTGGCGCCGGCGTTGACCCAGTCCGGGTCGTAGCCGCTCAGGCGGAAGCGGTACTGGTTGTTGGTGGAGTCGGCGAACGCCAGCAGGCGTGCGACCACGTGCAGGTCGCGGTCGCCGTCCTTGATCCGCAGCAGCGGCTGCTCGGAGAGGTCGTACAGCTGGTCGCCGCGATGCACGCTGATCCGCTCGATCACCAGTGGCGGCCGCCGCGCCGGCGGGCCGACCTGCGCCGGATCGAACAGCACCACGCCGTCGGGGGTGCCGCCGGCCACCTGGCCGCTGCGCGCCTGCACCAGCCCGCGGCGCCGGAACTCCTGCCCGGGCAGCCCGTCGTGCACGCCGTACAGGCGCACCGAGCGCCGTTGCGGATCCACCCGGATCAGGCCGCGCGCGCTGCTCGCCCAGGCAATGCCGCGGCCGTCGATGACCAGCCCGCCGGCGGCCAGCATCGGGAACCCCTGCTCGACGCCGATGCCGTCCTCCCAGCGCAGTTGCCCGCCGTCCCAGCGGTAACGCTCCAGCCGCCCGAGCAGCGCCACCCACACCGTGCCGTCGGCACCGACGTCGAAGGCATGCGCCGGCACCTGCGGCCCGCCCGCCACCGGCGCGAAGGCGCCGGCCTGCGGCTGCCAGGCCGACAGGCCGGTGGCGCCGGACAGCCAAAGGCGCTCGCCGGGGCCGCATTGCATGTCCTGCAGCGCCCCCTGCGGCAGGCCGTGCTGGCCCGGCGCCAGGTGCAGGGTGACGTGGCCCTCGGCATCGCGCCGCTGGATGCCGCCGTCCTCGGAATAGATCCATACGTGGCCATCGCAGAGGCGCACGATGTCGCCGTCGCCGACCATCGCCGCGTCCACCGCATCGTCATGCCGCCAGCGGCGTACCGCGCCGTCACGCGGGTCGTAGCGCACCAGCGTGTCCAGGCTGCCGATCCAGACCCGCCCCTGCGGATCCTCGGCCACCGACTGCGGCCAGTGGATGCCGTCGACCGGCTGCAGGTGGTGCTCGACCGCGCCGCTGGCCGGATCCAGCCGGTCCAGCGCACCGCGGGTGCCCACCACCCAGATGCCGCCGGAGGCCGAGGCGGCCATCGCCAGCGCATATGGATTGCGCAGCGAGGACGGATCGTCCAGGTGCCGCGCCAGCACCGAGAACTGGCGCCAGTTCGGCGACAGGTGCCACAGGCCGGAATTGGTGCTGGCGAACCACAGGCCACCGTCGCGGTCCTCGTAGGCGGTGCTCCAGTTGGGCTTGACCATGCCGCGTTCCTGGGCGCTGTACAGCGGCACGTTGCTCACCGCCTCGCCGGCCCTGCTGCGGCCCAGGCCCTGCAGCGTGTCCAGCCAGTAATTGCCGTCGCTGTCGTACTGCAGCACGTTGAGCACGTGGCCGTAGTCCGAACCGGGCCACTGCATGCGCTCGAAACGCCCGTCGCGATGGCGCACCACCACCCCGCCGTTGGTGGCGATCCACAGCCGCTGGCCGCCATCGACCTTGAGGCCGTTGATCCGCGGCGAGGGCAGTACCGACTCGCCTTCGCGCTGGAAGCCACTGCCGGTCCAGCGCGCCAGCCCGCCCTTGCTGCCCACCCACAGCACGCCGTCGGCGGTGACCGCCAGGTAGGCGATGGACGCCGACGGCAGGCTGTCGGGCCGGCCGGGGACCGGCATGAAACGCTGGATGGTGCCGTCCACCGCAAGCCGGTGGAGGCCGGCGCTCGGGGTGCCGAACCAGACGCTGCCATCGGGCGTGGAGGCGATGCTCCACACGCTGTTGCTGCCGATCTGCGGATAGGTCTCGCGATCGAAGAAGCGGAAGCTGCGGCGATCGGCCGACAGCATCCCCAAGCCCGCGTTCTGGGTGCCGAACCAGAGCCGGTTGCCGGCGTCCACGTGCAGGCTCCAGATCAGGTTGTCGCGCAGGCCGTCCTCGGCGCGCCAGATGCGGAAGTTGCGGCCATCGAAGCGCGCCAGTCCGTCGTGGCTGGCCAGCCACATGTAGCCGCGGCGGTCCTCGGCGAACGCATTGATGTTGGCCGACGGCAGCCCATCGGCCACCCGGAGCCGGCGCGGCTGCGGGGTGACCGGCACCTCGGCCGTGGCCGGCACCACCACCCCGGCGCACAGCAGCAGGCACAACAGCCCACGCCACCACGCCCTCATCGCACGGCCCCCGTGTGCGCGGCGGGGCCGCCGCAAATGGCCGCCGCGGCCGCGCGCCCCGGTGCCGGTCCGCTGGTGTCGATGCTGCCCCTGGTTCCCATCCGCCGCCCGTTCGCGCTTCCTGTCAGCGGGGAAAATAGCATCCGCGCGGCACGACGACCGGCGCGTGCCGGCAGCCCCGGCCACGACCGCCCCCGGCCCCCTCCCCGGCCCGCGGCGGAACGGCGCGGCCCGGCGGCGCCGCGCAACAATCCATTGCGCCGCCAGGCAACAAACCATGACGGGCATATGCCTAGAATCCACCACCCCCCGCCGGAGCCGCCCCTTGTCACCTCGCCTCGCCCTGCTGCTGGCCTGCCTGCTGCCACTGTCGGCGCCGGCCGCCGACCGTTACCGGCTGGACCCGGTGCACACGCGGGTGCTGTTCGCGGTCGAACACGCCGGGTTCTCGCAGGCGCTGGGCACCGTGTCCGGCAGCGAGGGCGTGCTCGACTTCGACCCGGACGACTGGTCCGGTGCCCACCTCGACGTGGTGGTCCCGGTCGCGCGGCTGGACCTGGGCAACGACAAGTGGAACCAGGCCACGCTGGCGCGCAACCTGCTGGACGGCCAGCGCCACCCGCAGGCGCGGTTCGTCTCCACCCGCATCGAACCGGTGGATGCACGCAGCGCGCGCGTACATGGGCTGCTGACCCTGCGCGGCGTGACCCGCGAGGTGGTGCTCGACGTCCGCCTCAACGCACTCAAGCGGCACCCGCTGCCGCCGTTCCGCCGCACCGCCGGCTTTTCCGCCACCGCCACCCTGCAGCGTTCGGACTTCGGCATCGACGCCTGGCCGACGGTGATCGGCAACCGCGTTGAACTGCGCATCGAGGCCGAAGCGGTGCGCGACGACAACGCCGCGGCACCGGCGGCCGGCGAAGCCGCGCCGGCGGACGCCGACGACGCACAGGCCGCGGCCGACGCCGCCACCCGATCCTCCCCGCAACCGGAATCGCGCCCATGACCCTGAAGAACACGCCTGACCGCTGGGGCAGCGTCAGCAAGAGCCTGCACTGGCTGATCGCCCTGTTGATCCTCGCCCTGGGCATCGTCGGCCTGCTCATGGGCGAACTGCCGAAGACGCCGAAATATTTCTGGGTCTACACCGCGCACAAGTCGATCGGCATCACCGTGCTGGTGCTGGTGGTGTTGCGGCTGCTGTGGCGCCTGTACGCCGGCGCCCCGCGGCCGGTGCCGGGCACCCCGGGCTGGCAGGAGCGCATCGCCAGCGCCACCCACTGGCTGCTGTACGTGATGATGTTCGCCATCCCGCTGTCGGGCTGGCTGTACGACTCGGCCAGCGGCCTGCGCCCGTTCAAGCTGTTCGGGCTGCTGGAAATGCCCAAGCTGGTGGCCCCCGACGAACGCGCCGCGCAGCTCTCGCACGCGTTCCACGAATGGGGCTTCTGGGCGCTGATCCTGGTGGTGCTGGCGCATGCCGGCGCCGCCCTCTACCACCACCTCCAGCAGCGCGACGCCACGCTGGTGCGCATGCTGCCGCAGGGCTGGCTCGACACCCCACAGAAGGAATCCGCATGAACATCAAGCTCACCACCCCGGCCGCCGTGGCGGCTGCCCTGGCCGGCATGCTGGCCACCGCCCCGGCGATGGCCGCGGACTACGAACAGGCGCCCGGCTCGATCCTGGTGTTCGCCACCAAATACGACGGCGAGGTATTCACCGGCACCTTCCCCGGCTTCCAGACCCAGCTCAGCTTCGACCCGGCCAACCCCGCCGCCGGCAAGCTCGACGTCACCATCCCGCTGGCCGGCGCGCGCAGCGGCAACAGTGACCGCGACTCGACGCTGCAGGGCAAGGACTTCTTCAACGTGGCCCAGTTCGCGCAGGCGCGCTACACCGCCAGCGGCTTCCGCGCCGTGGGCGGCAACCAGTTCGCCGCCGACGGCACGCTGCAGCTGCGCGGGGTCAGCAAGCCGGTCACCCTGACCTTCACCTGGACGCCCGGCGCGCAGCCGGTGCTGACCGGCAAGGCCACGGTCAAGCGCCTGGACTTCGGCGTCGGCGGTGGCGACTGGGCCGACACCAAGACCATCCCGGACGAAACCGCGATCAGCACCAAGGTCGTGCTGCGCGCGAAGTAAGCCCGCACCGGACTCAGCCGGCGGCGACGCCGGCGATATCGAAACAGCCACGCCGGCCGGCGGCGTCGGTGAGGCAGGCGCGGTGCCGCTGCGCCTGCCCGCCCTGGCCGGGGCGCACCACCAGGCCGAACACACCGCCGTCGCGGGTCAGCAGCACCGCCTCCCACACCGTGTCCGCGCCCCCGGCCTGCAATGGCTGCCGCTCGCCCGGCGCCGGTGCCTGCAGCGGTGTGGCCGCGGCGTCGCGCAGCATGCGCCGCAGGTTGCGCATGTCCAGCGCGGCCGGCGCGCTGGTCACCGCCTTCAACAGCACCAGCCGCTCGATGGCGTCCACCGGCAGCACCTGCGCCAGCGTGCGCCCCTGCCACGCAAAACCCTGCGGGTCCGCCGGCAGCGCCTTGGCCAGGTCCACGTCGGCCGCACCGGCAGTGGCCGCCGCCATGCCCAGCACGGCAAGCAGTGGCGACCACGCGCGGGCGTTCATCGCAGCCACCGGCGCACGCCCTGCGCATCGAAGGGCCATTCCAGCTCGGCACCGCCCGCGGTATCGCGCAGCACCGGCACGCGCGTGCCGTAGCGCAGCTCCAGCGCGTCGTCACCGTCGATGAACACGCTGTCGAACGCCGGCGTGCGCGCCTGCGCCAGCACCTCCAGCGCCTGGTCGCACAGGTGGCAATCGTCGCGCTGATACAGGATCAAGCCCATTCCCTACACCCCATCCAGGTCAGATGCTGCGCTGCGGGCGGGGCCGTCAGCGGCGAACCCGTAGAATAGCGACTCCTCCAGGCAGCACGCACAACGCAATGTCCGTCAGCACGTTCGACCTGTTCAAGATCGGCATCGGCCCGAGTTCCTCGCACACCGTGGGCCCGATGCGCGCGGCCGAACGCTTCGTCCACCGCTGGCTGCTCGACCCGGGCCAGCTGGCCGACGTCGCCCGCATCCGCGCCGAGGTGTTCGGCTCGCTGGCGCTGACCGGGCGCGGCCACGGCACCGACACCGCGGTGCTGCTCGGGCTGGAAGGCCACCGGCCCAACCTGATCGACCCGGACATCATCCCGGCCACGCTGGCGCGCATCCGCTCGTCCAGGCGCATCAACCTGATGGGCCAGCACGAGATCGCCTTCGACGAGAAGCGCGACCTGGCCCTGAACAAGCGCCAGAAGCTGCCGTACCACACCAACGGCATGCGCTTCACCGCGTTCGACGCCAACGACACGGTCATCGCCACCCGCGACTACTACTCCGTCGGCGGCGGCTTCGTGGTCAATGCCGACGACGCCGCCGACGACCGCATCGTGCCCGACCAGACGCCGCTGCCGTATCCGTTCAGGAGCGGCGACGAGCTGCTGGCCCAGGCCGCGCGCAGCGGCCTGAGCATCGCCGCGCTGATGTTCGAGAACGAGAAGTGCTGGCGCAGCGAGGACGAGATCCGCGCCGGCCTGCGCGAAATCTGGGACGCCATGCAGGCCTGCGTTGCGCGCGGCATCCGCTCCGAGGGCACGCTGCCGGGCGGGCTGCACGTGGGCCGCCGCGCCCCGGCGCTGCACCGCGAACTGTCCGCGCGGCCGGAGGCGGCCATGCGCGACCCGCTGACCACGCTGGACTGGGTCAACCTGTACGCGCTGGCGGTCAACGAGGAGAACGCCGCCGGCGGCCGCGTGGTCACCGCCCCGACCAACGGCGCGGCCGGCATCATCCCGGCGGTACTGCACTACTACGACCGCTTCTGCCCGGGCAGCAACGAGCAGGGCGTGTTCGACTTCCTGCTGACCGCCGCGGCGATCGGCATCCTGTACAAGGAGAACGCTTCGATCTCCGGCGCCGAGGTCGGCTGCCAGGGCGAAGTCGGGGTGGCCTGTTCGATGGCCGCCGGCGGGCTGATGGCCGCCCTCGGCGGCAAGCCGGGGCAGATCGAGAATGCCGCCGAGATCGGCATGGAACACAACCTGGGCCTGACCTGCGACCCGATCGGCGGGCTGGTGCAGATCCCCTGCATCGAGCGCAACGCCATGGGCGCGGTCAAGGCGATAAACGCCGCACGCATGGCCATGCGCGGCGACGGCAAGCACAAGGTCAGCCTGGACAAGGTCATCAAGACCATGCGCGACACCGGCCGCGACATGCAGGACAAATACAAGGAAACCAGCCGCGGCGGACTGGCGGTCAACGTCATCGAATGCTGAATGCGGCGGCGGGCATTCAAGTGGATGCGCGCCGGGCCGCTATGGTTTTCAATGTAGGCTGACGTCAGTACCGGGATTCAGGGGGAATCTCGATCGACCATCCATTCATCATCCGCCATCCGCGCCGGTCGCTGGCAACCGGCACCGGACTGTTGGCATGCCTGTGGCTGCTGCTCCTGCTGGCGGTTTCCCTGCCCGCTGCCGCCCTGGACACGGGAAAACCGTTCCGCGATTACGTCACCGACACCTGGGGGGTGGACCAGGGGCTGCCGCAGATCAGCGTGCTGGCCATCACCCAGGACCCGGCCGGCTACCTGTGGTTCGGCACCCAGACCGGGCTGGCCCGGTTCGACGGCGTGCGCTTCGTGCGCTACACCCAGCGCGACGCGCCGGAGCTGGGCAACAACATCCTGGCACTGCTGGCCGAGGCCGACGACCGCCTGTGGATCGGCACCACCCAGGGGCTGCTGCTGCTCGAGGACCAGCGCTTCCACGCCATCGCGCCAACCGTCGCCGACCATCCGGCGCCGGTCAGTGCGCTGCTCAAGGTCGACGGCCGCCTCCTGGCCGGTTGCGCGGAAGGCATCTGCACCCCGCGCGAAGGCAGGTTGCGGCGCGTGCAGGCACTGCCCGATCCGGCGCTGAGCCTGCTGGCGGACGAAAATGCGATCTGGGCGGGTGGCCAGGGCCGGGTGTTCCAGGTCTCCGGCGGCAGCGTGCGCACGCTGCCGCTGCCACCGGCGGCCGGCAACGCCGGAGTGACCGCGCTGGCGCGTGCCGGCGGCGAACTGTGGGCCGGCACCCGCAACGGCCTCTTCCGCCTGCGCAACGGCAGCTGGCAGGCGGCGGACCCGCGTCCGCACGAGGTCCTGACCGTGGAAGCGATGCATGCCGACCGCGACGGCAACCTGTGGGTGGCCACGCCGCAGTACCTGGAACGCCTGCGTGCCGGCCAGCCGCCCGAGCGCATCCACAACACCCCCGGCGCCATCGCCGTGCGCGCGATCTACGAGGATCGCGACGGCAACCTGTGGCTGGGCAGCATGGTCGAGGGCGCGACCCGGGTCTGGAACGGCTGGACCCGGCGCCTGAGCCAGGCCGACGGGCTGCAGGACCCGCTGCTGTGGTCGGTGGCCGCGGCGCCGGACGGCAGCATCTGGGTCGGCAGCAGCAACGGCGTGGCGGTGTGGCAGAACGGACGCTTCTCCAGCCGCGTCGCCGGCAGCCAGTTGCCGCACCCGGAGGCCTACAGCCTGTTGCCCGAGCGCGACCAGACCTGGATCGGCACCCGCGCCGGCGTGGCGGTGCTGCGCGGCGGCCGGCTCGAACAACCGCCCGCGCTGGCCCCGCTGCGCGATGCGCAGATCAACGGCATCGTCCGCGACCATGCCGGCCGGCTCTGGTTCGCCACCACCCAGGGGCTGTTCCTGCTGCAGGACGGGAAGCGGCTGACCCGCTATGGCGAGCATGAAGGACTGGCCGATCCCCGCATCCGGCTGGTCTACGAGACCCGCGACGGCCGCATCCTGCTGGGCACCTACAAGGGCCTGTACGAATGGCGCGACGGCCGCATCCTGGCGACCGGCCGGCTCGGCGGGCTGTCCGACGACACCCCGGTCACCGCCTTCGTCGAACTCCGCGACGGGCGCTGGGTGCTGGGTACCAGCAATGGCGAAAGCCTGCGCGTGCATGACGGCCAGCGCTGGCACTGGCTGGACCGCGAACGCGAGCTGCCGGCCAATGTCGCCTTCCACCTGGCGCAGAACGGCGGCGACCTGTGGGTCGCCGGCATGCGCGGCGTCTACCGCCTGCCACTGGCGGTGCTGGACAAGGCGCTGGCCAATCCCCGCCAGGCACTGGCGGCGCAGATCGTCATCAACTCCGGCACCGACCGTACCGGCGGGCAGCAGGACAAATGCTGCAACGGCGCCGGCAACAGCCGCGGGGTGCTGCGCGATGGCCAGTTGTGGCTGCCCACCCGCGACGGCGCGCTGCTGGTGGATGTGGACACCGACACCGACAGCGCGCCGCGCAACATCCGCATCGACCACGTGCAGGTCCAGGGCCGGCGCCTGGCCACCGGCCAGGGCACGCTCAAGCTGCCGCTCGACGCCCGCGACCTGCGCTTCGAGTTCAGCCTGCCCGACTTCCAGCCGATGCACGCCCCGCAGCTGCGCTACCGGCTGGCCGGCTACGAGAAGGAATGGCACGAGCTGGAAAGCCCGACCACGCGCAGCGCCAGCTACGCCAGCCTGCCCCCCGGCTACTACACCTTCGAGGTCGCCGACTTCAGCCAGGCCGAACCGCTGCGGCACGCCGCGCATGTCGCCGTGGAGATCCCGCGGCGCCTGTACGAAACCCTCGTCTTCCGCCTGCTGGCGATGCTCGGGCTGGCGGGGCTGATCTGGCTCGGCTACCTGGGGCTGCAGCATCGCTATGCGCGCCAGCGCGCGCAGCTGGAGCGCCTGGTGCAGGAACGTACCCGCGACCTGCAGGCAGCCAACGCGCAACTGAAGGCGATCAGCTTCACCGACCCGCTCACCGGCCTGCACAACCGGCGCTACCTGTCCCAGCAGATACCCACCGACCTGTCGTTCTACGAGCGTGACGAGGGCTATGCCAACGGCAGCGAGGCGGTGGTGTTCGCGCTGCTCGACGTCGACCATTTCAAGTCGATCAACGATACCCATGGCCACGCCGCCGGCGATCGCGTGCTGGAGCAGATGGGCCAGCTGCTCGGCGAACTCAAGCGCAGCGGCGACTACGTGGCGCGCTGGGGCGGCGAGGAATTCCTGCTGGTGTTCCGCCCGCTGCCGCGTGGCAGCCTGGGGCGACTGGGCCAGCGCCTGTGCACGCGCATCGCCGCACACAGCTTCGAGCTGGGCAACGGCCAGCAGCACCGCCTCACCGCCTCGGTCGGCCTGATCGAGTGCCCGCTGTTCCCGAGCCACCCGCGGCTGCTCGGCTGGGAGCAACTGGTCACCCTCGCCGACCGCGCGCTGTACCGGGCCAAGATGGCCGGGCGCAACGGCTGGATCGCCTACCAGCCGGTGCCGGGCGCGCAGCCACCCGACGACCTGTCGGCCCTGGCCGGCGATCCCTGGTGGCTGGTGGAGAACGGCCTGCTGGAGATGTTCGGCAGCGACGGCAGGATCGACATCGCTCGCGGTGCGTGACCCGCGCCGCGGGCCCGGACGCACGCCGCGACCGGCCCGATGGCGGGTTGCGCCGGCGCCCGGACGCGCACCAGAATCGCGCAACGACAGCCAGCAGCGGGGCAAGGATGCAGGGCGCACAGCAACCGGATGGGGCAACGCCACCGCGGCGCCCGCGTACGGCAACGCCGTCGGCGCCGCGCAACGGCGGTGGCCTGACCCTGGCCCGGCTGGCGCTGGCGGCGGTCGCGCTGCTGGTGCTTGCCTGGTTCATCGGCAAGCGTCCGGCGGCGGGGGATGCGCCGGTCACCCGCGCGGACCCGCCGGCGCCATCCCCCGCCGCGGCGCCCGCCCCGCAGGCGCGGCTCATCCGCGGCGAGAAATCGACCACCCTGGCGGATATCGGCGAAGCGCGCATGACCCTGCAGGACCAGGGCACCGCGCTGCGCGTGGAGGGCGGCGTCGGCCGCAATTTCGCAAGCGACCTGGGCGCATTGCTGGACGCGGCGCCCTCGGTGCGGCGGATCGACATCACCAGCGGCGGCGGCTATGCCGTCACCGGCCTGGAAGCGGCGCGCATCGTGCGCCGGAACAACCTCACCGTGCGCGTGCGTGGCTACTGCGCCAGCATCTGCGTGGCGCTGTGGGCCGCCGCCGCGCAGCGGCAGATGGAGCCGGACGCGGTGATCGGCCTGCACCAGCGCAACGCCCAGTGCGACGCCCTGCCCTCGCCGGACCGCGAGGAATGCCATTACCAGGACCAGTTCGCCACCGAACACGATTCCAGCTACCGCGCCTGGCTGCAGGCCGCCGGCTTCAACCAGCGCCTGCTCGACCTGCAGGCGCGGACCGCGTCGGAGGACATCGCGGTGCTCACCGCGCCGCTGCTGTGGGACAACGGCGTGGACTTCAGCGTGGTCGACCGCGATGGCACGCGCCTCGGCCGCGCCGAGGTCGAGCGGCTTCTCCACGCGGCGGCCGCGCGGCATTGAGGCCCTGCCGGTTCGCGCCACCTCTCGGCGGGTCGCGCCCGGCGGTGGCCAACATGGCGAGACGGACAAGCGTCCAGGCCACCGCCGACCATGCGGTCCGGCAGTGCGCGGGCCCGCTACCGGCAGCACCGCAGCGCACGCATACGCCACGCCGCCCCACCACCGCGGGGCACCACGGCAACCACGGCGGTGGCCCGCGACGGACCGGCCGTCAACGGGCGTGCGCGCTCATCGATTGACGATGCCCAGCACGTCGTCCAGCAACGCGGCGGCGGTGACCTCGGCGCCGGCACCCGGGCCCTGGATCAGCAGCGGCTGCACGCGGTAGCGGTCGCTGTGGATCGCCACCCGGTTGTCGGTGCCGCGGCCGCCGGCCAGCGGGTGCTCGGCCGGCAACGCGCGCAGGCCGACGCTGGCGCCGTGCCCGTCCAGGCGCGCCACGAAACACAGCGACAGCCCCTGCCCGCGTGCCTGCTGCAGGCGCGCCGCCAGCGGCGCGTCCAGCTGCGCCAGCGCGGCGTCGACCTGCGCGGCCGGCAATGCCGCCAGCGCCGGCGGCAGCAGCGATTCGACCGCCACCTGGTCCGGCTCCAGCGCCACCCCGGCCGCACGCGCCAGGATCAGCAGCTTGCGGCGCACGTCCTCGCCGGACAGGTCGATGCGCGGATCGGGTTCAGTGTAACCGGCCGCGGCGGCCTCGCGCACGCACGCGGAGAACGGCCGGCTGCCGTCGAAACGCTGCAACAGCCAGGCCAGCGAACCGGACAGCACGCCTTCAATGGAATGGATGCGGTCGCCGCCGGCCACCAGCGCGCGCAGGCTGGACAGCAGCGGCAGGCCCGCGCCGACGGTGGCCGCGTCGCCATAGCGTGCGTTGCCCGCGGCCGCGGTGCCACCGATCTGGCGCGCGCGCGCCAAGGTGGTGCCATTGCCCAGCTTGTTGGCGGTGACCACGTGGATGCCCCGCGCCAGCCAGTGCGCATGCTCGGCGGCGACGTCCTCGCTGGCGGTGGCGTCGACCACGATGTCGCCGGCCTGCAGGCGCCCGGTTTGCTCGGCATGGGCGAGCGCGCCGGCCTGCCGGGTGGCCTCGCGCGCGCGCGACAACGCCGCCTCGGGCGCGTCGCCGCAGGCCAGCGCGATGCGCGAGTTCGCCACCGCGTGCAGCAGCGGCAGCCTGAGTTGCCGCTGCCGCAGGGCCTGGTAGCGGGCGACGAACGCCGAACCGACCGTGCCGGTGCCCAGCAGCACCAGCCGCGCCGGTGCTGCGCGCGGACGCAGCTGCGCGCTCATGCGTCCACCGTTTTCCGCAGGGCCTCACGGCGGCTGTCGGCCAGCGCCCGCGCAGCGCGCAGCAGTCCGGCCTGCAGGTCGGCCACCAGGTCCTCGCTGGCCTCGATGCCGACCGACAGGCGCAGCAGGCCGTCGCTGATGCCGGCCTTGGCCCGCGCCTCCGGGGTCATCGCCGCATGGGTCATGGTCGCCGGGTGCGCGACCAGGCTCTCCACGCCGCCCAGCGATTCGGCCAGGGTGAAATAGCGCAGGCCTTCGACGAAGGCGCGCACCGCCGCGTGCGGGTCGGCGTCCTCGCACTGCGCCAGCTCGAAGGACAGCATCGCGCCGAACCCCTTCTGCTGGCGCGCGGCCAGCACGTGGCCCGGGTGCGATTCCAGCCCCGGGTAGTAGACCCTGGCCACGACGTCGCTGGTGGCGAGCAGGTCGACAAGGGCGCGGGTGTTCTCCTGGTGCACGCGCAGGCGCGCGTCCAGGGTGCGCAGGCCGCGCAGGGTCAGGAAGGCGTCGAACGGCGAGCCGGTCAGGCCCAGCGCATTGGCCCACCACACCAGCTGCTGGTGCAGCTCGGCATCGCGCGCGACCACCGCGCCGCCGACCACGTCGCTGTGGCCATTGACGTACTTGGTGGTCGAGTGCAGCACCAGGTCGGCGCCGAAGGCGATCGGGTTCTGCAGCGCTGGCGACAGGAAGGTGTTGTCCACCACCACCCGCGCGCCTGCCTTGTGCGCGGCATCGATCACGAACCGCAGGTCGGTGATGCGCAGCAGCGGATTGGACGGGGTTTCCACCAGCACCAGCTTCGGCGCCTGCGCCAATGCCTCGGCCAGTGCGCGTGGATCGGTCAGGTCGGCGGTGATCAGTTCGAAGTGGCCCTTGGCCGCCAGTGCGTTGAACAGGCGCCAGCTGCCGCCGTAGGCGTCGTGCGGCACCACCAGCCTGTCGCCCGGCTGCAGCAGCGCATTGAGCACCAGGTTGATCGCGCCCATGCCGGTGGACGTGACCACCGCGCCGGCGCCGCCCTCCAGTTCCGCCAGCGCCTCGCCGAGCAGGTCGCGAGTCGGGTTGCCGCTGCGGGTGTAGTCGTACTGGCGCTTGTTGCCGAAGCCGTCGAAGCTGAAATTGGACGACAGCACCAGCGGCGGCGTCACCGCGCCATAGGCGGTATCGCGATCGATGCCGGCACGCACGGCCGCGGTGGCGCGGCAACAGGAAACATCGGAAGCGGTGGACAGGCTCATGCGTTCTCTCCGGGAAGGCGTAGGGCGTTGGCGAGGATCGCGTCGATGCGATCGGTCTCTTTCAGGAAGGCGTCGTGGCCATAGGGCGAACGCAGCACGCGCAGGCTGCCGCGCGTGCCCAGGCCCTCGACCAGCGTGACCAGGTCGGACAACGGCACCAGGCGGTCGCCCTCGACCGCGACCACCAGCGTCGGTACGCCGATGGCGGCCGGCTCGATGCGGTGCAGGTCGATGGATTCGGACAGGCGCAGGTAGGCATTGACCCGGGTGCGCGCCACGTACTGCGCGCCGGCGGCGTCGAGGTAATCCTCGGCGGCCACGCGCACGCGGCCATTCACCACTTCGGGCTGGGCATCGAAGCGCTCGCCGAACTCTTCCGGGGTGCGGTAGCTGAGCATCGCGAACTGCCGCGCCAGCGCCAGCCCGTGGCTTTCGGCGCACTGCAGCTGGCCCAGGGCGACCGCGCGCCGCTGCAGCGCGCGCCAGGCCGAGGCATACGGATGCGGGCGATGCGCGCCGCTCACCGCCACCAGCCGGCCGAGCCGGTGCGGGTGGCGGATGGCCAGTTGCTGGCCGACCAGCGCGCCATAGGAGTAGCCCACGCAGCCATGCAGGCGATCGATGCCCAGCGCGTCCAGCAGCAGGGCCACGGCATCGGCCTGGTCGGCGGTATCGATCGGCACGTCGAGCTCGCCGTCGGCGCCGATGAAGTCCAGGCCCAGCAGGCGGCGGTGCGCCGGGTCCAGCGCGCGGCCGCAGCCGACCAGTCCTTCGGCCCAGCCCTTCTCGCCGAACACCGTGTTGGCGGCGATGTGGCGATGCGCGGAGATGCCGCCGGCCACCAGCACCACCGGCGCATCGGCACGGCCGGCCAGCTCGTAGCGCAGCCGCAGCGTGCGCTCGCCGGCATGGCGCATGGCCAGGCGCACGTCGATTTCACCGCGCACGGCGGCTGCGGCGGGCACTGCGCTGTCGGGCGCAGCGGCCGGGTGTTCACGGAGGGCGGTGGCGGTGGCGAAACGCATGGCGATATCCGGTAAGGAGCAGCCATCGAGCTTCGCGGGCCCGTGTTCGCCGTGCAGGGCACGGATCGAACCATCTTTCGGCGGACGCGGTGGTCCCCGCAGGATTTGGCACCAAACACAGGCGCTTGCGCACCTGCTGGTTGCCCCGGCATCAAAGGGCCTGTCCCTCCGCCGGTCTCGATGGTGGACACACGATGCCAGCCTCCCGGACGCATGTCAATCTCTTTATTCGGATGGAGCGATGGAGTTTCCGATGCAACCATGCCGGCATAATCCCGGCACCACCTGCCCGCGCCAGCGCATGCACCGGTTACCAGTTCTGCTCCTGTCCGCCACGTTGGCCCTGCCCGCCCAGGGCCAGGACCCCGCGCCGCGCTGGCGCCAGGCCTGGGGGCTGGCCGCCCCGACCATGGCGGAGGCCGCCGGCGACCGCGAAGCCGGCTTCGCACGGCTGCTCCTGCAGCCCCGCGGCGGCGGCCGCGAAGCACGGGCACGCAACCTGCTGGCCGGCCCGCTGCAGGTACGCCTGCGCGATGGCACCGATGGCCGCGCGGTGACCGCGCCGGTGCTGTTGCCGGCGGGCGGACAGCGCGACCTGCTGTGGCTGGCCGATACCGGCAACGGGGTCCGGCTGCTGCTCGACGCCTTTCCCGGCGACCCGTCCGCGCGACCGGCCGATCACCTCTACCTGCTGCCGTTCGCCGGGGTGCCGGTCCGGGTCAGCCAGGGCTTCGACGGCACCCGCAGCCATGGCGACGCGCAGAACCGCCACGCCATCGACTTTCCCCTGCCCGAAGGCACGCCCGTGCTCGCCGCCCGCGCCGGCACGGTGATGCAGGTGGTGGACGATGCGCCCGGCGACGGGTGCCTGGTGCGGGTCCTGCACGCCGACGGCGGCATGGCGCTCTACGCCCACCTGCAGGCGGGCAGCCTGGCGGTCCGGCCCGGGCAGGAGGTCCAGGCGGGGCAGCCGCTGGCCCGTTCCGGCAACACCGGCCGCAGCACCGGCCCGCACCTGCACTTCGCGGTGCAGGCCAACACCGGGCTGACGCTGGCCTCGATCCCGTTCCGCATGGCCGGCCCGCACGGCGAGCTGCGCTTCGCCCGCGAGGCGGGCGCCCCGCCCTGAGCGGCTATAATCGCCGGCTTCCCTTTCCCAATGCGCGCCCGCCGTGGGCGCAGCCGCCATGTCCGAAGTCGCATCCGAAGCCGCGCGCCGCCGCACCTTCGCCATCATTTCCCACCCCGACGCCGGCAAGACCACGCTGACCGAAAAGCTGCTGCTGTTCGGAGGCGCGATCCAGATGGCCGGCTCGGTGAAGTCGCGCAAGACCAGCCGCCACGCCACCTCGGACTGGATGGCGCTGGAGAAGGAGCGCGGCATCTCGGTCACCTCCTCGGTGATGCAGTTCCCGTACGAGGACAAGATCGTCAACCTGCTCGACACCCCCGGCCACGCCGACTTCGGCGAGGACACCTACCGCGTGCTCACTGCGGTGGATTCGGCGCTGATGGTGATCGACGTGGCCAAGGGCGTGGAGGAGCGCACCATCAAGCTGATGGAGGTGTGCCGCCTGCGCGACACCCCGATCATGACCTTCATCAACAAGCTCGACCGCGAGGGCAAGGATCCGATCGAGCTGCTGGACGAAGTGGAGACCGTGCTCGGCATCCAGTGCGCGCCGGTCACCTGGCCGATCGGCATGGGCCAGCGCCTGAAGGGCGTGGTGCACCTGCTGACCGGCGAGGTGCACCTGTACGAGCCGGGCCGCAACTTCACCCGCCAGGATTCGACCATCTTCCCGTCGCTGGACGCGCCCGGCCTGGCCGAGCGCATCGGCGAGAAGATGCTGGCCGACCTGCGCGATGAACTGGAACTGGTGCAGGGCGCCAGCCATCCGTTCGACAAGGACGCCTACCTGCGCGGGCAGCAGACCCCGGTGTTCTTCGGCTCGGGCGTGAACAACTTCGGCGTGCAGCCGCTGCTGGACTTCTTCGTCGAACACGCGCCGGCGCCGCAGCCGCGCGCCACCACCGGCCGCACCATCGCCCCGCAGGAAGACAAGCTCAGCGGCTTCGTGTTCAAGATCCAGGCCAACATGGACCCGCAGCACCGCGACCGCGTCGCGTTCATGCGGGTGTGCTCGGGCCGCTTCAGCGCCGGCATGAAGACCTTCCATGTGCGTACCGGCAAGGAAATGAAGCTGGCCAACGCGCTGACCTTCATGGCCAGCGACCGCGAGATCGCGGCCGAGGCCTGGCCGGGCGACGTGATCGGCATCCACAACCACGGCACCATTTCCATCGGCGACACCTTCACCGAGGGCGAGGCGGTCACCTTCACCGGCATCCCCAACTTCGCCCCGGAACTGTTCCGCCGCGCGCGCCTGAAGGACCCGCTCAAGCTCAAGCAGCTGCAGAAGGGCCTGGCGCAGCTGTCCGAGGAAGGCGCCACCCAGTTCTTCCGCCCGATCATGAGCAACGACCTGATCCTGGGCGCGGTCGGCGTGCTGCAGTTCGACGTCGCCGCCTACCGCCTGAAGGACGAGTATGGCGTGGAAGCCATCTTCGAACCGGTGGGCGTGGTCACCGCGCGCTGGGTGCATTGCGACAACGCGAAGAAGCTGGAGGAGTTCCGCGAGAAGAACGCCAACAACCTGGCCGTGGACGCCGCCGGGCAGCTGGTCTACCTGGCCCCGACCCGGGTCAACCTGCAACTGGCGCAGGAACGGGCGCCGGACGTGCGTTTCTCCGCCACCCGCGAGGCCGCGCATACCGTCTCGGTGGAATGAGCGGCCGGTGGCAGGCGCGTCCAGCGCGCTCCTGCCCCTGGATGACGCCACCCCCAACCGCTGGCGGGCATGGGGATGCACCCCGTGCTGCATTGCGGTAACGTGCAGGCCATGCCTACCACCGCCCCCCTGCCGCGGCACACCGTGGACATCCGCGAGGAAATCGCCAGCGCCCTGACCCACGGCCTGGGCGCGGTCACCGCGCTGGGCGCCAGCGCGGTGCTGATCACCCTGGCCGCAATCTACGGCGACGGCTGGCAACTGGCCAGCGCCATCGTGTTCGGCGTGGCGCTGCTGCTGCTGTACACCGCCTCGACCCTGTACCACGCCATCCAGCACCCGGTGGCCAAGGGCCGGCTGAAGATCTTCGACCACTGCGCGATCTACATCCTGATCGCCGGCACGTATACGCCGTTCACCCTGATCGGCCTGCGCGGGCCGTGGGGCTGGGGCTTGTTCGCCGCGATCTGGACGCTGGCGGTGGGCGGGGTGATCTTCAAGCTGTTCTACACCGGCCGCTTCAAGCGGCTGTCCACGGCCATCTACATCGCCATGGGCTGGCTGGTGGTGGTGGCGATCGAGCCGATGTGGAACTCGCTCGATGGATTCACCCTGGGCTGGCTGCTGGCGGGCGGCGTGTCCTACACCCTGGGCACCTATTTCTACCACCGCGAATCGGTGCGCTATTCGCACGCCATCTGGCACCTGTTCGTGATCGCCGGCAGCGTCTGCCATTTCGTTTCGGTGACCGCGCAGATCCTCTAGCGGGCCGCTGCCGCGCAGCGGCGCGACGACGGCGTCTGCACGCCGCGCCAATGAACGCTTCGCGCCACGTGCACGAGCTGGCGGCAACCATGGCGGCGTGAACACCGCACCTGCCCCCGCCACGCCGCGCGCGTCGCGCTGGCCTCACCGCCGTCCCGGAACGCGCGGCCAGCGCTGGCTCGCCATCGCCGGCGTGCTGCTCGCCGCGCTCGTGGTCCTGCTGTTGCTGTGGGACTGGAACTGGTTCAAGCGGCCACTGGAACGCATGGTGCAGGCGCGTACCGGCCGCGCCCTGCACATCGGGCACCTCGACGTCGACCTGGGCAGCACCAGCACGCTGCGCGCCGACCGGGTCAGCTTCGCCAATGCGCCGTGGGCGCAGCGGCCGGACATGGCCCGGGCCGCGCGCGTCGAAATCGACCTGCGGCTGTGGCCGCTCCTGCGCGGCGACCTGCAGGTACCCGAAGTGCGGCTGGCGCGTCCCGATGTGCTGCTGCAGACCGCGCCGCGGCGCGGCGAACCGGGGAACTGGGATTTCCTCGGTGGCGGTGACGCAGGCCGGCCGTTGCCGCTCAAGCGGCTGCGCGTGGACGACGGCATCCTGCGCTTCGTGGACGCGCCTGGCCGTACCGACATCCGGCTTGCCGTCCGCAGCGGCGCGCCGGCGCAGGCCAACGCCGCGCCACCGTTGCTGCTGCAGGGCAACGGGCACTGGCGCGGCGCCGCGTTCACGGTGCGTGGCGGTACCGAATCGCCACTGCAGCTGGCCGACAGCGAGCACCCCTTCCGCCTGCACCTGGAAGGCCGTGCCGGCGCCACCCGCGCCACCGCCAGCGGCACCCTGACCAATCCGTTCCAGCTGCAGCTGTTCGACCTGCGGCTTCGGCTCAGCGGCGAGGACCTGGAAGACCTGTACCCCCTGCTCGGCATCGCCCTGCCGTCCTCGCCCCCGTACCGCCTCGACGGCCGGCTGCGTCGCGACCGCGACACCTGGCGCTACGACGGCTTCAGCGGCCAGGTGGGCGACAGCGATCTGGCCGGCAATGTACGCATCGACGTGGGCGGCGAGCGCCCGCGGCTGACCGCCGAGCTGGTCTCGCGCCGGCTCGACTTCGACGACCTCGCCGGCTTTGTCGGCGCGCCGCCCCGCACCGATGGCGGCGAAACCGCCAACGCCGGGCAGAGGGCCGCGGCCGCGGCACTGGCGGCCCGGCCCACGGTACTGCCTGACAAGCCGTACGACCTGGGCAAACTGCGGGCGATGGACGCGGACGTGCGCTGGAAGGCGCAGCGCATCAATTCGCCGTCGCTGCCGCTGGACGACATGGACGCGCACCTGCGGCTGGACGATGGCCTGCTGCGCCTGGAGCCGCTGAACTTCGGCGTCGCCGGCGGCGACATCCGCGGCTCGGTGCGCATGGATGCGCGCAGCCCGCGCATCGCCACCACGCTCGACGCCAGTCTGCGCGGGGTGCAGCTGGGCCGCCTGTTTCCCGACGCGCGCCTGGCCCGGCAGGCCTCCGGCGGCATCGGCGGCCGCGTGCGCCTGTCCGGCACCGGCAACTCGGTGGCCGCCATGCTCGGCCGCAGCGACGGCGACGTCGCCATCGGCATGGGCCGCGGCCATGTCGGCAACCTGCTGATGGAGCTGGCCGGGCTGGACGTGGCCGAGTCGCTCAAGTTCCTGTTCACCGGCGACCGCCAGATCCCGCTGCGCTGCGCGTTCGCCGATTTCGGGGTGCAGGATGGCCTGATGCAGGCGCGCGCACTGGCGTTCGACACCACCGACACCCTGGTCGTGGGCGAAGGCAGCGTCAGCCTCAAAGGCGAGCAGCTGGACCTGCTACTGCGGCCGCGGCCCAAGGACAGGAGCATCCTCGCGCTGCGCTCGCCGCTGCGCATTGGCGGCACCTTCAAGGACCCGTCGTTCCGCCCCGACTTCAAGGCCCTGGGGCTGCGCGGCGCCATCGCCCTGACCCTGGGCAGCATCACCCCGCCGGCGGCGCTGCTGGCCACCCTCGAAACCGGGCCGGGCAAGGACGCCGACTGCGGCGGCCACTACGCCAGATAGGGCGCGGGCGCGCGCTCAGCCGCCGACGATGTACTGCTGCAGCTGCCCCAGCTCGCGGCGCTGCTGTTCGATCACCGATTTGACCAGGTCGCCGATGGAGATCACCCCCAGCACCGCGCCGCCCTCGACCACGGGCAGATGGCGGATGCGACGGTCGGTCACCAGCTGCAGGCAGTCCTCGACCGTGTCCGCCGGCGTCACCGTGACCACCTCGGCGGTCATGATCGCCGCCACCGGGGTGTCGCGCGAGGAGCGGTCGCGCAGCACGATCTTGCGCGCGTAATCACGCTCGGAAAGGATGCCGGCCAGCCGCGCCCCGTCCATCACCAGCACCGCGCCGATGCCTTTCTCGGCCATCAGCCGGATCGCGTCGATCACCGCGCTGTCCGGCGCTACCGCGTGGATCTCAGGGGACTTGGTCCCGAGCAACTGACGAACGGTCTGCATGGCGTTCTCCCTTGCTGGCGGATGCGCCCGATAGTGCCACGTCGGCCGGCCGCCAGGTGTCAACCAGGTACAACGGCCGCTGCTTGGCCTCCATGTACAGGCGGCCCAGGTACTCGCCGATCAGGCCCAGCGCGATCAGCTGCACCCCGCCCAGGAACAGGATCACCGCCATCATCGTCGGCCAGCCCGCGACGCGGTCGCCGTACAGCGCCGCCTTGCCCACCACCCAGGCGGCGAAACCGAACGAGGACGCGGCGGTCAGCAACCCGAGATAGGTCGCCACCCGCAGCGGCGCGGTGGAAAAGCTGGTGATGCCCTCCAGCGCCAGGTTCCACAGCTTCCAGAAGCCGAACTTGCTGCGCCCGGCCACCCGCGGCGCGCGCCGGTACGGCAACGCCACCCGGCGGAAACCCACCCAGCCGAACAGGCCCTTCATGAAACGCTGGCGCTCGCGCAGCTGCCGCAGCGCCGCCAGCGCGCGCGGCGACAGCAGGCGGAAGTCGCCGGTGTCGGCGGGAATGGGCGTCTTCGACAGCCGCCCCATCACCCGGTAGAACGCGGAGGCGGTGGCGCGCTTCAGCCAGCCTTCGCCCTCGCGCGCCAGGCGCACGCCATACACGTCGTCATGCCCCTGCCGCCACAGTGCGACGAACTGCGCGATCAGCTCCGGCGGGTCCTGGCCGTCGGCGTCGAGGATCAGCGCGGCGCCTTCATCCACCAGGTCCAGCCCGGCGGTGAGCGCGGCCTCCTTGCCGAAGTTGCGCGACAGCCGCAGCGCCGCCACCCGCGGGTCGTCCGTCGCCAGCTGCTGCATCAGCGACCAGGTGGCGTCGGTGCTGCCGTCGTCGACATAGAGCACCCGGCCATCGATGTCGGGCAGGCGTTCCAGCACGGCACCGAGGCGCTCGTGCAGCAACGGCAGGGCGTCCTGCTCGTTGCAGGCGGCAATGACGACGGTCAGCCGGTCGCGGGGACTCATGCGCGCATTCTACGGAACAGGGCGCGCACGCCCCGGCAGCGGCCGGTACGCGGTGGCATCACTCGCCGTCCACCGCGTAACCGGGCCCACCCAGCTGCCGCGCCTGGCGCTGGATCCAGGCGGCGCGGCGCTGCACGAACGGGCCCGGCCGGGTTGCGCTGTAACGCCGCGGCGACGGCAGCACGGCCGCCAGGCGGGCGCTCTCGGCCGCCGACAGCTGCGCCGCGTCCTTGCCCCAGAACTGCCGCGACGCCGCCCGCACGCCGTAGACGCCATCGCCGAATTCGGCCACGTTGGCGTACATCTCCAGGATCCGCCGCTTCGGCCACAGCGCCTCGATCAGCACCGTGTACCAGGCCTCCAGCCCCTTGCGCAGCCAGCTGCGGCCCTGCCACAGGAACAGGTTCTTGGCGACCTGCTGGCTGATCGTGCTGCCGCCGCGCAGGCGCTTGCCACGGGCGTTGTGGTCCATCGCCTTCTCGATCGCCTGCAGATCGAAGCCGTTGTGCAGCGGGAACCGCTGGTCCTCGGCCGCCACCAGCGAGATCGGCACGCTGGCCGCCATCGCGTCCAGGTCGCACCACTGGTAATGGATGCGGAATCCCCACTCGCCCTGCCCCCACGCTTCGGCCTGCCGCAGCGCCATCACCGTGGAAAACGGCGGATCGACGAACCGCAGCACCGCCACCTGCACGATGCTGAACAGCGCCAGCGCGCAGGGCGTGATCCACAACCAGCGCCGCCACCTGCGCCACGGCCGCACCTTGCGCTCGTCCTGCTCCGTCCCCATCTGCTTGGCTGACCCCATGAATCCCGACATCGGTGCATTATCCGGCACCGGCGTCCCCATACGTGCAGATTCCCATGACCGAAACGTCCGACCTCCTTGTCCGCTTCCTCCTGCCCGAGGCCGGCGTGCGCGGCGTCCATGTCCAGCTCTCCGGCAGCTGGCGCGAAATCCTGTCCCATGGCAGCTACCGCCCTTCGGCCATGCGCCTGCTCGGCGAGGCCTGCGTGGCCTCGGCGCTGTTCACCGGCCACATCAAGATCGACGGGCGCCTGTCGGTGCAGCTGCGCAGCGGCTCGGCGCTGCGCACCCTGTTCGCCGAATGCACCTCGGCCGGCACCCTGCGTGGCATCGCCCAGCTCGAGGACGGCCAGGATGCCCCGCCCGACCTGTCGCAGCTCGGCGACGGCGCGCTGCTGGCCATCACCATCGAGAACCCGGGCCTGGACCCGCGCGAGCCGCAGCGCTACCAGAGCCTGGTGGCGCTGCAGGGCAACAGCCTGGACGAGGCGTTCGAGGACTATTTCCGCCATTCCGAGCAGCTGCCCACGCGCCTGCTGCTGGCCGCCGATGGCCAGCGGGCCGCCGGCCTGCTGCTGCAGAAGCTCCCGGGCGACCAGGGCGACGAGGATGGCTGGGTCCGCGCCGGCGCGCTGTTCGACACCCTGGGACGCGACGAACTGCTGGCAGTCGACGGCCCCGCGCTGCTGCACCGCCTGTTCCACGAAGAGCAGGTCGAGACCCTGGGCGACAAGCCGTTGCGCTTCGGCTGCTCCTGTTCGCGCGAGCGGGTGATCGGCATGCTGCAGTCGCTGGGCGAGGACGAAGCCCGCGCCGCCGCCGCCGACAGCGGCCAGGTCGAAGTACGCTGCGAGTTCTGCGGGCGCGAGTATCACTTCCCTTTGACCGAATTCGGCGTATTGTTTGCAGCCATGCCCACCAGCCAGGCCGCTCCCGAGCGGCTGCAGTAACGGCACCGACGAGCTGCGTTCCGGGGAGGACGGAGTCTTGTTAAGAAAACATAAACAACATACGATCAGAATCTCACGCTCCGGGAACTTCCCGGCCCCTGTCCTGTCTGATTGAGTCGATGAAGACCTTCCTGCGCCTGCCGCTGGCCTTGTTGATCGCCCTTGGGGTGGCAACGGGCGCGCATGCACAGGCCAAGCCGCGAGCCCCCCAGGACAGCACCGTCCTGCCGGTCTGGAACAAGGGCAGCGGCAAGGTCGAGGCGCTGCTGTACCTGGAGCCCACGGGCGAGCAGGTCGCCGGCGCGCGCTGGCACTTCGGCCGCAATTCGCTCGATGCCGCCTTCGGGCTCTCCTCCGGCGACTCGCTCGGCCTGCTGTGCAACAGCAGCCGCGGCAGCAGCATCAGCGGCCTGGCCAGCCATTGCATGCTCGCCAGCCTGGGCGACGACGATGACAGTGTTCCCGGTCGCCACCTGTCGGCGACCACCACCTTCAACCGTCCCGGCGGGCGCGTCGGCCTGAGCGCCGGCACGGGCCGCGACACGCTGCCCGCATGGCTGTCGGGCAATGCCAAGGCACCGGCCGCGCGCGTGGAACAGAACGACCTGACCGTCTTCGGCCAGAAGAACATCGGCAGCGAGGGTTTCGTCTCCATCGGCGGCACCTACGCCAAGGCACGCCTGGTACCACTGAGCGATGCATCGCCCGCGCTCGTCGACCGCTGGGACAGCAAGAGCCTGAGCATCGGCGGGGGCTATGGCCCGTTCAGCGCCAACATCATCGGCCGCGTCGTCGACGCCCCCGGCCGGGCCGGCAAGTGGGAAGGCATCGGTCTGGGCCTGACCTGGCGCACGCCCTGGAGCGGCCAGCTCACCGTCGGCGCCGAGAACGTCATCACCCGCGGCAAGAACCCGTTCTCTCCACGCAATGAGAGCAACGACGAAGGGGCTATTCCCTACGTGCGGTACGAGCAGGATCTCTGAGCTCTCGACCCGTCGAACAGCCTGCGCATTCATCGAAACGCCTCCGCAAGGAGGCGTTTTTGTTGCGCCTGCAACATTCACTTTGCCGAATTTCACCAAACCCACGCAATTCATTAACGAAGCTTTAATTTCAGAAGAGACGGAAGTACTATCGGGTCAGCCGCACGGATTTTGGGACCGAATCTTTCGCCCCGCCGCGCAGGCGCTACCACTTGTAACTACCAAGATCACTTGGAGAGAGAGCCCATGTATTGCAAGTCCAACAAGCTGCGTGACGCAGTGGTGCTGGCCCTGGTCGCAGGCGCCGGCACCACCGGCACTGCCTTCGCCCAGGACACCAGCGGTGCCACCAACCTCGACCGCATTGAAGTCACCGGTTCGCGCATCCGTCAGGTCGACGTCGAAACCGCCCAGCCGGTTCTGACCATTTCCCGCGCGGAAATCGAGAACCAGGGCTTCAGCTCCGTCGCCGACATCCTGCAGAACATCTCCGCAGCCGGCAGCCCCACGTTCAGCCGCGCCTCGCCGCTGACCTCCAACCAGGAAGCCGGCGGCCAGTACATCGACCTGCGCAACCTGGGCGCCCAGCGCACCCTCGTGCTGGTCAATGGCAAGCGCCTGGGCATCAGCCCGGCCGGTTACCAGGACATCTCCTCCATCCCGTCCGTCATCGTCGAGCGCATCGAAGTCCTGAAGGACGGCGCCTCCGCGATCTACGGCTCCGACGCGATGGCCGGCGTGATCAACATCATCACCCGCAAGAACTTCGACGGTGCCGAGGCCAATGTCTACACCGGCCAGTACGGCGAGGGCGATGGCCAGAAGCAGACCTACGACTTCATGGTCGGCTTCTCCGGCGAACGCGGCTCGGTCACCATGGGTGCCGAGTACCACAAGGAAGATCCGGTGTGGGCGCGCGACCGCTGGTACACCGCCGAAGCCGATCCGCGCGCTCCGGGCAGCAACAACACCACCGTCGGCCAGTGGGGCAACTACAACCGCCTCAACAACCAGTTCCTGCGCAACAGCGATGGCAGCCTCAAGCTTGACTCCAAGGGCAATCCGCAGCGCGCGAGTGCGGCCTGGTCGGCTCCGAATCGTGGCAGCAATGCCATCGGCTCGGGCAATTTCCACCCGCAGAATGCCAACGACACCAGCAACTCCATCGACCAGATGCAGCTGCTGACGCCGCTTGAGCGCCGCTCGCTGTTTGTCAACACCAGCTACGACATCACCGACAGCGTCCGCTTCACCAGCGATCTGGCTTACACCAAGCGCCAGTCGAACCGCCAGATTGCCGGCTACCCGCTGCAATCCACCGCGGTGGGTGCACCGATGGCCGGCGCCATCTGGAAGACCAACCCGGATGGCAGCCGCGAGTTCGTGAGCAATGGCAGCTACTTCAACCCGAACGGCAACGCCGATCTCTACCAGCCGGATCTGGTTGGCTATATCGATCCGGCTACCGGCAAGCCGTACACCCAGAGCAACAATATCGACTGGCGTCGTCGTGGCTGGGAAGTCCCGCGCACCACCGATACCACCCAGACCACGTGGCGCTTCACCGCGGCGCTGGAAGGCTCCTTCGAAATCGGCGACCGCTATTTCGACTGGGATGCCGGCTACATGTTCAATGAAGCCGACACGACCATCATCAACAACGGCAATTTCTACATCCCGGCCGTCAGGGCCGCCGTGGGTCCGTCGTTCAAGGATCCGACCACGGGCAAGATCGTCTGCGGTACGCCGGGCAACGTGATCGCCGGCTGCGTGCCGTGGAACCCGTTTGCCGGCTTCGGCACCGGTGCCGTCGCGAATTCGCTGGACGACCCGGCCGTGCGCAACTTCCTGTTCAAGGAAGAGCACGCGGTGGGCAAGATGAAGACGCACGACTACTTCGTCAACCTGGCGGGCTCGATCATCACCCTGCCGGCCGGCGACCTGGGCTTCGCGCTGGGCTACGAGCACCGCAAGGAAGAAGGCGGCTTCACCCCGGATGCCATCGCCCAGTCCGGCGATTCGACCAACCTGGCCTCGGGCCCGACCTACGGCTCGTACAAGGTCGATGAAGGCTACCTGGAACTGAACGTGCCGGTCCTGGCCGACCTGCCGGGTGCCAAGGAACTGACCTTCAACGCAGCTACCCGGTACTCGAAGTTCGATACCTTCGGCAACACCACCAACAACAAGTTCGGCATGAAGTGGCGTCCGATGGACGACCTGCTGGTCCGTGCCACCTATGCCGAAGGCTTCCGTGCCCCGACCATCGGCGACCTGTATGGCGGCGGCTCGCAGACCTTCGCCACCGGCTTCCAGGATCCGTGCGACGTCCTTTACGGCAAGGCCGCCAACTCGCCGCGCTGCCTCAAGGACGTCGGTGCGAACTTCCGCCAGCTGAAGCAGGGCTTCGTGCCGATCACCGGTCCGAACGGCAACCAGACCCCGGTCCCGTTCGTCTCCGGCTCCAACATCAACCTGCAGCCGGAAATGTCCACCTCCAAGACCATCGGCCTGGTCTACAGCCCGAAGTTCGTGCAGGGCCTGACCATGGCGCTGGACTGGTGGAAGGTGCGCATCGACGACACCGTGGTTTCCGATTCGCCGAACGCGATCATGAACGACTGCTACGTCAACCTGATCGAATCGCGCTGCGCCATGTTCAAGCGTGACCCGGCACAGAGCAACATCGTCAGCGAACTGACCTACGGCAGGCGCAATGCGGGTTACTACCTGACCGAAGGTTTCGATTTCGACGCCAACTACGCGCTGGACACCGACTGGGGCCGTTTCAGCGCCAAGTGGGCGACGACCTACGTCAGCAAGTTCGAGATCAAGAGCACCAACGACGCTGGCACCAAGCCCAGCCAGGTCAATGGTTTCGAAGAGTACTTCCGCATCCGTTCCAACCTGAGCCTGGGCTGGAACAAGGGTGACTGGTCTGCCAGCTACGGCATCCGCTACTACTCCAGCACCAAGGAAGACTGCACCCCGGGGTACGGCTGCAGTGATCCGAACTACTTCAGCCCGACCGCGAACAAGATCCTCCCGCAGAACCGCCTGGGCGCCACCACGTTCCACGACGTGCAGGTCTCCTGGCAGGCGCCGTGGAATGCCCGCATCGCCATCGGTGCGAACAACGTGTTCAACCGCGTTGGTCCGATCATGTACAGCCAGGCTGCATCGAACTTCTCGTACTACGGCGGCTTCGATACCGGCCGCTTCCTGTACCTGAAGTACAACCAGAAGTTCTGATCGGTGGATTGATCAGCGTCTGAAGCAACGGCCCCGAAAGGGGCCGTTGTTTTTTCCGAGCCACGCAGAGCGGAGAATGGCGCATGAAAAAAGCCGCGACATGCGCGGCTCTCCATTCCCCGCCGTTGCCTGCCCTCACCCGTTCGGGATCAGCGTCTCGATCACGTGCTCGACGTAGGATTCGAATTCCTCGCGCGCCTGCTTCGGCTGCTGCAGCTGCAGTGACAGCTGCAGAAAGCCCACGTAGGCCGCGTAGGCCAAGCGCGCGCGGTGGCGGGCGTCGGTGGAGCTGAGGCCGGCCTGGCGGAACGAGGCCATCAGGTAGTCCAGGCGTCGCTGCGAAACGCGGTCGATCACCGGACGTACCAGCGGGTTGTCCAGCGCCTTGAGCAGCTCGCTGTAGATCACGTGCGGCGTGACCTCGTGCGCGACCAGCTGGAACAGCGCGCGCAAGCGGGTGCGCGGGTCGGGTACTTCCTCCAGGCTGCCGAACACCTGCTGCTGCTCGACCAGCTCCCAGCGTTCCAGTGCGGCCTGCAGCAGCGCGTCGCGCGAGGGGAAGTGCCAGTAGAAGCTGCCCTTGGTGACGCCAAGGCGGCGGGCCAGCGGCTCCACCGCCACCGCGCCGACCCCCTGCTCCGCGATCAGGTCCAGGGCGGCCTGGGCCCAGTCGTCCGCACTGAGGCGGCTGTTGCGTGTACCGCGGGGTTCCGCCGGGGAAGCTGAAGATTCGTTCATCCGCTGATTTAACCATACGCAGGGGACTGGATGCAGTATGCGCCGCGCCGGCGGGCGGCGCGACCAGGCGACGAGACCGCCAAAGCCATGTGGCGCAGGGCGTTCCGATCCATACCCATCAGTATTGACAGGCATCCGGGCGAATCCATACTATCAGGTACGGTTTTCTCCCTGTGAGCCCCATGCACGCGCAAGACACCCGCCTGGAAGGTGCCCACGGCATCGGACTGGCCGCCACGAAAGCCCCTGGAAACAAGCCGCCGATCCTGTTCGCGCACGGCTTCGGCCAGACCCGCGGCGCGTGGACCACGACTGCCGCGGCGCTGCATGCCGCCGGCCACGCCACGCTGGCCTACGATGCGCGTGGCCATGGCGGTTCCGATTGGAATCCGGCCGGGCTGCCATATCACGGCGAGCAGTTCACCGACGACCTGATCGTGGTCGCCGGCGAACTGCCGCGGCCACCGGTGCTGGTCGCCGCGTCGATGGGCGGGCTGTTCGGGCTGATGGCCGAGGCGCGCTGGCCGGGGCTGTTCGCGGCGATGGTGCTGGTGGACATCACTCCGCGCTGGGAAACCCGCGGGGTCGAGCGCATCCTCGCCTTCATGAGCGCGCACCCGGATGGCTTCGCCTCGCTGGAAGCGGCCGCCAACAGCATCGCCGCCTATATGCCGCACCGCCCGCGCAAGAGCGACGATGCCCTGCGTGGCTTGCTGCGCCCCACCGGCAGCGGCCGTTGGAGCTGGCACTGGGATCCGCGGCTGGTGGAGGAACTGGCGCGCGACAGCGAACAGCACCAGGATGCCATCGCCGAAGCCGCGCGCCGCGTCGAATGCCCGGTGCTGCTGGTCAGCGGTGGCCGCAGCGACCTGGTCACCCCGCAGACGGTGGCCGAATTCCTGGCGCTGGTGCCGCACGCGCAACACGTGCATCTGGCCGACGCCACGCATATGGTGGCAGGCGATGACAACGACGCGTTTACCGCCGCCGTGTTGAACTACCTGGACGCACTGCCCCCGGCTTCCGCCGCCGCGTCCGCCCGAACCGAGCACGTTACCGGAGCAAGTCAATGAGTACTGTCGTTCCTTTCCTGGCGCTGCTGCTGGCAGCCGCCTTCGTCGCCTATCACCGCATGCGGCTGGTCACCTGGACGGTGATCGGCGCCGTACTGCTGGGCATCTGCTGGTTCGCGGGCATCAACCCGACTGCGGTCATCGTCGCCGCGGCGATCCTGGTCGTGGTCAGCGCGCTGGTGCTGCTGCCGTTCCTGCGCAAGCCGCTGATCACCTCGCCGTTCATGGGGGTGTTCCGCAAGGTGCTGCCGCCGCTGTCCAAGACCGAGCGCATCGCGCTGGAGACCGGCTCGGTCGGTTTCGAGGGCGAGCTGTTCACTGGCGATCCGGACTGGCAGAAGCTGCTGGACTATCCCAAGCCGCAGCTCACCGCCGAAGAGCAGGCATTCCTGGACGGCCCGGTCGAAGAACTGTGCCGGATGGTCAACGACTGGGAAATCACCCATGTCCACGCCGACCTGCCGCCGGAACTGTGGGATTTCATCAAGAAGAACAGGTTCTTCGGCATGATCATCCCCAAGCAGTACGGCGGCCTGGGCTTCTCCGCGCTGGCCCACCACAAGGTGATCCAGAAGCTGGCGTCGATCTCCAGCGTGGTCAGTTCCACCGTCGGCGTGCCCAACTCGCTGGGCCCGGGTGAACTGCTCAACCATTACGGCACCCAGGAACAGAAGGACTACTACCTGCCGCGCCTGGCGGCGGGCATCGAGGTGCCCTGCTTCGGCCTGACCGGCCCGTTCGCCGGCTCGGATGCCACCTCCATCCCCGATTTCGGCATCGTCTGCAGGGGCACCTGGAACGGCGAGGAAGTCCTCGGCCTGAAGCTGACCTTCGACAAGCGCTACATCACCCTGGCGCCGGTGGCCACGCTGATCGGCCTGGCGTTCCGCATGTACGACCCCGACGGCCTGCTCGGCGACACCAAGGACATCGGCATCACCCTGGCGCTGCTGCCGCGCGAAACCCCGGGCGTGGAAGTCGGCCGCCGCCACTTCCCGCTGAACTCGCCGTTCCAGAACGGCCCGATTCGCGGCAAGGACGTGTTCATCCCGCTCAGCCAGATCATCGGCGGCCCGGACAAGCGCGGCCTGGGCTGGAACATGCTCAACGAGTGCCTGGCCGTCGGCCGCTCCATCACCCTGCCATCCACCGCCTCGGGCGGTGCCAAGGCCGGCGCGGTCATCACCGGCGCGTACGCCCGCATCCGCAAGCAGTTCGGCCTGTCGGTCGGCCGCTTCGAGGGCGTGGAGGAAGCGCTGGCCCGCATCGGCGGCAAGGCGTACAAGATCAGCGCGCTGTCGCAGGCCACGGCGGCGGCGGTGGACCGCGGCGACGTGCCGTCGGTGCCGTCGGCCATCGCCAAGTACCACTGCACCAACATGAGCCGCGAGTGCATCAGCGACATGATGGACGTCATCGGCGGCAAGGGCATCATCCTCGGCCCACGCAATTTCGCCGGCCGCAGCTGGCAGGCCGCGCCCATCGCGATCACCGTGGAAGGCGCCAACATCATGACCCGCAGCCTGCTGATCTTCGGCCAGGGCGCGATCCTGTGCCATCCGTGGGTGCTCAAGGAAATGAAGGCCGCCCAGGACGAGGACCGCAAGGCCGGCCTGCGCGAGTTCGACCAGGCGCTGTTCGGCCATGTGCGCTTCGGCATCTCCAACGCGGTGCGTTCGTTCTGGTTCGGGCTGACCGGCGCGCGCTTCGGTGCCGCCCCGGGCGACGCCTACACCCGCCGCTACTTCCGCAAGCTGGACCGCTACTCCGCCAACCTGGCGCTGATGGCCGACATCTCGATGATGACCCTGGGCGGCAAGCTCAAGTTCAAGGAATCGCTGTCCGGCCGCCTGGGCGACGTGCTCAGCCACATCTACATGACCAGCGCGATGCTCAAGCGCTACCACGACGAAGGCGCGCCGACGGCCGACCAGCCGCTGCTGGCGTGGGCGTTCCATGACAGCGTGCACCGTATCGAGGAGGCACTGTCGGCGGCGCTGCGCAACTTCCCGATCCGCCCGATCGGCTGGCTGATGTGGGCGCTGATCTTCCCGTTCGGCCGCCGCGCCGAAGCTCCCGGCGATCGCCTGAGCCGGCGCGTGGCCGCCACCCTGATGTCGCCCAACGAAGCCCGCGACCGGCTGGCCAAGGGCGTGTTCCTGACCCCGTGCGAGAACAACCCCGGTGGCCGCATCGCCAGCTACCTGACCAAGGCGGTGATGGCCGAGCCGGTGGAGCGCAAGTTCCTCAAGGCGCTCAAGACCAAGGGCATCGAGGCGTTGACCTTCCCCGCGCAGCTGGACGAGGCGGTCGCCGAAGGGGTCATCACCCAGGACGAGCGCACCCTGCTGGAGGAACTGCGCGCGATCACCCTGGATACCATCACCGTGGACGACTTCGATCCGCATGAGCTGCGTGCCGCGTCGTATTACGACCACCACGGCCGGCAGCCGCAGCAGGTGGCCTGAACCGGGCCATCCGACGCAACCGGAAGACGGCGGGCACCTGCCCGCCGTTTCCCTGTCCAGGAGGCGACGATGAGCCCCCCATTGCTGACGCTGTACCGGCGCCTGTCGCGCTGGCCAGGCGGGCGCTGGCTGTTCACCCGCGCGGTGTGCTTCAAGGCGCCGTATTTCGCCAGCATTTCCCCGCGCATCACCCTGCTCGCGGACGGCCGCTGCGAAGGCACCCTGGCCGACCGCCGCAAAGTGCGCAACCACATCGGCACCGTGCATGCGATCGCGCTGTGCAACCTGGCCGAGCTGACCGCCGGCCTGATGACCGATGCCTCGCTGCCGGCCGACATGCGCTGGATTCCCAGGGGCATGGAGGTGCGCTACCTGGCCAAGGCGCGCGGCCCCCTCAAGGCCGTAGCGGTGCCGGAACGCCCCATCGCCAGCGCCCCCGCCGGTTACGAACTGCCGGTGCGGGTCGGCATCAGCGATGCGGCGGGCACCGAGGTGTTCACCGCCCGCATTGCGATGTGGGTGTCGCCGCGCCGCGCAAACGGCTAGGCCACGGACACCACCGAAGGGGCGGTGCGCCCGGACGGCGTGCACGGCCTGCGCTCCGCGGCCTCCGACCTGGCCTGGTGGAAGCGGTTCGCCCGGAAACGCGAGCTCACCCGCAACGGCCTGGCCAAGCGCACGGTCATGCAGATCCCCGACCCGCGTCGGGGCCACGTCTTCGCCGGTATGCGCGCTGGCACTGGTCTTCGGCCGCGGACCGCACGCCATGCCGCTTGGACCGGCGCTGCAGGGACTTGTGGCGCTGTTCTGGACATGGCGCATGCTGGAGCGGTCGGCATTGCGGCACCTGCATGGCTGGTACGCGCAGCTGCTGAGCCTGGTGTCCACGCTGGACGCGGCGCTGCATGCCGCGCCGCTGGCGCTGGCCTGGGACGCGCCGTGGACCGGCGCGCGCCCGGCAAAGCCATCAGCGGGCGGGCGGCGCCTCCGGCGCCGGCACGCCCTCGGGGCGACGCGACAGCCGCCAGCCGATGCCTGCCGCGATCACGGCCGCGGCCGCGCTGACGCCGGCGAAGCCGGCAGTGCCCATGCCCAGCACGCGCAACCAGTTCATGCCCAGCGCGATGGACATGTCGCCGAACCGCCATACCGCCGTGTCCACTGCATTCTGGCCCTTGTAGCGCACGCTGCGCGGCACCCGGGTGTACAGGCTGTGCCGCGCCGGCTCGGCCATGCCGTAGGCCAGGCCGCGACTGACGATCAGTGCGATCGCCACCGCCGGCATGCCCATCAGCAGCGGCGCGTGCGGGTCGCGCGCGAACAGCACCAGCGACAGCGCGCCGACGCTGACCAGCGCCCAGATCATGATGACGATGCCCGGCCCCTTGCGCGGCAGCAGCCAGCGGGTGAGGGTGAGCTGGGTGATGGCGGTCAGCACGTTGCCGGCCAGGTCGATGTTGGCGGCAAAGCGGGTGCGCGCCACCGCGTCGGCGAACGTGGCCCCGGAGTAGTCGGTCACCAGCGCATAGTTCACCGTGCCGATGCCGTCGGCCAGCAGCAGCAGGATCGACATGTTGCGGATGAACGGATCGGCGAACACCTGCTTGAGGCCGTCGAACATGCCACCGCCGACCGCGGCCTCGTGGCCGGGTTCGTGGCGGCGCGCGCCATGCCGCCGCGCCCAGCGCCCCAGGGCCACGACGCACCCCAGCGCCAGGCACAGTAGTGCCGCCGAGACCACCAGCAGCGGCGCCACGCCGATCACGCCCACCAGCGAACGGGTCAGCATCGGCCCGGCGACCGCGCCCACCGTGCCGGCCACAGCGATGACCGGGAACAACCGCCGCGCCTGCGCGCTGTCCCAGATGTCGGACATGAAGCTCCAGAACACCGACACCACGAACAGGTTGAACACGCTCACCCAGACGAAGAACGTCACCCCCAGCGTCTTCGGCCCGAGCAGCTCCGGCCACGCGAACAGCGGCACGAACCCGAGCAGGCAGGCGATGAAGAACACCTGCACCACCGGCATCACCACCCGCCGCGGCCAGCGCGTCACCAGCGCGGCGAACAGCGGCGACAGCAGCAGGGTGCCGATGAAGGTGGCGCCGTAGAACCAGGGCAGCTGGGTCGAGCCGACCGCGGCGGCCAGCTGCTCGCGCAGCGGACGGATCACGTAGTACGCGGCCAGCACGCAAAAGAAATAGGCGAAGGACAGCGCAACCGCCAGCCGCTCCCCCGCATGTACCCTGCCCTGACCGGACCGCATCGGCCTGCACCTGTCGCCACAAAGCGCGCACGGTATCCGATGCACTGCAACATCGCCAGTGCGGGCGTTCTTCCCGGCTATGCTGGCGATACGCCAGGGGGAAGCGCGATGCGGGAATTCGACTACATCATCATCGGTGCCGGTTCGGCCGGCTGCGTGCTGGCCAACCGGCTCAGTGCCGATCCGCAGCTGCAGGTACTGCTGGTCGAGGCCGGCCCGCGCGACCGCCACCCGTTCATCCACATGCCCGCCGGGCTGGCCCGGCTGGTCGACAACCGCCGCCTCAACTGGAGCTACCACACCGAACCGGAGCCGCAGCTGCAGGGACGGCGGCTGTGGTGGCCGCGGGGCAAGGTGCTGGGTGGGTCGAGCTCGATCAACGCGATGTGCTACGTGCGCGGCGTCGCCGGCGACTACGACCGCTGGGCCGCGGCCGGTGCCAGCGGCTGGGACTGGGCCGGCGTGCTGCCGTGGTTCCGCCAGGCCGAATGCAACAGCCGTGGTAGCGACGCGCTGCACGGCCACGCCGGCCCGTTGCATGTTTCCGACCTGCGCCACGTCAATCCGCTCAGCCATGCCTTCGTCGACGCCGGCGTGCAGGCCGGCCATCCGTACAATGCTGACTTCAACGGGCCCACCCAGGTCGGCGTGGGCCTGTACCAGGTGACGCAGAAGCAAGGCGCGCGCTGCTCGTCGGCCGCCGCCTATCTGGCGCCGGTACGCCAGCGCCGCAACCTGCACGTGCTCACCGGCGCACAGGTCGAGCGCATCCAGGTCGACGCCGGCCGCGCGCACGGCATCGTGCTGCGCAAGGGCCGGCAGCGGCAGCACCTGCACGCACGGCGCGAGGTGCTGCTCAGCGCCGGCGCGGTCAACTCGCCGCAGCTGCTGATGCTCTCCGGCATCGGCCCGGCCGATGCCCTGCGCGCCCACGGCATCACGGTGCGGCTCGACCAGCCGCAGGTGGGTGCCAACCTGCAGGACCATCTGGATATCTGCACCCTGTACCGCACCGTTCCCGGTGTCAGCTACGACCGCGCCAGCGAGCTGAAGATCGCGTTCGACTGGTTCCTGCGCGGCCACCGCGGCGCCGGCAGCAGCAACATCGCCGAAGCCGGCGGCTTCGTGCGCTCGCGCTTCGCCGCCGACGAGCGTGCCGACATCCAGTTCCATTTCGTGCCGGCGATGCTCGACGACCATGGCCGCCACCGCCTGCCCGGCGATGGCTACACCCTGCACGCCTGCTACCTGCACCCGCGCAGCCGCGGCCGCATCGCGCTGGCCGGCGCGGACCCGTCGCTTGCGCCACGGATCCATGCCAACTACCTGGGCGACGACGACGGCTTCGACCTGAAGATGATGATCGAGGCCGCACGCCTGAGCCGCGACCTGCTGCGCCAGCGCGCGTTCGACCGCTGGCGGCGCGCGCCGATCTTCCCCGCCCGCGAGGACCTGGACGACGCCGGCCTGGAGGCGTTCATCCGCGCCAAGGCCGAGACCATCTACCACCCGGTCGGCACCTGCCGCATGGGCAGCGACGACGCGGCGGTGCTCGACCCGCAACTGCGGCTGCGCGGCGTGGACGGACTGCGCGTGATCGACGCCTCGGCGATGCCCACGCTGGTCAGCGGCAACACCAACGCGCCGGTGATCATGATGGCCGAGCGTGTGGCGGCGTTGATCCTCGATCCGCAGGCCGCCGCGCCGCGCTGAGCGGTGGTCGGGCTGCAAAACCGAGCAATATCAAGATGATGCCTATTCATCTTCTCCCCGTTTGTGCAATCCAGAAAAGCGGCGCTAGAATCGGCGACAGCCTTAGCTAGCAGGCATCGATCACGATGAAAGAGAACAGCAGACGCCGGCGTTTCCGTCCGGTGGCATCGGGATTGCTCGGTGTGTTGATGCCCTTCGCACTGTCGACCACCGCCCAGACGCCCACCGCGCCGCAGCCGCTGCCTGCATCGGCCCCGCCGCTGCCGGTGAACCTCGAGAACGCGCCGATGCAGTCGCCGACGCAGCCGATGCCCTACCGGGTGGCGCTGCGCCCGGACCAGGTGCAGGCCCTGCCCGAGGGCTTCAATGTCGCCGCCATCGAATCGATGGCCGAACAACTCACCTACGGCAACCGCGTGCCCGGCATCGCGATGGCGATCGTGCACAACGGCCGCGTGCTGTCCACCCGCGGCTTCGGCGTCACCGACATCGGCAATCCGCAGCCGGTGGACGCGCACACCGTTTTCCGCCTGGCATCGCTGTCCAAGGCCTTCGCCGGCACCATGGCCGGGCTGCTGGTCAACGACGGCACCCTGCGCTGGGACAGCAAGGTCACCGACTACGTGCCCGGCTTCCAGCTGGCCACGCCCGAGGCCACCGGCCGGCTGACCGTGGCCGACGTGCTCAGCCACCGCGTCGGCCTGCCGTACAACGCGTACGACCGCGACATCGAGGCCAACGCCGACTACTACACGCTGACCCGCAAGCTCGCCAGCGCGCCGCTCAAGTGCGAGCCCGGCGAATGCTACGCCTACCAGAACGTCGCCTTCAGCCTGATCGGCGACGTGGTCTATGCGGCCTCTGGCAGCTTCTACGAGCAGGCGGTCGAGCGCCGCATCTTCAAGCCGCTGGGCATGAACGATGCCAGCCTCGGCCTGGCCGGCATCCAGGCCAGTCCGCGCTGGGCGCGCCCGCACGTGCGCAGCCGCAACGGCTGGGTTTCGCTGTCGCCCAAGCCCACTTACTACCGGGTCGCCCCGGCCGCCGGGGTCAACGCCAGCGCCAGCGACATGGCGCAGTGGCTGCTGGCGCACACCGGGCATCGCCCCGACGTGCTGCCGGCACCGCTGCTGGCGACCCTGCATGCACCGCTGGTCAACACGCCGGGCGAGATGCGTTCGGGCTGGCGCCGCCAGCGGCTGGACTCGGCCGGCTATGCACTGGGGTGGCGCGTGTTCGACTACGCCGGCCATACCGTGGTGTTCCACGCCGGCGCGGTGCAGGGCTACCGCGGCCTGGTCGCGCTGCTGCCCGAGCGCGATCTCGGCATCGCGGTGATGTGGAATGGCGAGAGCAGCGTGCCCAGCGGGCTGATGCCGACCATCCTCGACCGTGCCCTCGGCCTGCCGACGCAGCGCTGGCTGGACGTGGACACCGACTTCGGCAGCGACAACCTGATGGCGGACGACACCCCGGCCAATCCGCCGCGTGGCAGGAAGGGCGTCGCCTCCGACCGGGCCACCGCGTCTCCGCGCTGACCCGGCGCCCGGGGGACGCACCGACAAGGCGGCTTCGGCCGCCTTTTTCGTTGCTGCGTCTCCGGCACGGTGCCCGCGCCCGGCCCCACGCCCCGGGCGCACCCGGCGTCGCCCGGCGTCGGCGCACCTGCGCCTGCCGCCAGCGCCGATGGAGCGGCGCGGGCGGCAGGCGATGCACCGCGTTACCGCGCGACCGCGCGGCCGTTCGCCGGCAGGTGTCCGCGGCGGTGCCTGTCGTCTCCGGTACCAGGCGTCACCCCGGCCGCGCCCGGGTGATGCGCGCGCATAAAAAAACTCCCTCCCCGCTGGGCAGTCGGGGAAGGAGTTCCAGGTACAGCTTCAGCGCTGGATCAGATCAGCGGCGCCGGGGTGGCCGGAAGCGCGACCGGAGCCGCCTTCTTCTTGCGGGCAGCCGGCTTCTTCTTGGCAGCAACCTTCTTGGCGGCCGGCTTCTTGGCAGCAGCCTTCTTCGCGACCTTCTTCACCGCCTTCTTGGCGGTCGCCTTCTTGGCCGTAGCCTTCTTGGCAACCTTCTTCACCGCCTTCTTGGCGGTGGCCTTCTTGGCGACCTTCTTCACCGCCTTCTTGGCGGTGGCCTTCTTGGCAACCTTCTTCGCCGCCTTCTTCACCGCCTTCTTGGCGGTGGCCTTCTTGGCGACCTTCTTCACTGCCTTCTTGGCGGTCGCCTTCTTGGCAACCTTCTTCACTGCCTTCTTGGCGGTGGCCTTCTTTGCGACCTTCTTCACTGCCTTCTTGGCAGCAGCTTTCTTCGCGACCTTCTTCACCGCCTTCTTGGCGGCCGGCTTCTTCGCAGCTTTCTTCGTGGCCATTGGATGGCTCCTCGTCAGTGATCTATGGAATTGAAATGCCCAGTTGAAGCAAATCCGCGGTGTATCGCGGAGGACCGACGATGCGTCAGCCGCATCGTGACGGATACAGAAACACCCGCAACGATTCCCGCCACGGGTGCCATGTCTTGTTCGGGGGGTGTTTCGCGGAAGGAAGCGACTCCTGCTCCACCATCCGTGCAATCGTGGCGGACGTCCAGGTTGTGCTTCGCATCTGAATGTTGATCCGGCTCACTCGCTTCCGCAGCAAAGGTCTGCTGGGCGAAACCTAATCACGGTTTTTTTTACTGTCAACTACCCGCGCGCAACTTTTTCCGGAAAGCTTCACACCAACCGTGCCGGCAACGCCCGCCATTGCCGCCCGCACATCCGGCGACGCCGCCGCATGCACTGCGCACGCCATGTCGGCGCATGCGAAAAACACCGTAAAAAAAGCACTATTCGTTCGCGGCGCGCACGCACCGCGACGCCGGGCGCACAAACGCCGACGCCGCGACCGCGGTTCCGGGCGTGTGAAAAAAAAATGGCGGCGCGACCTGGTTTGGTTGCGCCGCGAGCGTGCCCGCGCGCATCGCGGGGAAGGTTTTGCGCAAACAATCGGCGCCTGCCGGAGCCATCGCGGGCGTCCGCGCCGATCACGATGGTCGCCACCGGTTGTCGCTTCGCCGGGCTCCCGGGCATCGCGCGTCGACGCGCGCGGGCGACAACCGCACATCACCGAACCAGGCGATGGACGCCGCCGTCGCGGCGCCGACCGTGCGCGTGCATCGACGGCATGCCGGCCAGCGACACGCTGCCAGCGACGCGGGGCGATGAAAAAAGAAACGGCCGCACGAGGCGGCCGTTCCGTTGGGCGCGAAGCAACCGGATCAGTGGTCGTCGTTTTCCAGCAGCTCGGCGTAGTCGTCCGGCCCCAGCAGCTCGTTCACCTGCTCCGGCTCGGACATCTCCACGACGAACAGCCAGCCTTCGCCGTAGGCGTCCTCGTTGATGGTTTCCGGCTTGTCGGCCAGGGCTTCGTTGACTTCGACCACGGTACCGGACACCGGGCTGTACACGTCGGAGGCGGCCTTGACCGATTCGACCACGGCGGCGGCGTTGCCGGCCTGCACCGTGTCGCCCACGGCGGGCAGTTCGACGTAGACCAGGTCGCCCAGCAGGCCCTGCGCGTGGTCGGAAATGCCGACGGTGACGCGGCCATTGCCTTCGACGCGGGCCCATTCGTGGGATTTGAGGAATTTGAGGTCGCCGGGGATCTCGCTCATGGAACTGCTCCGAAGAAACGGTGGACGGGGTGGATGCGTAGTTTAACGGACGGCGCGGGGCGGTGCCCCGCGCGGCCGCGGGATTGTCAGGCGTTGATGCCGGGCTGCGGCTGGCCGTCGCGCACGAACGGGAACTTGACCACGCGCACCGGCACTTCCTTGCCGCGGATGTCCACGCGCACCTCGCCCGGCTCGCCGGCCGGCACCCGGGCGAAGGCGATCGCCTTGCCCAGCGTCGGCGAGAACGTGCCGGACAGGATCTCGCCTTCGCCGTTGGCGGTGAGCACCTTCTGCCCGTGGCGCAGCACGCCCTTGTCGTCCATCACCAGGCCGATCATCTGCCGTGCGTTGCCGGCGGCCTTCTGCGCTTCCAGCACGTCGCGGCCGATGAACGCACGGCCCTCGTCGAGGGCGACGGTCCAGGCCAGCGCGGCTTCGTAAGGGGTGACGCCCTCGTCCATGTCCTGGCCGTAGAGGTTCATGCCGGCTTCCAGGCGCAGCGTGTCGCGCGCGCCAAGGCCCGCCGGCTTGACGCCCGCGGCCAGCAGCGCGTTCCAGAAGCCGACCACCGCCGCCTGCGGCAGCAGCACCTCATAACCGTCCTCGCCGGTGTAACCGGTGCGTGCCACGAACAGCGGCACGCCATCGACGGAAGCGACGTCCAGCGCGGCGAAGCGGCCGAGCTTGTCCAGCGCGGCACGGTCGCCCTCGGCGACCAGGCCGGCGACCAGCGCGCGCGCCTGCGG
Source organism: Stenotrophomonas sp. Y6 (assembly GCF_022436665.1). Taxonomy (NCBI): domain Bacteria; kingdom Pseudomonadati; phylum Pseudomonadota; class Gammaproteobacteria; order Lysobacterales; family Lysobacteraceae; genus Stenotrophomonas; species Stenotrophomonas sp. Y6. The sequence goes on from NZ_JAKUKB010000004.1 coordinate 171,754, forward strand.
CCCCTGCACCGCGACGATCGCCAGGTCCTCGCGCTCGACCACCTCCACGTCGAACGCCGCGGCATGCTGGCGGATCCAGGCCAGGTCCTTCTCGCGGGTGGAGGCGTTGACCACCATGCGGAAGAAATCGTCGGCCAGGAAGTAGACGATCAGGTCGTCGATCACCCCGCCCTGCGCGTTGAGCATGCACGAATACAGCGCCTTGCCGGTGACCTTGAGCTTGTCGATCGAATTGGCCAGCAGCTGGCGCAGGAACTCGCGGGTGCGCGCGCCCTTCAGGTCGACCACGGTCATGTGGCTGACGTCGAACATGCCCGCGGCGCGGCGCACCAGGTGGTGCTCGTCGATCTGCGAACCGTAATGGATCGGCATGTCCCAACCGCCGAAATCGACCATCTTGGCGCCGAGCGAGCGGTGGGTTTCGTTGAGGAGAGTCTTCAGGGTCATGGCCGTTCCATGCGAGGAAAGCGGCCATTATCCCAGATGGCCCGGGCCGCGCCCATGGCGGCGCGGAACCCGCGCCGCCCTGCCTCAGGCGTCCTGCACCTTCAGCGTCATGCCGTCCACCGCCACCACCCGCACGCGGCTGCCGGCGGGCAGGTCCGGGCCGGCCACGACCCAGAACGCATCGTCGATCCTGGCCCGGCCGACGCCGTTGGCGATGGCCTGGTCCAGCACCACCACCCGGCCGATCAGCTGCGCGGCGCGGCGATTGAGCAAGGGTTGGTCGCTGGGCCGGTCACGGCGGCGGAACCAGGTGCGGTAGACCTGGATCGAGACGAAGCTGAGCACCACGAACAGCACCACCTGGGCCAGCACGCTGAACCCGTCGAACGCCCACACCGCGAGGAATACGGCGGTGGCGGCGAAGCCCATCCACAGCATGAATGCGCCCGGCGCCATCGCCTCGGCGGCGAACAGCAGCACCGCCAGCGCCGCCCAGCCCACTACCTCCCAGCGCATGGCTCAGCGCCCCAGCGGCGGCGGGTTGCCGCGCGATGGCGATGCCTTGCGTTCTTCCTGCCGGGCAAAAGCCTCGCGGGCCAGTTCGGCGACACCGGCGATGGAGCCGATCACGCCGCTGGCCTCCATCGGCATCAGCACCAGCTTCTGGTTGGGCGAGCTGGCCAGTTCGCGGAAGGCTTCCACGTACTTCTGCGCGACGAAGTAGTTGATCGCCTGCACGTCGCCCTGGGCGATGGCCTCGGACACCATCGCGGTGGCCTTGGCTTCGGCCTCGGCCAGGCGCTCGCGCGCCTCGGCGTCGCGGAACGCGGCCTCCTTGCGGCCTTCGGCTTCCAGCACCGCCGCCTGCTTCTCGCCGTCGGCGCGCAGGATCTCGGCCTGGCGCAGGCCCTCGGCCTCCAGGATCTGCGCGCGCTTCTCGCGCTCGGCCTTCATCTGCCGTGCCATCGAATCGACCAGGTCGCGCGGCGGCTGGATGTCGCGGATCTCGATGCGGTTGACCTTGATGCCCCAGGGATTGGTGGCATGGTCGACCACGCTCAGCAGCTGCGCGTTGATGGTCTCGCGCTGGCTCAGCGATTCGTCCAGGTCCATCGAGCCGATCACGGTGCGGATGTTGGTCTGCACCAGCGCGATCATCGCCACCTCCAGGTTGGCGACCTCATAGGCGGCCTTGGCCGCGTCCAGCACCTGGAAGAACACCACGCCGTCCACCCGCACCACCGCGTTGTCCTTGGTGATGACTTCCTGGCTGGGCACGTCCAGCACCTGCTCCATCATGTTGACCTTGCGGCCGACGCCATAGACCACCGGAATCAGGAAGTGCAGGCCCGGCGACATGGTGTGGGTGTAGCGGCCGAAGCGCTCCACCGTCCATTCGTAGCCCTGCGGCACCATGCGCACCGTCTTGAACAGCACGATCGCACCGCCCACCAGTATCACCGCCGCGAGAAAAAAACCGCCGCCCATCAGTACGCTCCTTGTGAATTCGATTCGTCGGGTTGCCGGCCCGAGTATAGCCAGCCGGCGCCGGCTAGAACGGCAGCCGGCCGCGCAGTACCGCGGCGAACATCACCCAGTCGCCGACGAACGAATACAGCGGGTGGCTGAATGTGGCCGGGCGGTTTTTCTCGAAGAACAGATGCCCGGCCCAGGCGAAGCCGTAACCACAGCCCAGGGCGGCCAGTGCCCACGGCCAGCGCCCGCTCAACAGCGCCGCCAGCAGGCACAGCTGGGCGGCGGCGCTGCCCAGCACATGCAGCCGGCGGCAGGTGCGGTTGCGGTGTTCGCTCAGGTAGAACGGATAGAACTCGCGGAAGCTGCCGAAACGGGCCATGACGCATCCCTCGACGGGCGATGCGCGCAGCATAGCGCCCTAGGCCGCGCCGGCGCGGGGACCGGTCATGATCACGCCCATGCCGAGCAGGCACAGCCCGGCGCCGAGCAGGTCCCACCGGGTCGGCGCGATCCCATCCACGCGCCACAGCCAGAGCAGTGCGACACAGACGTAGACGCCACCATAGGCGGCGTAGACACGGCCGCTTGCGGTGGGGTGCAGGGTCAGCAGCCAGGCGAACAGCGCCAGGCTGGCCGCCGCCGGCAACAACAGCCAGGCGCTGCCCTGCTGGCGCAGCCACAACCACGGCAGGTAGCAACCGACGATCTCGGCCAGCGCGGTCACCGCGAACAGCGCCAGGGTCTTGATCACGGCGTGTCCTGTTCCCCGCGCTTGACCGCCTGCCACAGCGCTTCCTGCTGCTCCAGGTCCAGCGCGGACATCACCTGCCCGCGCGCGGCGGCCAGCGCCTCCATGGCACGGAAGCGGCGCTCGAACTTGAGGTTGGCGCGGCGCAGCGCGCTGCCCGGATCCACCCGCGCGTGGCGGGCCAGGTTGGCGCAGACGAACAGCAGGTCGCCGATCTCGTCCTCCAGCCGCGCGTGGCGGCCGGGATGCGCGGCGCTTTCGAACTCGGTCTGCACCTCGTCGACCTCCTCGCGCAGCTTGTCCAGCACCGGCGCGACGTCGGGCCAGTCGAAGCCGGTACGCGCCGCGCGTTTCTGCAGTTTCAGCGCGCGCTGCCATTCGGGCAGGCCGCGGGCGATGCCGGCCAGCGCCGAGTCGTCGGTATCGCCGGCGTCGGCGCGCTCGCGCTGCTTGATCTGCTCCCAGTTCTCCACCACCTGGCCGGCGTCGTCGGCCCGGGCATCGCCGAACACGTGCGGGTGCCGGCGCAGCAGCTTGGTGCTGATCGCCGCGACCACGTCGGCGAAAGCGAACGCGCCCTGCTCGCTGGCCATCTGCGCATGGAACACCACCTGCAGCAGCAGGTCGCCCAGTTCGTCCTGGAGCCCGGCCAGGTCGTTGCGGTCGATCGCGTCGGCGACTTCGTAGGCTTCCTCGATCGTGTACGGCGCGATGCTGGAGAAATCCTGCTGCAGGTCCCACGGGCAGCCGCCCTGCGGATCGCGCAGGCGCGCCATGATCCGCAGCAGGGTGGCGACGTCGCCCGGCTCGCCCAGGTCGCCGGCGCTCACGGCGCGGCCACCCAGTCGCGCCACGGCAGCGACGGGTCGCCCAGCGCGATGAAGTCGCCATTGAGCAGGCGCGGCCGGCGGTTGTAATGGAACGGCTCGCCGGTATCGGCGGCCAGCAGCACGCCACCAGCCGCTTCCAGCACGCATTGTCCGGCGGCGGTGTCCCACTCGCTGGTCGGCCCCAGCCGCGGGTACACGTCCAGCGTGCCCTCGGCGATGCGGCAGAACTTCAGCGAGGAGCCCTGCGCCACCAGTTCGATCTCGCCCATGCGCGCGAGCAGTTCGCCGGTGCGCGCATCGCGGTGCGAGCGGCTGGCCGCCACCCGCAGCGGCAGCGCCGGCGGCCGCCGGGTGAGGATCGCATCCTCGCGCCCCCCCTCGCGGCGCCACGCGCCATCGCCGCGCAGGGCGTGCCAGACGACGTCGGTGACCGGTGCCTGCACCACGCCGAACACCGGCACGCCCTCGCGGATCAGCGCGATGTTGACGCTGAATTCGCCGTTGCGCTTGATGAACTCACGGGTGCCGTCCAGCGGATCGACCAGCCAGTAGTCCTGCCACTGGCGGCGCGCCTCCCACGGCAGCTGCGCCGATTCCTCCGACAGCACCGGCAGGTCCGGGGTCAGCTGCGACAGGCCGTGCACGATCACGTGGTGCGCGGCCAGGTCGGCGCTGGTGAGCGGGCTCAGGTCGTCCTTGTGGGCGACGTCGAAACCATCGGCATAGACCTGCATGATGGCCGCGCCGGCCTGCCGCGCGATGCCGATGACGGCCTCGCGCAGCGACGGATCGAGGACGCTCATGGCGCCTTCCCCAGCCATTCGCGGGCAATGAACAGGGCCGCCAGCGAGCGCCCCTCGGAGAAATCCTCGCGCAGCATCAGCGCGTCCAGCTCGGCCAGCTTCCAGGGCACCACTTCCAGCTCCTCGGGTTCGTCGCCGGCAAGGCGCTCGGGGTAGAGATCGCGCGCCAGCACCAGCCACGACTGGTGGCTCATGTAGGTCGGCGCCAGGGTCAGCGTACGCAGCACGTCGATGCGGCGGGCACCATAGCCGGCCTCTTCCTTGAGCTCGCGGTCGGCCGCCTGCTGCGGGGTTTCGCCGGCGTCGATGCGCCCTTTCACCAGCCCCAGTTCGTAGCGGTGCAGGCCGGCGGCGTATTCACGCACCAGCAGCACGGTGTCCGCGTCCAGCATCGGCACCACCACCACCGCGCCGTGGCCGCGGCTGACCAGCCGCTGGAAATGCCGACGTTCGCCGTTGGAGAACTCCAGGTCCAAGTGTTCCTGGTGGAACGGGCCGATGTCCTCCCCGCGCACCCGATGGATGAGCGGCAACCGGCGACTCATGCGGGGCTCCGGGCGGAGGACGGGCGGATCGCTAGAATGCGCACTGGCAGATACGTTTCCATGAGCCCGAAATGCTAGCAGACCCCGCCGCCACGACGATGACCCCGCCCTGCCGGAGCCGCGCATGCGCCTGACCCGCTGCCCCGTGGCACTGCCGCTGCACGCCGGGCAGACCGTGACCCTGCCCGAGGACGCCGCCAACCACCTGGTGCGGGTGATGCGCCTGCGCGAGGGCGATGCCTGCGTGCTGTTCAACGGCGACGGCAGCGACTACACGGCGACGCTGCTGGCGGTGGGCAAGCGCGAGGTACAGGTACGGATCGACGCCGCGCAGGCGCTGGACAACGAATCGCCGCTGGCGATCACCCTGCTGCAGGGCATCGCCCGCGGCGAGAAGATGGACCTGATCCTGCAGAAGGCGACCGAGCTGGGCGTGACCGCGATCGTCCCGGTCAACGCCGAGCGCACCGAAGTGAAGCTGGATGCCGCGCGCGCGGAAAAGCGCATCGCGCATTGGCGCAGCGTGATCGGCTCGGCCTGCGGCCAGTCCGGCCGCGCCCGCATCCCGGCGCTGTCGGCCCCGCAGGCGCTGGCCACGGCGGCGGCAGCGCTGCCGGCGCAGAGCCTGCGCCTGACCCTGGATCCACAGGGCGCGCACCGGCTGTCGGCGCTGCCGCCGGCGCCGGCCTGCGGGGTGGTGATCGCCATCGGCCCGGAAGGGGGCTGGTCGCCACGCGACCGCCAGCAGTTGGCCGACGCCGGCTTCCAGGGGCTGCAGTTGGGGCCGCGCATCCTGCGCACCGAGACCGCGGGGCTGGCCGCCATCGCCGCACTGCAGGCGCGGCTGGGCGACCTGTAGGAGCGCACGGCGGTACGCGGTGTGCTGCATGGCGCACCGCGGATGCGCGGCCTGCCCCGCCTGCAACGCCACCTGATCGACAATGCCCGTGCGGTGCGGACTCCGCACCGATGGCGCAGATGGCAGCCTGGCGCGTATTGCCGGTGATCGTGCCCACGTAGGTATCGTGGCGCTTGCCCCACACGCGGACCTGCCGGCAATGCCCGTGCGGGGCGGGCCGCGCATCGATGGGGTGGCTTCAGGCCACCGCCGCCAGTGCGGCGACCACCGCGCTTTCGATCGCGTCCAGGTCCGGCAGCAGCGCGCTCTGTTCGCCCAGCAGCACGCGCATGTGCACGCCCTGCGGCAGGCTTTCCTCGGAGGCGTCGGCGAGCAGGCCGTCGCGCGGCACCGCGATCAGCTGCGGGAAGGACTGGGTCAGCAGCGCGAAGTACGGCATTTCCGGGTTGCCGCCCAGCGCCTTGAGCACCACCACCTTGTTGCTGCCGGAGACCGGCTCGTCGCCGCCGTTGAAGCGGGCGTAGGACAGCAGCGGTACTTCCCAGCCCTGCCAGGCGATGTAGCCGGCCAGCCAGTCGGGGGCGCCCTCGATGGGCTGCACCGGCACCCGCGACATCATCTCGGCGACGGTGGCATTGGGCAGCAGCACGCGCTCGGCGCCGGCCTGGATCAGGACGCCACGGACTTCATCGTTGCTTGCATAACTCATGGTCGGTTCCTTGCTCGTGTGCGGCTCAGCCGTAGCTGCGCTGGACCAGCTCGCCGGCGAGGTATTCCGGCGGCCCGGCCGGATGCCCGGCCACGGCCAGCTGGCTGGCGGCTTCGGGGTCGTAGCAGCCATCGCCGCTCTGTCCGGCCACCCAGCCGCCGCGCTCGGCGAACGCCAGCGCATCGGGCACCAGCGACGGATCGGCGCCGCTGAGCATGACCACCGCCGAACGGTCCACCGCCAATGCCTGCAGCACCGGCGCGGTGTCGTCGGCGAAGCGCAGGCCGCCGGCCTGCGACGCCACCCCGACCCCGTCCTGCAGCACGTAGACATTGCCGCCTTCCAGCGCCTGCCCGGCCTCGGCCAGGGCGACCGGCAGCACGGCGACGCGCGACATCTGCTTGACCAGGTTGGCATAGCGGCCGCCGTCCAGGCGCATCTGCACCAGCACCGGCAGCGGGAAATCCTCAGGCAGCGCGCTCAGCAGGCGACGCACCGCATCCGGGCCGCCGATGCCGGCCAGCAGCAGCACCGCGCCCTGGGCGGCGGCCTCCGCGTCCGATTCCAGTGCGACCAGCGAGAACCCACCGGTGTCGATGGCGTCGGTGGCGTCGGCCGGTGCCTGCGCCACCTCGCCGGCCGACGCGGGCGCCGCGGCGGGCGCGACATAGGCGTCGTCGTCGAGCAGCGACCAGCTGTGGAAACTGCCCGGCAGCGACGGCGCACCAGCCGCGAGCGGCGCCTGGGCGTCGGCCAGTGGCGGCAGTTCGGGCGGCACGGCCGGCGTGGGGGCGGGTTCGGCCCTGGCGGGCGCCATGGCCATCAACTCCTCGAAGCTCAGCACTTCGGGGCGGTCGTGACCGGCTGGCGGCGGCGCATAGAGCGTGTCGACCGGCACCTCGTCCAGGTGCTGCGCGGCCTCCTCGACATGGAACTGCAGCGGCGCATCGGCATGGCGCTCGGCCGGGCGCTCGGGCATGCCCGGCTCCGGCAGGGTCAACGCGTCCTCTTCCTGGCCGGGCGGCAGCACCTGGTCATGGCCGTGCAGCTTGGCGGCGAGATGGCGCGTCCAGCGCTGCGCGTCCCAGCCTTCGCGGCGCGCGGCCAGCTCGGCCTCCTCGAACATCAGCTCCAGCTGCGGCCCTTCCAGGGCCGGGGCCAGCCGTTCCAGCGCATCCTCCAGCGCCGGTTCCAGCGCCACCAGCACCATCGTCGGGCCCAGTGCCTGCAACACGGCCGGGTCCAACGCGCCCGGGTCTTCTTCCAGGACCAGCGCGCCACCGGCGGCGAGCACCGCCTCGCGCAGGCGCTCGCGGGCGACGCCGGGGCGCGCCAGCAGCGCCACGGCCCGGGCGCTGGGACGGTCACTCGCGGACACGGGCGATCCCCAGCAGGTCATAGACATTACGCATCAGATCCAGCTCCTGGTACGGCTTGCCGAGATAACGCTGCACGCCGATCTCGAATGCGCGCTGGCGGTGCTTGTCGCCGCTGCGCGAGGTGATCATCACGATCGGCACTTCCTTGTAACGCGGATCGGCGCGCATCGCGGTGGCCAGCTCGTAACCGTCCATGCGCGGCATTTCGATGTCCAGCAGCATCAGGTCGGGCACCCGCTCCTCGAGCCGCTCCAGCGCCTCGACGCCATCGCGCGCCGCCACCACTTCGAAGTTGTGGCGTTCCAGCACGCGGCCGGTGACCTTGCGCATGGTCAGCGAGTCGTCCACCACCATCACCAGCGGCACATGCCGCTGCTGGCCGACGGCCGCCACTTCCACCGGCTGCTGCGGCTGCGAAAGGTGGCGGCGCACCAGCGGCGCCACGTCCAGGATCACCACGACGTTGCCTTCGCCGGTGATGGTGGCGCCGTAGATGCCCGGTACCGAGGCGATCTGCAGGCCGACCGGCTTGACCACGATTTCACGGTTGCCCAGCACCTGGTCGATCGCCACCGCGGCGCGCAGGTCGCCGGCGCGCACCAGCAGCAACGGGATCTGCGGCTGGCCCTCGGCCTTGGCCGCGGCCTGCCCGACCAGCGTGCCCAGGTCGTGCAGCGCGAAGTCCTCGCCGTTGTAGTGGTAACCGCCCTGGCCGGACTCGAAACGCTCGCGGGCGATGCGGCCGATGCCGCTGACCGATGCCACCGGCACCGCGAAGGTGGTCTCGCCGATGCGCACGAACACCGCCTGGGTGACGGCCAGCGTCTGCGGCAGGCGCAGGGTGAAGGTGACGCCCTGGCCGCGCACCGAGTGGATGTCCACCGAGCCGCCAAGCTGGCGCACTTCGTTGCGTACCACGTCCATGCCCACGCCGCGCCCGGCGAGCTGGCTGACCTGCTCGCTGGTGCTGAAACCGGAGGCGAAGATCAGGTTGTCCAGGCGCGCGTCGTCCAACTGTTCGCCCGGCTGGATCAAACCGCGCTGCTCGCCGCGGCGGCGGATCGCCTCGCGGTCGAGACCGGCGCCGTCGTCGGCCACTTCCAGCACGATTTCCGAGCCTTCGCGGCGCAGGCGCAGGGTGATCGCGCCCTCCTCCGGCTTGCCGGCGGCCAGGCGCTGCGCCGGCGTCTCCAGGCCATGGGCCACGGAGTTGCGCAGCATGTGCTCCAGCGGCGCGACCATGCGATCGAGCACGTTGCGGTCGAGTTCGCCGTGGGTGCCTTCCAGGTTCAGGTGCACCTGCTTGCCCAGTTCCTGCGCGGCCTGGCGTACCACGCGGCGCAGGCGCGGCACCAGGCCGTCGAACGGCACCATGCGCGCGCGCATCAGCCCGTCCTGCAGTTCGGAACTGACCCGCGACTGCTGCTGCAGCAGGGCGTCGTAATTGCGCGACAGGTCGTCGAGCACGCCCTGCAGGCCGCCCAGGTCGGCCGCCGATTCGTTCAGGGCGCGGCTGAGCTGCTGCAGGGTCGAGAAGCGGTCCAGCTCCAGCGGATCGAATGCCTGGTCGGCCTGCTCCTGCTCGCGGCGGTAGCGGGCGACGATCTGCGCCTCGGTTTCCAGGTCCAGGCGGCGCAGCTGGTCGCGCAGGCGTGCGTTGGTGCGGTCCAGCTCGGCCATGGCGCTGCGGAACGCGCCCAGCTGCTGTTCCAGGCGCGAGCGGTAGATCGCGACTTCACCGGCATGGTTGACCAGACGGTCGAGCAGGTCGGCGCGGACGCGCACCTGCTCCTGGGTACGGGTCGTGCCTTCCTCGTCGACGGCCTGGGCCTCGACCACCGGCGGCGACAACGGCTCGCTGGCGATGGCCGCGGCAGCCACCGGCTGCGGTTCGACCGCGGTCGCCGGCGCTGCAACGGCGTCGGCGCCGACTTCGATGTCGACTCCGGTGACGGCTTCAATTTCGGCAACGGCTTGGCTGTCCGGCGCCACAACGCCTGCGGCATCGGCCGGCGACGACGCTGCCGGATCGGCGGCGGCGCCCGCCGCCTGCCATTCCGGTTCGGCCGCTGCGTCCAGCACCTCGACGGTGGTCGCTGCCGCGGCCTGCGGCGACGACGGCACGGCGTCCACCGGCACGGCCGCTTCCAGCGCTTCGCCGCCACCGGCGGTACGCGCCTCGAACGCCTCGATGAGGTCGACCGGCATCTGCACCGCGCGGTGCGCACCGGTACGGATCAGCAACTGGTGCAGGCGGTCGAAACCCCGTTCGAGCAGCTGCACGTCGCCACGGCCGATCTCGGTGCGGCTGGCCGCCACCGCTTCCAGCAGCGACTCGATGGCGTGGCCGAGATCGCCGATGGCGTTGATGCCGGCCATGCGCGCGCCGCCCTTGAGCGTATGCAGGTCGCGCTGCAGCCCGGCCAGCAGCTCGCGGTCTTCCGGCGCCGAGCGAAGCTCGCTGATCAGACGATCGCAATGGTCGAGCAGGTCCTTGCCTTCCTCGACGAAGATATCGACCAGTTCGCGGTCGAGATCTTCGAAATCGAGCGGGCCGGCATCGAACGCCGCCGCTTCGGAGGCGACAGCCGGCGCCTCGGCCTCATGCAGCGACGGGGTCGGCGACGCGGGCTCGACGCGGGCGTCGCTCCCGGCTTCGGCTTCGGCTTCGGCGTCGTTGATGTCGTGACGGTCGCGTTCAATTCGGGCTTCGGCTTCGGCGTCGTGGATGTCGTGACGCTCGCCTTCAACTCGCGCTTCGGCTTCAACGTCGGCATCGGCTTCGATGCCGGTTTCGGTTTCGGTTTCGGCCTCTACTTCCGCTTCGACGCCGGCTTCAGCTTCAGCTTCGGCTTCGGCTTCGATTTCGATGTCGGCTTCCGCTTCGTTGCCGGCGACGGCCTGGAGCTGGACTGCGCTTTCGGCTTCGCTGCCGGCTTCCGCGCCGCTGTGAACGCCTGCCTCGGCGTTGCTATCGGCGTCGCTACCCGCCTGGATCCCGAACCGGGCATCCAGCGCCGCGTCGTCGGTGGCGGCCTGGTCCTGGCCGGACGCCGGCGCCAGCGGCGCGACCTCCAGCGACGGCGGCAGGTTGTCCATGGCTTCATCGGTGGTCGTCGCCACGGCATCGGCTACGGCAAACGCGTCGTCGTGGCCCGCCTCGCCCAGCGGCGCGGTATCGTCGACCGCCGACGGTGCGGCGTCGACAAACTGGATGCCGGCATCGGCCGCAATGGCATCGCGCTCCCCGGCCTGGCGCGGCATGTCCGCGTCGGCCGGCATCGCATCCTGCACCTGCGCCAAGCCGCTGGCCGGCGCGAGCGCCTGCCCGGCGTCATCCGGCAGCAAAGCGCCGGCGTCGACGTCCGCCGCCGTGTCCTGCAGCGCGCCGGCGCTTTCCAGCCCGGCGTCGGTCGCAGCGGCGAGCGCAGCCTCCACGTCGCCCGTGTCCGCATCGTCCTCCAGCCACTCGAAGACCTGCAGCGCAACCGTCTCCTCCGCCGCAGGGGCAGGCACGGACGCATCTCCGCTGGCGGCGGCATCATGCGCGGGGACATCCGCGAACGACGCTTCCAGCAGCGCCGGGTCGAAGTAGGCGGAAAGATCGCCGATGCCGGCCAGCTCCTGCTCCACCGGCAGCGGCGCCGGTGCGGACGCTGCGGGCACCGTGGCCGCCGACGGCATGGCATCGGCCTCCTCGTCCAGCTCCTCGTGCACCTGCGGCGGCCACTGCGCCTCGGGCAGGGCGTCGGCCAGTTCGCGCAGGCGCGCGGCCAGCGGCGCGAACGACGGGATCAGCGGCGACGGTGCCTGCAGCGCGGTGATGGTGGTGGCCACGGCGGTGGCGGCCTCGCCCAGCGCGGCGACGCCCGCGGCGCTGGGCACCACGGCATTGGCCAGCGAGCGCTTGACGAACGATTCGACCGGCGTGGTGACCGCGGTGATCTCCGGCACCTCGGTCATGGCGAAGGCACCGCTCATGGTGTGCACGGCGCGCAGCAGCTGTTCGCTCACCGGCTGCGGCTGCGACTGCGACTGCGCCAGCCACGCCTCGACGGTGGCCAGGTGCTGACCCACTTCGGCTTCGAGGATCTCGCGCAGCACGCTGTCCACCGATGCCGGGGTACCGGCCGCGGGCGCGGCGACCGGCGCGGCCGCGGCCGCGGCGGTGGCCGGTGCGGCGGACGCACCGGGAACATGGAACGCTTCCTCGCCCGCGGCCACGCGGTCGGCGATGTCCTGCATGCCGGCCACGTCGGCATGGATGCGGCCGTTGCCGCGCAGGGCGGCGTTGAACTGCGGCAGCACGTCATACGCCTGGCTGACCAGGGTAACCACCGCCGGGCTGGCCGGGCGGCTGCCATCGAGCACGCGGTTGAGCATGCTCTCGATCTTCCAGCTGAACTCGCCCAGGGTGCGTGCGCCGACCAGGCGGCCGCTGCCCTTGAGGGTGTGGAACACGCGCCGCACCGGGCGCAGGCGCTCCATGCTCTCGGGCGCGGCGCGCCACGCCGGCAGCAGCCGACCCAGGTTCTGCAGCTCTTCGTCGAACTCCTCGATGAACACCTCGCGGATGTCCTGGTCGATCTGCTCGGCGTCGTTGTCGAAGCCGCCATCCACGCCTTCGCCGGCATCGGCCGCGAGCGGCACCGCCGGTGCGTCCAGCAGCGGCGCCGGCGCCACGTCGGCCTCGGCAGCGAGCGGATCGAAGGACGCGGCGGCCTTGTCCAGCTCGGCCAGGAAAGCGGCGATCTCGTGGTCCGGGGCCGGCGTTCCACCGGCCGCAGCGGCGGCGGTATCGGCTTCGTCCCCGGCGGCCGGCGCGGGTGCGGCGGTGTCGTCGTCGGCAAAGCCGAACGACGACGCGTCGAAGGACAGCGGCGCCGCGGACGGATCCGGCATGGCCTCGTTCGGCGTCCACGCGGCGGCATCGCCCAGCTCGCCAGCGGCGACGCCCGGCGCAGCGGCATCCGTGGTGGCGGCGTCGCTGGCGTCATCGGCAGCGAACGGCTCCAGCGCCAGCCCGGTGTCGGCAGAAAGATCCAGCGGCGCGACGCTCAAATCCGCCTCGGCCGCAGCCGGCAGCCCTTCGGCGGCCACCGGATCGAACGCCCCGAAGCCGTCGCCGGCGTCCCACGACGGCAGCGGCGGCGGTTCCGCGACCGGCGCGGTCGACGGCGGCGGCGCATGGATGGCATCACCGAACACCAGCGGCGTGGCGGCCGTTGCGGGCGCCTGCACGGGTGCCTGCGGCACCTCGACCGGCGCCGGCGCGGCGGCAGCGGGCGCCGCCTCCGCCGCTTCCGCGAAATCGATGGCGAACGCCGGGGCGGCGTCCTCCTGCCGGCCCGCGGCGGGTACCGGCCAGTAGCGCAGCGCCTCCAGGCTGCTGCGGGTGATGTCCAGGATCTCCTCGCGGCCGGGGCGCCGCTCGCGCAGCGCCTCCAGGTAGTACTCGAGGCTGGCCATGGCGTCGGCCAGCGTGTCCAGCTGGCGCCCGCCGGGGATGCGCTTGCGCCCGATCAGCTCCACGCCGATGTACTGGCGGATGCCGTTCATGTAGTCCGCCGGCACCCGCAGGTCGAGCATGCGCAGCGCGCCGGACACCTCGTCGAGCAGGCGCGGCACGTCCTGCAGGCGCGCGTGGTCCCAGTTGGTCTCGATGAAGGCGACGAACGCCTCGCGCGCGGCGGCGAAATTGGCGATGGCTTCATGCGCCAGCACTTCGACCGTGCGCCGGGTCTCCACCGCGGCCGGATCCTCGTCGCCTTCCAGCGCGGCGCCGAGGTAGGCGACCTGGTCGTCCAGCGAGGCATCGACGTAGAGCAGCGCCCCGGCGATGTCCAGCAGCAGGTTGTCGTCGATGGGACGGCTGCCTTCCACCACCTCGCGCAGCGCGTCGCGCTGCTGCGCGACCACGCCGCGGGCCACGCCCAGCCCCATCACGCCCAGGGTGTCGGACACCGCGCCCAGCTCGTTGACCTGGGTCTGCAGGTCGGCGGTTGCCCCGCCGGTGCGCACGTGCAGGTCCAGTGCGTCCTTGATCCGCAGCAGTTCTTCCTTGACCGCGTTGCCGACCGTGTCCAGCAGCTCGCGGTTGCGCCCCTGCAGGCTGCCGCGCGCGTGTTCCAGTTCGGCCTCGCTGGCCTTGCCCGCTTCCGGATCGAACGCCAGCAGCACGCCTTCGTTGATGCCCTCGGCGGCACGCGCGGCGCGGATCTCGTTGAGCAGCGGCAACAGCACGATCGGGATGTCGCGATGACCGTTCTGCAGGCGCTCCAGGTAGTCGGGCAGCAGCACGGTGCCGCGCATCAGGGTGGCGCAGGCCTCGTCGCGGTCCGGCACGGCGCCCTCGCGCACGGCGTCGGCCAGCAGCTCCAGCTCCTCGGCCACCATCGCCGGGGCATACAGCTCGACCATCCGCAGCGTGCCCTGCACCTGGTGCAGGTAGCCGGCGCAGAAGCGCATGCGGCTGGCATCGGCCGGGTCCTCGACGAAGTACTCGATCTCGCTGCGCGCCTGGCGCAGGGTCTCGTCCAGCTCCGGCTTGACCCAGCCCAGCGCCGCGTGGCTCATCGCATCGCGCAAGGTACTCATCGCACTCTCCCGTGCAGCATCGTTCGCTTGCCGTCCGGGCGGCCCTGTTGTGCGGTATGACGACACTTCATCTGCTGGTTCCTTTCCATCCCCGCCCGTTCAACCGGTTCAGGCCGGAAGCTTGAAGTCGGCCACCGAACGCCGCAGGTCCGCCGCCAGCTGGTTGAGCTGGCCCAGCGAATCGGCGGTCTGCCCGGCGCCCTGCGAGGTCTGGCCGGTGATCTGCCGGATCACGCCCATGGTCTGGGTGATGTCGGTAGCGGCGGCGGCCTGCTGGTGGGCGGCAATGGAGATGTTCTTGATCAGGGTGTTGAGCGCGTTGGACACGCGTTCGATTTCGGTCAGCGCGGTACCCGCGTCCTCGGCCAGGCGCGCGCCCGACACGACTTCGGCGGTGGTCTGTTCCATCGAGGTCACCGCTTCGTTGGTGTCGGCCTGAATGGCCTGCACCAGGCCCTCGATACGCCGGGTCGCACCGGAGGTACGTTCCGCCAGTCGCTGCACTTCGTCGGCCACGACCGCGAAACCGCGGCCCGCCTCGCCGGCCGACGCCGCCTGCACGGCCGCGTTCAACGCCAGGATGTTGGTCTGCTCGGAAATGTCGTTGATCAGTTCCACGATCGAGCCGATCTCCTGCGACGACTCGCCCAGGCGCTTGATGCGCTTGGAGGTTTCCTGGATCTGGTCGCGGATCTG
The DNA here is from genome assembly GCF_022436665.1 of Stenotrophomonas sp. Y6. Lineage (NCBI taxonomy): Bacteria > Pseudomonadati > Pseudomonadota > Gammaproteobacteria > Lysobacterales > Lysobacteraceae > Stenotrophomonas > Stenotrophomonas sp. Y6. Next base: position 186,843 of record NZ_JAKUKB010000004.1, read on the forward strand.
GTCCATGCCCTGGATCGTCTGGCGCACCACGCCGGCACCCTCGGTGGCGATGACCACCGAGCGCTGCGCCACTTCGGCCGACTCGCTGGAGTTGCGCGACACCTGTTCGATGGACGAGGCGATTTCGCCGATGCGGTCCGAGGCGCTGGTGATCTCGTCGGCCTGGTGGCCGGCCGCCTCGGCCAGCTGCATGGCGGTGGCCTGGGTTTCCTGCGCCGACACCGCCACCTTGCTGGAGATGTCGTTGATGGTGGTCACCAGGTGCCGCAGCTCGTCCACGGCGTAGTTGATCGCGTCGGCGATGGCGCCGGTCATGTCCTCGGTCACCGAGGCCTTCACCGTCAGGTCGCCTTCACCCAGCGAGCTGATTTCGTCCAGCAGGCGCATGATCGCCTGCTGATTGCGGCTGTTGAACTCCACCTGGGTCTGGTAGCGCAGCTCCTGCTCGCGCGAGCGGCTGCGCACCGTGCTCCACACGAAGCCGATGATCGACAGCACCGACAGCGCGCCGAACACCACGCTCCACCAGAAGTTCGGGAAGATGCGGGTGTCGCGGGTGGAGCCGAACGCGGAGAACGCGTCGAACAGCTTGCGGCTGTTGTCCAGCATGCGGTCCGAGCCGCTGGCCAGCGCCGCGGCCGAGGACTGCGCGGCGAACAGGTTGCGCGAGCTGGCCAGGATCGCGTCGGCGTCCTTCTTCATCTTGGTCCACTGGCTGGCCGACTGCTCCAGCGCCACCTGCGCGGCGGGGTTGCGCACCGCGGCGATGCCCAGCTCCTCGCTGCCGTTGCGCAGGCCTTCGAGCACCTGGGTGAACACGGTCATGTCGCGCGCCAGCGCGTCGCCGGCGCCGCTGGCGCCAGGGCCGCCGGCGCGGATTTCGGTGACGCGGCGGGCCATCGAGCCGACCACCACGACCTGCTGCAGGCCGTTGTAGATCTGGCTGGACTGGGCGCCGCCGGCGGTCATCGCGCGCACCACTTCGTTCAGCTGCGCCTGCAGCTGCGGCACCGCGCCGACGAAGCTGTCGGCGTTGCCGGCCAGCGCCAGCACCGCGGGCTCGCTGGCCACGATCTGCTCGGCGTTCTTGGACAGCGGCTGCCAGGTCTCGACCAGCTGCCGCAGCGGCGTGGCCACGCCGGCCTCCTGGCCGAACCGGCCCTGCAGCTCGCCCACGGTGCGGTCGACCCGCGCGCGGGTGTCCTTGAACGCGGCGTAGGCCGCGCGGTTGCCGGCCACCGCCTCGCGGCCCTGGTTGGCCAGCTGCTGCGACAGCACCTGCAGGTCGGCCGCGCCGGTGCCCGCGCCGGCCAGGCGGCTGCCCTGCCAGGTCGCGACGCCGGTATTGGCGCCGAACACGATCATCGACAGCACCAGCAGGCCCAACCAGAAATTGGTACTCACGTTGCCAAGCTTGCTGGTCTTGGCGGCGTCCGGAGCAGTACTCATGTTTCGACCTCGGTATCCAATACGGAAAGGCGGGCCCGCACTCAGGCGGCGGCCTGCCGGAATTCAGGCGTGCGCGACAGCAGGGAAAGCGAGAACACCCCCCAGTCGTGGTCGCCGTCATTGAAGGCGTGCTCGACGAAATGGGCGTAGCGGCCCTGGGCGATGTCACCGGCCGGCACCCGGGTGGACAGCTCGAAACTACGCTGCCCGTAGAGCTCGTCGATGCTGATGGCGACGTCGCCGCCGGTCTGGCGCATGATCAGCACCCGGTGGCCTTCCTGCTGGACGGTGCGCTGACCCTCCAGGAAGTACTTCAGGTCCACCACCGGGAACAGGTTGCCGCGCAGGTTGCCCACGCCCAGCAGCCAGGGCTGCGCGCCCGGCACCGGGGTCACCGGCGGCATCGGCACGATCTCGACCACCTCGCGGAAATCGGACACCAGGCGCCGGCTGCCGATGCGGTAGCCCACGCCACGCCACACGTCGGCGGAGAAATGCCGTTCCGGCAACTGCACCGCGTGCGCCAGGCTGCGCCGTTCATAGGCCTCGAGGATGTCGAAGGGAGATCGCATCAACCCACCAGTTTGTTGATCCGCGCGATCAGGTCGTCCTCGCGCGGCGGCTTGACCACGTAATCCGACGCGCCCTGGCGCATGCCCCAGGCCATGTCGGTCTCCATGCTCTTGGTGCTGACGATCAGCACCGGGATGCCGCGGGTGGCCTCGTCGCGCGACAGCGCGCGGGTGGCCTGGAACCCGCTCATGCCGGGCAGCACCACGTCCATCAGCACCAGCTGCGGCGCCTGGCTGCGCGCCATCTGCAGGCCGTCCTCGGCATTGTCGGTGGCGAGCACTTCGTGCCCGGCCTTCTCCAGCCATTGCGTGAACACCGCCCGGTCGGTCGGTGAGTCCTCGATCAACAGGATTCGAGCCATGTGCCTTACCCCCTGGTCAGGCGTTGACGTATGTACGGATGGCGCCCAGCAGTTCTTCGCGGGTGAAAGGCTTGGTCAGGTACTGCTCGGAGCCGACGATGCGGCCGCGCGCCTTGTCGAACAGGCCGTCCTTGGAGGACAGCATGATCACCGGCGTGGACTTGAACAGCTGGTTGCCCTTGATCAGCGCGCAGGTCTGATAGCCGTCCAGCCGCGGCATCATGATGTCGACGAAGATGATCTGCGGCTGCTGGTCGGCGATCTTGGCCAATGCCTCGAAACCGTCGGTCGCGGTCACGACCTCGCAGCCCTCGCGCTTGAGCAGTGTCTCGGCGGTACGGCGGATGGTCTTCGAATCGTCGATGACCATCACCTTCAACCCTGCGAGTTCCCCACCCGCAGCCATGTTTTCAACCATTGCGATTTCCCCGGGCGCGCAGCGCGCCATCTGAACGTGGAGCTGCTGCGAAAGCGGTCTATATCCCAGCCCGGCCGCAAACTGTCAAGGGCCGCCGTCAGCGCAGGGCCATCGCCGCCCGCAGTGTGAACCCCATCGCAGTCGCTGCGCGGGGCCATTCAGCCCCGCAACGCTCCGGACCGCGCGTGGCGCTGGGCGCCCGTCGTGCCGGGGCGCTACCATCGCCGCCTGACCCGAACGGCCGTGGATCATGCTGGACGTCATCGTGGTGATGGACCCCATCGCCCAAATCAAGATCGCCAAGGACACCACCTTCGCCATGCTGCTGGAAGCCCAGCGGCGCGGCCACCGCCTGCATTACGTGCGCCCCGGCGGGCTGGCGCTGGAGGGCGGCGCCGCCGTGGCCGAGACCGCGCCGCTGCAGGTGCGCGACGACCCGGCCGGCTGGTTCACCCTGGGCAGCTACACCCGCACCGCGTTCGGCCCCGGCCAGATCGTGCTGATGCGCAAGGACCCGCCGTTCGACGGCGAGTTCCTGTACGACACCCAGGTGCTGTCGGTGGCCCAGGCCGCCGGCGCCTGCGTGGTCAACGACCCGCAGGGGCTGCGCGACTACAACGAGAAGCTGGCCGCGCTGCTGTTCCCGCAATGCTGCCCGCCGACCCTGGTCAGCCGCAGCGCCGCCGCGCTCAAGGCGTTCGCCCTCGAGCACGGCCAGGTGGTGCTCAAGCCGCTGGACGGCATGGGCGGGCGTTCGATCTTCCGCAGCGGCACCGGCGACCCCAACCTCAACGTGATCCTGGAAACGCTGACCGACGGTGGCCGCCGGCTGGCGCTGGCGCAGCGCTTCATCCCCGACATCAGCGCCGGCGACAAGCGCATCCTGCTGATCGACGGCGAGCCGGTCGACTACTGCCTGGCGCGGATCCCGCAGGGCGACGAGTTCCGCGGCAACCTGGCCGCCGGCGGCCGCGGCGAAGGCCGCCCGCTGAGCGAGCGCGACCGCTGGATCGCCGCCCAGGTCGGCCCGGAGATGAAGCGGCGCGGCATGCGCTTCGTCGGCCTGGACGTGATCGGCGACTACCTCACCGAGGTCAACGTCACCAGCCCGACCTGCGCCCGCGAGCTCGACGCCCAGTTCGGCCTGAACATCGCCGGCCAGCTGTTCGACGCGCTCGAGGCCGGCCTGCGGCGATGAGCGTACCCGTGGATGCCCTGCCGCCGCCGGCGCGCATCACCGAACAGCAACGGCTGGGCGCCACGCTGACGCTCTCGCTGCTGGTGCACGGGCTGCTGATCCTGGGGGTGGGCTTCGCGGTCGGCGGCAACGCGCCGCTGGTACCGACGCTGGACGTGATCTTCAGCCAGACCAGCACGCCGCTGACGCCGGAACAGGCCGATTTCCTGGCCCAGGCCAACCAGCAGGGCGGCGGCGACCACGACACGCCGCAACGGCCGCGCGACAGCCAGGCCGGCATCGTGCCACGCGCCGATGACGGCATCGCGCCGGTGCCGACGCAACGCCAGGCCGCCGCCGCGCCCCCGCCGCCGCAGGCGCGCGTGGTCAGCAGCACCCGCGGCGAGGACGTGGTGGCCCAGGCGCAGCCGCAACCGCTGCCCGAACGCCCTGCGCCGGACGCGCCGATGACCGCGCGCGAACAGCGCGACGCGGAGATGGCACGGCTGGCCGCCGAGGTGCACCTGCGCTCGGAGCAGTACGCCAAGCGCCCGAACCGCAAGTTCGTCTCGGCCAGCACCCGCGAGTATGCATACGCGAACTACCTGCGCGCCTGGGTCGACCGCGCCGAGCGCGTGGGCAACCTGAACTACCCGGACGAAGCGCGCCAGCGCCGTCTCGGCGGCCAGGTGGTGATCACCGTGGGCGTGCGCCGCGACGGCAGCGTGGAAAGCAGCCGCATCCTGCGCAGTAGCGGCACGCCACTGCTGGACGCGGCGGCGCTGCGGGTGGTGGAGCTGGCGCAGCCGTTCCCGCCGCTGCCGCGCACCAGCGACGACATCGACATCCTGCAGGTCACCCGCACCTGGGTGTTCCTGCCCGGCGGCCAGCTGCATGACGACCGCTGAGGCGCAGGCGCCGGCCGATGCCGACGCCTGCCGTGGCGCCTACTGCGCCGGCGCGAGCAGCGTCTTCTTCCAGAACTCGATGCCGGCCCAGAAGATGTAATCGCGGTTCTCGCGCTTGTGGAAACCGTGGCCCTCGTTGCGCGCCAGCACGTGCCAGGCGTCGCCGCCCTGCGCGCGCAGCGCCTTGACGATCTGCTCGGCCTCGGAAGCCGGCACCCGCGGATCGTTGCCGCCGGCGGCGACCATCAGCGGAATGCGGATCTTCCCGACATTGCGCAACGGCGATATCTCCGCCAGCCGGGCGCGCTGGGCCGGATCGCGCTCGTCGCCGTACTCCACCCGCCGCAGGTCGCGCCGGTACGCTTGGGTGTTTTCCAGGAAGGTGACGAAATCGGAAATGGCGACGGCGCAGCTGGCCGCGCGCAGACGGTCGCTGTAATGCACCGCCGAGGCGTAGCACATGTAGCCGCCGTAGCTGAAGCCGTATACCGCGAACCGCGCCGCATCCAATGCCGGATCGGCCGCCAGCGCGTCGATGAACGCCCCGACATCCTTGACCGAGTCCTCGCGCTTCCACGGGCCGTTGTCCAGGTCCAGGAAGCGGGTGCCGTAGCCGGAGGAGCCGCGCACGTTGGGCAGGAACAGAGCCACGCCGAGCTCATTGAGCAGATAGTTGTCGGCACCGAGGAAGCCGGGCCGGCTCTGCCCTTCCGGGCCGCCATGGATGTCCATGATCAACGGGCGTTTGCCCGGGAAGCGGGCGGGATCGGGGCGGTACAGGAAGCCGGACACCTTCTCGCCGTCGAAACTGGCGACCTCCACCCGCTCCGGCTCGCGGTTGCGCTCCAGGTCCAGTCCACCAGCCTCGCTCCGGGTCCAGCGCCGGACCGCCAGCGTCCGCGCGTCGATCGAATAGACGTCGCCGGGCACCTTGGCCGAGGACAGGCTCAGGCCGATCTCGCCCCATGGCGCAATCTGCAGCAGCTGGCCGATGCTCCAGTCCAGGACACCGTCGGGCAGGCCGTCGACCTGCCGCAGGTTGGCCCCGGCGCCGTCGCCCACGCGCAGCCGCGACACGCCGCCGTCGTTGATCGCATAGACCAGTACCTGCTCGTCGTCCGATACCGCGTAGTCGGTCACGTCCCAGCGCGGTTCGCGGCTGACCGCGGTGAACGCGCCGCTGCGCGGGTCCAGCTTGCCCAGCCGGACGAAATCCGAATCGCGGTTGGAAAGCACCCAGATCCGGCCGTCGCGGGCATAGCGCGCGTCGGCATAGGACGCGCGCCCGCGTGCCGGGGTCAGCACCTTCATCGCGCCGCTGCGCAGGTCGACCTCGGCCAGCACGGCGTGGTTGATCGACAGCCGGTTGATGGCCAGCGCATGCGCGCCGTCGGGCGAGAAGTCGGAAATGTTCCAGCCGCCGCCGCTGACCTGCGCGACCATCCGGTCGCTGCCCGGCCGTGCCGGGTCCAGCACGTAGAGGTCCATGTCCGCGCCGTTGCGCCGCGAGGACGCATACCCGAGCAGGCGCCCGTCACGGCTCCAGCTGCCGAGCCAGTTGCGTGAACGACCGTCGGTCAACAGCTCCAGGCGGCCGTCCTTCAGCAGGTACAGCTGGAAGAACTCGTTGCCGCCGATGTCCTTCTGCACCACCAGGTGACCGCTGTCGCCGGGGGCGTGGCTGGCGAAGGGCACCGGCTCGGCCTCGAAGCTGAGCTGGGTGCGCGCGGCGCCCGGCGACTGCACGCTGTGCAGCTGGTCGGTGCCGCCGAAGCGGGTCTTGATCAGGACCGAGCGGTTCTGCGGGTCCCAGCCCAGGAAGGCGGCGCGACGGAATTCCAGGTAGCGGGCGCTGGCCTCCGCGGTCGCCGCGGGAATGGCCGGAACGCCGTCGGCATGGATCGCCGGCGGCACCGGAACCGCCGCGGCGGCACTGCCGGCGACGGCCAATGCCGCCGCCAGCAGCGCATGGAGTGCATGATTCATTTCTGCTCCTTGTCGGTTGGCGGCCGCGCCGCTCAGAACTTCACCCGCACGCCGGCGGTGTAGTAGGCCCCCATCACGTCGTAATAGGGCGAGAACGTCGCGGCGATGGGCGCCTTCTTGTTGAAGACGTTGTTGGCGCTGGCATACAGCTCCACCCTGCCCTCGCCGCCCAGCCGGTAGGCGCCGCCGACGTCGTAGTACACGTAGCTGCCGATCCGGTTGTTGACGATGTTCTGGTTGCGGTCGTAGTCGCCCGCGGACAGGTAGCGCGCGCGTGCGTTGACCGAGAACGCATCGCTGTCGAAGGCGATGCTGGACACCGCGCGCCACTTCGGCACGCCCAGGCCGAACGCGTAGCCCTGCGAGCCCACGTACTCCATGCGCTTGACCCCGTCGTCGGTGCTCAGGCTGTTGACCCAGGTCGCCAGGGTGCGCAGGCGCAGCCGCCCGGGCACGCCGAACAGGCGCGCGTCGCGGCGGTAGGAGGCTTCCAGGTCGACGCCGTCGGTCTTGTACTGGGACAGGTTGGTGTAGGTGGAGACGATGCGGGTGATGTTTCCTGCCGCGTCGCGCTCGACCCGGCTGCACAGTTCGGCATTGCCGGCGGCACAGCGGCTGAGGATGTCCTGCAGCCCGATCGTGGTGATCACGTCCTTGATGTCGATGTTGAAATAGTCCAGCGACAGATCCAACCCTTCGACCGCCCGCGGCGACCAGCTCAGCCCAGCGGTCAGGGTGTCCGCCGTTTCCGGACGCAGCCCCGGGTTGCCGCCACCGTTGCTCAGCGCATACACGGTCTGGTTGTTGGTCGGGTCGGTGACGTAACTCCAGCCGGTGGTGGTGGTGGTGAACAGCTCGCCCAGGTTGGCCGAGCGGATATCGCGGGAACGGGCGATGCGGCCGCGGAAGCCATCGACGAACTCGTTGGTGAAGCCGAGCTTCCACGACCAGATCGAACCGGTGGTGTTGTAGTCGGAGATGCGCGCGGCCGCGCTCAGCGCCAGGTTGTTCAGGCCGGGCACGTCCCTGACCAGCGGCACCAGCACCTCGCCGAAGGCCTCCTTGACGTTGAACGCGCCTTTCATCGCACTGAAGTTGAACGAACGGAAGGCCTTGGCCGCGTCCAGCGCGCCGACACGCTGGTCGATCGCCTCGCGCCGGCCCTCCACGCCGAACGCGACCGAGACCGCGCCTGCCGGGAGTTCCCAGGGCTCGCCGCGCAGGCTCGCACCGAACACGTCCAGCGTGGTCCTGGCGCGCTGCTGCGGGGTGCCGGTCACGTAGTCGATGGCCTCCTGCGACGGCGCGCCTTCGCCGAACACGTTGATCGGCACGCAGTGCAGCGCCGGGTTGCCGAGGCTGACGCGGCATACGGGCTTGCCGGTGGCCGGGTCGATCACCGAATCGATGGCGTTGGCCCATGCCTCGCGCAGGATGAACCCCGGCGTATCGAAGTTCGCCTCGGCCTCGCCATGGCTGTAGTACGCGCTCCAGCGCCAGTCGCCGGCGTAGCCATCCAGGGCGAGCGTGGCCTGCGTGGTCTTGCGCTCGAAATCGATGTGCGGGTAGTTGATGTCGTTGTTGAAGCGGCCGATGTTGATCGTCTCACGCCCTTCGGCCAGCATCACATCGCGTACCTGCTGCGGCAGGAAGGCATTGTCGATCTTGACGGTGAAGCCTTCTCCGCGGTTGTGGTCGCCGAACCAGATGTAGTTGTTGTACATCCGCGAGTGGCGCACTTCGGCGGTCAGGCGCACATCGTCGTTCAGGTCATAACGGCCGCTGGCGAGCACCGAATACCGCTTCTGCGGCGCGCTGAGCGGGCTGTAATCGTCGTTCGACGGCCCCTCGCCACCGCTCATCAGCGCGCCGACAACGCGGCCGTACTGGAAGTCGCGCAGCGAACCATCCGGATTGAATGCCTTGCCCGCCAGCGCGGACGTATCCTCGACACCGCCGGGCAGTTTCCGCGGCAGGATCAGTCCACCGTACGCTGCATCGGAAAAGCCCACGTCGGGCATCAATTCGAGCTGTTTTCCGTTCGAAAGCGTCGACCAGCGACCGGCGCGGCTGCGCGAACTGCGCGGCACGATGCCGTCGTTGTCGAGGAACTCGCCGCCGACCAGGAAATGACCGCGCCCGTCCGCGAAATCCGTGCCCCAGGCCGCCTCGAAGCGCTTTTCCTTGCCGTCGTCGTAGGTGGACTGCCCGGCCTGGGCGCCGGCCTTGAAGCCGACGAAGTCGTGGTCCAGGGTGATGTTGACCACGCCGCCGACCGCACCCGAGCCCCACGCCGCGGAGGCACCACCGGTCACCACGTCGACACTTTTCACGACGATCGACGGGATCGTGTTCAGGTCGTTGTCGCTGGAGATGCGGCGGCCGTCCTGCAGCACCAGGGTGCGCGAGATGCCCAGCCCGCGCAGGTCGACCGGCGCATTGCCGGCACCGGTGTTGGAACCGGTGGTCTGTGGCGAACTGGTCGCGCGGAACTGTGGCAGGTCGTTGAGCGCGGCACCGATGTTGGTGCGCGTGTCGAGTTTCAGCTCTTCGGCGGTGATCGGCAGGGTCGGCGTCGGCGCCACCAGGTCGGGGCGGTCGATACGCGAGGCGGAGACGCTGACCGTGGCGAGATCGCTGACCTTGCGATCGCTGCCTTCTTCCTTGGCCTGGGCATGGACGTCGGCGGAGGCGGCCAGGGTGGCCAGGACGCACAACGTCAGGGGATGAAGCGGGAGTGGCTTGCGCATGTGTTCGTTACCCGGATTCGCGATGACTGTGGGACGCCCGCAGGGGGCGTACCGACAGTGCTAACTCGTGAACGAACAAAGCGCAGTGTCTGGGGGAAGACGAATTTCATTGCGCCTGCAACCGGATTTTCCGGCGGATCGGGCCCAGCGGCCGGCGCAGCGCCGGGGCGCGCAAACGCCCGCCGCATGGGGCGCGACGCCGCCTGGCCGGATTCGACCTGCGGATCCACCGTCTCTCGCAGGGTGAACTGCATCACGCTCGACCACGCGACGAAGAGCGGACGGTTTCTTCCGCAACCGCCGCCGTAGCGGCACATATCAGCCGCGACTGCGCGGATTTTCCACCTGCATGCAACCTGCGCGGCGTGGATGCATGGCCCTCTGGCGCGCGCAGCGTGGCATCCACCGCGGCCTGTCCGTGCGGCGATCCGGTATCGGCGTCACGGTGCGGCCGGGCCACTCCGGCCGCGCCGCACCGCGGGGTCAGCCTTCGCCGGCCGGCGCCGCGGCGGTGTACACCGGCTCGCCATCGACCCAGGTGGACAGCACCTTCAATGCGTCCAGGCGACCGCTGGCCGGATCCAGCGGATCGCGATCGAGCACCACGAAGTCCGCGTGCAGGCCGGCGCGCAGGCGCCCGACCCGGGTCTCGTCATGTCCGGCATACGCCGCGTCGCTGGTGAAGCCACGCAGCGCCTGTTCCGCGCTCAGGCGCTGCTCCGGCTGCCAACCACCCGGCGGGTGGCCATCGCGGTCCTGCCGGGTCACCGCGGCATACAGGCCCAGCCGCGGATCGACCTGCTCGACCGGGAAGTCCGACCCCAGCGCCAGCCGCGCGCCGCTGTGCAGGTAACGCTGCCAGGCATACGCACCCTTGATCCGCTCCGGCCCGACGCGCTGCTCGGCCCAGCCCATGTCCGACGTGGCGTGGGTGGGCTGCATCGAGGCGATCACCCCGAGCCGGGCGAAGCGCGGGATGTCCTCCAGCGCCACCACCTGCGCGTGCTCCACGCGCCAGCGATGGTCGTTGCCCTTGTGTGCGCCCAGCACCTTCTCGTAGGTGTCGAGCACGATGCGGTTGCCGCGGTCGCCGATGGCGTGGGTGGCCACCTGCACCTTGCAGCCATCGGCCTTGCGCACGGCCACCTCGAATTCCTCCGGCGAGGTCATCAGCAGGCCGCGGTTGTGCGGGTCGTCGCTGTAGTCGGCCAGCAGCGCGGCGCCGCGGCTGCCCAGCGCGCCGTCCATGAACAGCTTTACCCCATGCATCTGCAGGCGCCCGCCCGGATGGGTGTAGCGCCCGTTGGCGCACAGGTCATCGAGCGCCGCGTTGTTGCCATCGGCGTAGGCGTCGATGCGCAGCGGCAATCTGCCCTGGTCGGCCAGCCGCTTCATCACCGCCAGGTCGCCGCGCGACACGCCCATGTCGTGCACGCCGGTCAGGCCGTTGCTGACCGCCAGTTGCAGTGCGGCCTGCAGGCGCTTTTCGCGCACCGCCGCGTCAGGCGCCGGGATGTGCGCGCTGACCAGCGCCGACGCAGCGTCCACCAGCACCCCGGCCGGCTTGCCGGCGGCATCGCGCAGGATGCGCCCGCCCTCGGGTTGCCAGTCGCCGGACAGCGACCTGCCCGCCTTCTCCGCGATCCGCAGCGCGGCGCTGTTGGCCCAGCCGGCGTGGCCGTCGACACGTTCCAGGTACACCGGTCGTTCGGGGAACGCGGCGTCCAGGTCGGCGGCGGTCGGGAACGCGGTATCGTCCCAGCGGTTCTGGTCCCAACCGGCGCCAAGCAGCCACTCGCCCGGCGCCAGCGTCTTCTCGAACGCGCGCAGCCGCTCGACCACGTCGGCACGGCTGCGCGCGCCATTGAGATCGGCCTGCGCCAGGGTGTTGCCAAGGCCGACCAAGTGCGCGTGCGCGTCGATCAGGCCCGGCACCACCGTGGCCTTGCCGACATCGACCCGCGTGGCCTGCGGATAGCGCTGCAGCAGCGCGGTGCGTTCGCCCACCGCCAGCAGGCGGCCGTCGTCCGTGTCCCAGGCCAGCGCGCTGGCGGACGGCTGCTGCGGATCGCCGGTGCGGATGGTGTCGGCGAGCAGCAGCCGGACCCCGGCCGCGACCGGCGCGACATGCAGGCAGGGAAGCAGGATGGCGAGACAGGCGGCGGTACGGCGCATGCGGGGACACTCCTGGCCAACGGGAACGGCGACTATGCCGTCATCGGCCAGGCGTGACAACGAACCGCGTGCGCCGTCGGGCGCGGCGAAGGGCGCGGATCAATCGGCGCTGACGTCCACCCGCACCCGGATGCGCTCGCCCGGGTGGTAATCGCGGCGGGTGTGGTATTCGCGGCCGGCATACTCGTAGGTGACGTCGTAACCGGCCACGCGCTCGCTCTCGTAGCCGTAGCCCTCCCGCTGCGGCTCGCACACGCGCACGTCCGAGCGGCGGTAGACCGGGCGGTTGTTGGCATCGTAGATCGCGCGCCCGGCGGCACCGCCGGCCACGGTGCCGATCGCGGTGCCCAGGTAGCGACCATCGCCGCCGCCGATGCGGCTGCCGATGATGGCGCCGGCCAGGCCGCCGATCACCGTTGCCACCTGGCGCCCGCCATCGCTGCCCTGGCGATAGCCGCCATCGTGCCCGTCGCCATAGTCGCGGATATCGCCACGCTCGCGGCGGTAGCCGTCGGCGTCGTACACGTAATCGCCATCGCTGCGCTCGTAACAGGCGCCCTGGCGGCCGCCGCCGTCGACGATGATCGGATCCACCCGCACCACCCGGGCATAGTCGTAGACCGGGCCGTTGTCGTCGCGGTCGTAACGGCCATCATCGTCGCGCCACTGGCCGCTGCTGCCCGGGTAGGGGCGATAGCTGTCGTCGTCGTAGCGCTGCGCCGAGGCGGTGAACGCCAGCAGGCAACCAAAGACCAGGACACCTGCAACAGGCAATGATCGGGACATGGCGGCCGCACCGGCGTGGGAGATGGACGGATGCTCCGGCGCGGCGCGTGAAACGGCCCTGAACCGGAACGCCGGGGCGGTTGCGCACCGCCCCGGCCGACGGGTCAGGAGGCGAACTCGGTTTCCAGGCTGATCGGCACCGCGCTGAGCGCCTTGGACACCGGGCAGTTCTGCTTGGCGTCGTCGGCCACCGCGCGGAACTTCACTTCGTCCATGCCGGGCACCACCGCCTTCACCCTGAGGCGGATGCGCGACAGCTGCGGCCCGCCCTCCATCGACAGGTCGACATCGGCGCGGGTGTCGAGCGAGCGCGGCGGGAAACCGGCTTCGGTCAGTTTTGCCGACAGCGCCATGGTGAAGCAGCCGGCGTGCGCGGCGGCGATCAGCTCTTCGGGATTGGTGCCCTTCTCGTCGCCGAAGCGGCTGGAAAACGCGTAGCGGGTGTTGTCCATCAGGCCGCTCTGCGGCGTGCTCAGCCGCCCCTGCCCGCTCTTGAGGTCACCTTCCCAGTGCGCGGTGGCGTGACGCGAAATACCCATGGCAAGTCTCCTGTGCATGCGTTGAAGGTGGCCCCAGCCTAGGCGAGCGTTCGTTAGCGCCTTGTGCGCCGCGGCGGCATCGCCCCGCGCGCCGGCCAGCGCTGCCGGCCGCGCCCATGCCCGCCGCCATTACCGGCATGCCCCCCCGCGTTTGCCGTGCATTTTCCCGCCGCCGTCGCCCCGCGCCGTGGCAAAAGGGCGGCTGGATGCAATTTTTATGGGGTTTTTGTGCCCCGGCCTATTGGCGATGCACCGCGCATGCCCTACATTTCGCTTGCCGACGGGGTCGGCACGACCAACAACCATCCGCTCACGGAACAGGAAACCATGGCAAAGACCGCTAAGAAGGCTGCCCCGAAGAAGGCAGCGAAGAAAGTCGCTACGAAGGCAGCCGCCAAGCCGGCCGCTCCCAAGCCGATCAAGGAAGCCCTGACCAAGTCGGGTCTGGTTGCACACCTGGCCGAGGCGACCAGCGTCGCCGCCAAGGATGTCCGTTCCGTCCTGGCCGCGCTGGAAGGCGCCGTTGCCGCATCGGTCAACAAGAAGGGCGCTGGCAGCTTCACCCTGCCGGGCCTGCTGAAGATCACCACCGTGAGCGTGCCGGCCAAGCCGAAGCGCAAGGGCATCAACCCGTTCACCAAGGAAGAGCAGTGGTTCGCCGCCAAGCCGGCTTCCACCAAGATCAAGGTGCGCCCGCTCAAGAAGCTCAAGGACGCCGCGATCTGATCCGCGCGCCCTGGGCGAAACAACGGGACGGCCATGCCGTCCCGTTTTTTTTGCGCCGTGCACGGCGCTTCCCGGGTCATCGACGGGCAACGCCGGAATCGTCCCGGCGCCCGCCTGCAAGGCGTCTGCGCCAACCCGCACGGATGCGCGGAGGGAATATCCAGCCACCGCGCGCAAGCGCCGCCATCACCACGGTGCGTTGTCGGAACGGCTGCAATCGGCGGGCGCCGACATGCACCGGGAGCAGCCGGCGGTTCGAAAGCACGGGACCCGCCCCCCAACGGACGCTATGGCCGGCACCGTGGACCGGTGCGCCACGCGGCCTGCGGCACGCCCGCCAGCGATGGCCACAGGGCGCCCGCCGGCACGGCCCGCTGCCCTGCGCGGCGGCCTGCACTGGAACACAGCGTCATGGGCTGGCGCCTCGCCCCGGCCGCGCGCCGGGCCTATGGTGGTCGCCAAGCCACACGACCCCACGCCACACCATGTCCAGCAGCAAGCACCGTTACCGCATCACCGTCACGCCGATCGAAGCCGATGGCCTGCAGTGCAGCGGCCGTTGCACCATCGAGTTCGAGCAGCGCAGCCCGCGCGACTGGATGCGCGAACTGGAGGAGGCCCAGCGGCAGCGGCGCCTGTCCTGCAACGAAGCCGCCGGCGTCGTGGTCGCCACCGGGCTGCTGGAAGCGCTGGCCGCGGCCGCGCGCGGCGACGGCCACCCGCTGGCCACGCTGCAGCCGGAACTGGACGGACTGATCGCGCGGCTGCGTGCACTGCGCCCGGCGCAGTGACCGCGGCGACGCCGGCGCCAGCGCGCTAACCGGCCATTCACCGTTTCCGGGTATCGTGCGTCGCTTCCCGCCGCACTCTCACAGGCCGATACGATGAACCTCCGCACCCTGTTGCTGCCCGCCGTCGCCTGCGTGGTCCTGGCCACCAGCGCCCATGCCGCGCCGCAGGTCAGCGGCCGCCGGCTCCTGGTCGACGCGGCCGACGTGCAGCACTACCTGGACGGCAGTTTCCCGCGGTCGCAGAAGGCACTGGGCGGGCTGCTGGCGATGACCGTCAGCCAGCCGCGGCTCACCCTGCCCGCGGGCAGCCGCCTGAACCTGCAGTTCGACCTGGCCATGGCCGCCGCCGGCGGCGCGCCGATGCCGGTGGGCAACGTACAGCTCAGCAGCGGCCTGCGCTACGACGCGCAGACCCGTGGCTTCCACCTCGAGCAGCCGACCGTCGACGCGTTCCGCCCGACCATGGCCGGGGCCGAACTCGACGCCGGCACCCGCGGCCTGCTCAACACCTGGCTGGCCGACTACGCGCGCCGCGAGCCGATCTACCGCATCGAACCGGCCATCGCCAACGTGATGGGTGCGCTGCAGGTGAAGTCGGTGGGTATCGAAAACGGCCGCATCGCGGTGGATTTCAACCAGAACCTGGGCACGCTGCTGCCGCAGGGGCTGCTGGGCAACTGAGGTTCCTTGCGCAGCGATGACGCGAGGCGCCACGAAACAGATGGCCGTGGATGCGCGGCTTGCCCCGCCTGGAGCTCCCCGGGGAAGTCCAGTGCCGGGCAAGCCCGGCACCTGCGGACCAGCGGGCAGTTCCACCTGCCGCGAACGAAGAAGGCCGCCGAAGCGGCCTTCTTCATGTCCAGTCACCCGCTGCCGCTCAGCGCTTGGGCTGCAGCATGGTGCCGGTGCACTTGGGCGAGCCGCAGCGGCACTCCCAGATCTTCTTCAGCCGCGGGGTGTGGCGCTCGGCCAGGGTGATGCCGTAGTTGTAGGTCAGCTCCTCGCCCGGACGGATCGCGCGGATCGCCTCGATGAACACCTTGTCGGCGGTGCGGTCGTCGCCCTCGGCCTCTTCGATCAGCGCCTCGCAGTTGGGGTCGCAGCTGTGGTTGATCCAGCGCGCGTCGTTGCCCTTGTAGCTGGCATCGATGACGTAATCGTCGTTGAGCGTGAACAGGAAGGTATGCCCGCTTTCCACGTCGCCCGCATCGTCGGCGTCCACCTCGGCGTGGGTCCGGCGCAGCCCCTTGTACTCGATGATGCGCTCGCCCTTGGCGATGGCCGCCAGCGCGAACACGCCATTGCCGTGGATGGTGGATTTGCGCGCCTGGATCTTCTTGGGCATGTACATGGCCGGGAAACGATGGGAAGGGGGATTCTCGCGCAGTCGCGCAGGCTTCCCAAGCCCGGGACGCCACAAGGCGGCCGCTTGACCTGCATCAACGCGGCGGCCGGCGGTCGATTTGAGGCCCCGCGCACAAAAGCGTACAATTTCGGTCCACATTGACTCCCCCGCCTTCGCATGCTCCGCGTCACCAAGCTCACCGATTACGCCAGCGTCGTCATGACCGTGCTCGCCACGCGGCCGGACGAGGTCTTGAGCGCGACCGAGCTGGCCGAGGCCGCCGGGCTCGAACCGCCCACGGTCAGCAAGCTGCTCAAGCCGCTGGCGCAGGCCGGGCTGGTCGAAGGCCTGCGCGGCGTGCGCGGCGGCTACCGCCTGACCCGCCCGGCCACCGAGATCAGCCTGATCGAGATCGTCGAGGCGATGGAAGGCCCGCTGGCGATCACCGAATGCAGCCAGGGCGAGAGCCAGTGCGGCATCGCGCGCCAGTGCGGGGTGCGTTCCAACTGGCGGCTGATCAACGACGTGGTCGCCGATGCCCTGCGCGGGGTCACCTTGGCGCAGATGCTGCACCCCCTCCCACTTGCTGATCGCCGGCGCATCGACGTCAGCATCGTTTCCTGAATTCCGTAGGCAGCCTCATGGCCACCGAGACCATCGACAACGTCGGCAGCGCCGACACCCCCAACCGCGAGATCCACGAACAGCTGGGCCGCAAGTACGCGGCCGGCTTCGTCACCGACATCGAGTCCGAGTCGTTCCCGCCAGGCCTGGACGAGGACATCATCCGCGCCCTGTCGGCCAAGAAGGACGAGCCGGAATGGATGACGCAGTGGCGCCTGGACGCCTACCGCCATTTCCTGACCATGCGCCAGCCGGACTGGGCCAAGCTGCAGATCGGCCCGATCGACCTGCAGGCGCTGAGCTATTACTCCGCGCCCAAGGGCCCCAAGTACAAGTCGCTGGACGAAGTCCCCAAGGAACTGCTGGACACCTACGACAAGCTCGGCGTGCCGCTGCATGAGCGCGCCAGGCTGGCCGGCGTGGCGGTCGACGCGGTGTTCGACTCGGTCTCGGTGGGCACCACGTTCCGCAAGGAACTGGCCGACAAGGGCGTGATCTTCTGCTCGATCTCCGAAGCCATCCGCGAGCACCCCGAACTGGTCCGCCAGTACCTGGGCTCGGTGGTGCCGGTGGGCGACAACTATTTCGCCGCGCTCAACTCGGCGGTGTTCTCCGACGGCAGCTTCGTGTTCGTGCCCAAGGGCGTGCGCTGCCCGATGGAGCTGAGCACCTATTTCCGCATCAACGCCAACAATACCGGCCAGTTCGAACGCACGCTGATCATCTGCGAGGACAGGGGCCACGTCTCCTACCTGGAAGGCTGCACCGCGCCGATGCGCGACGAGAACCAGCTGCACGCCGCGGTGGTGGAACTGGTGGCGCTGGAAGACGCGGAGATCAAGTACTCCACCGTGCAGAACTGGTACCCGGGCGACGAGAACGGCGTCGGCGGCATCTACAACTTCGTCACCAAGCGCGCCGAATGCCGCGGTGCCCGTTCCAAGGTCACCTGGACCCAGGTGGAGACCGGTTCGGCGATCACCTGGAAGTACCCTTCGTGCGTGCTGCTGGGCGACGACTCGGTGGGCGAGTTCCACTCGGTGGCACTGACCCACCACCGCCAGCAGGCCGACACCGGCACCAAGATGATCCACGTCGGCAAGCGCACCAAGAGCAAGATCGTGTCCAAGGGCATCAGCGCCGGCCGTGGCCAGAACACCTACCGCGGCCTGGTCAAGGTCGCCGCCAGCGCCGACGGCGCGCGCAACTACACCCAGTGCGACTCGCTGCTGATCGGCAAGAAATGCGGCGCGCATACCTTCCCCTATATCGAGGTGAAGAATCCCGGCGCCACCGTCGAGCACGAGGCCACCACCTCCAAGATCTCCGACGACCAGCTGTTCTACTGCCGCGCGCGCGGCATCGACCAGGAGAACGCGGTGTCGATGATCGTCGACGGCTTCTGCAAGCAGGTGTTCAAGGAGCTGCCGATGGAGTTCGCCGTGGAGGCCAAGAAGCTGCTGGAAGTGTCGCTGGAAGGCTCGGTCGGATGAGTCGCCTGCCCCTGCTCCTGCTGGCATTGCTGCCGGCCGCTGCCTCGGCCGCGTCGCCGGGCAAGGCCTGCGACGGTGCCCGCACCCAGCTGGACATCAACGAATGCGCCGCGCGTGAAGCCGACGCCAGCGATGCCGAGCTCAACGCCGTGTACCGGCAGGTGATGCAGAAGCTGCAGGGCCAGCCGGTGGCCATCGCCAGGCTGCGCGACGCCCAGCGCCTGTGGATCCAGCTGCGCGACGCCGACATCCAGGCACGCTACCCGGTGGGCAAGGACGAGAACCCGCGCGTCCTGTACGGCTCGATGTACCCGATGCTGTATTCGGCCAACAAGGCCGAGCTCACCCGGCAGCGCACCGGCTGGCTGCGCGCCACCTTCCTCGATCGCGCCGAAGGCGAGCTCTGATCGCCCTGCCCCACATTCAAATTTGAAGACCGCACCCTCATGTTGAAGATCGAAAACCTCCACGCAAGCATCGCCGGCAAGGAAATCCTCAAGGGCCTGTCGCTGGACGTGAAGCCTGGCGAAGTCCACGCCATCATGGGCCCGAACGGCGCCGGCAAGTCCACGCTGGGCAATGTGCTGTCCGGCCGCGATGGCTATGAGGTCACCGCGGGCAGCGTGCGCTTCGAGGGCAACGACCTGCTGGAGCTGGAGCCGGAGGCGCGCGCCGCCGCCGGCCTGTTCCTGGCGTTCCAGTACCCGGTGGAGATCCCGGGCGTGAACAACACCTATTTCCTGCGCGCCGCGCTCAACGCCCAGCGCAAGGCGCGCGGCGAGGAAGAACTCGATTCGATGCAGTTCCTCAAGCTGGTGCGGCAGAAGCTGGCCGTGCTGCACCTGAAGGACGAGCTGCTGCACCGCGGCGTCAACGAAGGCTTCTCCGGCGGCGAGAAGAAGCGCAACGAGATCTTCCAGCTGGCGGTGCTGGAGCCGAAGCTGGCGATCCTGGACGAGACCGACTCGGGGCTGGACATCGACGCGCTCAAGAGCGTGGCCGACGGCGTCAACGCGCTGCGCTCGCCCGAGCGCTCGTTCCTGGTCATCACCCACTACCAGCGCCTGCTCGACTACATCAAGCCGGACGTGGTGCACGTGCTGGCCGATGGCCGCATCGTCAAGAGTGGCGGCCCGGCGCTGGCGCTGGAACTGGAAGCGCACGGCTACGACTTCCTCAAGGACCGCGTGGTGCGCGAGGCGGCCAAGTAATGAGCCCGCTCCTGCAATCGCTGGCCGCCGCGTTCTGCGGCAACGACGAGCGTCGTACCGCGCTCGATGCCGCGCTGCGCAGCGGCCTGCCCGCCGCGCGCAGCGAAGCCTGGAAGTACACCTCGCTGCGCCAGCTCGAACGCCGCAGCTTCGGTGCCGCGCCGCTGCAGGCGCCGGCCATCGACGCCGCACTGCTGGCCGCCATCCCGGCGCCGCGGCTGGTCTTCGTCAACGGTCGCCCCAGCGACGCCCACAGCGACCTGTCAGGGCTGGACACCGGCGTCCAGGTGCGCACGCTGTCGGCGGTACGCCGCGACGAGCCGCTGGCCGCCGGCTTCCTGGGCCGCCGCTTCGACCGCGCCGAGGAGGTGTTCGCCCAGCTCAACGCCGCGCTCGCCGACGAGGGCGTGCTGGTGCAGGTGGCCGAGGGCATCGCCGCGACGACGCCGTTGCACCTGGTGTTCGTCAGCGCGCCACTGGCCGCCGCGCACGCCGATGCCACGACCGCGGCCGCCGCCGCGACCCGGGACGCGACCGACATCGCCTGGCATCACCGGCACCTGGTCGAACTGCGCCGTGGCGCGTCGCTGGACCTGGTCGAACACCACCTGCAGGCCGGCGACAGCGCGCACCTGGACAACACCCTGGTGCATGTCCACCTGGCGCAGGGCGCGCGGCTCGCGCATGCCCGCGTGCAGGCCGACAGCGCGCGCGCCACCGCGCTGCTGCGCACCGACGCGGTGCTGGCGCGCGATGCGGAGTACCGCCGCATCGACCTGGAACTGGGCGCCGCGCTGAGCCGCCATGAACTCAACGTGCGGCTGGAAGGCGACAACGCCCTGCTGGTCGCCAATGGCGTGCTGCTGGGAACCGGCCGCCGCCACATCGACACCCGCCTGGGCATCGAGCACATCGCCCGCGACACCCGCGCCGAGCTGCTGTGGCGGGGCGTGGCGGCCAACCGCAGCCGGGTCGTGTTCCACGGCGGCATTCATATCCGCGAGGGCGCCGACGGCACCGACGCCAACCTGTCCAACAAGAACCTGCTGCTGTCCGCCGACGCCGAGATCGATACCCAGCCCACGCTGGTGATCGACGCCGACGAGGTCAAGGCCGCGCACGGCGCCACCGTCGGCCAGCTCGACGCCAACGCGCTGTTCTACCTGCGCTCGCGCGGGGTGCCGGCCGAGCAGGCGCGCGCCATGCTCAGCACCGCGTTCTGCCACGAGCCGCTGGCCGCCGTGGACGACACCCTCACCGGGCAGCTGGTCCAGCACCTGGGCCAGGCACTGCACCAGGCAGGCATGGCATGAACCTTTCCTCCCCGCGCCCCCTCCCCGACACCGGCAGCGCCCCCGACTGGGAGCGCGTGCGTACCGACTTCCCGCTGCTGATGCGCGAGGTCAACGGCAAGCCGCTGGTGTACTTCGACAACGCCAACACCGCGCAGAAGCCGCTGCCGGTGATCGGCGCGGTCGATGAGTTCTACCGCCGCTACAACGCCAACGTCAGCCGCGCGGTGCACGCGCTGGGGACCGAGGCCACCGACGCCTACGAAGGCGCGCGCACCAAGCTGGCGCGCTTCCTCAACGTGCGCGCCAACGAGCTGGTGCTGTGCAGCGGCACCACCTTCGCCATCAACCTGGTGGCCTACTCGTGGGCGCTGCCGCGGCTGAAGGCCGGCGACGTGATCCTGGTCTCGCGCATGGAGCACCACGCCAACATCGTGCCGTGGCAGCTGGTCGCCGAACGCACCGGCGCCCGCATCCGCGTGGCCGAGATCAACCCGGACGGCAGCCTGGACATGGACGCGCTGCACGCGGCGATGACCGCGGACGTGAAGCTGCTGGCGCTGACCCACGTCTCCAACGTACTGGGCACGGTCAACCCGGTGCGCGAGATCTGCCGCGAAGCGCGCCGGCGCGGCATCGTCAGCGTCATCGACGGCTCGCAGGCCGCGCCGCACCTGGCGCTGGACGTCGCCGCCATCGGCTGCGATTTCTACGCCGTCACCGGCCACAAGATGTGCGGCCCCACCGGCACCGGCGCGCTGTGGGCGCGCCGCGAGCTGCTGCAGGAGATGCCGCCGTTCCTGGGCGGCGGCGAGATGATCAAGGAGGTCAGCTTCGACGGCACGGTGTTCAACGACGCGCCGCACAAGTTCGAGGCGGGCACCCCCAACATTGCCGGCTTCGTCGGCCTTGGCGCGGCGGTCGACTACCTGGACGGCCTCGGCCGCGACCACATCGCCGCCCGCGAACAGCAACTGCTGGCGCACTTCACCGAGGAACTGCAGCGGGTGGACGGCGTGCGCATCTTCGGCACCGCGCCGCACAAGGCGGCGGTGGTCTCGTTCCTGGTCGAAGGCGCGCATGCGCACGACCTGGCCACCCTGCTCGACCTGCAGGGCGTGGCGGTACGCTCCGGCCAGCATTGCGCGCATCCGTTGCTGCAGTACTACGGGGTGGCCGCGACCTGCCGTGCCTCGCTGGCGTTCTACAACACGCACGCGGAGATCGAGGCGTTCATGGCCGCGCTGAAGAAGGTGCGCGCCCTGTTGGGCTGAGCGTGGAGGCGGGGCATGCCCCGCCCGCGGCGTTGCCGTCACGGCATGCACGGCAGGCCCCGCATCTACAAGGAAATCCGGCATCGCTACAATGCGGCGATGGATACCCTCACCTTCCGCAGCGCCACCCCGGACGACATTCCGGCCCTGATCGAACTGGTCACCTCGGCCTATCGGGGCGACGCCTCGCGCGTGGGCTGGACCACCGAAGCCGATCTCCTCGACGGCCAGCGGGTGGACGCCGCGGGCCTGCTGGCCGACATCCAGCGGCCGCGCAGCGTGATCCTGCTGGCCGAACAGGGCGGGCGGCTGCTGGCCTGCTGCCACGTCGCCGACGAGGACGGTCATGGCTACTTCGGCATGTTCGCGGTCAGCCCCGCGGCGCAGGGCGGCGGGGTCGGCAAACAGGTCATGCAGCATGCCGAGCGGCTTGTCGCGGCGCAGTGGGGGCTGCCGACCATGCAGATGACCGTGATCGACTGCCGCGACGAACTGATCGCCTTCTACGAGCGCCGCGGCTATGCCCGCACCGGCATCAAGAAGCCGTTCCCGTACGGCGACGCGCGCTTCGGCCTGCCCAAACGCGACGATCTGCGCTTCGAAGTCCTGGAGAAGCGACTGGAGCCGGCGGCATGAGCGCGACCTGGACCTATGTCTGCGCCAGCGATGAGCTGCTGCCGGGCGAGATGAAGACCGCGTTCGACGAGGTGACCGGCGCGCCGATCGTCGTGTTCAACCTGGACGGCGAACTGTACGCGCTGGAAGACCAGTGCACGCACGAGGAGTTCGAGCTGTCCTCGGGCAGCATCGACCCGGTCGAGGGCAGCATCGAGTGCGTCCTGCATGGCGCCCGTTTCGATGTCCGCGACGGCCGCGCCCTGTGCGCCCCGGCCTATACCCCGGTGCCCAAGTTCCCGGTCAAGCGCGAGAACGGCGGCATCTGGGCCCGCGACGACCGCGACTGACCCAGCCGGCACGGCGCCGGCCGGGGCGCCGCGCATGCGTGTGGACATGCGAATCATTATCGTTTAATTTACCGTTATGCATGCCGCCCGCCCCCGCCCGCGCGGCTCCCGCGACGGAGCCCCGCCCTGCCTGCCGACCGTTCCGGTGCGGCGGTACTGGCACCTGTGGCTGCTGGCATGCGGCTTTCTCGCCACCTGCCTGGTGGCGGCGCTGGCCCCTGCGGCCCATGCCGCCGCATCGCCCGCCGGCGGCGCGGCCGTTGTCGCGTCCGCCGGCCAGCCGGCGGCCCCGGGTGGCCCATCGCTGCACCTGACTGCGATTGCCGAAGCCGATGCCGAAGCAGCGACCCGCGTCGCGCGCCCGGCGGCACTGTCGCGCGCGCCCTGGCCGGCATCGCATCCGGCCCGGCCAGCCACGCCTCGGCGGATCAAGCCGGCGCCTGCGGCACCCGACGCACGGGCGTACCGGTCGCCTCCGGGGCATGCGCCCCCTGCGCGCCACCACGGCTGAGTTCCGCGCGGCGGGTCCACGTGCCAAAGGCCGCCAAGGGCCGCGCCTGCCTGCTCCGTTCCGCTTCCCGGGCGTCCGCACCGCCGGCGCCCGCGCTGCCGCTTTCGTCTTACTTTTCCCGGACATCGTCATCCATGAGCCCCATCAAGACCCGCAAGTACCCGCCGCGTGCCGCCATGCTGGCCACCGCCACCCTCGCCGCCGGCTTCTCGCCCTTGGCCGCGCAGGCGGCGGACGCTGACGCCGGCGCCGCACAGGCCACCGATCTGGACAAGGTCCAGGTCCGCGGCAGCTGGTTCGCGCCGTCCTCGCCCAAGTTCACCGCCGAACTGCTGAATACGCCCAAGTCGGTGGCCGTGGTCACCGAGAAAACGCTGCAGGAGATCGGCGCCACCAACCTGGTGGACGCGCTGCGCATGGTGCCCGGCATTACCTTCGGCGCTGGCGAGGGTGGCAATTCGACCGGCGACCGCCCGTTCCTGCGTGGCTTCGATGGGCAGAGCAACATGTTCGTCGATGGCCTGCGCGACGTCGGCAGCCAGACCCGCGAAGTGTTCGACCTGGAGCAGCTGGAAGTGGTCAAGGGCCCGAGCTCGGCCTACGGCGGCCGTGATTCCGGCGGCGGCAGCATCAACCTGGTCAGCAAGACCCCGAAGCTGAAGAACCAGACCAGCGCCAGCATGGGCGTGGGCAGCGACCGCTACGCGCGCGGCACCGTGGACGCCAACTACGTGCTGGGCGACGGCATCGCCGCACGCCTGAACCTGCTCAAGCACGAGTCCGACATCCCAGGCCGCGACGCCGCCAACGTCAGCCGCTGGGGCATCGCGCCATCGATCGCCTTCGGCCTGAACGGGCCGCTGCAGGTGATCGCCAGCCATTACCACCTGGAAACCGACGACCTGCCCGATGCCGGCGGCTTCCCGTATGCCGACCCGGCCACCGGCACCACCACCGGCCGGCCGCTGGTGCCTGACCGCAACAACTACTACGGGCTGAAGGACCGCGACTTCCAGCGCACCCGCGCCGACATCAGCACCCTCGATGCCAGCTATGACCTGGGCGGCCACAAGCTGCGCAACATCGCGCGCCTGGGCAACACCAGCAACGACTACCTGTGGACCCAGCCGGACGACAGCAAGAACAACCCGAACAAGTACGGCACCCTGTGGCGCCGCACCAACGACCGCGCCATCGATACCCGCACCTTCGCCGACCAGCTCAGCCTGACCGGCGCCTTCCAGACCGGCGGGCTGAAGCACAGCTACAGCGCCGGGGTCGAACACAGCGAGGAGAAGAGCAGCAAGGGCCGCTACCTGATCGGCGGCGGCGGCACCAGCAACGCCATCGACGGCACCCAGGCCTGCCCGACCACCGGCGCGGCGACCGGCTGGAACTGCACCGATTTCTACAACCCCAACCCGAACGACCCCTGGGCCGCCACCCACCCGGTCACCCGCAGCGACAAGGCGCTGGACATCCGCCAGACCACGCGCACCGCGTCGGTGTACGCGTTCGACACCCTCGAACTGAGCCCACGCTGGCTGCTCAACCTGGGCCTGCGCTGGGACGACTACGACACCGAGCAGGTCACCCCGGTCGCGGGCAAGGCGCCGACCGTGCTGCGCAACAGCGAGTCCTTCGTCAACTACCAGGCCGGCGTGGTGTTCAAGCCCACGGCCAACGGCAGCATCTACCTGTCCTACGGCACCTCGTCCACGCCGCCGGGCATGGACAGCGGCGAAGGCAACGACGCGATCAGCGCCGCCATCCAGAACCTGAAGCCGCAGGAGACCAGGAACTACGAGCTGGGCACCAAGTGGGACCTGTTCGGCAACCGCCTGAACCTGACCGCCGCGCTCTTCCACACCGAGATGAACAACGCGCGCGTGGTGGTCGACAGTGGTGACACCCGCAACGCCGGCCGCAAGGCGATCAACGGCGTGGAGATCGGCATCAACGGGCAGATCAGCGAACGCTGGAGCGTCGCCGGCGGCTACACCTGGATGGATTCGGAGCTGAAGGACAACGGCTACGTCTGCTCGGTGCCCAGCCGCAGCGGCTGCCCGGCGCCCGGGGTGTGGATCGTCTCGCCGAACAACGGCAACGTCTTCCCCAACACGCCGCGGCACGCGGCCACGCTGTGGACCACGTATGCGCTCCCGTTCGGCCTGACCCTGGGCGGTGGCGCCAGTTACGTGGACAAGCAGTACGGCGACGTCGCCAATACCAAGTGGATCCCGGCCTACACCCGCTGGGACGCGATGGCCAGCTACGCACTGCAGGACAACATCAGCCTGCAGCTCAACCTGCAGAACCTGACCGACAAGGTCTACTTCACCAAGGCCTATTCGTCGCACTACGCGAGCATCGCGCCCGGGCGTTCGGCCACGCTGGCGCTCAACGTCAGGTTCTGATCCAGGGACACCGACGGCGGCAGGTCTGCTGCCGCCGTCTTCGCCTTTCCGGCAGGCCCGTCTTTCCTCCAAACGCCAGGCCCGATCGAAGCCACCGATGTCCGCGTCCTCCCGCCCCTTCCTCGATGCCGACGCGCTGGCCGCGCGGCTGAGCGCGGACCCGCACGCGGCCTTCGCCGATGTCCGCGCGGCCGCCCAGGGCGGACTGGTCGCCGCACAGCTGCTGCTGGCGCAGATGTACATGGACGGCAAGGGCGTGGCGCGCGACGCCGAAGCGGCATTGCTGTGGTACGCCACCGCGGCCAACAATGGCGATGCGCTGGCGATGAACATGCTCGGCCGCTGCCACGAACTGGGCCAGGGCACCGCGCACGATCCGGCACTGGCTGCCGTCTGGTACCGGCGCGCAGCCGGGGCCGGGCTGGACTGGGGCATGTACAACCTGGCCAACCTGCTCGCCACCGGCCGCGGCGTGGCGCAGGACCGCCGCCAGGCGCTCGCGCTCTACACCCGCGCCGCCCACCTGGGCCACGCCAAGTCGATGAACCTGCTGGCGCGCCACCTGGAAGACGGGCTGGAGACCGCGCGCGACCCGCAGGCGGCGCTGTACTGGTACCGGCGCGCGGCCGAAGCCGGGGACTTCCGCGGGCAGGCCAACTACGCCTCCATCCTGTTGCAGCAGGCGCGCATCGACGAAGCGCTGCACTGGCTGCGGCTTGCGCTCGCCCACGGCAGCCCCGCGTTCATGGCGCATATCGTTCCGCAACTGGCCGCCTCGCCGCACCCCCGGGTACGCGCGCTGGTCGACTCTCCCGCAGACTGAGGAAAGCCCCGATGCTGCTGCATATCCCCAACGTGTTGACACCGGCGCAGGTCGCCGGCTTCCGCGCCCGGCTCGACGCCGCGCAGTGGATCGATGGCCGCCAGACGGTGGGCCACCTCGGCGCCCAGGCCAAGCGCAACGAGCAGTTGCCGGAGGATTCACCGCTGCGGCGCGAGCTGGGCGAGACCCTCCTGCTGGCACTGGCCAGGCACCCGCTGTTCTTCAGCGCCGCCCTGCCGCTCAAGTACCTGCCGCCCCGCTTCAACCGCTACACCGGCGGCGGCACCTACGACTTCCATGTCGACGGCGCGGTGATGAACCTGTCCCAAGGTGAACAGCTGCGCTCGGACGTGTCGTGCACGCTGTTCCTCAACCCGCCGGACGAGTACGACGGCGGCGAGCTGGTCATCAGCGACACCTATGGCGAGCATGCGGTGAAGCTGCCGGCCGGCGACCTGATCCTGTACCCCTCCAGCAGCCTGCACCAGGTGACGCCGGTGACCCGTGGCGCGCGGCTGGCGTCGTTCTTCTGGGTGCAGAGCATGGTCCGCGACGACACCCGGCGGCGGATGCTGTTCGAACTGGACAGCTCCATCGAGACCCTGTGCCAGGGCAACGCCGACGCCGGCGCGGTGCTGCAGCTGACCGGCGTCTACCACAACCTGCTGCGGCAATGGGCCGAGGTCTGACGGTGCGGTGGGCGGGTTGATCCGCGTCAACCCGACCTCAAATGAAATGAATTCTTATTTGCATCGGATAACGAATCCCAACTACAATTGCGCAACGCCGCCGGCCCGTTGATCGGCGGCCACTGACGCCCACCGGGGATCCGATGCACCACCTGCTCCGCCGCCGCTGCCTGTCCGCCGTTGCGCCCCTGCGCAACGGCCTGCGCATGCCGCTGTGGGGGTTGATGGTCCTGTGCCTGCTGCTGGGCCCTGCCGGCACCGGCCAGGCGCATGTCGCGCCCGCGACCCGGGCGCCGTCGGCCGCCGTCGGCGCAGGCGAGGAAACGCCCGCGGGCGAGACGGCCGCGCAGGAAACACCCGCCAAACTGCGCCGCGTGGCCACGCTGCAGGCGCCGCGCGCGGCCTGCCTGCGCGCCGCGCCGCCACGTCCCGTGGCATGCGCCGTGGACAGCGCATCGCCCCTGACGTCCGCCCTGCCGGCGGCTTCGCCGGCGCCCCCGGCCGCCCTGCCCAGGCACTGGCGGTCGCAGCGCAGCCAAGCGCCCCCACCGCGCTGAGCCGTCGCCGCGCGGCCACGCCGCGCCTGTTCCACCGCCCCTTCCGTCGCTGCCATGGCGCCCGTGCGCCAGCGGCCCGCCGCACCCTTCTCCATTCCGTTCCCGAGGTCTTCCCATGGCTCTGCGCCATCGTTTCCGCGCGCCCGCCGCGCGCACTTCCCTCGCCCTCGCCCTGCTCGCCGCGCTGCCGGCGCTGGCCCACGCCTCCGGCGCCCCCGCCGCGCAACCGTCCACGCTGGACACCGTCGTGGTCACCGCGTCCGGCTTCGAGCAGAAGATCACCGACGCGCCGGCCAGCATCTCGGTGATCACCCGCGAGGACCTGGCCAGGCGCCCCTACATGACCCTGCTGGACGCGGTGCGCGACCTGGAAGGCGTGGACGTGGGCGAGACCCGCGACAAGACCGGCCAGGGCACCATCTCCATGCGCGGCATGGGCGCGGACTACACCCTGATCCTGGTCAACGGCCGCCGCCAGAACAACCACGGCGACATCTACCCGAACAACTTTGGCGGCAACCAGTTCAACCACATCCCGCCGCTGGACGCGATCGAGCGCATCGAGGTGATCCGCGGGCCGATGTCCACGCTGTATGGCGCCGACGCCATGGGCGGGGTGATCAACATCATCACCCGGCGCACCCTCGACAGCTGGCACGGCTCGGCCAGCATCGCCCGCACCGTCGAGACCGACGACGCGTTCGGCGACGACAGCACGGTGGACTTCTTCGTCACCGGGCCGCTGCTGCCCGGGGTGCTCAACCTGAGCGCGCGCGGCAGCTGGTACGAACGCAAGGCTTCCAACCCGACCTATGCAGCGGCCACCGATCCGGCCGGCGGACTGCACACCCGCCCGCTGGGCTTCGGCAGCGGCGGCAAGACCGTGGACAACACCAACAAGGCCGGCGGCATCACCCTGGCGTGGATGCCATCGGACAACCAGACCCTGTCGCTGGACTACGACACCTCGCGGCAGACCTACGACAACAGGATCAGGATCAACGACAGCGGCGTGGAGGAATACCCCGTCGGCACCGTCGACACCATCAACAGCATCTGGCGCGCCTCCAACTACTGCAGCGGCGCGAGCGGCGCCAATGCCGCCGCCTGCCGCGCCAACGGCGGCACCTGGGCGCGGCGCGCCGACCCGCGAGTCGGCTACAGCGCATCGCAGGCATTCACCCGCGATGCCTGGGCGCTGACCCACGAAGGCCAGTGGGACATCGGCAACAGTTTCGTCTCGCTGGCGCGGGTGGCCACCAACAACGATGGCCGCACGCTGCCGTTCACCGTGGCCGAGCGCGAACGCCTGCTGGCGATGATCGACGGCACCGGCGCATATGCCGGCATGGGCCTGGCCGAGCGCCGCGCGCTGGCCGAGTCCACCTTCCTGCCGCGCCCCAAGCGCACCCTGGAGAGCGCGCAGTACACCCTGGACGCCAAGCTCGACGTGCCGTTCCAGGCCGCCGGCGAGCACACCCTGGTGGTCGGCACGCAGGTCATCCGCGGCGATCTGACCGACGGCGTGTTCGGCACCGAGAAGGGCACGCCCGGGCTGAAGCAGGAGCACGACATGTACTCGCTGTTCGTCGAGGACAACTGGAAGGTGAGCACGCCGCTGACCCTCACCGCGGGCCTGCGCTACGACGACCACAAGGTGTTCGGCGACCACCTGAGCCCGCGCCTGTACGGTGTCTATGCGCTGGGCGAGCAGTGGACGATCAAGGGCGGCGTCAGCACCGGCTTCAAGACCCCCAAGACCACCGACCTGTACGACGGCGTCATCGGCTTCGGCGGCCAGGGCACGCTGCCATTCTTCGGCAACCCGGACCTGAAGCCGGAAACCAGCACCAGCACCGAGCTGGCGGTGTACTGGCAGCACCCGCGCGGCCACAACTTCAACGCCACGCTGTTCCACAACCGCTTCGAGGACAAGATCGACAGCCAGCCGTGCGGCGCCGGCCTGGCCCTGCGCTGCACCAGCAGCGGCGAGTATGCCGAGCTGGGCTATTCGAGCAGCAACCGCACGGTCAACATCGACGAAGTGGTGATCCAGGGGGCCGAGCTGGCCGGGCGCTGGCAGATCAGCGATGCCTTCGGCCTGCGCGCCAACTACACCTTCACCGACAGCGAGCAGAAGAGCGGCGCGGAGAAGGGCCTGCCGCTGGGCAACAGCGCCCGGCACATGGCCAATGCCACGTTCGACTGGCAGGCCAGCGACCGCCTGAGCCTGTTCCTGACCGCCGAGGCGCGCTCCAGGCGCTACCGCGGCGTCAGTGCCGTCACCGGCAAGGAGCTGTACTACAAGGACTACACGGTGCTGCACCTGGGCGCGTCGTTCGAGGCCACCGGCTGGCTGACCTTCAACGCGCGCATCAACAACCTGCTCGACCGCGACTTCACCACCTACCAGACCACGTTCACCGACCTCAACGGCAACGGCATCTACGGCGACGTGACCAACGAGGTGCTGTTCGAGGACGACTACAACAACAAGGACAAGGCGCG
This sequence comes from Stenotrophomonas sp. Y6, assembly GCF_022436665.1. Classification (NCBI taxonomy): domain Bacteria; kingdom Pseudomonadati; phylum Pseudomonadota; class Gammaproteobacteria; order Lysobacterales; family Lysobacteraceae; genus Stenotrophomonas; species Stenotrophomonas sp. Y6. The sequence continues at coordinate 217,191 of NZ_JAKUKB010000004.1, forward strand.
CAGCGTCTGGCTGAGCATGAACCTGCGCTTCTGATCCGCCGTGGCGGGTAGCGCCGGCCGCACCCGCCGAGGCCGGGATACAGAGCGATACAAATTGCGAATCATTCTCATCAATGTTCTAATTCCATCTCTTTCCCCCGCACCACGCCCGTGTCCGCCGAACGCTCCCCCGCCGATCTCGTCCAGCAGCAGGCCAGCCGCGGCTTCTGGCTGCGCACGCTGCACCAGTGGCACTGGATCAGCTCGGCGGTCTGCCTGATCGGCATGCTGCTGTTCGCCGCCACCGGCATCACTCTCAACCATGCGGGCAGGATCGAGGGCGCGCCGCAGGTGACCAACCGCCAGCTGGACCTGCCGCCGCCGCTGCTGCAGGTGCTGGCGGCGCCGCACGCCGATGGCAATGCACCGCTGCCGGCGCGGGTCGCCGACTGGCTGGCGCGCGAACTGGACGTGGCCATCGGCGGGCGCGCGGCCGAGTGGTCGCCCGAAGAGATCTACCTGTCGCTGCCGGGCCCCGGCAGCGATGCCTGGCTGAGCATCGACCGCGAGACCGGCGCGGTGGAGTTCGAACGCACCCGCCGCGGCTGGGTGTCGTACTTCAACGACCTGCACAAGGGCCGCAACGCCGGCGCCGGCTGGGGCTGGTTCATCGACCTGTTCGCGGTGGCCTGCCTGGTGTTCTGCATCACCGGCCTGTTCCTGCTGCACCTGCATGCGCGGCAGCGGCGCATGACCTGGCCGCTGGTCGGCCTGGGCCTGCTGGTGCCGCTGCTGATCGCCCTGCTCCTCATCCACTGAACACGCTTTCCCTACGGAGTCGCACCATGCGCGTCACCCTCACCATCGCCCTGAGCGGGCTGCTCGCCGCCGCCCCGGCGGCCTACGCCGCGAGCCTGGACATCAACGTCGAGATCCCCCGGCTCAACGTGGCCGAGTACCACCGGCCCTACGTGGCGGTGTGGGTCGAGGATGGCGCGCAGAAGTCGGTGGCCAACCTGTCGGTGTGGTACCAGCAGACGTCCAACGCCGAAGGCCATGGCACCAAGTGGCTGCCCGACCTGCGCCAGTGGTGGCGCAAGAGCGGCCGCACCCTGCAGGTGCCGGTGGACGGCGTGACCGGGCCGACCCGCCCGGCCGGCAAGCACGCGCTGAGCTTCAGCGACAGCCAGCCGCAGCTGCGCAACCTGCCCGCCGGCCAGTACACCCTGGTGGTGGAAGCGGTGCGCGAGGTCGGCGGCCGCGAGCTGCTGAAGATCCCATTCGAGTGGAAGGGCAAAGCCGCCACCGGCAACGCCCGCGGCCAGAGCGAACTGGGCCTGGTCACCCTCGCCACCAAGCCCTGACCTTCCGGACAAGGAGAAACCCGCATGAAACACACCACGCTGCTCGCCGCGCTGATCGCCGCCTCGCTTCCGTTCTCCGCCCTGGCCCACAAGCAGTGGCTGCTGCCCTCGGCCACCGTCGTCGCCGGCAACGATGCCTGGGTGACGGTCGACGCCGCGGTATCCAACCAGCTGTACTACCCCGACCACGTGCCGATGCGGCTGGACAACGTCAGCATCGCCGCGCCCGACGGCAGCACGCTGCAGCCGCAGAATCCGGCCACCGGCAAGTACCGCAGCGTGTTCGACGTGCCGCTGGCGCAGGAAGGCACCTACCGCATCGTCAACCTCAACCGGGGCCTGTCCGCGCGCTGGGATACCCCCGAAAGCCTGGCCGCGGCCAAGGACAAGCCGGCGGCCGGCGGCATGGGCGGCGCCCGTGGCGGCTTCCTGCGCAACGCCACGGCCGAGGACCTGGCCACCAAGATTCCGAAGGACGCGCAGAACCTGCAGGTCACCGAAGGCATCGGCCGGGTGGAGACCTTCGTCACCAAGGGCAAGCCGAGCACCGTCGCGGCCACCGGCAAGGGCCTGGAACTGGTGCCGGTCACCCATCCCAACGACCTGTTCGCCGGCGAGGAAGCCACGTTCAGGCTGCTGGTCGACGGCCAGCCCGCCAGTGGGCTGGAGGTGGAGATCGTGCGTGGCGCCACCCGCTACCGCAACGCCCAGGACGAGATCAAGGTGACCACCGGCGCCGACGGCAGCTTCAAGGTGACCTGGCCGGAGGCGGGCATGTACTGGCTGGAAACCTCGACCAGCGATGCCAGGACCAGTGCGCCGCAGGCCAAGCAGCGCCGGCTGAGCTACGTCGCCACGCTGGAAGTGCTGCCGCAGTAAGGCAGCGGCACGTGCCGGGGAGCCACGGGCAGGCCGTCGCCGCGGCGGCCCCCCAGCTCCCCCGGCCCGCGCCTGCACGGGTACCGGCGCGGCCGCCGGCGCCCCTCTTCTTTCCCCTGTCCGCATCCCCTTCCATGTCATCCGACATCGCCGCACTCGGCGGCCACACCATGGGCACCACCTGGAGCGTCAAGCTGGTGGCGCCGCGCGACCGCGACCTGCATGCGCTGCATGCCGGCATCCAGGCGCAGCTCGACCGCGTGGTCGCGCAGATGAGCACCTGGGCGCACGATTCGGATATCAGCCGTTTCAACCGCGCGGACCGCGGCCACTGGCAGCCGCTGCCCGACGATTTCTGGCAGGTGCTGCAGGCCGCGCGCAGCGTCGCCGAACGCAGCGACGGCGCCTTCGACCCTACCGTGGGCCCGCTGGTCGCGCTGTGGGGGTTCGGCGCCGATGCACGCGGCCAGCGCCCACCCGACGCGGCGCAGATCGCCCGTGTCGCCGCGCAATGCGGCTGGCAGCGGCTGCGACTGGACGCGCAGGCGCAGGCCGTGCTGCAACCGGGCGGCCTGCAGCTGGACCTGTCGGCCATCGCCAAGGGCTACAGCGTGGACCTGGTCAGCCGCTGGCTGCGCGCCCAGGGCATCGAAGCGGCGCTGGTCGAGGTCGGCGGCGAACTGCATGGCCGCGGCCGCAAGCCGGACGGCCAGCCGTGGCGCGTCCTGGTCGAATCGGCACCCGACGAGGATGCCGGCAGCGGGCAGCCGCCACGCGTGCTGGCACTGGACGACCTGGCCGTGGCCACCTCCGGCGACCGCTGGCACCGCTATGAACACGACGGGGTGAGCTACAGCCACACCCTGGACCCGCGCCGGCAGGCGCCGGTGACCGGTGCCGCCGCGGCGGTCACCGTGGTCCACCGCGAGGCGATGCTGGCCGACGCCTGGGCCACCGCGTTGACGGTGATGGGGGCCGACCAGGGATGCGCGTTCGCCGATGCCCATGGCCTGGCCGCGCGCTTCCTGCAGCGCGGCGCCGATGGCCCGCTGGAAACGTTGTCGCGCGGCTTCCGGCAGCAGCTGGACGCGGGCAACGCATGAACCATCCGGGCTCGATGCGCACCATCGCCGGCAATGCCGTGGTCATCGCCGCGCTGCTGGCCATCGCCGGACTGCTGCTGCGCCTGCACCTGGGCCAGGACGGCTGGCAGCCCACGCCGCTGCCGGCGCGGCGCTGGATCGCGCTCGCCGCGGTGCTCGGCTACGTGGCAGGGTGCCTGGCGCTGTGGTGGCGCGCGCGCCCGCGCCCGGACGAGCCCGGCGACAGCGGCGAACCGCCGCTGCTGGTGGCCTGGGCCAGCCAGACCGGCTTCGCCCGGCAGCTGGCCGGGCATACCGCGCAGAGCCTGCGCGATGGCGGTTGCCGGGTACGCCTGCGCGCGCTCGACCAGGTCGATGCGACGCTGCTGGCCGGTACCCGCAAGGCACTGTTCATCGCCAGCACCACCGGCGAGGGCGATCCGCCCGACCACGCCCTGGCCTTCCTCGACCAGGTGATGCGCCAGGCGCCGGCGCTGCCGGCGCTGCAGTACGCGGTGCTGGCACTGGGCGACCGCAGCTACGCGGACTACTGCGCGTTCGGCCACCGGCTCGACGACTGGCTGCGCGGACAAGGCGCGCAGCCGTTGTTCGATACCGTGGACGTGGACAATGCCGATCCGGCCGCGCTGCGCCACTGGCAGCAGTTGCTCGGCCAGTTCGGCGACGGCCGCGTGCAGGCCGACTGGAGCCCGCCCGATTACCAGCCGTGGGTGCTGCGCGCACGGACGCGGACCAATCCAGGCAGCGTCGGCGGCCCGGTGTTCCAGCTGTGCCTGCAACCGGCCGACGCCGCGCTGCCCGCCTGGCAGGCCGGCGATATCGCCGAAATCGGCCCACGGCACGCGCCGGCCACGGTCGAACAGTGGATGCGCGCGCACGCGCTCGATCCGGCGACAACGCTGGCCGATGGCCGCGCCCTGCGTGAACTGCTGGCCGCGGCCAGGCTGCCCGAGGCGATCGATGGCAGCGCGCCCGAGGCGATCGCGGCGGCGCTGCAGCCATTGCCGCACCGGGAATACTCCATCGCCTCGCTGCCCTCGGAGAACCACCTGCGGCTGCTGCTGCGGCGGCAGTCGCATCCGGACGGCACCCCGGGCCTGGCCAGCGGCTGGCTGTGCGACCACGCCGCCATCGGCGCGCGCATCGACCTGCGCCTGCGCGCCAACCCCAACTTCCACCCGCCGGCCGGCGACGCGCCGCTGGTGCTGATCGGCAACGGCACCGGCATCGCCGGCCTGCGCGCGCACCTGCGCGCACGCATCGACGCCGGCGCACGGCGCAACTGGCTGCTGTTCGGCGAACGCCACCGCGCCCACGATTTCCACTTCGGCGACGAGCTGGAGCAGTGGCGTCGCGATGGCGGCATCGAACACCTGGATACCGTGTTCAGCCGTGATGGCGGGCCCCATCGCTACGTGCAGGACCTGCTGGCCGCGCAGGCCGGGCGATTGCGGCGCTGGGTCGACCACGGCGCCACCGTGCTGGTCTGCGGCAGCCTGCAGGGCATGGCGCCGGCGGTGGACGCGGTGATCGCACAGGTGCTGGGGCGCGAATGCAAGGAACAACTGGTCCGGGAGCGGCGCTACCGCCGCGATGTTTACTGACGGACCCGCATGAAGCGGGGAACGGCGGGGCCGCCTGCCGGGACGTGAGGGGTAATGCCGCATGCGGGGCAAGCCCCGCCTCTACGATCCGCATCAACACAGGACCGTGGTGCCGGGTTTGTCCGGCACATGGCTTTCCCGGTAATGCCGCATACGGGGCAAGCCCCGCCTCTACGATCCGCATCAATACAGGACCGTGGTGCCGGGCTTGTCCGGCACGTGGCTTTTCCGGTAATGCCGCATGCGGGGCAAGCCCCGCATCTACGATCCGCATCAACACAGGACCGTAGTGCCGGGTTTGTCCGGCACATGGCTTTTCCGGTAATGCCGCATGCGGGGCAAGCCCCGCCTCTACGATCCGCATCAACACAGGACCGTGGTGCCGGGCGTGTCCGGCAGATGGCTTTTCCGGTAATGCCGCATGCGGGGCAAGCCCCGCCTCTACGATCCGCATCAACACAGGACCGTGGTGCCGGGCGTGTCCGGCACGTGGCTTTTCCGGTAATGCCGCATGCGGGGCAAGCCCCGCCTCCACGATCCGCATCAACACAGGACCGTAGTGCCGGGCGTGTCCGGCACATGGCTTTCCCGGTAATGCCGCATGCGGGGCAAGCCCCGCCTCTACGGCAGCAGCGCCATCCACTGCCTGATCAGCGCCACCACTGCGGCCTGCCTTGCTTCCAGTTCGGCGGCATCGCGGAATTCGAGCAGGGCGCGGTCCGGGGCCAGCCAGGTGAGCAGGCCGTCCGGATCGGCGATGGCGCCCACCGGCAGGCTGCGCTTCTGCGTTCCCAGGTGCAGGATCAGGCGCACCACGTCGGGCCGGCGCAGCTGCATCGTCGCGAAGTGCCCGCGGCTGCGGAAGCTGGGGGCATTCCACTTGACCTCGTCGCGGATCGCCGGATCCACCGCCAGGAGCAACGCACGCAGCGCGCGGATCACTGCCAGCCGCGGGTGATCGAGCGCATCGATGAAGGCATCGACGTCCTTGCCATGGGTCTTGTCCATCGTCGCTCCCGGCGCTGCGGCCAGGCGCCATCATCGGCCGCCGCGCACGCGGCTGTCCACGCGCCGCGCCCGCCTCAGGCGACGTGCGCGGCCGGCGAGACCCGGATCGCCAGCAGCTCGCCGGCACCGTGCAGCGCATGCCGCCGGCGCGCGCCGGCCCCCAGCCAGGCGCTGTCGCCGGCCTCCAGCGGCGGCAGCATCGGGTCCTCGAACGCCGCCTGCCCGGCCAGCAGGTGGATCGCCCACGCCACCTGCGGCTCGCAGAAGAACAGCATGCTGCCGACCAGCGGCCGGTGCAGCAGCTCGGCACGCAGGTCGGCGCGACGCCACATCAGGTTGAAATCGCGGGTTGGGCCATCGACCAGTTCGCCATCCAGCGCGTCCTCGCCGGCGAACCGCAGCCGCTGGTATGGCGGCAGCAGGGTTTGGCAGCGGCCATCGGCGAAGCGCAGGCGCAGACCCTCGCCTTCGAGCAGCACCAGTTCGCGTTCGATGCCGGGAAACGCGGAAAACGCTGCGTCGTGTTCGATCTCGGCGATGGACAGGCGCAGCTGCCACGGCTCCTGCGCCGGCAGGCGCAGGATCTCGCGGGTCCAGCCCAAGCCGTTGCGCCACCGCTCGCGCTGGTAATCGGCGGCCGGAATCACCCGGGAAGGCGTCGTCAGGATATCCATCGGCGCATGATGCCACGCCGCGACGATGGCGCCGCCACGACAGCGGCGGCGATCCGCATGCTGCGTGCCGCGCAGGACCGACGCGGCGATGCCCACGCCTGCGTGCGCGTCGCCTACTTCGGCAGCGCCAGGTTCTCCGCGGACAGCGGCTTGCCCATGCGCGGCGTGGTCTGGATCACCGCGTCGGCCGGCAGTGGCGTGCCCTTGTCCAGACGCGCCTGCACGCGGTCAAGCGCGGCATGCACGTAGGGCAGCAGCGGCAGGTAGCGCGCGCCGTAGTCGGGCAGCCCGAGGAAGCCGTCGAAGTGCTGCACATGGCGTACCTGCCAGTAGTTCACCTCGCGCCCGGCGGCCTTGGCCGCGGCCACATATGGCGCGCTGCTGAACGCCGGCGGGATCAGGCCGTCGTCGGTGCCGTGCACCACCATCACCGGCAGGCCGCTGCGCGGCAGCCCGGCGCGGGTGGCCTCGATCCCGGCCTGCACCCGGCGGGCATCCTCGCCCTGCCCGTCCCACAGGGCGCGCAGGCACTTCAACCCGGGATAGGTCAGGTCCGGCAGCCGCACCTTGCTGTCGAGCAGGCCGACCCCGGCCCCCGGCGGGATGCCGCTGCCATCGGCGATCCACGCCGCGCGTTCGGCGGCGGTGGCCGCACGCGGCGAAAAATCCGGGTTCTGCGCGGCGAAGCTGAAGCCGCACGGATGCTCACCCACGCCATAGCGGCCATAGGCCGAGGCATAGCCGGCGGCGACCGCGCGCCACAGGTCGAAGCCGGTGGACAACGCGCCGGCACGCAACGCAGCGTCGGTCCAGCCCTTGCCCAGCATCAGTTCGTAAGCCGACCGGGCCTGCGCCGCCGGCGTGGCGCCGGCGATGACGCCTTCAGCCGCCAGCGTGGCGCAGCGCACCGTGGCAGCGGCCTGCAGCGCGGCGGTCAGCGGCGGCTGCGGCAGGTCGGTCATGTTCAGTTGCGCGCACGGCATCAGCAGCGCCGCCTCGGTAGCGTAGTCGTACAGCGCGCGTGCACCGGGGCCACTGGACAGCACGCTCGGTTCGCCGGCAACCACCGCGTCCAGCCAGTCGCCCTCCATCTCCGCCGCGCGCAGCACCGCGCCGCCGCCGTTGGAGATGCCCACCGCGATCACGCGGGTGTTGGCGAAGGTGAACGGCGCGGCCTGCGGGAAGGCCTGGTCCAGCGCCAGCAGCGCGAACTCGGCCGCCTGCTTCACGTGACGGCCCCAGTCCGCTTCCGGGTTGTCCCGCGAATGGGCGTGCTTGAACGCCACGCCGGACGCATTGACCGGCGCATCCGGCACGAAGGCCAGGTCGGCGGCCTCGCCGAGCGCGCCGACCATGCCGTTGGCACGCACGCCCATCTGCGCATCCAGGTCGAAATAGTCGCTGCCCGCGCCCTTGTCGGTGTAGACCACCGCGCAGCCGCGCGGCAGGCCCCAGGCCGCCGCCACCGACACCGCGCCGTAGATGCCGCGCGAACCCGACGCCGGCGCCACCAGCACGCAGCGCCGGCCGCTGTCGAAGTTGTCCGGCACCTGCGCCAGCACGCGGTGCGGCTGGTGCGCGCCAGGCAGGCGCGCATAGGCCGAGTACTCGCGCCCCGGCACCGGGGCCAGGTCGCCGAACAGATCGCCATAGCCACCGCCCGGGGCCAGGTCGGCGATGCCGCGCCAACTGCCCCACAGCGCGCGCCGGCGCAGTTCCTCCACGGTCGGCGCGCCGGCATCGGCGAATGCCGGCGGCGCCAGGCTGCGCAGCCCGGCCAGGCCGAGCCCGGCGGTCAACAGGTCGTCGTTGCCGCGATGCTCGCTGCGCAGTTCGTTGCTGAACATGGAAGACTCCACGGACTTGGACGCAGGGCCGCTGGCGCACGACGCCAGGCCGAATCCGACGATGAGGCCGCAGGCGGCGCGCAGGAGGGAAGTAGTCATGTCCCCACACTAGCAGAGCGCCCCGCCCGGCCCATCGTACTTTCGTACCACGCGGCGCTTACGTTCCGGCTGCTACGTTCTGCAGCCTTCCCCCACTGTTTGACGGAGTTCCCATGGACCGCTTCCTGCAGGGTCGCACCGCGCTGGTCACCGGCAGCACGTCGGGCATCGGCCTGGCCATCGCCCAGGCACTGTCCGCCGCCGGCGCGCGCGTGGCGATCAACGGCCTGGGCACGGCCGAACAGATCGACGCCGCGCTGGCCGGCGTCGCCGCGGCCGGCGGGCAGTCGCGCCATTTCGGCGCCGACCTGCGCAATCCGGCCGAGATCGAGGCGATGATGGCCGCGGTGCAGGACTGGGGCGCGCTCGACGTGCTGGTCAACTGCGCCGGCATCCAGCATGCCGCGCCACTGGCCGAGCAGCCCGCCGGCAAGTGGGACGACATCATCGCCATCAACCTCAGTGCCGCCTTCCACACCATGCAGCAGGCGCTGCCGGGCATGGCCGCGCGGGGCTACGGCCGGGTGGTCAACATCGCCTCGGTGCACGGGCTGGTGGCATCGAAGAACAAGGCGCCCTACGTGGCCAGCAAATTCGGCATCGTCGGCCTGAGCAAGGTGGCCGCGCTGGAATACGCCGCCGCCGGCAGCCGCGATAGCGGCGGGGTCACCGTCAACTGCGTGTGCCCGGGCTGGGTGGAAACGCCGCTGATCGAGCCGCAGATCCAGGCCCACCGCCACGGTGGCAGCCGCGACGACGGCGTGCGCGCCCTGCTCGAGGAGAAGCAGCCCAGCCTGCGCATGTCGCTGCCCGAGGACATCGCCGCGATGGTGGTGTGGCTGTGCCGCCGCGAAGCGCACAACCTCACCGGCGCGGCGCTGCCGATGGACGGTGCCTGGACCGCGCAGTAAGCGCATGGCGGCGCAACCTGCCGGGCACCGCGGCCGCGCCGACGGCGCCGCTGCCGGCCGGGGTGCGCCACCGCCACACATTGGCCGACAATGCAGGCATCACCCGCCCCTTCCTGCCCCATGCCCAGCCTGCTGATCGCCGACGACCACCCGCTGTTCCGCGCCGCACTGCGCCAGGCCGCGGGCGAGGCGGTGGCCGACCTGCAGGTGCGCGAGGCCGAATCGCTCGAGGGCGTGCTGGCGGCGCTGGACGCCGCGCCCGACACCGACCTGATCCTGCTCGACCTGCACATGCCCGGCAACCACGGGCTGGCCGGGCTGGCGGCGATCCGCGCCCAGCACCCGGGGGTGGCGGTGATCGTGGTGTCGGCCAACGACGACCCGCGCGTGGTGCGACGGGCGCTCGACCACGGCGCCGCCGGCTACCTGCCCAAGAGCTCGGGGCTGAACGAACTGCGCGAGGCGATCCGCAGCGTCATGGCCTGCGAGCAATGGCTGCCGGCGTCGCTGCGCGCGGCGGTGGCGCGGGCGCAGTCCTCCAGCCACGACAGCGAACTGGCCGCACGCCTGGCCAGCCTGTCGCCGCAGCAGTTCCGGGTACTGGCGCTGGTCGCCGAGGGCCTGCTCAACAAGCAGATCGCCGACCGCCTGGACGTGCAGGAACGCACGGTCAAGGCGCACCTGTCGGCGATCTTCGAGCGCCTGGGAGTGCGCAACCGCACCCAGGCCAGCGTGGTGCTGCGCGAACTGGAACTGAGCGACCCCAGCCGCCAGAGCGACCTGTAACGCGCGGCGCGCCGGGACGCGCCGCGCCACCGGTCATGCCGCTGCCTGGCGCTGGCGCCGCCGCGACAGCAGCGCGTAGTACAGCAGCGGGATCACCACCAGGGTGAGCACGGTCGACACCAGGATGCCGAAGATCAGCGCGATCGCCAGGCCGTTGAAGATCGGGTCGTCGAGGATGAAGAACGCACCGGCCATCGCCGCCAGCGCGGTGAGCGCGATCGGCTGCGCGCGCACCGCGCAGGCATCGATAACCGCCTGCTCCAGGGTCTGCCCGCGTTCGACCAGGTGGTTGATGAAATCCACCAGCAGGATCGAATTGCGCACGATGATGCCGGCCAGCGCGATCATGCCGATCATGCTGGTCGCGGTGAACTGCGCCCCGAGCAGCGCATGGCCCGGCATCACCCCGATCACGGTCAGCGGGATCGGCGCCATGATCACCAGCGGCACCGCGTAGTTGCGGAAGTACGCCACCACCAGCAGGTAGATCAGCACCATGCCGGCGACATAGGCGATGCCCATGTCGCGGAAGGTCTCGTAGGTGATCTGCCATTCGCCGTCCCACTTGATGCCGAAGCCGGCGCCGTCGGTCGGCTGGCGCACGAAGAACTGCGCCAGGCGCTGGCCGTCGATGGCGTGGTCGCCGACCTGGCCGACCAGGTCGAACATGCCGTACAGCGGGCTGTCGATGCTGCCGCTTTCGTCGCCCATCACGTACACCACCGGCAGCAGGTCCTTGTGCTGGATCGCGCCATCCCAGGGCGCGCGCCGCACCGTCACCAGTTCCGACAACGGCACCAGCTGGCCGTTGCCGCCGCGTACCCGCAGCGCCAGCACGCCGTCGAGCGTGGCCTGGCCGCTGGCCGGCAGCCGCAGCCGGATCGGGCGCGGGTACAGCGAGCCGCTGTCGATGACATGGCTGGCGTCGCTGCCCGCCAGCCCGGCGGCGATGGTCTGCACGATGTCCGCCTGCGACACGCCCAGCCGCGCCGCGCGCTCGCGGTCCACCACCAGCACCTCGCGCGCGGCATCGGCCTCGACGCTGCTGTCGACGTCGACGATGCCGTCGGTGTCGAGGAAGCGCCGGGTCAGCGCGCGCCCGATCTGGCGCAGGCGCGCATGGTCCGGGCCGTACAGCTCGGCCACGATCGGCGACAGCACCGGCGGTCCCGGCGGCACTTCCACCACCTTCACCGAGGCGCCATGGCGGCGTCCGATCCGCGCCACCTCCGGGCGCAGCGCCACGGCGATGTCGTGGCTCTTGCGGCTGCGCGCGTGGCGGTCGACCAGGTTGACCTGCAGGTCGCCGGCGTTGGCGCCCTCGCGCAGGTAGTACTGGCGCACCAGCCCGTTGAAACTGATCGGCGCGGCGGTACCGGCGTAGCCCTGGTAGTGCAGCACCTCCGGGGTACGGTCGAGCACGCCGGCCAGTTCGGCGAGCACCGCGTTGGTGGCCTCCAGGGTGCTGCCTTCGGGCATGTCCACCACCAGCTGCAGTTCAGACTTGTTGTCGAACGGCAGCATCTTCAGCACCACCAGGCGGAACACCGCCAGGCTCGCGGCCAGCGCCACCAGCACGGCCATGGCCAGGAACAGCCAGCGCCGCCGGCGCGCGGCGCCGTCACCGGCCAGGAACGGCGTCATCACCCGCGCGAACACGTGGTGCAGGCGCGCGGCCATGCCGCCTTCGACATGGCCGTGGGCGCCGGCCACCGCTGCGCCCGCATGGCGGCGCAGCAGCTTCAGCGACAGCCACGGCGTGACCACCAGCGCGATCAGCAGCGACAGCACCATGCCGACCGAGGCATTGATCGGGATCGGCCGCATGTACGGCCCCATCAGGCCGCTGACGAAGGCCATCGGCATCAGCGCGGCGATCACGGTGAAGGTCGCCAGGATGGTCGGCCCGCCCACTTCGTCGACCGCCGGCGGGATCGCCTCGCGCAGGGTCTTTCCGCCTTGGGCCATGTGCCGGTGGATGTTCTCCACCACCACGATGGCATCGTCGACGAGGATGCCGATCGAGAAGATCAGCGCGAACAGCGACACCCGGTTGAGGGTAAAGCCCATGGCCCAGGACGCGAACAGCGTCACCGCCAGGGTCAGCACCACCGCCGAACCGATCACCAGCGCCTCGCGGCGACCCAGCGCGAACAGCACCAGCAGCACCACCGAACCGGTCGCGAACACCAGCTTCTTGATCAGGGTCTGCGCCTTGTCGCTGGCGGTCGCGCCGTAGTCGCGGGTGACGGCTACCTCCACGCCCTCGGGAATGACCTGCCCGCGCAGCGCCTCGATCCGCTCCAGCACCGCGCCGGTGATGTCGGCCGCGTTGCTGCCCGGCTGCTTGGTGATGGCCAGGGTCACCGCCGGCGCCACGCCGGTGCGCGGGCCGGCGCGCCCGGGCGGCGCGCCGTGCCAGACATAACGCGACGGCAGGTCGGTGGCATCGCTCACCGTGGCCACGTCGGCCAGCCGCACCGGCTGCCCGCCGTCCACCCCCAGCACCAGCCCGGCCACGTCGGCGCGGTCGGCCAGGAAGCGCCCGGCGCTGACCTGCACCACGCCGTCGCCACCGATGCGTTCGCCCGCCTGGCGCGCCAGGTTCGCCGCCTGCAGCGCCGCGGCCAGGTCGTTCACCGCCAGGCCATGGGCGGCCAGGCGCGCCGGATCCAGCGTCACCATCATCGCCCGCTCGGGCGCGCCGATGGTGTAGACGTCACGGGTGCCGGGCAGGTGCTTGAGCTCGGTTTCCAGGGTATGCGCGACCTGGGACAGTTCCAGCGCGCCACGCCCGCCGGCACCGCGGTCCGCCGCCGTCGGCGCGGGCGCATCGGCCCACAGCGTCAGCGCCATCACCGGTACGTCGTCGATGCCGCGGGGCTTGATGACCGGCTGGCCGACGCCCACGTCCGGCGGCATCCAGTCCATGTTCGAGAACACCTTGTCGTACAGGCGCACCAGCGCCGCCTGCCGCGGCACGCCGACGTCGAACTCCACGGTCAGCACCGCCAGCCCCGGGCGGCTGACCGAATAGGTGTGCTTGACCTGCTCGATCCCGGCCAGCCGGCGCTCCAGCGGATAGGCCACCAGCTGCTCCACCTGGCGCGCGTCGGCGCCGGGGAACGGCACGATGACGTTGGCCATGGTCACGTCGATCTGCGGCTCTTCCTCACGCGGGGTGATCGCCACCGCGACCAGGCCCAGCAGCAACCCCAGCAACGCCAGGATCGGGGTCAGCGGGTTGTCCTGGAAAATGCGGGCCAGGCGGCCGGAAACACCCAGCCGCGGCGTATCGTGCGGCGCCATGTCAACGCTCCCCGCGGGCGGCGGCCAGCGCCTGCATCGCCGCCAGTGGATCGGCAGCGATGCGCTCGCCCGCCGCGAGCCCGGCGATTACCTCCACCTGGTCGCCGCGACGTTCGCCCAGGCGCAGCTGCCGCAGCGACGGCCGGCCATCGGCCAGCACGTAGACGGCATCGACCTCGCCCCGCCGCAGCAGCGCCGAGACCGGTATCTGCGGATACGCGCCGCCCTTCACCGCCGGGAACACCACCCGCACCGTATTGCCGGGCACCGGCGCTGCCTCCAGCACCGGCAGCAGCACCCGCACCTTCACCGCATGGGTCGCGGCATCGGCGGCCGGGAATACCGTCACCTGCGCCGCGTCGACCTGGCGCCCGTCGTCCAGCTGCAGCCGGGCCACGGCATCGGCACGGATCGCATCGGCCTCGGACTGCGGCACGCTGACTTCCACGCGCAGCGCATCGGGCGCGAACACCGTCATCAGCGGCTGGCCCGGGTTCACGCTCTCGCCGGGCTCGACGTCGCGGCTGCTGACGATGCCGGCATACGGTGCGCGCACCAGGGTGTAGCTGCCCTGCTGGCCGGCGCTGGCCAGTTGCGCGCGGGCCGCATCGCGCGCGGCCACCGCGGTGTCGCGCGCGGCGCGGGCACGGTCCAGCTGCGCCCGCGACACGTACTGGCCCTGCGCCAGGTCGGCATGGCGGCGATAGTCGAGCTCGGCCTCGCGCGCGGCGGCCTCGGCGGCGCGCACCTGCGCACGCGCCGCGTCCACCCCCGCCTGCTGTTCGACCGCGGTCAGCCGCAACAGCACCTGCCCGGCGGCCACCCGGTCGTCGACATCGGCCTCCACCTGCGCCACCCGCCCGCTGGTCTGCGCCGACAGCGTGGCCTGGCGCACGGCCTCCACTACGCCATCCCAGCCGCGCCCTTCGCTGGCGTCGGCGGCCCGCACTTCGATGCTGGACAGGCCCTCGACCTTGATCGGGGCAGGCTGCGGCTGGCCCCCGCCGCAGGCCGCCAAAGAGGCGGCCAGCAGCAGGGCCAGGGCATGGCGCGGGCGCAGGGTGTTCTGTTCCACGGCGCCGCCTTACTTGAACGCGCAGCCGCCGGGCACGCCCAGCCTGCGGAACACGATGGCGGCCGGGCAGAAGCCGGTGACGCTGGCCTGCAGCAGGTTGGCGCCGACGAACACGGTGAGCCACAGCCACAGCGGCGATACGAAATGCGCAAGGGCGACGCTGGCGAGGACCATCACGCCGGCGAAGGCAAGGACGGCACGGTCGAGGTTCATACGGATTCTCCTGGGCTGCACGGGACGGCACGGATGCCGGGTTGCACTAAACATTAGCATCTACTAATATTAGCGTCAACTGATATAAGGAACCGCCATGCCTGCCTCCATCAACGACCTGGTCGCCGCCGCCCGCGCCCGCATCCGCGAGGTTTCCCCGCAGCAAGTCGCCGCCTGGCCGGCCGGCAGCGTCGCGATCATCGACGTGCGCGAAGCGGACGAATATGCCGCCGGCCACCTGCCCGGCGCGGTCAACATCCCGCGCGGGGTGCTGGAGTTCCGCATCCACGCCCACCCGGCGCTGGCGTGTTCCACCAGTCAGGAACTGGCCCGCCCCGACCGTCCGCTGCTGCTGTACTGCCTGACCGGCGGCCGCTCGGCACTGGCCGCCGACAGCCTGCGCCAGCTCGGCTTCAGCGACGTGCGTTCGCTTGCCGGCGGCGTTGCCGCGTGGCGCAATGAAGCCCTCCCGCTGGAACAGGAATGATGATGGCCGATACCGCTTCCCGCCCGCCGTTCGACGTGACCGCGATGCGCGCGCATGCCGGCGACGCCGCGCAGCTGCTCAAGGCGCTGGCCAACGAGAACCGGCTGCAGGTGCTGTGCCTGCTGGCCGAGGGCGAGCGTTCGGTGGGCGAGATCAACGCCCTGCTGGACCTGAGCCAGTCGGCGCTGTCGCAGCACCTGGCGGTGCTGCGCGAGGAAGGCCTGGTGCTGACCCGGCGCGAGGCGCAGACCATCGTCTACGCGCTGGCCGACGGCCCGGCGGCGGCGGTGATGCACACCCTGCACGGCATCTACTGCGGCGCCCCCGCCGCCCGCAGCCGGGCGGCCAGGCGATGATCGCGCTGCTGCGGGCCCTGTTCGGCGGTCGCGGCGCGCAGCTCACGGCGCATGAAGCGCGTGCGCGCATGCAGCGTGGCGCGGTGCTGGTGGACGTGCGCGAACCGGCCGAGTTCGCCCGCGGCCACGCGCCCGGCGCACGCCTGCTGCCGCTGTCGCGCATCCGCGCGGGCGCGGCCGGCGCGCTGGAGACGCTGGACCTGCCCGACACCCCCCACGAACTGCTGCTGATCTGCCACAGCGGCATGCGCTCGCGCATCGCCCAGGCGGCGCTGGCAGGGCACCCGCGCGTGCGCTGCGTCAACGTCGCCGGCGGCATGCAGGCCTGGGCCGCCGCGGGCCTGCCGACCACACCACCGCAGGGCTGACCACGCGTTACCGGCCCTTCCTGCACAGCGGCGCCCGGCGCCGATGCCTGTTCCCACCACGCCGGCAATCGCCGGGCACCGTTCCCCTTCCCTTCCCGAGGAGCAAATCCATGAGCGCCACCCCGTCCTACACCGACCTGACCCGCGACATCTCGCGCAACCTCACCCCGCTGCGCACCCACAACGCCGATGTGATGCAGGGCTTCGGCGCACTCAGCAAGGCGGCAATGGCGGCCGGCGCGCTGGATGAGAAGACCAAGGAACTGATCGCCATGGCGATCGGCGTAGCCAACCGCTGCGACGGCTGCCTCGGCTTCCATGCCAAGGCGCTGGTCCGGCTGGGCGCCACCCCGGAGGAGTTCCGCGAGATGCTCGGCGTGGCGGTCTACATGGGCGGCGGCCCGTCGTTGATGTACGCGGCCAACGCGCTGGCGGCGTTCGAGGAATTCAGCACCGCGCAGGGCTGAGCACGTCTCACCGCGCGCGCTATGGCCGGGCCAGCGCGCGCGCGGCCAGCAGCCGGTCCATGATCGATTTCAGCGCGAGCGGCCGCACCGGCTTGTGCAGCAGGGTCAGGCCCTGCTCCAGCACCTCGCGGCGGGTGGCCAGGCTGTCGTCGGCGCTGAGGATCAGGGTCGGCCGGGTGCCGAAGCACGCCCCCAGCCGCGCCTGCAGCGCGGTGCCGGTGTCGCCGTCGTCCAGGTTGTAGTCGAACAGCCACAACGCCGCTGGCGCGGCCTGCATCGCCGCGACCGCAGCGGCCTCGGCCGACGCCTCGGCCACGTCGTAGCCCCAGCCGCGCAGCAGCGCCGCCAGCCCGGCCAGCGCCGCCGGGTCGTTGTCCACCACCAGCACCCGGACCGCACCGCGCGCCGCCGGCTCCGCCGGTCCCGGCGGCGGCGCCGCCGGCGTGGATACCGGCAACGCATCCACCGCCACCGAGAACACCGTGCCCCGGCCGAGCGTGCTGCGCAGCCTCAGTGGCGCCTGCAGCAGGCCGGCGATGCGGTCGGCGATGGCCAGGCCCAGGCCCAGCCCCTGACCGCCGCTGTCCTCGCCACGGCGGAACTCCTCGAAGATGCGCCGCTGCTCGGTCGCGGCGATGCCCGGCCCGGTGTCGTGCACCTCGATGCGCAGCCGTCCGCCCTCGCGGCGCACGCCCAGCAGCACGCCGCCGCGCGCGGTATAGCGCACCGCATTGGCCAGGAAGTTCTGCAGCACCCGCCGCAGCAGCTGCGGGTCGCTGTTCACCCAGGCCCGGGTCGGCACGTAGCGGAAGCCCAGCCCACGCGCCGCGGCCAGTGCACGGAACTCGGAAGCCAGCGGGTCGAGCACCTCGGCCAGCGGCATCCCGCGCGGCTGCGGCACCAGCCCGCCGGCCTCCAGCCGCGACATGTCGAACAGGCCGGTGAGCAGCTGCGTGGTCGAATCCAGCGCGCCGCGGATCTGCGCCACCGCCTGCCGCTGCGACGGCGCCTCCACCTGCTGCGCCAGGGTGTCGGTGAACAGGTGCGCGGCATGCAGCGGCTGCAGCAGGTCATGGCCGATGGCGGCCAGGAACCGGCTCTTGGCGTCGTTGGCGCGCTCGGCCTCGCGCTTGGCCGACTCCAGCAGCGCGGTGCGCTCGCCCACCCGCTGCTCCAGGGTCTCGTTGCTGCGCATCAGTTCCTGTTCGGTGCGGCGGAACTCGGTGACGTCGGTGAAGGTGGCCACGAAGCCGCCGCCGGGCATCGGATTGCCGCGGATCTCGACGATGCGGCCGTCCGGGAACACCCGCTCGGTGAGATGCGCGGTGCCGGCGCGCATGAACGCCAGGCGCCGGTCCACCGCACGCTCGTCGCTGCCACGCTGCGGCAGCGCCTGCAGCGCCCAGCGGGTCAGGTCGACGATCGGCCGGCCCACCTGCAGCAGTTCATCGGGGAAGCCGAACAACTGCGCATACGGGCGGTTCCAGGCCACCAGCCGCTGCTCGCGGTCGATCACGCTGATGCCCTGGCTCATGTTCTGCAATGCCGCCTGCAATACCTGCTGGTTGAAGCGCAGGTCCAGCGAGGCCTCGCTGACGATGGCCGCGACCGTGGCCAGTTCGCCGCTCTCGCGGCGCGCGGCGTCGAGCAGCAGCCGCGCCGACGCCGCGCCGAGCACCGCGGACAATTCGCGCTCGATGCTGGCCTCGGTCGCCGCCGGCACCGGCCCCTGCCGCGGCGCGTCGGCCAGCAGCCGCTGCACCTTCTCCCACGGCAGGAAGCGGCGGCCGGCGTCGCGCAGTGCGTCCGCGTCGAGGTTGCGCCG
Organism: Stenotrophomonas sp. Y6; assembly: GCF_022436665.1. Lineage (NCBI taxonomy): Bacteria > Pseudomonadati > Pseudomonadota > Gammaproteobacteria > Lysobacterales > Lysobacteraceae > Stenotrophomonas > Stenotrophomonas sp. Y6. The sequence continues at coordinate 235,545 of NZ_JAKUKB010000004.1, forward strand.
GGTGCGGTCGGGCGTGTCGCGGCGCCAGGCCATCACCAGCAGCGTCACCGCGGTGCCGACGAACAGGCTGGCGCCGACCGCGCGTCCCAGCGGGCTCCAGCCGGTCAGCCCGAACAGCGCCTCGGGCGCCAGCCAGCGCCAGCCCAGCGGCCCGTCGGCAAGCCAGGCCGGCACCCTGCCGCTGCTCTCCAGCAGGGTCGGCAGCAGCAGCACCCAGGCCCAGGTGGCGAAACCGGCCAGCACCCCGGCGATGGCCGCGCGCGGCGGCGTCTGCGGCCGCCAGATCGCGAACCCCAGCACCGGCACCAGCGTGGCCATCGCCGAGAACGAGATCGCGCCGATGTCGGCCAGTACGTTGCCGCCGCCGATCGAACGGCTGTAGCCCCAGGCCAGCAGCATGATCACGCAGATGCCGGCGCGCCGCAGCCACACCAGTTCGCGGCGGTGGTCGCCGCCGGCGCGGGCCCAGGTACTGCGCAGCAGGCCCGGCGCGAACCAGTGGTTGCCGATCATCAGGCTCAGGGTCAACGTGCTGACCACCACCATGCCGGTGGCCGCGCTGAGCCCGCCGAGGAAGGCGAACAGCGCCACCCCGGTGTGCCCGGCGGAGAACGGCAGGGCCAGGGTGTACATGTCGCTGGGCACGCTGTCGCCCAGCAACGCGGTGCCGGCGCGCGCCAGCGGCAGGATCGGCAGCGCGATCAGCAGCAGGTACAGCGGGAACAGCCAGCGCGAGGTGCGGATGTCGGCCGGGTCGCGGCACTCGACCACGCCGACGTGGAACTGGTGCGGCAGCAGGAACATCGCCAGCGCGCCAAGCAGCACCAGCGGCATGAAGCCGCCGGCCGGCGCATCCGCCACCGGCGCGGGCGGCGGCACCGCCACCGCATCCAGCCCGAACCAGACGAAGGCGCCCAGCGCCAGCATCGCGCCCAGCTTGAACAGCGACTCGGCGGCCATCGCCAGCACCAGCCCGCGGTTGTGCTCGGACACGTCGGCGCGGCGCGCGCCGAACAGCATCGCGAACAGCGCCATCGCCAGCGCCACGTACAGCGCGCTGTCGCGCCAGGGCGCGGCGTCCACCGCATCGGCCGAGCGCAGGGTGAGCATGGCAAAGCTCATCGCCACCGCCTTGAGCTGCAGCGCGATGTAGGGAATGAGCCCGAGCGCGGCGATCAGCGTCACCGTCGCCGCCAGCCAGGCGTCGCGCCCCAGCCGCGCAGCGATCAGGTCGGCCAGCGAGGTCGCGTTGGTCTCGCGCGCCAGCCGCACCAGGCGCACCATCATGCCGATGCCCAGCGCGTAGAACAGGATCGCGCCGACGAAGGTCGGCGGCAGCGGCCAGCCATAGCGCGCGGCCTGGGTGACCGTGCCGTAGAACGTCCACGAGGTGCAGTGCACCGCCAGCGACAGCGCGTAGACATGGCGCCAGTGGCGCGCGAACACGGTGGGCCGGCGTTCGCCATAGAGCGCGACGCCGAACATCAGCACCAGCCAGGCCACTCCGGCCAATGCCACCGTCACCAGACTCAACATGCGCAAGCAGTCCCCGTATGCATGGCGGGCAGGATACGGCGCACGCCCCGCGTGGCGGAACCGCGCGGACCCCGGCCCGGCCGCGGCATGGTGGCCGGCGCCCCGCGCGCCGCGCGCCGGCCCCGTGCGCGGCATGCGGCCGCGCCCCGCCACCGCCACGCCGCGGCTGCGGGCCCGCGCACGAAAAAGCCCTCCCTGCGGGCGCAGGGAGGGCCGGGTTGCGGAACTGCGGCACGCGCCTCAGAAGTTGTAGCGCAGCGACATGTACCAGTTGCGCGGCAGGCCGTAGTAGGCGGTCTGGATGTTGCCCACGCTGGCGAACTCCTGGCCTTCGGTCTTGTATTCCCTGTCGGTCAGGTTGCGCACGCCGGCACGCACCTGCCAGGCCATCTGCGGCGAATCCCACACGCCGTAGACGCCGAGCAGGGTGTAGGCGTCCTGGCTCAGCACCGCGCGGTTGTCCACGCTCAGCCAGGTCTTGCCGCGGTAGGAGACATCGCCACCGAAGGTCAGGTTGCCGTTGTCGCCCAGCGAGAACACGTGCTGCAGGGCCACGCGCGCGGTCCAGTCCGGCGAGAACGGCACGTGGTCATGGTTCACGTTCGGATCGAAGCCCGGGTACGAGGGATCCAGGCGGAAGTCCTCGAACTTGTCGTACTTGGCGTCCATCCAGCCGATCTGTGCGCTCAGCGTGGTGGCCTCGCCCAGCAGCGCACTGCCCTCCAGCTCGATGCCCTTGATGTTGAGCTTGGCCGCGTTGAGCACCGGGAAGGTGCCCACGTCCTGCGAGACGCGCGCCTGGAAGTCGCTGTAGTTGCTGTAGAACGCCGCCGCGCTGCCGCGGAAGCGGCGGTCGGCCGAGCTGCCCTTCAGGCCGAGCTCGTAGGTCCACACGTATTCCGGATCGAACTTGGCGTGCTGGGTGTCGTAGCGGGTGTTGGCGCGGCCGTTGAAGCCGCCGGACTTGAAGCCGCGGTTGGCCGACACGTAGCCCATCAGGTTGTCGCCGAACGCCTTCTGCAGGCTGATCGACGGGGTGACCGCGGTCCACGAGGCGTTGGCGGCAAAGGCCACGGTTTCGTTCAGGGCGGTGAACGGTGCGCCCCAGAAGGTGCTGGTGGAACGGGCGTAATCCTTCTTGTCCTTGGTCCAGCGCACGCCCGCGGCCACGGTCCAGCTCGGCACGAACTCCCAGTTGAGGTGGGCGAAGGCGGCGTTGGAGGTGGTGGTCAGGTCATCGTTGATGGTGCGCAGGAACGGCACCTTCGCCCCCAGGAACGAGAACAGGTCGTCGGCATAGGCCTCCTGGTAGGACGGGACGTTCTCCTTCATGTAGTACGCGCCGAAGGTGGCGTGCAGGTTGGAGCCGTTGTCGTAGTGCAGCTGGAATTCCTGGCTCTTCTGGTCCTGGTTCAACGCGACCAGCACGTCGCCCAGCTCGTACTCGGAGGCGTCGATGTCGATGTAAGACTTGGTCTTGAGCTTGCGGTAGGAGCTGATGCTCTTCAGCGTCCACTGCGCGTTGATGTCCCAGTCCATCGCCAGCGATGCACCGGAGTGCTTCAGGTACTGGCCCTCGCCGTTCTTGAACGAGGTCAGGGCGCGGCGGTTCCACTCGCCGGTCTCGCCGGGCTGCAGCACGATCACGCCGGCCGGCGCGAGGCTGGTCTGGCGCAGGTCGGCCATCGGCCGGCCCAGGGTCAGCGCGGCGTCCTGCTTGGTGGTGTCCAGCGACAGCGTGGCACGGAAGCTGTCGGTGGGGTTGAAGGCCATCTTGAAGCGCAGCGCCTCGGTGTCGTCGTCGTTGTAGCGCTTGCCGGTCTCGGCGTCCTTGACGTAACCGTCGTTGGTGATCTTGGCACCGGCGATGCTGGCGGCGATGGTGTCGCTGAGCTTGCCCGAAACGTAGAAGCGGCCTTCCAGGCGGCCGTAGTCACCCGCGGTGACTTCCACCGCGCCGCCCTCGTTGTCGAACGGATTCTTGGTGGTCAGCTTGATCGCGCCGCCGGTGGAGTTCTTGCCATACAGCGTGCCCTGCGGGCCGCGCAGCACTTCCAGCTGCTGGATGTCGAACAGCGAGAACAGCGCGCCGTTGATGCGCGAGTAGTAGACGTCGTCGACGTACATGCCCACGCCCGGGTCGAACGTCTGCAGCGCGTCCGGCTGGCCGATGCCGCGGATGAACACGTTGACGCTGTTGGCCGAGCCGCGGCCCTGGGCGATGTTCATGTTCGGCACCGCGCCCTGCAGGCCTTCCACGGTGGAGGCCTGCAGGTCCTTGATCTGCTCCTCGCCGAACGCCGACACCGCCACCGGCACGTCCTGGATGGACTCGGCGCGACGCCGCGCGGTCACGGTGACTTCGTCCAGCTGGGTGGCCTGCTGGCCGGCCGCCGGCTGCTGTTCCTGGGCCTGCACGAATGCGGCCGGGGCCAGCAGTGCACAGCCCACGGCCATGCTCAGATACTTGCGCTTCATTGGTCTCCCTCCTCCCGGGTATGACACGGCGGCACACGGATGCCGCCCACGTAGCGCACGTTAACGGGGCGTTAGGAGCGGGCGTATCGTCCGTTCGTACAGTGGGCCGGGCCGGGCCGGCTCCCGATACTCGCCGGCATCGTGTCTGGCCGGGGAGCCGTGGATGTCGTTTCTGATCGTACTGGCGGCGCTGTGCTTCCTGATGTTCGTGGCCTACCGCGGCTACAGCGTGATCCTGTTCGCGCCGGTGGCGGCGCTGGGCGCGGTGCTGCTGACCGACCCGACGCTGGTGCAGCCGATGTTCACCGGCCTGTTCATGGACAAGATGGTCGGCTTCCTGAAGCTGTATTTCCCGGTGTTCCTGCTCGGCGCGGTGTTCGGCAAGCTGATCGAGATCTCCGGCTTCTCCAAGTCGATCGTCACCGCCACCATCCGCCTGGTCGGCGCACAGCGCGCGATGCTGTCCATCGTGCTGGTCTGCGCGCTGCTGACCTACGGCGGGGTGTCGCTGTTCGTGGTGGTGTTCGCGGTCTACCCGTTCGCCGCCGAGCTGTTCCGCCAGAGCAACATTCCCAAACGGCTGATCCCGGGCACCATCGCCCTGGGGGCGTTCACATTCACCATGGACGCGCTGCCGGGCACGCCGCAGATCCAGAACATCATCCCGGCCTCGTTCTTCGGCACCACCGGCTGGGCCGCGCCCTGGCTGGGGGTGATCGGCACGGTCGTGATCCTGGTGCTGGGCATGAGCTACCTGGAATGGCGCCGGCGGGTCGCCATCGCCCGCGGCGAGGGCTACGCCGGTACCGACGAAGCGCTGCGCAACGAGCCCGAGCCCTTCAGGGGCGACCGCCTGGCGCACCCGCTGCTGGCGGTGCTGCCGCTGCTGCTGGTGGGCGTGGCCAATTTCCTGTTCACCCGCTGGATCCCCGGCTTCTACGGCGAAAGCCAGTCGTTCGTGCCCGCGGTGATCGGCAACCCCGCGCCGGTGGTGCAGGAGGTGTCCAAGGTCGCCGCCATCTGGGCGGTGCAGGGGGCGCTGCTGCTGGGCATCCTCAGCGTCGTCGTGCTTGCCTGGAAGCCGGTGGTGGCGGCCTTCGCCGAGGGCACTAAATCGGCGATCGGCGGCGCCATGCTGGCGTCGATGAACACCGCCTCCGAGTACGGCTTCGGCGCGGTGATCGCCGCCCTGCCCGGCTTCCTGGTCGTGGCCAACGCACTGGGGTCGATCCCCAACCCGCTGGTCAACGAGGCCATTTCCGTCACCGCCATGGCCGGCATCACCGGCTCGGCGTCGGGCGGCATGAGCATCGCCCTGGCGGCCATGGCCGACAGCTTCATCGCCAACGCGCAGACCGCCGGCATTCCCATGGACGTGCTGCACCGGGTGGCGGCGATGGCGTCCGGCGGCATGGACACCCTGCCGCACAACGGCGCGGTCATCACCGTGCTGGCCGTGACCGGCCTGACCCACCGCCAGTCCTACAAGGACATCTTCGCCATCACGATCATCAAGACCCTGGCCGTGTTCGCGATCATCGGCGTGTACTACGCCACCGGCGTGGTCTGAAGACAGGGGCACGCGCGCCGCGCGGGCGCTCACCAGCGGGTTTGGGCAGTCAACCGCCCCTCGTCCCCCAAGGGACAGCATCAAGCCGGTGGGGTCGCGCCACATCGCGCAGGCCCCGCGCCGGTCGCGCTGCGCGGCGGGCCTGCCGCAGCGGGACAGGGCGACCGCTGGTCGGGCATGAATCGGGGCGGTCCGGCATTTCCGGCCACTGCGGGGAGGCCGCAGCCACTGCGTGGGCGCCGAACGCGGCCGGTTGCAGTGCGCGGGACGCGGGCATCGAGCTGGATTGCATGGCCGGCAGGACGCCCTGTCCGGGCGGGCGGCTGGCGGCGGGCGGTGACCGGGAATGCCGCGGCCAATGCCAAGCCTCGGTGGTCCGCCACGGCCGCAAAAAGAATCGCCCGGCTGCACGTCACTGTGCAACACCGGGCGATATTCACGTCCTTGTAGGCTTCCTGCCTCTCCCCTGCCTCCTGGCTATGCGGGGTTCTCCGTGTGGCCGTCGTCCAGACGGCGCACATAACCGCGATTCCTTTCCGCTCAGCGTCTTTCGACCGGTTTGGCCGCTGCCGGCTTGGCAGGCCTGGCGGCGGAGGCGGTTCCTGCGCCCACGCCGATCAGGTCACGATTCCGTTCGACCGTCTTCAAACCGATGCCTTTCACCAGTGCCAGTTCCTCGACACTCTTGAAAGGGCCGTTCGCCTGCCGGTATTCGACGATCGCCTGCGCCTTGGCGGCGCCGACATTCACCAATACCTGGTCCAGCTCCGCCGCGGTGGCGGTGTTGATGTCGACCTTGTCCGTGGCATGCGCCGATGCGGTCAACAACAACGCCAGAACCAGTGACTTCAGCATCACGGTGAAACGCTTCATCGCTGCAACTCCTTGTGGCTTGGACTGGAATGCCGGCAGTCCCGCCGGCCAGTCCAGTGTTCCGCGCCACATGAACACAGCCTATCCGCCGCGCCTTCACACCGCAGCCGGCAAACCGCCCGATTCCTTGTAGGAAAATTCCTACAAGACGGACGGCGTAGAATGGGCGCATCTGAAACCTTCGCAACCGGAGTTCCCGAATGGACAGCGCCAAGCTCGGCCAATTTCTCAGTGACAAGTGGGACAGCGACATCGTCCCGCAGCTGGTCGACTACATCCGCATCCCCAACAAGTCGCCGATGTTCGACGCGAACTGGGTTGCCAATGGCTACATGGACCAGGCCGTGGCGCTGATGGAGGGCTGGGCCAGGGCGCAGAAGATCCCGGGCCTGCAGGTCGAGGTGGTCCGCCTGGAAGGCCGCACCCCGCTGATCTTCCTGGAAATCCCGGCCTCCGGCCCGGAGACCGGCGACGACACCGTGCTGCTTTACGGCCACCTGGACAAGCAGCCGGAAATGACCGGCTGGGATCCCGACCTGGGCCCGTGGAAGCCGGTGCTGCGCGGCGACAAGCTGTACGGCCGCGGCGGCGCCGACGACGGCTATGCCCTGTTCGGCTCGCTGGCCGCGGTGCTCGCCCTGCAGGAACAGGGCCTGCCGCACGCCCGCTGCGTGATCCTGATCGAGGCCTGCGAGGAATCCGGCTCCTACGACCTGCCGGCCTACGTCGACCACCTGGCCGGGCACATCGGCCAGCCGTCGCTGGTGGTGTGCCTGGACTCGGGCTGCGCCAACTACGACCAGCTGTGGTGCACCACCTCGCTGCGCGGCCTGACCGGCGGCAACTTCACCGTCAAGGTGCTCAACGAGGGCGTGCACTCCGGCGACGCCTCCGGCGTGGTGCCGTCCAGCTTCCGCCTGCTGCGCCAGCTGCTCTCGCGCATCGAGGACGAGAACACCGGCCGTATCCTGCTCGACGGCCTGCACACCGAAATCCCGGCCGAGCGCCTGGAACAGGCCCGGCGCGCGGCCGAAGTGGTCGATACCGCCATCTTCGACAAGTTCCCGCTGGTCGACGGCCTCAAGCCGATGAACGAGGACCTGACCGAGCTGGTGCTCAACCGCACCTGGCGCCCGGCGCTGTCGGTCACCGGCATCGGCGGCATGCCGCCGCTGGAGTCGGCCGGCAACGTGCTGCGCCCGGAAACCTCGGTGAAGCTGTCGCTGCGGCTGCCGCCGACCGCCAACGGCAAGGCCTGCGGCGAGCTGCTGAAGGAAGCGCTGCTGCGCGACCCGCCGAACGGCGCCCATGTCAGCCTGGAACTGGAAAAGGCCTCCACCGGCTGGAACGCGCCGGCCATGGCGCCGTGGCTGGAGAAGTCGATCGACGACGCCAGCCAGGCCTTCTTCGGCAAGCCGGCCATGTACATGGGTGAAGGCGGCTCGATCCCGTTCATGGGCATGCTGGGCGAGAAGTTCCCCGGCGCGCAGTTCATGATCACCGGCGTGCTCGGCCCGCACTCCAATGCGCACGGCCCGAACGAGTTCCTGCACATCCCGATGGGCAAGCGGGTCACCGCCTGCGTCTCCAAGGTGCTGTTCGACCACCACGCAGCCAGCCTGCGCGGCGAGACCAGCGGCTCGCCGGTGGCCGCCGACAGCGGCACCCGCCACGGCGGCCACGGCTGCTGCTGAGCGGCGCGATGACGACGCAGCCTGGCCTTGCTAGGCTGCGTTTTTTCCTGGAGCGGGCGCGCACATGAGCGGACTGTTTGGCAGCGACAGCTGGCTGTACATCATCCTGGTCGGCTTCGTGGTCGGCCTGCTCGGGCGCTTCTTCATGCCCGGCAACAACCGCATGGGCTGCCTGCTCACCATCGTGCTGGGCATCGCCGGCGCGGTGTTCGCCGGCTGGTTCGGCCGCGAGATGGGCTGGTATGCCGCCGGGCAGCCGGCCGGCTTCGTCGGCGCCATCATCGGCGCCATCGCCCTGCTGGCGCTGCTGCGGCTGGTCAGCGGCAAGCGCTGAAGCCCATCCCGGATTTCCCTTCCAACACGGCACGTCCCCGGAGCGCAGCGCCCCGGCGGCGGGGCCATTGGCACCTGCGAGCACGCTCCACCGATGAACCCGGACATTTCCCTCGAACCGCAGCGCGCGCGGCACCGCCTGGAGTGGGCACGTGAACGCCTGGCCGACGCCACCGCCAGCATCGAGCGCGCCTCGGTGGATGCCGGCTTCCGCAGCTACTGGCGCGTCACCGGTGATGCGGGCAGCCATATCGTCATGGACGCACCGCCCGGGCTGGAGGATCCGCGGCCCTGGCTGCGCATGCGCGAGCTGCTGCTGGCGCATGGGCTGCGCGTGCCCGCGCTGCTCGCGCAGGACCTGGATGCCGGCTTCCTGCTGCTGGAGGACCTTGGCGCGCCGACCCTGGCGCGGCTGCTGGACGACGGCAATGCCGATGCGTGGTTCGACCGCGCCATGGAGCAGCTGGTCCGGTTGCAGTCGATCCCGGTGCCCGACGGCTTCGGCGAGTTCGGCGAGGCGCTGCTGCAGCGCGATGCCGGCCTGTTCGACGAATGGTTCCTGCAGCGCCATCTCGGCCTGCAGCTGGACTGCGGCGAGGTCGAGGGCCTGCAACTGGTACAGCGGCGGCTGATGGACAACGCGCTGGGGCAGCCGCAGGTGATGACCCACCGCGACTTCATGCCGCGCAACCTGATGCCGGTGGCCGACGGCCCGGCGGTCCTGGATTTCCAGGACATGGTGCGCGGGCCGATCGCCTACGACCCGGTGAGCCTGTTCAAGGATGCCTTCCTCAGCTGGCCGCTGCCGCGCGTGGACGACTGGCTGGCGCGCTACCACGCGCGTGCGCTCGGCGCCGGCCTGCCGGTGCCCGACCGCGCCACCTTCCTGCGCGACGCCGACTGGATGGGCGTGCAGCGCCACCTGAAGATCCTCGGCATCTTCTCGCGCCTGCATTACCGCGACGGCAAGAGCCATTACCTGGAAGACGTGCCGCGCTTCATCGCCTACCTGGACGAGGTCCTGCAGCGCCACCCACAGCTGTCGGCGCTGCAGTCGCTGCTGCAGCGGCGGATCAAGCCGGCGCTCGCCGCGCGGGCCACCCGATGAAGGCACTGGTTTTCGCCGCCGGCCTGGGCGAGCGCATGCGCCCGCTGACCGAGCACACGCCCAAGCCGCTGCTGCCGGCCGGCGGCAAGCCGCTGATCGCATGGCACCTGGAAAAGCTGGCCGCGCTCGGCGTGCACGACGTGGTGATCAACACCTCGTGGCTGGCCGAGCAGTTCCCCCGGGCGCTGGGCGACGGCAGCCGCTGGAACCTGCGCCTGCACTACGCCCACGAAGGGCCGACCCCGCTGGAGACCGGCGGCGGCATGCTCAACGCGCTGCCGCTGCTGGGCGAGGCGCCGTTCCTGGTGGTCAATGGCGACATCTGGACCGACTTCGACTTTTCGCTGCTGCCGCGCGAGCCGGCCGGCGAGGCGCACCTGCTGCTGGTGGACAATCCACCGCAGCACCCGCGCGGTGACTACCACCTGGACGCGCACGGCGTGCTGCATGACGACCGCGACGCACCGTGCCTGACGTATGCCGGCATCGGCGTGTATCGCCCGTCGATCCTGCAGGGCTGGCGCGCGGTGATCGGCGATGCCCCCGGCAGCGAGCGCACCCCGCCGCGTTTCAGCGTGGTGCCGCTGCAGAAGCACTTCATGGCGCAGGGCCGCATGACCGGCCAGCACTACCGCGGCCGGTGGACCGACGTCGGCACCCCGCAGCGGCTGCAGGCGCTGGAAGAAGCCCTCTCATCGTAGGTACGGGGCTTGCGCCGTAGGGCGCTTTCCCGGTGAAGCCTCGTGCATTCCCGGCGAGGCATCGTGCGGGGCAAGCCCCGCACCTACGGAGAGCATTGCGCCAACGCGCCGTTCAATCACGGGTCGGGGCTTACATCCTCCGCGCCCGCATCCAGAGCACCAGCGGCGACCCTGCCCTGGTCGATTCACCGGAGCGGGTTCCTCCCGTGAACGAACAAATCTGTCGTAGGTACGGGGCTTGCCCCGTACGGCGCTTTCCCGGTGAAGCCTCGTGCATTCCCGGCAAGGCTTCGTGCGGGGGCAAGCCCCGCACCCATGCAACCCACCTGCCTCGCCTGGAACGTTCCCGGCCCCCCCCCCCGGCCAGGTGATCGCCGTGTTGCTCAGGATCCGTCCAGCACCTGGCGCAGGAACGGCACGGTGATCCGCCGCTTGGCCGCGAGCGACTCGCGGTCGAGCCGGTCCAGCAACACCACCAGGCCACCGAGGTCGCGCCCGGTGCGGGTGAGCAGCCAGTCGATCGCGGCCTGGTCCAGTGCCAGCCCGCGACGGATCGCGCGCTCGCGCAGCACCGCACCGCGGCCGGCGTCGTCGAGCGCGTCCAGCAGGATGCGCCCGCACTGCGACAGCCGCGAACGCAGGTCCGGCAGCACCAGCCCCAGCGCGTCGGGTGCGGCGCTGGCGGTGTAGAGCAGGGTCACGCCGGCGGCACGCGCACGGTTGTGGAAATCGAACAGCGCCACCTCGTCCTCGCGCTGGCCGGCGATGGCATTCAGGCCATCCAGCGCGACCACGTCGCGCCCCTCCAGCGCCTCCAGCGCATCGCGCAGGCGCCCGGCGGCGGCCTGCAGCGGCAGGTAGGCCGAACCGCGCCCGGCCTGCTCGGCGGCCGCGCACACGGCCAGCGCCAGGTGGGTCTTGCCGCTGCCCGCGGGGCCGACCAGATACACCCAGTCGCGGCTGTCGCCGGTGGCGGCGGCGCGCAACTGCGCCAGCGCCCCGTCCGGGGCACCGATGAAGGTCTCCAATCGCTGGTCCGGCGGATAGCGCAGGGCCAGCGGCAACTGCGGCACGCTCACTTCGGTTCCACGTCCTTCGGCACGATGCCCATGCCCGGGGCGGGCTCGCCGCTGGACTGCAGCACGATGGTCGGGCCGTGCCCGGCATACAGTTCGCTCTGCCGGTAACGCTCATGCGCGTAGCGCAGCAGCACGTTGATCACCGCCGCCGCCGGCAGCGCCAGCAGCATGCCGAGGAAACCGAACAACTGGCCGCCGGCCATCACCGCGAAGATCACCGCCACCGGATGCAGGCCGATCTTGTCGCCGACGATGCGCGGGGTGAGCACGTAGCTCTCCAGCAACTGGCCGACGGTGAACACCACGCCGACCAGCGCCAGCAGCTTCAGGTCGAAGCCCTGCGCCTGCACCAGCGCCGCCAGCACCGCCAGCACCACGCCGGTGGTGGCGCCCAGGTAGGGAATGAAGCTGATCAGCCCGGCGACCAGTCCGATCAGCAGGCCGAGGTTGAGTCCGACCACCGACAGGCCCACCGCGTACACCACGCCCAGCGCGATCATCACCGCGATCTGCCCACGGATGAAGGCACCCAGCACGTCGTTGGATTCGCGCGCCAGCCGCGACACGGTTTCGATATGGTTGCGCGGGATCACCGAGGCGACGCGCTCGACCAGGCGGTCCCAGTCGCGCAGGAAGTAGTACGCCAGGATCGGCAGCAGCGCCAGGTTCACCACCCAGGCCACCATCGCGAAGCCCGAGCGCGACAGGTAGCCGAACAGGGTGCTGGCCGCGCCACCGGCCTGCTGCCAATGGGTGCGCACCCACTCGAACAGGCGTTCGGGTTCCAGCCAGCCGAGGATCTCCACCCCGGTACGCCGTTCGATCCACGGCAGCGCGGTGCCCATCAGCCATTCCTGGGCCTGCGGCAGCGCGGCCACCAGGGTGGTGATCTGGCGCTGGATCATCGGCACCAGGATCAGCAGCGCCAGCGCCAGCAGCAGGATCATCAGCGCGAACACCAAGATCACCGCGGTATTGCGCGACCGGCCGCGCGCCTCCAGCCGGTCCACCAGCGGATCGCCCAGCCAGGCCAGCATCAGCGCCACCACGAACGGGGTCAGGATCGGCGCCAGCAGCCACAGCACCCACATGGCGAAGGCCCCCAGCACCGCCCACTTCACGCGGCGCAGGAACAGCGCGATTTCGGTATCGGCGCTACTGTTCATCGGACGCGGTACTCGGCCGTGGTGGACGCCGGCGCGCCTTCGGCAGGCGGTGCCACCGGCTGCAGCGCGGCATCGGCGCCGAGCATGCGGTTCAGGCCCTGCAGGCCGCTCATCAGCTCCAGGTCCAGCTCCAGGCGATCGCCGGACGCGTGTACCGGCACGACCGAACGCACCACCGGCACCGACTGCAGGGTGGCGGCCACGCGCAGGTAATCGGCCGCGGTGCGCAGCCCGCTGACGCGAATGCGGTAGGTGCCGGCGGCACCGGTCACCGGCGCCTTGGCGTAGCGCTTGACCAGCGCGTCCGCGGCACCGTCGGCGCCACCGGCCATGGCGCGGCGGGCATCGCCGTCGCGGGTGCTCCAGCGCGCCAGCTCGCGCCCGTCATCGACGAACACCCAGTCGGCCATCCAGCCACCGCCGCTGGCGCGGTACAGCTTGCCGATCAGTTGCATCGGCGGGGCATAGCGCGTCGAGGCGCGGGCGATGGCGGCGGTGTCCTGGCGCCAGATCGCGCCGACCAGCGCCTGCTCGGCGGCGCCGCCACCGGGCAGGCCCAGGCGGAAACCGCGCTCGACGGCGCGGTCCAGCAGCGGACGCGCCGCATTGGCCTGCTGCACGCCCACCAGGCGCGGGCCGCTGCCGTCGTCGATCGCCATCCACACCACCGGCTTGGGCCGCGGCTGCGGCCATACCGGCAGCCCCAGCGCCGCGACCAGCCCGTCCACGTCGTCCTGGCGGAAACGCGCCACCAGCATGGTCCGGAAGCTGGGTGCGCCGGAGGCCGACACGCTCTGGTCCTGGCGGTAGTCGTAGCTCTCGACCATGTCCCTGGCACTGCGCAGCGCCTGGGCGACGCCCGGGCGGGTCATTGCGCTGCGGTCGCCGGACAGCTTGCCCAGTACCGCGCCCAGCGCGCGCGCCAGGGCGCCGTTGCGGTCGGCGTCGCCCTGGCTGTTGACCGGCACCTCCGCCTCGTAGGCATTCTGGGCGCTGGCGATGTCGCCCTCGGTACGCAGGCCGGACTGCGCAAGCGCCGCCGGGACGGACAGGCAGAGCGCCATAAACAGGAAAAAGGCCAGGCTGCGACGCATTGAGGGTTCCATTGCTCGACGGTTCCGGTGGGAATTGTTGCCCGAATGCGGCCTTGGCGCCAACGTGGCCTGTTAAAATCGCCCGTTCACCCCGCCAGTGCAGCCGCCCGTGACCAGTTCCCCGACTTCCGCCAACTCTCCCCTGACCTACCGTGACGCCGGCGTGGACATCGACGCGGGCAACGAACTGGTCGAGCGCATCAAGCCGCTGGTCAAGCGCAGCTTCCGTCCCGAGGTGATGGGCGGGCTGGGCGGCTTCGGCGCGCTGTTCGACCTGTCCGGCAAGTACCGCGAGCCGGTGCTGGTCTCGGGTACCGATGGCGTCGGCACCAAGCTCAAGCTGGCCCAGCAGCTCGGCCGCCACGACACCATCGGCATCGACCTGGTCGCCATGTGCGTGAACGACGTGCTGGTGCAGGGCGCCGAACCGCTGTTCTTCCTGGATTACTTCGCCACCGGCAAGCTCGACATCGACACCGCCGCCGCGGTCGTGGGCGGCATCGCCAACGGCTGCACCGAGGCCGGCTGCGCGCTGATCGGTGGCGAAACCGCCGAGATGCCCGACATGTACGCCCCGGGCGAGTACGACCTGGCTGGCTTCACCGTGGCCGCGGTGGAGAAGAGCGAGCTGAAGGACGGCTCCAGCGTGCGCCAGGGTGACGTGCTGATCGGCATCGCTTCCTCCGGCCCGCATTCCAACGGCTACTCGCTGGTGCGCCGCATCTACGACCGCGCCGGCCAGCCGGCCGACCTGGTGCTGGAGGACGGCGTCAAGCTGGTGGACGCGCTGATGGCACCGACCCGCCTGTACGTCAAGCCGATCCTGTCGCTGCTGAAGGAACACGGCGCCACGATCCACGGCATGGCGCATATCACCGGCGGCGGCCTGACCGAAAACATCATCCGCGTGGTGCCCGACGGCCTGGGCCTGGACATCGATGCCGGCAGCTGGACCCTGCCGCCGGTGTTCCAGTGGCTGCAGCGCGAAGGCAACGTCGCCGACAGCGAGATGTGGCGCACCTTCAACTGCGGCATCGGCTTCGTGCTGCTGGTGCCGGCCGACCAGGCCGCCGCCATCGGCGCCTCGCTCGACACGCTGCAGCTGGCGCACTGGCAGATCGGCCAGGTGGTCGCGGCCGAGGGCGGCGAGCGCGTGCGCATCGGCTGAGGTTTCCGGACCGCACGCTGCCCCATGGACCCGGTGACCGCCCCCGCCCCGCCGCCCAGGCTGACCGACGAGGACGCCAGCCAGCTGCGCCTGCTGTCGATCTTCCATTACGTGGTGGCGGCGATCACCGGGCTGTTTTCGCTGATCCCCGTGCTGCACCTGGTGATGGGGCTGGCCATGGCCACCGGCAGGCTGCCGGTGGAGACGGGCACTTCCGGTGCGCAGGCCATCGATCCGCGATTGTTCGGCTGGTTCTTCGTTGCCTTCGCCGGCGTCTTCATTGCCTGCGGCCTGGCCCTGGCGGGTTTCATGGCCCATGCCGGCCGCTGCCTGCGGCAGCGCCGGCGTTACACGCTGTGCCTGGTGGTCGCCGCCATCTCCTGCATGATGATGCCTTTCGGCACGGTACTGGGCGTGTTCACCCTGATCGTGCTGATGCGCCCTTCGGTCAAGGCGGCCTTCGCTTGAACGGTACGTCACCGCCCTTCACCCCTCCTCCGGGCCACGCCGCATGAGCCCTGCCAAGAAGGCCGCGTTCGCCGGCGTGCTCGCCGTGTTCCTGCTCACGTGGATCAAGCCACTGTGGCCACTGGAGCAGGCCCTGCACAGCTCGCTGACCGTGGTCGGGCTGGCGGCGCTGTGGTGGGTGGACCGGCGCTGGCCGCTGGATGGCGGCGCGTTTGCCGCCATCTGCGGGTTCGTCGCGCTGCATTGCATCGGTGCGCGCTGGCTGTATTCCAACGTGCCGTACGAGGCATGGCTGCAGGCGCTGGCCGGCTGGTCGCCCGGCGCGGCCTTCGGCTGGCAGCGCAACCATTTCGACCGGCTGATCCACCTGTTGTATGGCGCCTGCTTCACCCCGGCGCTGGCGCAGCTGGCCCGGCACGCGTGGCCGGCGCTGCGCGGTGGCCAGGCGTTCGTGCTGGCGGTGATGGCGGTCATGTGTTCCAGCCTGGTGTACGAATGGCTGGAATGGGGCATCGCGCTGGCGCTGTCGCCGGAAGCCGCCGAAGCCTACAACGGCCAGCAGGGCGATGTCTGGGATGCGCATGCCGACATGCTGCTGGCCACTGTCGGCAGCCTGCTGGCCTGGCCGCTGGCGCGGCGGGTGGCCCGATGAGCGCCCCCGCACGCATCGCCGTGCTCGCCTCCGGCCGCGGCAGCAACCTGCAGTGCCTGCTGGACGGCATCGGTAGCGGGCAGCTGCACGCGCGCATCGTCGGCGTGTTCTCCGACAAGCCCGGCGCCGCGGCGCTGGACAAGGTCGCCCCGGCGCTGCGCTGGGCACGTTCGCCGCGGGAGTTCGCCGGCCGCGATGCGTTCGACGCCGCGCTCGGCGACGCCGTGGCCGCCAGCACCCCGGACTGGATCGTCTGCGCCGGCTACATGCGCATCCTCGGCGCCGGCTTCGTGCAGCGCTTCGGCGGCCGCCTGGTCAACATCCATCCGTCGCTGCTGCCGCGGCACAAGGGCCTGCACACCCACGCCCGCGCCATCGAGGCCGGTGACGCCGAGCATGGCGCCAGCGTCCATTTCGTGGTGCCGGAACTGGATGCCGGCGCGGTGATCGCACAGGCACGGGTGCCGGTGCTGGCCGGCGACGACGCCGATGCGCTGGCCGCGCGGGTGCTGGCGGTCGAGCACCCGCTGCTGCTGGCAACGGTACGCCTGCTGGTCGATGGGCGCGTAGCTGAACAGGATGGCACGGTCCTGTTCGATGGTCAGTCCCTGTTTAATCCCCTGCGCCTAGATTCCGACGGCACCCTCCGGCGCTGATCCGCACATGCCGCTGATGCGCCGGCTGGCATGATGACCATCCCTCCCGCCCAGATCCGAGCATGACCCTCGCCTTCCTCAAACCGGTAGTGCTGGCCAGCCTGCTGACGACCCTGCCGGTCGTGGCCCAGGAAACCGCCCCCGCGACGGCCGCGGCGCTGCCGCCGGCCGAGTGGGACCCGCCGGCGCTGGAACCGTTCGTCGCCACCTACCAGGCCTTCTACAAGGGCAAGGAAGCCGGCGATGCGACCATGCGCGTGGTCCATGACGACGGTGCCCGCTGGCGCGTGGACATGGCCGTGCGCGGGCGCCGCGGGTTCGCCGGGGTGCTGGGCCTGAACCTGGAGCAGAGCACGGTGTTCGACAACCAGGGCACGGTGTACGTGCCGCTCAGCCAGAGCACGGTGAAGAAGGCGCTGTTCCTGGGCAAGAAGGTCACCGGCACCTACGACTGGCGCGATGGCACCGCGCAGTGGCACGGCGACCTCAAGAAGGAACGCCAGCGCCCGATTCCGCTGCAGCCGGGCGACCAGAGCGCCCTGCTGCTCAATCTGTCGCTGATGCGCGACGCCCGCCCCGGCCAGCCGCTGCGTTACCGCTACGTCGACGTGGGCCGGGTCCGCCAGTACGAATACCAGGCGGCCACCAGCACCGAGACCGTGCAGGTCGGCGACCTCAGCTACGACGCGCTGCGGGTCTACCGCACCAACGGCGGCAACGACGAGACCATCCTGTGGATCGCCAATGGCGTGCCCACGCCCGTACGCATCCTGCAGCGCGAGGATGGCGAGGACGCCATCGACCTGCGCCTGACCGAATACCAAGGAGCCTGAGCATGAAGCCCTCTCTGCGCCATCTCCCGCTGGCCGCCGCCGCCCTCGCCGCGCTGGCCAGCACGCCCGCACTGGCCATGCAGCCGTTCACCGCCAACTACCAGGCCAGCTACATGGGCCTGCAGGCCAACGGGGTGATGACCCTGGCCGCGGAGAACGGCGGCAAGTGGCGCTACACGCTGCAGGTCAAGAACCAGCTGGCCGAGTTGAGCCAGAGCACGCTGTTCGACGAGCAGAACGGCCGCCTGCGACCGCTGAGCAGCCATGACGCCTCGGTGATTCCGTTCAAGCGCCGCGCGGTCGATGCGCGCTACGACTGGGGCAGCAGCCAGGCCACCTGGAGCGGCGATGTGAAGCCGGAACGGCGCGGGCCGGTGGCGCTGCAGAACGGCGACATGGACGGCCTGCTGATCAACCTGGCCATCGCCCGCGACGTCGCCGCCGGCAAGCCGCTCAACTACCGCATGGTGGACGACGGCCGGGTCAAGACCCTGACCTACCGCGTGGTCGGCAAGGAAAACATGACCGTCGACGGCAAGACCGTGGAGGCCACCAAGGTCGCGCGCGTGGACGGCAACAAGGAACAGATCGCCTGGATCGCCCCGGGCATGCCGGTGCCGGTGCGCCTGCTGCAGCGCGAGGGCGGCCGCGATGCCCTGGACCTGACGATCAAGTCGCTGCGCTGAATCCCGCACCCGGAACGCGAAAAGGCCGCCCGCAGGCGGCCTTTTCGTTGTGCATCGCGGCCGGTCTTACTTGACCAGCTTGGCGATGGCGGCGCCCAGGTCGCCCGGCGAACGCACGGTGACCACGCCAGCGGCTTCCATCGCCGCGAACTTGCCCTCGGCGGTGCCCTTGCCACCCGAGGCGATCGCGCCCGCGTGGCCCATGCGCTTGCCGGCCGGCGCCGACGCACCGGCGATGAAACCGACGACCGGCTTCTTCACGTGTGCCTTGATGTACTCGGCACCGGCTTCCTCGGCGTCGCCGCCGATCTCGCCGACCATGATGATGCCTTCGGTCTGCGGGTCTTCGTTGAACAGCTTCAGGCAGTCGACGAAGTTCAGGCCGTTGATCGGGTCGCCGCCGATGCCGATGCAGGTGGACTGGCCCAGGCCGACTTCGGTGGTCTGCTTGACCGCTTCATAGGTCAGGGTGCCCGAACGCGACACGATGCCGATCTTGCCCGGCTTGTGGATGTGGCCCGGCATGATGCCGATCTTGCACTCGCCCGGGGTGATCACGCCGGGGCAGTTCGGCCCGATCAGCACGGTCTCCGGGTAGGTGCGGGTCAGCACGTTCTTGACCCGCAGCATGTCCAGCACCGGGATGCCCTCGGTGATGCAGACGATGACCTTGATGCCCGCGGCAGCGGCTTCCAGGATCGCATCGGCGGCGAACGGTGGCGGCACGTAGATGACCGACGCATCGGCGCCGGTGCTGGCCACGGCATCGGCCACGGTGTTGAACACCGGCAGGTCGATGTGGGTGGTGCCGCCCTTGCCCGGGGTGACGCCGCCGACGACTTGGGTGCCGTACTCGATCATCTGGGTGGCGTGGAAGGTGCCCTGCTGGCCGGTGAAGCCCTGCACGATCACCTTGGTGTTCTTGTTAATCAAAACGGACATTCGTTTGAGTCCTCTGAATCTCTTGCTGTTTGTCGGCTTCGGAACCACGTGATGTTCCGCCATGCGGAACATCACTCAGGCATGCCACCCCATCCCCCGCATCACCGCTTCGCGGCAATGCCGCCCCCTTGACTCAAGGGGGCTGGAGGAACGCAGCCCGGTGCCCCGAAACAGGGAATGATCAGGCGGCGGCGTTCTTGACCGCTTCAACGACCTTCTTGGCGCCGTCGTTGATGTTGTCGGCCGGGATGATCGCCATGCCGCTGTCGCGCAGCAGCTGCTTGCCTTCTTCCACGTTGGTGCCTTCCAGGCGCACCACGACCGGAACCTTGACGCCCACTTCCTTCACGGCGGCGATGATGCCTTCGGCAATCATGTCGCAGCGGACGATGCCGCCGAAGATGTTGACGAAGATGCCTTCGACCTTGTCCGAGGACAGGATCAGCTTGAACGCCTCGATCACGCGCTGCTTGTTGGCGCCGCCGCCCACGTCCAGGAAGTTCGCCGGCTCGCCGCCGTTGAGCTTGATGACGTCCATGGTGGCCATGGCCAGGCCGGCACCGTTCACCATGCAGCCGATGTTGCCGTCCATGGTGACGTAGTTGATGTCCAGCTCCGAAGCGGTCACTTCGGTTTCGTCTTCCTGGGACTTGTCGCGCATGGCGACCAGTTCCTTGTGGCGGAAGCTGGCGTTGTCGTCGCTGTTGAACTTGCCGTCCAGCGCGTACAGGTTGCCGTCGTCCAGGATCGCCAGCGGGTTGATCTCGACCAGCGCCAGGTCCTTCTCGTTGAAGATGCGGTACAGGTTCACCATGATGTTGGCGAACTGGCCGGCCTGCTTGGCGGTCAGGCCCATCTTGAAGCCGATGTCGCGGCCGTGGTAACCCTGCACGCCCTCGACGAAGTCCACGTTCAGGGTGTGGATCTTGTCCGGGGTCTCGGCGGCGACCTGCTCGATCTCCATGCCGCCTTCCGAAGAGGCGATGAAGCTGATGGTACGGGTGCCACGGTCGACCAGCACCGACAGGTACAGCTCCTTGACGATCTCACCGGCGGTGGTGACCAGCACCAGGTTGATCGGCAACTCGACGCCGGCGGTCTGGTAGGTCGCCATCTTGGTGCCAAGCATCTTGGCCGCGGCCGCCTTCACGTCTTCGACGGTCTTGCAGAACTTGACGCCGCCGGCCTTGCCGCGGCCGCCCGCGTGGATCTGCGCCTTGACCATCCAGGGGCCCTGGCCCAGCGACTGGGCAACGGCGACCGCCTCGTCCGGGGTAGCCGCGACCTTGCCGGCCGGGACGGGGATGCCGTACTCGGCAAGCAGTTGTTTTGCCTGGTATTCGTGGAAATTCATGTGTCACCGTGGGAATGGGAACAACCGCCACGAGTCCACAGGGCCAAGGGATGGCCTTCCTGCAGGGCGGGCGGGCCCACCATTGTCGCCGACCACGGCCCGTGGCGCAAAGAACGCCATCCCCGGCGCCGCCCGGGGAGCGGAATCGGGCGGGATTTCAGTCACTTGCCGGCTGCCGCTGGATTGTCGCGGTGGCCGTCACCGCGATCCCGGCCCGCACCTATACTCCGTGCTGCCGCCCGTCGCCGGAGCCCCGCGCTTGACCTCCCCGTCCTCGCTCATCGACCGCATCGAATCGATACCGCGGCGCGAGCTGTATTTCTTCGCGCTGTACCGGGT
The DNA here is from genome assembly GCF_022436665.1 of Stenotrophomonas sp. Y6. Lineage (NCBI taxonomy): Bacteria > Pseudomonadati > Pseudomonadota > Gammaproteobacteria > Lysobacterales > Lysobacteraceae > Stenotrophomonas > Stenotrophomonas sp. Y6. The sequence goes on from NZ_JAKUKB010000004.1 coordinate 256,275, forward strand.
GCTGATCGCCAGCCTGATCGCGGCGCTGGTGTTCAGCCCGCTGAGCGCGCTGATGAGCGAGGCGCACCACCCGGCGCTGGCACGCGCGGTGAGCATCGGCTACCTGCCGGTCGCGCTGGGCCTGCTGGCGTGGGGCCGCAACGAGCGCTGGCTGCGGCCGCTGGTGTTCTGGGGCGCGGTGAGCGACATCCTCGCCGCCACCCTGCTCATCCACGCCCTGCCCGGCGCCAGCGCCGGCATCTCCATGACCCTGCTGTTCAACATTTCCGCCGCGGCGATGATGCTGCCGCTGTCCGGCGGCATGCTGCTGGCCATGGTGGCCAGCATCGCCACCGTGGCCGAGTTCGGCTGGCGCGAACTGGAAGGCGGCGACAGCACCCGCACGGTGGCCGAGCTGGCGATGTTCGTCACCAGCTACCTGGCCCTGGCCTGGATCAGCTACCAGATCGGCAACCGCGCCCGGCGCAACCAGCAGTTGGCCGAGCAGCGTGGCGCCGAAGTGGCCAACCTGTTCGAGATCAACGAGCTGATCATCCGCCGCATGCGCACCGGCGTGCTGGTGGTGGACGGCGGCGGCCGCATCGCCCTGGCCAACGAGGCCGCCACCGCGCTGCTTGGCGAGGCCGGCGATGGCCTGGCCGGCGGCGAGGCGCGGCTGAGCCAGGTGGCACCGGAGCTGGCGCGGCGCCTGCAGCGCTGGCGCAACGGCTCGACCGGCGAGGAGCAGCCGCTGCAACTGGCCGGCGGCCAGGCCGAGGTGCAGCCGCGCTTCGCGCGCCTGCTGGCCGACAGCGACCAGACCCTGCTGTTCCTGGACGACACCAGCGTGGTCTCGCGCCGCGCCGAGTCGCTCACCCTGTCCACCCTGGGCCGCTTCTCGGCCAGCCTGGCGCACGAGATCCGCAACCCGCTGGCGGCGATCAACTACGCCACGCAGCTGCTGGAGGAATCCAGCGACCTGGGCGAAGCGGACCGGCGCCTGCTGCAGATCATCCACCAGCAGTGCCAGCGTACCAACGGCATCGTCGAGAGCGTGCTGGCGCTGGCCCGCCGCGAACGCGCCAGCCCGGAAAACCTGGACCTGGCCAGCTTCGTGCGGCGCTTCGTGCTGGAGTACCGGCAGACCCTGTCCACCGAGACCGACAACGTCGAATCCATCATCCGCGAGTCCTCGGTGCCGGCACTGATGGACCCGCGCCACCTGCACCAGATCCTGACCGCACTCGTGCACAACGCGCTCAAGTACGGGCGCGCCGGCGACGAGCCGGCACAGGTGCGGATCCGCGTCGCGTCCGCCGGCCGGCACGCGGTGATCGACGTGATCGACCGCGGCCCCGGCATCCCCGAGGCGGTCGCCGCACAGCTGTTCCGGCCGTTCTACACCACCTCCGAGCACGGCACCGGACTGGGCCTGTACATCGCGCAGGAGCTGTGCCGGGCCAGCCAGGCGCGGCTGGAATACATCCCGATCCCGACCCGCGGCGCCTGCTTCCGCATCGTCATGCCCGCCCCGCACGGCGCTTTCGCCGCCTGATCCAGCACCGCCGCGGAGACAGGAAGATGACGTCCAGTGCCGCTCTCGGCTATCGTTTTCAACATGAACGTGACGCATAGCGCGCTGGTCGTCGACGACGAACGGGACATCCGCGAACTCCTGGTCCTCACCCTCGGCAGGATGGGGCTGCGCATCAGCACCGCCGCCAACCTGGCCGAAGCCCGCGAACTGCTCGCCAGCAACAGCTTCGACCTGTGCCTGACCGACATGCGCCTGCCCGACGGCAACGGCATCGAGCTGGTCACCGAGATCGCGCGCGACCACCCGCGCACCCCGGTGGCGATGATCACCGCGTTCGGCAGCATGGACCTGGCGGTGGAGGCGCTGAAGGCCGGCGCCTTCGACTTCGTCAGCAAGCCGGTGGACATCGGCGTGCTGCGCGGCATGGTCAAGCACGCGCTGGAACTCAACAACAGCGAGCGGGCAGCGCCGTCGCCGCCACCGGAAAGCGCCTCGCGCCTGCTCGGCGAGTCGCAGGCGATGGCCGACCTGCGCACCACCATCGCCAAGGTCGCGCGCAGCCAGGCGCCGGTCTACATCGTCGGCGAGTCCGGCGTCGGCAAGGAACTGGTGGCGCGCACCATCCACGACCAGGGCGCGCGCGCGGCCGGGCCGTTCATCCCGGTCAACTGCGGCGCCATCCCCGGCGAACTGATGGAAAGCGAGTTCTTCGGCCACAAGAAGGGCAGCTTCACCGGCGCGCATGCGGACAAGCCCGGGCTGTTCCAGGCCGCACACGGGGGCACCCTGTTCCTGGACGAAGTGGCCGAATTGCCGCTGCAGATGCAGGTCAAGCTGCTGCGCGCGATCCAGGAGAAATCAGTGCGCCCGGTCGGCTCGGCCACCGAAGTACCGGTGGACGTGCGCATCCTGTCGGCCACGCACAAGGACCTGGCGGCGCTGGTGCAGGACGGCCGTTTCCGCCACGACCTGTACTACCGCATCAACGTGATCGAACTGCGCGTGCCGCCGCTGCGCGAGCGCCGCGGCGACCTGCCGCAGCTGGCGGCGGCCATCCTCAGCCGGCTGGCGCGCTCGCAGCAGCTGCCCACGCCGCTGTTGTCGCCGTCGGCGCTGGACGCGCTGGCCGGTTACGCCTTCCCCGGCAACGTACGCGAGCTGGAGAACGTGCTGGAGCGCGCGCTTGCCCTGGCCGATGGCGACAGCATCGGCGCCAGCGACCTGCGCCTGCCCGCCGCGCGCGGCGATGCCGGCTGCGCGGCCGAAGACGCCGCGGTCGAGGTCGATGCCGGCAATGCAGCCCTTCCCTCGTACATCGAACAGATGGAGCGCGCGGCCATCCAGAAGGCGCTGGAAGAAAACCGCTGGAACCGGACCCGTACCGCGGCGCAGCTGGGCATCACCTTCCGCGCGCTGCGCTACAAGCTCAAAAAGCTGGGCATGGACTGACCCGGCGCGCGCCGCCGCGCGGACGGGCGCGCCCTTCCAGCAGGAACACCCCCCGCGCCCGCGAGGCGCCCTCCGCCCCTCCGCTGCGCCCGCGCGCCCCTCGTGTCCGCCGGCGATCCCCGCGCGCACCGCGCGCAAGCGCATGCCAGGGCTACGGCTGGCGGGCCGGGCTTGCGCCGGTACGCCGCGTTTCCGGCTAGCGCGGCTCGCCCTGCGGGCGCTCGGGGGCTTCGCGCGGGATGATCAGGGTGAAGCAGGTCCCCGCCGGCAGGCCGCCCGGATCGCCCGCGCGGTGGCTGCTGACCTCGATCCGCCCGCCCAGTACCTCGGTCACGATCTGGTGGACGATGTGCAGCCCCAGCCCGGTCCCGCCGCGGTTCCGCGCGGTGGTGAAGAACGGCTCGAAGATGCGCGACAGGTGCTCCGGCGCGATGCCGCGGCCATCATCGGCGATCTCGATCCGCACCAGCGCGTCCCCGTCGCGATGCGCGGACAGCCGGATGCGGCCCTGCCGTGCCTGCGGATAGGCGTGCAGCAGCGCATTGTTGAGCAGGTTGGCGACCACCTGTTCCAGCGGCCCCGGGTAACTGTGCAGGGTGATGCCCGGCTCCAGGTCCAGCTCCAGCGCGATGCCCTCGTCCAGGCTGCCGCGGCGCAGCCGCGGGTCGGCATCCAGCAGGACCTCCGCCAGATCGAAATCGCGCCGCTCCAGCGATGCGCGGTCCACTGCCACCTGCTTGAACCGCTGCACCAGCGCCGACGTGCGCCGCAGCTCGCCGTCGGCCAGGGTACAGGCCTCCGTGGCCTCGTCCAGGAAGCTCTCCAGCTCGGACCGGCGCAGACCCGCCATGACCTGCGCCTGCAGGCGGGCGATGCCGCCACGCAATGTGCCCAGTGCCAGCTGCGCACTGGCCAGCGGGGTGTTCATTTCGTGCGCGACGCCCGCCACCATCAGCCCCAGCGACGACAGGCGCTCGGCACGCGCCAGTTCCTGCTGCGCCGCCTGCAGGTGTTCGTTGGCCAGCTCCAGCGCGGCATTGCTGTCGCGCAGACGCTGCATGTACGCCAGTTCGCGCGCCATGCCGCGCGCCTGCGCCAGCAGCAGCCACAGCACCAGCACGCCGCCCAGCAGCGCCAGGCCGCCGAGCACCGCCTTCCAGCGCGCGGTCGGCGGGCGCGAGCGGTGCACCAGCAGGCGCAGCTGCCCCACCGTCGGGTCGGCGTGTGCGAGCAGGTCGCCCTCGGTACCACGCCAGGCCGCCTGCAGGGTGGTGAAGCTCCAGTCGCGCCAGCTGCCGGCGGACCGTCGCTGCATGGCGGCCCACAGCGCCGGATCGAATGTCGCCACGGTGTGCTCGGCGTGGCCCAGCTGCCACCCCCAGGCCTCGCCCGGGGTGGGGCCCAGCAGCCAATAGCCGTCGGGATGGACCAGGTACAGGCTGAAACCCGACTGCGACGCACGGTCGCGCAGGCGCTTGAGCAGCACGCTGCCGTGCAGGTTCACCACGGCCACGCCGACGCTGCCATCGGCCATCAGGAACGGCGAGGAGGCGCGCAGCGTCGGCCGCAACGGCTGCTCGATGCGGCCATTCTCGAAATTCAGGTCCAGCGGGGAAAGATGGATCTCGCCCGGCTGCAGCAGCAGCGCATTCTCGAAGAACGGCCGGCCGCGCTTGTCCTGCAGCGCGCCGCCCGGCACGCGCAGGATGCTGCCGCCCTCCTGGTCCACGCGCAGGCGCTCCTGCCCGGTCGCGTCCATCCAGCGCACCTTGTGGTAATCGCGCCCGGCCATCAGGAAGCTGGTGTAGGTTTCCAGCAACTGCGCCTCCGACCCGGTTTCCAGCAGCCGCGGGGTCAGGAAGGCGATGAAGCGCGTGTCGTCGCGCAACCGGCCCAGCCGGCGCAGCATCGACTGCGCGGCATTCTCCAGCGCATCCTGCGCGGCCTGGCGTTCGGGCAGGCGCAAGGCCCGGTCCATTTCGTACCAGAGCATCGGCACCACGGTCAGCAGGCCCAGCAGCCAGGGGGCGGCGATCAGCGTCACCCGCCACGGATGCGCGCGCATCGCGGCCCATGCTTCCTGCCAACGCAGCCGCGGCCACTGCCAGAGGCGGCGCATGGCTCAGCCCTGGCCGCGCAGGCGCGCGATGAAGTCCCCCACCGGTTCGGGATGCGCGAACAGGAACCCCTGCGCGCAGGGGCACCCGTGGCGGCGCAGCCATTCGACCTGGGCGGGGGTTTCCACGCCCTCGGCGACGATGTCCAGGCCCAGCCGGTGGCCCAGGGTGATGATCATGTCCGCCACGTTGGCGCCCTCGCCCTGCTCGCCCTGTTCGCCGACGCCGGCGGTGAACTGCCGGTCCAGCTTGAGCCGGGTGACCGGCAGCGAATGCACGTAGCGCAGCGACGAATAGCCGGTCCCGAAATCGTCCACCGCGATGCCGAAGCCGAGCCGGCGCAGGCGCGCCAGCAGCTCGCGACCATCCTGGTAATCGCTCATCACCGCGCCCTCGGTGATCTCGATCTCCATCCGCCGCGGCTCGATCCCGTGGCGCGCCACCATGGCGGCCAGTTCCTCGATGAACTCGCGACGGCCCAGCTGCAGCGGCGACACGTTGACCGACAGCGGGATGTCCGGGAAACCCGCCTGCTCCATCGCCCGCAGGGCCTCGCAGACCAGTTCGATCACGCGCCCGCCCAGCGGCACGATCAGGCCACTGGCCTCGGCTACCGGAATGAAGCTGGCCGGCGATTGCGGGCGTCCGTCCTCGGTCCAGCGGGCCAGCGCCTCGGCGCCGACGATGGCCCCGGTCTCGAGATCCACCTGTGCCTGCAGCGCAATGCCGACGCGGTCCTCGCGCAGCGCCCGGTAGAGCGCGCGCGACTCCATGAAGCGGCACAGGTTCTCCTGCTCGCTCTCGACCTGGTATTCGGCCACGCCGTGCCCGCCATTGGCACGGATCCGGGTGACCAGCAGCAGGCCGGCGGCCACCGCGCCGCCCGCGCCGCCGCGGTACTGGTCCAGATCCACCCGTGCCGCATCGACCCGCAGGAACGGCAGCTCACCGGTGTCTTCGCTCTGTTCCAGCGCATCGACGGGATCGGAGGCCAGGTGCGCGGACGGGCCCAGTACCGCGAAGGTGCCTTCGTGCAGCCGCGCGATGCTGCACGGCGGCGGATACATCTGTGCCAGGCGGTCGGCCATGCGCTGCAGCAGCAGGTCGCCCTGCTCCGGCCCCAGTGCCAGGCTGCCGTCGCTGTACTGCCCCAGGTCGACCACCAGCAGGCTCTGCCCACAGCGCCCGGGCTGCTCCAGCACCTGCCGCAGGTCACGGCGCAGGGCATTGCCGTTGGGGATGTCCAGCAGGCTGTCGCGATAGGCGACGCGCTCCAGCCGCGCCGCCAGGTCGACATTGACCAGGCCGGCATTGGCATGGGTGACGAACACCTGCAGCAGTTCGTGCTCCTCGGCGTCGAGCGAACGCTCGGTCGCCAGGTAGATGGCCATCGGCGCCACCGTGCCGCCGCCATCCAGGAACAGCACCTGGCTGGACGGCATGCCGATGCTGCAGCGGCGGGTGAACGCGTCCAGCAGCAGGTCGCGGACCATGGGGTCGGCGATGTCCTGCACGCGGCACCCCTGCAGCGTCGCGAAGCCGCCATCGGCTGCGGTCACCATCGCCTCGGACACCGGCAGGTCGGCCGAACCGTCGTGCACGCACACCAGGCCATCGAGCGGCACTTCCAGCAATGCCGCCAGTTCGCACAGCAGCTGGCGCGAAAAATCGTCGGGGTCGCGCAGCCCGGCCAGGCGGCTGCCGGCCTGCACGATGTGCTTCAGGCCGCGCTTGGCCCGCGCCAGCGCGTGGATCTCGCTCCAGGTCCGCAGCGAGCCGGTGACGATGCCCTGCAGCCGCTCGCGGTACAGATCGGTCTTGAGCCAGTACTCGCTGATGTCCAGCTGCTGCAGGGTCTTGCGCAGCGGCGCCATGCCCGGCTGCCCAGTGATCAGCACGATGCGTACTTCGGAGTTGCCCAGCTGCTCGCGTACCGCGCGCACCAGCTGCAGGCCGGCGTCGTCGGTCTCCATCACCACGTCGAGCAGGATCGCGGAGATGCCCGGGTTGGCGGCCATCACGTCGCGCGCTTCGCTGGACGATGACGCCGTCAGCAGCCGCAGCGGGCTTTCGTTGAAACGGAAATCGGACAGCGCCATGCGCAGCGACTGCTGGAAACCGGGATCGTCATCGACGCTCAACACGGTGAAAGGAGGACTGTCCGGCGGCTGGCCACCATCGACCAGTTCCTGGCGGAACTCGAACATCCTGTCTTCGCCCGACCATGCGCTACCGCTCATGCCCCTTCCCCCCAGACCTGGCTGCCCTGGACCGACACGTGCCGCGCCAGCGTAGCGCAATCATGGCCGGCGGTGGAACTGCCTTCGAGGGCCCCGGGAGGGCCGCCCCGGCGGGCTTCCGGGCACCCGTCACCGGGGTGGCCGGTGGCTGTCCCGGGACAGGCCGGCAGCAGCGGCCCGGGCTGCCCGGGCCAAGCCCGGAAACACCCCCCGACCGGCCGCCTGGCCTCGCAACTGGCGCCGGCTTCCGTGGACGGAAGGGGGGCGCCCGGGGCGGGTCAGTCCTTGGTGACGCGGTTGATCTCGGTCAGGCTGGTGATCCCCTGCGCGGCCTTGAGCAGGGCCGACTGGCGCAGGTCGTTGACCCCGATCTTCTGCGCGGCCTCGGCGATGTCCAGCGCGTTGCCACCCTGCAGCACGATGGTGGCGATCTCGTCCGTCATCGGCATCACCTGGTAGATACCGGTACGGCCCTTGTAGCCCTCGGTGCACTCATCGCAGCCGACCGGCTCGTAGAGCTGGATGCCCTTGTCGATCTGCTCCTGGGTGAACCCCTCGGCCAGCAGCGCATTGTCCGGCAGGTGCGCCGGCTTCTTGCAGTTGGCGCACAGGCGTCGCGCCAGGCGCTGGGCGATGACCAGGGTGACCGAAGAGGTGATGTTGTACGGGGCGATGCCCATGTTCATCAGGCGCGCGATGGTCTGCGGCGCGTCGTTGGTATGCAGGGTGGACAGCACCATGTGGCCGGTCTGCGCCGCCTTGATGGCGATCTCCGCGGTCTCCAGGTCACGGATTTCGCCGACCATGATCACGTCCGGATCCTGGCGCAGGAACGAGCGCAGCGCCGCGGCGAAGGTCATGCCGCGCTTGTTGTTCTGCTGCACCTGGTTCACGCCCGGCAGGCGGATTTCAACCGGGTCCTCGGCGGTGGAGATGTTGCGGGTCTCGTCGTTGAGGATGCCCAGCGCGGTGTACAGCGACACCGTTTTGCCCGAACCGGTGGGGCCGGTCACCAGCACCATGCCGTACGGCTTGTGGATGGCGTCCAGGAACAGCTTCTGCTGCACCGGCTCGTAACCCAGTTTGTCGATGCCCAGCTTGGCCGCGCTGCCGTCGAGGATACGCAGCACGATCTTCTCGCCGAACAGCGTCGGCAGCGTGCTCACGCGGAAGTCGATCTGCTTGGTCTTGGACAGGTTGAGCTTGATGCGGCCGTCCTGCGGCACCCGCTTCTCGGCGATGTCCAGCTGCGACATCACCTTCAGGCGCGCGGCAATGCGCTCGCGCAGCTTCACCGGCGCCCGGGCCACGGTCTTGAGCAGGCCGTCGATGCGGAACCGCACCCGGTAGTCGTCTTCGTACGGCTCGAAGTGGATGTCCGAGGCGCCACGGCGGATCGCGTCCACCAGCACCTTGTTGACGAACTTGACCACCGGGGTGTCGTCGCCCTTGGCGTCGATGCCGGTATCGCCACCGCCCCCCATGTCCTCGTCGCCGGCGGCGACGTCCAGGTCGCCCATGCCCTCTTCGTCGTCGCCCAGCCCGCCGGTCAGGCTTTCGTTGCTCGCCACCCACAGGTCGAGCGTGCGCCGGATCTGGTCCTCATCGACCAGGATCGGTTCGACCACCAGGTTGGTATGGAACTTGATCTCGTCCAGCGACTGGGTCGGGTTGCTGGTGCCGATGAACAGCTTGCCGCCACGCCTGAACAGCGGCAGCACGTTGTGCTTGCGCAGCAGCTCCTCGCTGACCAGCTTCATCGCGTTGTGGTTGGCGTCGAACACCGAGGCATCCAGCAGCGGCATGCCGAACTCGACCGCATTGGCCGCGGCCAGCTGCGCGGCGTTGACCAGCTTCTTCTCGGCCAGCCACTGCGCCAGCGGCACCTTGGCCGCCGCCGCCTGCGCCATCGCGTTGCGCGCCGCGGTCTCGTCCAGTGCACCGTCCTGCACCAGGCGGCGGGCGATCCCGGTGATGCCCACGAGATTGGCGGCGACGGCTGTATTCATGGTGTTCCCCGGCATGGACGACAGTTGGGCGATTGTACGGGGGGAAGCGGGATGGCGGACGCCTTGGGTAAGGCGCGATGCGTTGCCCACAACGCCGATGCGCATATAATGCGCATGAGGCCGGAGAAAATTCCAATGCTTGCCCTCTACGACACCACTGCCCCCAAACGCCCGGTCAATCTGTCCCTGAATCAGGATCTGGTCGCCCAGGCCCGCAACCTGACCACGAACCTGTCCGCCGAGGTGGAAGCCATGCTGGCAAGTTTTGTCGAACGAAAGACCCTTGAATTGCGCAACGACCGTGAGCGCCTGAAGAAATCGACGGATGTCTGGAACGACTTCAACAACCGCCACGGCTCCATCGCCGACGAGTTCTCCACGCTCTGATGGCCCAGTACGACGTCTTCGAGAATCCAGGCAGGAACCCGGCGATTCCCTACGTGGTGGATGTGCAATCGCCCTCCTTGGGCGGATATCACCGAAGGATGGTGGTTCCGCTGGTACTGCGTACAGCGCTCCCGGACATCCACCACGCCACCTTGAACCCGATCTTCGTGATCGAGCACAAGCAATGCGTATTGCACCCACTTGAGATGGTGTCGGTGCCGGCCAGCAAACTGGGCAAACCCGTGCACTCGTTGTCGGCTCACGCCAACACGCTGATCGGCGCGATCGATATGCTGATCTCCCAGGCATAGGGCAGGAAAGCCGCAACACCGGACGCCATCCAACACGTCCGTCCAGACCCCCCCGCCATTGGACATGGCGCCTTCCCCCTGCCCCCATTCTTCCATGACCCGCTGGAAAGCCGCCGCCGTGCATGCCCTGGCCAGCCTGGTGCTGGTCGCCGCGATCGCCGCCATCATCGTGCCGCTATGGCACCCCTGGGGGCTGTACCGCATCTCGGGGGTGCTGCCGCTGCTGGGGTTGCTGCTGGGTGCGCAGATGGCCGCCGGGCCGTTGCTGACCCTGGTCGCATTCAAGCCCGGCAAGGCAAGCCTGCGCCTGGATCTGGCCATCATCGGCCTGCTGCAGCTGGCGTTCCTGCTCTTCGGGCTGCACATGCTGTGGCAGACCCGGCCGGCATTCGTGGTCGCCAGCGACATGCGCCTGGCCGTGGTCCTGGCCAATGAGGTGGAGGCATCCGACCTGGGCCGGGCCAGCGATCCCCGCTGGTCGCGGCTGGCATGGGGCGCGCCACGGCTGGTGGGCCTGCGACCGGGAACGTCACGCAGCGGCCACGACTCCGCGCTCGCCGCCTTCCTCGATACCGGGAGGGAACGGGAGCGGAAGCCGGCGTGGTACGTGCCCTACGCCGACGTCGTACCGCGGCTGGCCTTCAACGCCACGCCCAGCACCGCCGACGGCCAGCCCGCTGCCAACCCGGCAGACACCCCGTTCCGCAGCCTGCCGATCGTGGCCCGGCACGGTGCCGGCCGCGTGGTGCTCGACGCCGGCAGCCTGCAGCCGGTGCGGGTGGTCACCTATTGACCAACGCGCCGCAACGCCGGCTCACCAGGGCTGCGTGCGATGCCAGCGCCAGGCACTGTCGATGATGGCCTCCAGGTCGGTCCAGGCCGGCGACCAGCCCAGTTCCGCCTGCGCCCGCCGGCTTGAAGCGACCAGCACCGCCGGATCGCCGGCACGGCGCGGCGCCATCTCCCAGGGCACGGCGCGCCCGGTGACCGCCGACGCTGCGGCGATGACCTCGCGCACGGAAAAGCCGCGCCCGTTGCCGAGGTTGAACGCATGCGCGCCCGGATGGGCATCCAGGTAATCCAGCGCCAGCAGGTGCGCCTGCGCCAGATCCTCGACATGCACGTAATCACGGATGCAGGTGCCATCGGGCGTGGGATAGTCGCCGCCGAATATCTTCAGCGCCGGCCCGCTCCCGAGCACCGAACGCAGCACGTTGGGAATCAGGTGGGTCTCGCAGGCGTGCGACTCGCCGATGCACGCATCGGCCGTCGCGCCGGCCGCGTTGAAGTAGCGCAATGCCACCGAATCCAGCCCGTAGGCCGTCGCCGCGTCGGCCAGGATGCGTTCGACCATCAGCTTGCTCGCCCCGTACGGGTTGATCGGCCGGGCGGGATGGTCCTCGTCGACCATGCCGGCGACCGGGTGACCGAACACCGACGCGCTCGAGGAGAACACCAGCCGCCGCACCCCGTGCCGGCGCATCGTCTCAAGCAGGTTGAGGGTGCCGACCACGTTGCTGGCGTAGTAGTCATAGGGCCGGACCATCGACTCGGCGACCAGCGAGCGCGCGCAGAAATGGAACACGGCGTCGAACCGCTGCCCGGCGAATGCGGCCTCCAGCGACGGCGGGTGCAGCACGTCGGCCTGGATCAACCGCCCCCATTGCACCGCCTCTGCGTGCCCGGTGGACAGGTCGTCCAGCACCACCACCTCGTGGCCATGCGCCGCCAGCAACCGTGCCATGTGGCTGCCGATATAGCCGGCGCCGCCGCAGACAAGAGCTTTCAACGGGCACCCCGGTGGATGGCAACGGCAAGGACACAATTCTATGCCGATGGCCCCAGCACAAGGAATGAGAACCCGCTCCATCCCAGGGCGGCAGGTTCCCGCTACCATGTCCGCCGGGGAGAACGACGGGTAAAGAACGTGCAGCGATTGAGCATCATATTGCCGGCGAAGAACGAGGCCGAGGGGCTGCAGCGCACCCTGCCGGCACTGCGCCAGGCCTGGCCGCTGGCGGAGGTCATCGTGGTCGACGATGGCTCCACCGACGCCACCGCCACCATTGCGGCCGGCCACGGCGCCCGGGTGGTCAGCCACCCCTACTCCATGGGCAATGGCGCGGCGATCAAGCGCGGCGCACGCACCGCCAGTGGCGAGATACTGGTGTTCATGGACGCCGATGGCCAGCACAGCGCCGAGCACATCGGCGCCCTGCTGGCCAAGCTGGACGAGGGCTACGACATGGTGGTCGGGGCTCGCGACCGCAGCGGCCAGGCCAACCTGCACCGCGGCCTGGCCAACGGCTTCTACAATCGCCTCGCCAGCCACATGACCGGCCATCGCATCGACGATCTCACGTCCGGCTTCCGGGCCGTGAGGGCCGAGCGCTTCCGCGAATTCCTGCACCTGTTGCCCAATGGCTTCAGCTACCCCACCACCAGCACCATGGCGTTTTTCCGCAGCGCCTACCCGGTGGCCTACGTGCCGATTCCGGTCGCACGGCGCGTGGGCACCAGCAGCCATATCCGCCCGATCAAGGACGGCATCCGCTTCCTGCTGATCATCTTCAAGATCGCCACGCTGTACTCGCCACTGAAGCTGTTCGCACCGATCGCCGTCTGCTTTTTCCTCACCGGACTCGGGTATTACGGCTATACCTTCGCCACGATGCACCGGCTGACCAACATGAGCACGCTGCTGTTCAGCGCGGCGGTCATCATCTTCCTGATCGGGCTGATCTCCGAGCAGATCACCAACCTTACCTATCGGCGTGACGACTGATCATGTCCGTACTATCGGTCGCAACTTTGCGCGAGCGCATGCAGGGCTACTCGGGAGGACGCCCAGACGTAATGAGGCTCGTTACCGGCTCCCCAACACGGATACTGGACGTTGGCTGCGGCGCTGGATTACTGGGGAGGCAACTCCGCGACAGCTTCCCCCATTGCGATGCCTTGGGAATCGAACCCGACCCGGATCGGGCATCGTTGGCACGCACCTACTTCCCGCGGGTCATCCAAGGATCTGTGGATGACCCCCAGACCTTGGAAACGCTTGCAAGCGAACCCCCCTTTGATCTCATCATCTGCGCGGATGTCCTTGAGCATTTGGTCGATCCTGCAAGTACGTTGAAGAAACTTGCGAGGATGCTGGCAAGGAATGGGCAACTCATAACCAGCCTGCCCAACGTACGCCATCTTTCGACATTGGTGGACCTGTACTTCTTCGGATACTGGCCGCAACGTGATCGCGGTATTCATGACCGGACCCACCTGCACTTCTACGCCCGCCCCAACATAATCGAACTCGGCCGCTCCGCGGGCCTGCACATGCGTCAGGAGCGGCGCAATCTACGCCTTTTCGAGGCGCACCCATGGTCCATGGTGCCCGCAAAAGCACTTGATTTCTGGCCTTTCCGCGGGCTTTTCACCTTCCAGTATCTCCACCGCTGGCACAGGACGGATGACTGATTTGCGACCGAGATCATGGGCGAGACTCTTGCTTGGTTATGGCCTCGCCATAGCCACGCTAGCCTTCACCGCGCGGAGCTTGAACAGCGGACTATCGCAAGTGAATGCGGCACCCATCGCCTTGGAGCCCATGGCACTGATTGCCTGTGCCCTGCTGATGGCGTGCCACACCCTGCTCAATCGGGAAGGATTTGTTGCACTATGCGAAGCGTTGGACAGCGGTTTGCCACCAGCCACCACACGGCGCATCTGGGGGCGAAGCCTGTTGGCCAAGTACGTACCTGGGGGCATCTGGCAGCTCGTCGGCCGCGGGTTGCAGATGCGCCAGCTCGGCAGTCTGCACAACAGTGCCGTCTACAGTGGAATACTGGAGCAGGCTCTATCCATGCTCTTGTGCCTGACCATCGCCGTCAGCGCGCACTTGTTGTTGTCCCGTTATCACGCACTGGGAATAGCGACTATTCTCCTGCCCGTCCTCACCGTCTGGCTTGTTGCTCGCCTGACAGCCTGGGTGAAGCAACCCGCGGCCCTACGACGTGCGGCGATCCTCTACGCCGCCGCGATGCCCTTTTACTTGGCCGCCTACGCATGCGTTGTCCGGCAGCTACCACTACTGGAGCTGTGCGCTTATCTGTTCACCGGCACTTTCGCGGGCATGCTCGCATTCCTTGTGCCAGGCGGGCTCGGCGTACGGGAATCCGTGATTTCCCTGCTGGCCGCGAACACGCATATATCGCTGCTGACGGCAATGATGGTGGTTCGCTTGATCACGATCGGCATTGAAGTGCTGATCACCGTGGCCGGACTTGCCGCGCGGCGTAAACCATGACGTTCTCGTCACGCTCGAGCAGAAGCTCCATCATGTGGGTTGCAGGCGTTGCGCTTAACGGCCCTGGATATCCCAATGCACGTGCAACCATCCGTATGCTCGAATCGCACCTTGGTGTCCAGGTCGAGGAAATCGCGTATTGGTTGCGGCCGGACTTCCATCTCTGGAAATTGGCGCGCGGCACGCATGTGCAGAAGGTTGCGGGGCTGGCAAGAATTACTTGGAGCACAGCCTCATCACTCTGCCGGCTGCTCTTGCAGCACAGAGCGGGCGACTGGGTCTATGTTCCCTATCCCAGCGCTTTTCTGCTGTGGCTGCTTTCCTGGCTGCCACGCCGCTGGCGACCGCGATGCGTCTGCGATGCGTACATCACCCTCTGGGACTCGCTCTTCCAGGACAGAGGCATGGGCGTGGCCGGCGGACGGCTCTCACGCTTGCTGCTCCGCGCCGAGATTCGCGCACTAGGGGCGGCGACCCACGTCATCGTCGACACGCAGGCCAATGCGCAGCACATTCACAGGCTGTTCGGCGTTCCGCTCGAACGTATCCACGCCTTCCCGCTGGCACTGGACACGGCGCTGCTGCCAGCCGGTGACGGTGCGCGCGGAACGGGCAACAATACCCACGTGGTCTTCATCGGCACGTTCGTGCCCCTCCAGGGCACCACGGTCATCGCACAAGCCATCGACAAGCTGCGCAGGCAGGACTCCCTTGAATTCACCCTGATCGGCGATGGACAGCAGGCCGACGAAGCGTCCCGCTGGTTGCAGGACAACCCGGCTGTGACATGGCTGCGAGGATGGCAGCCCCCCGGCATAATCGCCACGCACCTGGCACGCGCGGATATATGTCTCGGCGTCTTCGGTGGCGACGGCAAGGCCGCGCGCGTATTGCCGTTCAAACTTTACATGGCACTGGCCGCGGGCAAGGCGATCATTACCCAGCGCGCCTACAGCACCCCCGACGGGTGTCCGCCGATCCCGGCCATCACCTGCGACGCGACGCCGGAGGCGCTGGCCGAAGCGATCACCCGGCTTGCACAGGATCCGGAGAAGCGCGCCCAGTTGGCACGCCAGTCGCACGACTACTTCGAGCGCTATCTGTCAGCCACCGCATTGGCGGCATGCTGGGAACGGCTGCTTGCCGGAGGCGGCAAACGGCAGCCCAGCGGGGGATGACACTCCGCAACCCAGTACCCCCGCTGGCCCGCGCTCAGGCAATGGCACGGCGCCAACGCGTCACGGCTTGAGCGCACACTGCCCGCTGCCCGTATTGCACTCGGTGTCGACCTTCACGGCGCTGTTGCCCTTGGCACGCGCCCTGAACGTCACCGAGCGCGGCGTGGCGAAATCGCCCACCCCAAGCCCCAGGCTGGTGTCCGCGCCACACGCCTTGGGCACGAAGGCCACAGGCAACGTGTAATCGGCCAGCTCCACCACGGCTGTGGTCATGTAAGCCTTTGCCTCGGCAAGGCAAGCAGTGTTCGCAGACTTCTGTGTGTAGTTGCGATACTGCGGAAGAGCAATGGCGGCAAGAATCGCGATGATCGCGACCACGATCATCAGCTCGATCAGGGTGAAACCGCGCTGTGGATTGTTCATGCATCCGTCTCTCTCGTATGTCCCCTGCATGGGATGCGCATACAACATCCCGCCCATCCGAAAATGAAGCAAATTCCGTACCAACATGGCCGGAGCCACGTACCGGCCGGATCACTCTTTCTGCCCTCGAACGCGGACCAACTGCTCGACCCACTCCTTCCGGCCGGCCTGCTCAAGCTGGGCGAGCATCAGGTCGATACGCGGATCGTCCGGCTCGGATTCCTCCACGGCAAGCCGCAGATAGTGCAATGCATGCTCGGGCCGCGCGCTCTTGCTGTAGATGTAGCCCCCCATGCGCAGGTAGGCCTCGGACGGGAATATGGCATGTTCGGTGATAAGGTCGAACGTCTGGATGACACCGTCTTCATCAAGAGGGATGCCACGATCCAGGTTGTCCAGCGTTATAAGGGCAATTCCCTGATTGCTTGAATATGCCGCCCCTTTGCGCAGCGCCTCCAGGAAGCGCGCCCAGTCGGCAGGCACAACGGTTCCCTCCAGGGTCTTGAAGATCACCACATTCGAGAGCAGCTGCGCCGACCCGGTCCGGTCGCCCCCCCGCTCACAGACCTGGATTGCTTCCCGCATCCCCGCTGCATGTTGCTTGCCGCCGGTGCGCTCCAAATAGGCCCCACACAGCGCGAGCCAGGCGCGGGCGGAGTCCGGGCTGATCGCCACACTGGTACGTGCGAACCGCATGGGCTCACCCCAGGAATGAGCCCGCGTCAACGTCGCCGCCGCCTCAAGCGTGAGAAGCAGACCCAGCATGAAGGCGATGATCATTGGGCGGACCGCCCAACGCTGGCATGCGATGACGAAAAGCCCACCGACAGCGAGCACCACGCCGATCAGCGGGAAATGATTGCGGTGCTCGAACGCCAGTTCCACATTGATGACATTGCTCGTCAGGAAATGGCCGGCAAAGAACAACAACACGCCCAGGGAGAACACCGGGGCGCGGGTGCGCCAGCGCCATGCCCACGCCAACAGGGCCAGCAACAGGAGCCAGGCCGGCAATGTGGTGGCGGGTTGCAGCCAGCCGCGCGAAACGACCAGGTCGTCGTAGTAGAAGGGAAGCAGCTGCGGCAAGGGCAATACGATCTGGCACAGATACATCACCAGCACCCGGCCTTGGGTGAGCAGGCGTTCGCTGCTGCTGAAATCGCGGCCCGGGTAGGCATCCCAATGCCAATAATGTGGAACGATGACCAGCAGGTAGGCCACCAACCCCACCACTGCAAAGCCGGCATAGCCGACGCGCAACACCTTTGCGGTCACGGGCGATGCCGCCCGCATGCGCAGCACCGTCAACTCCAATGCCAACGTGTAGACGGGCAACAGTACGGCATCCTCCTTGCTGGCAAAGGCAAGAACACCGAAGAACAGCGCCATCAGACCGAAGTGGCGACTGCGCTCCCCTTGGATCTGTGCCTGGCGCATGGCCAGATAGGCCCACAGCGCGGCGAGCACGAACAAGGTGCACAGGGTTTGCATCCGCTGTACCACATACAGCACGGAGGACACCTGCAGGGGATGGATGGCCCACACGGTGGCCATGATCAGGGCCCCAGCCAGTGCACGACGGGCGGGCCACTGCGCCAGCGTCAACAGCCGCCGCAGGAATACCGCCAGCACCACCGTCGTCAGGGCATGGATGAACAGGTTGGTGGATTTGAAGACCTGGGGATCAGGCCCGCCGCGCCAGAGATCCAGCGCCAGGCTCAGCATCGACAGCGCCCGCGAATGCCCGGCGTTGTAGCTGTACGCCGCGTACAGCACATCCTCCACCCCCCCTCCCGTGAAGCGCAGGTTTGCATTGCGTACGATGTTGGGCAGGTCGTCGAAGATGAAACCACCGCCCAGACCGGGCAGCAGCACGCCACAAGCGAGTATCGCCGGCAGAAGCGAAAGAACAACGAAGCGACGGGTGATGGGCAGCATGCAGTTCCAGTGATTCAATATCTGAACAAACGAAAAGCGCCTTTCGGCGCTTTTCGAATTCAAGCAAAACCAGTATTGCTTACTGGTAGTCGCAGGAACCGCTACCGGCATTGCACTCCACGTCCTTCTTCAGGGTCGCGTTGCCCTTGGTCTGGCTGGTAAAGGTAATGCTGCTGCCACCATTGTAATCGGCATCGGTCGGCACAGTACCGCCAGCACATGCCTTGGCGTTAAAAGCCGGGGCAGCCGAACTGTTGGCCAGGTTGGCCACAGCGGTGCCCATGTAAGCCTTCGCTTCCGCCAGGCAGGCGCCGTTGGCAGACTTCTGGGTGTAATTGCGGTACTGCGGCAGCGCGATGGCGGCCAGAATGGCGATGATCGCGACCACGATCATCAGTTCGATCAGGGTGAAGCCCTGCTGCATCTTCTTCATCTGTACATCCCCTAGAGGTTTGGATTGTGAGCACCGGAAGGGCCGTCGCCCCCCGTAAGGGTCGAAAAGCAGGTTGCGTGCCAATGGCCTGCCACATGCCATGTCCCCGGTACGCATGATGGCAGCATCCATGAAGAAGGAAAGCCCCGGATGATGATTCTGCGATCCAGACAACAGGGTGACGCGCCGCGTCACATCTCGACACTTCATCACCAATCCGCCAGCTCCTTGTTGCTTCGCCCACAAGTATCGCCGGAGCGTGACGGCGGCCACGCTTGCCGACGGGCGAGATGCCACGCCCACGCAGACCCGCTACCATGCAGGAATTGTCCGGCCCGGGGAGTGGCCGGACGGGGAGAAGAACGATGTCCGTGACCCGTAGCGCAGTGAACAAGCCGCCGGTGGAACGCAACACCAGCCAGATGCAGCCGTTTGTCTGGGAGGGGACCGACAAGCGCGGCGCCAAAATGAAGGGCGAACAGGATGCCCGCAATGCCAACATGCTCCGCGCCGAGCTGCGCAAGCAGGGCATCACCCCGACCGTGGTCAAACCCAAGCCCAAGCCCCTGTTCGGCGCATCCGGCAAAGCGATCAAACCCAAGGACATCGCCTTCTTCAGTCGCCAGATGGCGACGATGATGAAGTCCGGCGTGCCCATCGTGACCGCCCTGGACATCATTAGCAGCGGCCACAAGAACCCGCGCATGGCCAAACTCGTGGGGCAGATCCGTGCCGACCTGGAAGGGGGCTCGTCGCTGTACGAGGCCATCAGCAAGCATCCCGTGCAGTTCGACGAGCTGTACCGCAACCTGGTGCGCGCCGGCGAGGGCGCAGGCGTCCTGGAAACCGTGCTGGAGACCATCGCCAACTACCAGGAGAACATCGAAACGCTAAAGGGCAAGATCAAGAAGGCCCTGTTCTACCCGGCCATGACCATTGCCGTAGCCCTGATCGTCAGCGCGGTCCTGCTGGTTTTTGTCGTGCCGCAGTTCGAACAGGTATTCAGCAGCTTCGGCGCCGACCTTCCTATTTTTACGCAGATGATCGTGGCAGCATCCCGCTTCATGGTCAGCTGGTGGTGGCTGATATTGCTCGTGACCGTGGGCGCCGTCGTGGGCTTCGTCTTCGCCCTCAAGCGCTCGCCCAGGATGCAGCACACCATGGACCGGCTGATCCTCAAGGTACCGGTGATCGGCCAGATCATGCACAACAGCGCCATTGCGCGATTCTCCCGCACGACCGGCGTGACCTTCCGGGCAGGCGTACCGCTGGTCGAGGCGCTGGGCATCGTCGCCGGCGCCACCGGTAACAAGGTCTATGAGGAAGCCGTCCTGCACATGCGCGACGATGTGGCGGTGGGCTACCCGGTGAACATGGCAATGAAGCAGGTCAATGTATTTCCGCACATGGTGATCCAGATGACCGCCATCGGCGAGGAAGCGGGCGCGCTGGATACCATGCTGTTCAAGGTCGCCGAGTACTTCGAGCAGGAAGTGAACAATGCCGTGGATGCCTTGAGCAGCCTGATCGAACCGATGATCATGGTGTTCATCGGCGTGATCGTCGGCGGCATGGTCATTGGCATGTATCTGCCGATCTTCAAGCTCGCTTCCGTCGTTGGATAATTGACCCATGGCATTTCTCGACCAGCATCCCGGCATCGGCTACCCGGCCGCTGCCGGACTGGGGTTGCTGATCGGCAGCTTCCTTAACGTGGTGATCCTGCGCCTGCCTAGGCGCATGGAGTGGCAGTGGAAGCGCGATGCGCGCGAGATCCTGGGCGAGCCGGACATCTACGAGCCGCCGCCGCCGGGCGTGGTGGTGGAGCCTTCGCATTGCCCGCACTGCAAGCACAAACTGAGCTGGTACGAGAACATCCCGCTGTTCAGCTGGCTGCTGCAGCGCGGGCGCTGCCGCCATTGCCAGGCGCCGATCTCCATCCAGTACCCGCTGGTGGAGTTGTTGACAGCGGTGCTGGTGCTGGCCAGCGTGTGGCAGTTCGGCTTCGGCTGGCAGGGTTTCGGCGCGATCGTCCTGACCTGTTTCCTGATCGCGTTGTCCGGCATCGACCTGCGTACCCAGCTGCTGCCCGACCAGTTGACCCTGCCGCTGATGTGGCTGGGCCTGATCGGCAGCATGGACAATCTGTACATGCCCACCAAACCGGCGTTGATCGGTGCCGCGGTTGGCTACCTGTCGCTGTGGACCGTGTGGTGGCTGTTCAAGCAGATCACCGGCAAGGAAGGCATGGGCCACGGCGATTTCAAGCTGCTGGCGGCACTAGGCGCATGGTGCGGATTGAAGGGCATCCTGCCGATCATCCTGCTGTCCTCGCTGGTGGGCGCCATCGTCGGCTCGATCTGGCTGTACGCGCGCGGGCGCGACCGTGCCACGCCCATTCCGTTCGGCCCCTACCTGGCCATCGCCGGCTGGCTGGTCTTCATGTGGGGCGATCCGATGATCGCCGCCTACCGGCAGTGGGCCGGCCTGGCGTGATCCGGGCCCGCGGTCCCGCCCACCCGCTGGGCACGGGCCACGGCCCATGAGCCGCTTCATCGTCGGGCTTACCGGCGGCATCGCCTCGGGCAAGAGCGAGGTCACGAAGCGCTTCGAAGGACTCGGCATCGCGGTGGCCGACGCGGACATCGCCGCACGCGAAGTGGTGGCGCCGGGCAGCCCCGCCCTGGCACAGATCAGCCGCCGCTTCGGCAGCGCGATGCTGCTGGCCGACAGCACCCTCGACCGGGCGCGGCTGCGCGAGCATGTGTTCGGCAACGACGCCGAACGCCGGGCACTGGAAGCCATCACCCACCCGGCCATCCGCGCCCGCGTGCGAGAAATCTGCGAAGCCGCGGACAGCCCCTATGCCATCGCCGCGGTGCCGCTGTTGGCTGAAGCCGGCGGTCGCGCAGCCTATCCCTGGCTGGATCGGATCGTGGTGGTCGACGCCGCCGAGCCGGTGCGCCACGCCCGCCTGCTCCAGCGCGACAGCATCGATGCCGCCCTGGCGACGCGCATGATCCAGGCACAGGCCAGCCGCGCGCAGCGGCTGGCGCTGGCCGACGACGTGATCGTCAATGACGGGCACCCGGAGCACCTGCAGCCGCAGGTGGAAGCACTGGATCGCCTGTACCGGGGCCTGGCTGCCGGCAATACGCCGCCCTGACGCGTCCAGCGCCCACCGCCACCGCGGCGGTCAGCCCGCCGGGGCGAAAATCAGCCGGCCGACCACGCCGCGCTCGGCGCCCGGCCGGATGCTGACCTGCCAGCCGTACAGCGCACACAGCCGGCTGACGATGGACAGGCCGATGCCGCCGCCCTGCGAATGGCCGGCGTGGGTACCGCGGTAGCCACGCTGGAACAGGCTCGCGGCATCCTTCTCGCTCAGCCCGGGGCCGGTGTCGATCACTTCGACCGCGTCATCCAGCACCCGGACCCGGACCTGGCCTTGCTGGGTGTACTTCACCGCGTTGCCGATCAGGTTGCCCAGCGCCACCGACAGCGCCGCTTCCGGCGCATCGATGACCAGGTCACGACCGCCCTCCAGCACCAGCTCCAGCGGCTTGCCACCGAGCTGCGCACGGTGCGCATCAAGCAGCTGCTCGGCGACCTTGGCGACGTTGCTGCTGCCCTGCCCGCGCTCGTTGCGCGACAGCAGCAGCAGCGAGCCGATCAGATCGCTGCACTGCTGCTCGGCACGCTGGATGCGCTGCAGGCGCTGCAGCACCTTCTCGTCCAGGCCCGGACGCGCGAGCAGCAGCTCGGTCGCGCCACGGATCACCGCCAGCGGCGTGCGCAGTTCGTGGCTCACGTCCGCATTGAACTCACGGTCGCGCTGCACCACTTCGGTCAGGCGCGCGGAATAGTCGTCCAGCGCCACGGCCAGCTGCCCCACCTCATCGTCGGGGAAACGCGGTGCAAGGGGTTCGGGATGAGTGCTGCCGCCACGGTAGGCCTGCAGGCGGGCGGCGAGATCCGACACCGGGCGCATCACCCGCGAAGCAGACCACCAACCCAGCACCCAGGACAACAGGCTGAACACCAGCACGGACAGGACCAGCGCGCGCTTCAACTGCTGTTCGCCGCGCATCGACTGGCTCATGTCGTAGGCGACGAAAAACCAGGCATCGTCCGTCTTGCGCACACCGACCTTGTAGGAAAACGCCTTGCCGTCGGCATCCTGACCACTGAAATTATGGATGCCGTCCTGCAGGTGTTCCCATTCGGGATAATCGCGACGCAACCCTTCCAGTTTGTCAGGGCGATAGAGGAACGCGCGCATCTGCTGCACCGGCGCCACCACTTCGCGGCCACCGCTCTGGATGTAGCTCTGCCAGGAGGCGTCCAGATTTCGGTTCATCACATCTTCGACCAACTGGTTTTCCACGCGCATGCGCGCCCAGTTGGTGGCGAACGCGAACAGCGCCGTCAGGCAGAAGCCCAGCAGCACGAACGAAACGATGATGCGGCTGCGCAGGCGGCGGCGATAGCGCCCCTGCCTGTGGACGACCGCCGACGATGCGGCTTCAGGCATCGGGTGCGGCGATCCGGTATCCGATGCCATGGCGGGTCTGGATCATGGGTGCGTTGAACGGCTTGTCCACCACCGCACGCAGGCCGTGGATATGCACGCGCAACGAGTCCGAGTCAGGCAACTCCTCGCCCCATACCCGGGTTTCCAGCTCCTGCCGGGTAACCACCGCCGGCGAGGCTTCCATCAATGCCTGCAGGATCTTGAGCGCGGTCGGGTTGAGCTGCAGCAGCTTGCCCTGGCGGCGCACTTCCAGCGTGTCCAGGTTGTACTCCAGGTCGCCGGTTTCCAGCACCCGGGTGTGCCCCCCCTTGCCGCGGCGCGACAGCGCGTTGAGCCGTACCTCGACTTCCTGCAGCGCGAACGGCTTGATCAGGTAGTCGTCGGCACCGGAGTCGAACCCGGCCAGCTTGTTGTCCAGCGAATCGCGCGCGGTGAGCATCAGCACCGGGGTCTGCTTGCGCGCGTCGTTGCGCAGCTTGCGGCAGACCTCGATGCCATCCATGCCCGGCAGGTTCAGATCGAGCACGATCGCATCGAAATCGTGCACGACCGCCAGGTGCAGGCCGGTGACGCCGTCGGCCGCGAAATCCACCGTATGCCCGCGGTCCTCGAGGTAGTCCCCGAGGTTGGCCGCGATGTCGCTGTTGTCTTCGATTACGAGAATGCGCACTGGGAACCTCAGTCATTTACCGAAGAGCAGAGCATACCCGGCCCGTGGCTCCAGCTTCATTAAAACCGTTCAGCGCACGGAAAGGGCGTGGCGCCGGCACGCCGGCAACAACCATGCCGCCTGCCGTTGCCCGGCTATCAAGCTGCCGGGCAAGACAGACCTTCGGTCACGGGGTTTCGACCTTCTGCGTCGAAATCCGCAGGTCGCGCAGGGCATCAGCCCCGTTCTCGCGCGCCTGCCGACGGGCCGCCACCGTGATGCAGATGTTCTGTGGCCGGTTGCTGCCGACCGGGCGTTCACGGCGGCAGACAAGGCGACTGTCTTCGCGCGCCTGGGTCAGCAGGGTATTGACCAGATCCTGATCGTTGAAAACCGCTATCTTGTCCTTCTCGGGAAGATTGGCATGCCCCCCCGTTCCCAGCAGGGCATCGATGCGGCCGAGCGCGTCAACCACGCGGGCACGGTTCTCCGCGCTGATCTCACTGTATACCTCGCCTCCCTGCAGGTCGCTCATGATGCGCAGGCGCTGCTCGGCATAAGGCTTCCCTTCCATCAACGGCTTCTCCGCCACGGGCGCCGCCATTGCGGACATCGCAGGGAACACGAGCAAGGCAGCCAAAAACAGCATCCGATTCATACCCCAACCTCCTGTCTGGTAATTCGTTCGACTGTAGCGCGCCTCACCGACGGCAACAAGTCAAAAAACAAGGCCCCGGCGAGCACCGCCAGGGCCTGAAGATTCCCGATCACCGGACCCGCTGAGGAGGGCTGGTCACAGTGGGGCCAGCGTAGGGCCGGGGGAATTAAAGACCCGTTAAAACGGTGCAAGCAATTCGGAATCCGGGCTCAGCGCCTGAGGTTGACCACGTAGTCGATCATCCGCCCGGCGACATCGCCACCGGAAACGCTCTCGATGCCCTCCAGCCCGGGCGTGGAGTTGACTTCGAGCACCAGCGGCCCGCGCCGGGAGCGGATCATGTCCACCCCGGCGATACCCAGCCCCAGGGCCTTGGCCGAGCGCACCGCCACCTGCTGCTCGGCCCGGCTGCAGACCGCCGGGCCGGCGCTGCCGCCGGCATGCAGGTTGGAGCGGAAGTCGCCGTCCTGGGCCTGCCGGCGCATGGTCGCGACCACCTGGTCGCCCACCACCAGGCAACGCAGGTCCGCGCCCTGGGCCTCGGCAATGAATTCCTGCACCAGGAAATTGGCATACAGGCCGCGCAGCGCCTCGACCGTGCCCTTGGACGCACTGAGCTTCTCGGTGAGGATCACCCCGCGCCCCTGGGTGCCCTCGCTGAGCTTCACCACGTGCGGCGGCGGCCCCAGCATGGACAGCAGGTCATGGGTGTCGTCCGGGTTGTCGCCGAACACCGTCACCGGCATGTCGATGCCCTTGGCGGCCAGCAGCTGGTGCGCACGCAGTTTGTCGCGCGCGCGCAGGATCGCGTCGGAGGGGTTGGGCGTGCGCGTGCCCATCATCTCGAACTGGCGCAGCACCGCGGTGCCGTAGCGGGTGATGGAGGCACCGATGCGCGGAATCACCGCGTCGAAGCCGGACAGCGGCCGGCCCTTGTAGTGCATGCTGAAATCACCCGCGTTGATGCGCATGTAGCAGCGCAGCGGGTCGAGGATGCGCACGGTGTGGCCACGCGCGCGCGCGGCCTCGACCAGACGCCGGGTCGAGTAGAGCTTGCTGTTGCGGGAGAGGATGGCGAGCTTCATCGCGGGGCCTGGAAGTCAGGCCGGGCACATCACGCCCTGCCCTGGGCTGGCGCCTCGGTGCCTGCGCGGCACCTGGAAGATGGAGCGGGTGAAGGGAATCGAACCCTCGTCGTAAGCTTGGGAAGCTTCTGCTCTACCATTGAGCTACACCCGCGCGGCGATGCGCAGTCTATGTGGAGCGGGGCCTGCCGCGCAATGCCAACGTGCAGCGCGTTACCTCGACGGGAGCCCCGGGCAGGGACGGTGCCGCGACACGACACCGTCCACAGCCGCCCGCGTCCGGCTCAGAACCCGCCGCTGAACGTGGCGAACAGGGTGGCGTCGCGCGCCGACTTCTGCGCGGTGGTGGCGCTCAGGCCGATGTTGCTCTGCAGCCCCCACAGGCTCATCCGCGCGCCCAGCACGGCGGTGGCGTAGTTGCGGTCGAACTGCAACCCGGGAACCCTGTAGGCGCCGACGTCGGCCATGGTCTGCAGCCAGGCGCTGGCCTGCTTGCCGCCGTCCTCGAACTCGTGGTCGTAGGTGACCTGCACGTAGGGACGGACGCTGCCACCGTCGAAGCGCGCCTGCCAGCCGAGGCGGCCAACGGTGGAGTCCACGTCCTGGTTGCCGTAGCCCAGCGCGGTGGCGCCGGGATTGCTCTCCAGGTACCCGTCCAGCTTGACCTTCTGCCACACCACGCCCGCCACCGGACCGTGGCGGAAGCCGCCCTGCTGGCCGAACTCGTAGCCGGCGTTGAGCGCGGCGGTCAGGTTGCTGCCATCGGGCGATCCCTTGTGCTCGCGGGTGGCCGGGCCGAGCTGCACCTTGCGGGTGACGTCGTAACCCAGCCAGCTGTAGCTGGCCTGCCCGTTGACCCAGGCGCGCTCGCCATACCAACCGGCAAATACGCCCAGGGTGGTGTCGGACTGGGTGAAATCGCCCATGCGGTTGCCGAAGTCCGCGTCCATCCGGCCGTACCCGGCGAACCCGCCGAACACCTTGCCATCACGCGCCCAGTCGACGCCGAACAGGCCGGCCGGCGCCATGCCGTCGTACAGCCGGCCATGGTCGTAGCGCTGCATGTCGCCGCGCACGTTGCCCCACCAGCTCATGCCGTCGGCCGGACGGCCCGCCAGGTGACCGCCGACCTGGTCCGCACGCGCACGGCCGGTGGTCTGCGCCGAGTGCGTCAGCACCTGCTGCAGGCGCGGCGCCTCGAGCACCGAAATCGAGTACTGCCCGAGGATCTTGTGGGCGGCGGTGGTCGGATGCACGCCATCGGCGAACACATAGGTGTCGGCGGCATTCGGGCTGACATAGTTCAGCGGCGTGCAGGTCAGCGACTGCGCGGTGATCTGCGGCTGGCACGCAGTGCCGGACACGTTGCTGAAGCCGTAGGCGCCGGGGTTGGCGACGATTTCCTGGAGGATGCTGAAGGTGTCGACCGGGATCACCTGCAGGCCGGCCTGCTTGAGCCCGCCGAACAGCGCATCGTTGTACGCCTTGGCCAGCGCGGTGCCCTGCGCCATCGCCACCGGGCCGCCGGCGCGCGAGGACGGGGTCAGGCCGATGTCGGGCAGGTTCGGCACCATCACGTACTGGGCGCCGGCCGCCTTGAGCGTGGCGACCATGCCCACCTGGCTGGCGACCGCCGCGCCGATGGTGGCCTGCGCCGGTGCGCCGCCGGCCACCGCGAACAGGTCGTTGGCGCCACCCCACACGGTGTACAGGGCATTGGCATCGGCCTTGCCGCCGTTGGCCGCCAGGTAATGGTTGAGCTGGGTCTTGAGCGACGGTGTCGGCGGCAGCAGCGGGCTCAGCGGATTGGGCACATCCACGCCCACGCGGGCGCCGCCGGCGGCGTAGTTGTCGCCCACCTGGCCGTTGCCGTTGGGCAGGGCATTGGTGCCGTAGTACCGGGCCAGGTAGTCGGACCAGACCCAGCCGGGGTTGGTGGTGAAGCGGCCCGCCACCGAGGCGCTGGGATTGGCCTGCACCAGGATGGGACGGAAGTAGCCGGTGTCGGTCAGGCTGTCGCCGAAGAACACGGTCCTGGAAAACGGCGACTGCGCCATGGCCGGGACGGCGGCGGCGGCCAGTGCCAGGGCGAGCGCGGAGCGGAGTGGACGGGAAACGACACGCATGGGGAGACTCCTGACGGACGAGGAAGGCGACAGCGTACGCCGCCGCATGGAAGTAGTTTTTCACCGCCCCACGGCCGGCTCACGCTGCACTGCCGCATGGGCTGGGATTTTCCGGCCCTGCTGGCCAGAATGACGGCATGGACATCCAGCTCAATGGCGAAACCCGCCCCTTCCCCTCGCCCCTCACCCTGGCCGCGCTGCTGGCCGCCGAAGGCCTGGCGGAACGCCGCGTGGCGGTGGAGGTCAACGGCGAAATCGTCCCCCGCGGACGGCACGGCCAGTGGCAACTGCACGCCGGCGACGTGGTGGAGATCGTGCATGCGCTGGGCGGCGGGTGATCTTCTGCCGCCGCAGGTGTGGGGCTTCCCCCACACAGTCCCACCGGGCAAGCCGCATGCGCGGCAGGCGCCGCATCTGCGCGACAACGCCACGCCACGCGGCCTGGCATGATCGGCGATAATCGCCCCATGAACGCACACGTCCCCACCGATCCGCTGGTCATCGCCGGCAAGAGTTATGCGTCCCGGCTGTTGACCGGGACCGGCAAGTTCAAGGATCTGGAAGAAACCCGCCTGGCCACCGAGGCCGCCGGCGCCCAGATCGTCACCGTGGCCATCCGCCGCACCAACATCGGCCAGAACCCGGGCGAGCCCAACCTGCTCGACGTGCTGCCGCCCGACCGCTACACCATCCTGCCCAACACCGCCGGCTGCTACACCGCCGAGGACGCGGTGCGCACCTGCCGCCTGGCGCGCGAACTGCTCGACGGCCACAACCTGACCAAGCTCGAAGTGCTGGGCGACCAGAAGACCCTGTACCCGGACGTGGTGCAGACCCTCAAGGCCGCCGAGCAGCTGGTCAAGGACGGCTTCGAGGTGATGGTCTACACCTCCGACGACCCGATCCTGTGCAAGCGCCTGGAGGAGATCGGCTGCGCCGCGGTGATGCCGCTGGCCGCGCCGATCGGGTCCGGGCTCGGCATCCAGAACCGCTACAACCTGATGGAGATCATCGAGAACGCGCGGGTGCCGATCATCGTCGATGCCGGCGTCGGCACCGCCTCGGACGCCGCCATCGCCATGGAGCTGGGCTGCGACGGCGTGCTGATGAACACCGCCATCGCCGGCGCGCGCCATCCGGTGCTGATGGCCAGCGCCATGCGCAAGGCGGTCGAGGCCGGCCGCGAGGCCTTCCTGGCCGGACGCATCCCGCGCAAACGCCATGCCAGCGCGTCCTCGCCGGTGGACGGGTTGATCGGCTGATGACCAATCCCTTTGAAAGCGCGGGCTCCAAGGCGCCGCCCAAGCCCTTCACCGTGACCGAAGGCCGCCGCGAGGTCCGCAGTTTCGTGCTGCGCCAGGGCCGTTTCACTCCCGCGCAGCAGCGCGCGTTCGACGAACGCTGGCCGCGTTTCGGCATCGACTTCAATGGCCAGCCGCGCGACCTGGATGCCACCTTCGGCCGCAACGCGCCCAAGGTGCTGGAGATCGGCTTCGGCAACGGTGCCGCACTGCGTTTCGCCGCCGGATTCGACCCGTCCAGGGACTACATCGGCATCGAGGTGCACGCCCCGGGCGTGGGCCGCCTGCTCAACGCACTGGCCGACGACAACGCCGGCAACGTCAGGCTCTACCACCACGACGCGGTGGAAGTGCTGGAGAAGGAGATTGCCGACGGCGCGCTGGACGAGGTGCGCATCTACTTCCCCGACCCGTGGCACAAGAAGCGCCACAACAAGCGGCGCCTGGTGCAGCCGGCGTTCGCCGCGCTGCTGGTGCGCAAGCTGCGCCCGGGCGGGCGGCTGCACTGCGCCACCGACTGGGCCGACTACGCCGAACAGATGTGGGACGTGCTCGACGCCACGCCGGGCCTGGTCAACCGCGCCGGCCCGCGCGGCAGCGTGCCGCGCCCGGACTGGCGCCCGCAGACGCATTTCGAGACCCGCGGCCAGAAGCTCGGCCATGGCGTCTGGGATCTGCTGTACGACCGGCAGGGAACGGGAACCGAGGGGTAAGGGAATGCTGCCTTCACGCACCAGCGCATCCGCGGACAGCGCCAGGCACCTGGTGCGGAAGGCCGGCCCCTCGTCCCGCCCCCGGCATACCGCTGCCGCCACCCGGCGCGGAATCGCGGATGCGGTGCCCCATCCCGCCCCGGGGGCGGGCCGCAGGGTTGCGCCGCCCGCACCCGCCGCGCGTGCTTCCCGCCCCCTCCTGCGCGCCTGCCGGCCCTGATGGATACCGCCCTCACGCTGACGACCGACATGAAGCTCGTCCTCGGGCTGGTCGGCTTCACCATGGCGATGTTCCTGTTCGAGCGCATCCGCGCCGACGTGGTGGCGCTGGTGGTGATGGTGGTGCTGGGCGTCACCGGGCTGATCGCGCCGGAGGAGATCTTCGGCGGCTTCTCGGGCAACGCGGTGATGAGCATCATCGCCACCACCATCCTCGGCGCCGGGCTCGACCGCACCGGCGCGCTGAACCGGCTGGCCGGCTGGCTGCTGCGCCGCTCGCACGGGCTGGAACAGCGCCTGCTGCTGCTGACCAGCGCCACCGCCGGCCTCAATTCGTCGTTCATGCAGAACCCGTCGGTGATGGCGCTGTACCTGCCGGTGGCCTCGCGCCTGGCCTCGCATACCGGGCTGACCCTCAAGCGGCTGCTGCTGCCGATCACCGCCGCCATCGTGATGGGCGGGGGCCTGACCATGGTCGGCAACTCGCCGCTGATCCTGCTCAACGACCTGCTGATCTCGGCCAACAACAACCTGCCCTCCGGCACCGCCACCATCGAGCCGCTGCGCATGTTCGCGCCGCTGCCGATCGGCGTGGCGCTCCTGGCCGCGGCGCTGCTGTACTTCCGCTTCTTCGGCGACCGCAAGCTCTCGCGCGACGAAGGCGCGGATGACGAGGGCCAGACCCCGGCGCGCACCGAGAGCTACTTCGCCAAGGCCTATGGCATCGAGGGCGAGGTGTTCGAGCTGGCGGTCACCGCCGAGAGCCCGCTGGTGGGAATGACCGTGAGCGAGGTCGAGAGCCTGTTCGAGGCGCCGCTGCTGCTGGCGCTCAAGACCGGCAACGACACCCGCCTGGCACCGCCGGCGGACATGCGCATCTGGGTCGGCAGCGTGATCGGCGCGATGGGCCCGCGCCAGCTGGTGGCCGACTTCGCGCAGAACCAGTTCCTGCGCATGTCCTCGCGCCTGCGCAACCTGGGTGACCTGTTCAACCCCAGCCGCGCCGGCATCTCCGAGGCGGTGGTCCCGCCGACCTCGAAGCTGATCGGCAAGACCGCCGGCCAGCTGCGGCTGCGCAAGGAACGCGGCATCAGCCTGCTGGCGATCAACCGCGACAAGCAGGTGATCCGCGAGGACGTGCGCAACGTGGCGCTGCGCGCCGGCGACATGCTGGTGTTCCACAGCATCTGGCAGGACCTGGCCGCCGCGGCCGAGAGCCGCGACTTCGTGGTGGTCACCGACTACCCCAAGGGCGAACAGCGCCCGCACAAGTTCAAGATCGCCATGGCGATCTTCGCCATCACCATCATCATCGCGCTGACCTCGCACCTGCCGGTGGCGCTGACCCTGCTCACCGGCGTGGCCGGCATGCTGCTCACCGGCGTGCTGCGCATGGACGAGGCCTACGCCTCGATCAACTGGAAGACCATCTTCATGATGGCCGGGCTGATCCCGCTGGGCTGGGCCATGGATTCCAGCGGCGCGGCGGCCTGGGTCGCCGGCCACACCATCGACAAGCTGCCGGCCGGGATCCCGATCTGGGTGCTGGAACTGGCGCTGGCGGTGCTGACCACCGCGTTCTCGCTGGTGATCAGCCATGTCGGCGCCACCATCGTCACCGTGCCGATCGCGGTCAACCTGGCACTGGCCGCGGGCGGCAACCCCACCGCGTTCGCGCTGATCGTGGCGCTGTCGGCCTCCAACAACCTGATGACCGCGTCCAACCCGGTGATCTCGATGGTGATGGGCCCGGCCAAGTACACCCCGCGCGAGATGTGGCGCGTCGGCGGCCCGTTGTCGCTGATCTACACGCTGGTCGTGGTGGTGATGGTCAACCTGATGTTCTGAGCCGCGCCGGGGGCGGCGGGATCAGCCCAGCAGCACCCTGCCGTCCTGCACCCGCACCGGCACCGCGCGCAGCGCGTCGCCCTTGCATGGCCCGGACACGCAGGCCCCGCCCTGCAGCTCGAACGCGGCGCCATGCACCGCGCACACCAGGTGGCCATCGCGACTCTTCAGGAACTGCCCCGGCGCCCAGTCGAGGGGCCGGCCGGCATGCGGGCAGACATTGAGCCACGCCCGTACCTGCGCGCCCTCGCGGTACAGGATCAGCGGCTCGGCATCGCCGTCGACCACCGCCTCCACCAGCAGGAACCCCGGATCGGGCAGGGCGTCGAGCCGGGCCAGCTCGACGGCGGAAGGTACGGACATGGACATCGCGGGACCGCATGACAGCAGGAAATTGCGCCGATTGTCGCACGCCGGCCCGCCCCGCCCGGCCAGGGGGCAGCATGAATGGGCGACCGCATTTAACGACAAATTCACTCATTGACCCGCCTCCCCACCGATACTTCGGCCAGCCAAATCGTCATACCGCCGACATGCAGATCCGTTACTTCCAGTTCGCCACCCTCCGCAACCTGTTCGCGCCGCGCAAGCCACGCAACCCGTTGCTGCGGATCGCGCTGGGCCTGCTGGGCCTGGCGATCCTCGCGGTCCTGGTCGTGGCCGGGCTGTTCGTCGGCGCGGCGATGATCCTGGTCGGCCTGAGCTGGAAGCTGCTGGCCGCGCGCAAGGCGCGTGCCGCGGGCAAGGCCGCCGGCAACGTGATGGACGGCGAGTACCGCGTGGTGCGCAAGCCGGCATTGCCGCACGCCCACTGACACCGGGCGTCCCCGCCCCAGGCTTCGACACCCGCGCCCGGCTCCTGCCGGGCGTGTTGCATCCGGCGCCACCGCGCGCACGCGATGCGCGGACGCCCGCTGCCCCGCGCGCATGGCCAGCGGTACTACCAGCGCGGCGGCGGCGTCCGGCATCATGGCGCCAGCTCCCGCTTCCGGACCGACCATGACCGACCTGATCCCCGCTCCGCCCGTTCCCCGCATCCCGGTGGCAGGCGGCGGCACCTTCCCCGTGCGCCGCATCTACTGCGTGGGCCGCAACTTCGCCGACCACGCGCGCGAGATGGGCGCCAATGCACCGGCCTCCGCTGCCGAGCGCGGGCAGCCGATGTTCTTCATGAAGCCGGCCGACGCCATCGTCACCGGCGACGCACCGGTTCCCTACCCGCCGGCGACCGCCGACCTGCACCACGAAGTGGAACTGGTGGTCGCGCTGGGACAGGATGCGCCGGACGGTGTACTCCCGGTCGAACAGGCGATGTCGCTGGTGCTGGGCTACGGCGTCGGCCTGGACCTGACCCGTCGCGACCTGCAGGCCGCGGCCAAGGCCAAGGGCGGCCCCTGGGACATCGCCAAGGGCTTCGATCATTCGGCGCCGGTCAGCGAACTGGTGCCCGCCGCGCAGGTGGGCGAGCTGGCGCCGCTGGCGCTGTCGCTGCAGGTCAACGGCCAGACCCGGCAGCACGCCACGCTGGACAACATGATCTGGAACGTGGCCGAAATCCTGCACGAACTGTCCCGGCTCTACGCGCTGCGCGCCGGCGACCTGGTGTTCATGGGCACGCCGGCCGGCGTGGCCGCGCTGCGGCCCGGCGACCGTTTCAGCGCGCGGCTGGGCGACATCGCGCGCCGCGACGGCATGATCGCCGGATGACCGGTGTCGGGGTAGTCTGTACCTCGCACCCCTCACGCAATACAGGAGAAACCCGTGGGAATGATCAGTGAGTTCAAGGAGTTCGCGATGCGCGGCAACGTCATCGACCTGGCGGTCGGTGTCGTGATCGGCGGCGCGTTCGGCAAGATCGTCACCTCGCTGGTGGACAAGGTGATCATGCCGCCGATCGGCTGGCTGATCGGCAATGTCGATTTCTCCAAGCTCGCCTGGACGCTGGCGCCGGCGCGGGTGGCCGCCGACGGCACCGAGATCCCCGCGGTGGTCATCGGCTATGGCGACTTCATCAACACCGTGGTGCAGTTCGTCATCGTCGCCTTCGCCATTTTCATGCTGGTCAAGGTGGTCAACCGGCTGTCGCGCAAGAAGGAAGCGGCGCCCGCCGCACCGGCCGCGCCGAGCGAGGAAGTGCTGCTGCTGCGCGAGATCCGCGACAGCCTGAGGAAGTAACGCCGCGCGGCGGTGACCTCCAGCACGGTTGCAGCCGGAGCCGCGGGCGTATGCTCGCGGCTTCTTTCGTCTGCGAATCCCTCGCAGCGGCCGCGCACGCCCAGGTGCGCCCCAACCGACCCGGAGCCCGCCATGCGCCGCCTCGCCCTTGCCATCGCCACCGTGCTTGCCTGCGCCACTGCGCACGCCGCCCCCACCCGCATCCCCGAACAGGCGCTGGCCCGGGCGGTGGAACTGCGCGAGCAGGCGCTGGCCGACGATACCGGCTGGAAGGTGGTCGAATCGCTGACCACCGAAGTCGGCCCGCGCCTGGCCGGCAGCGAGGCCGACGCGCGCGCAGTGGAATGGGCCAAGGCCAAGTTCAGGGCGCTGGGCTTCGACCGGGTATGGACCGAACCGGTCACCTTCCCCAAGTGGGAGCGCCGCAGCGAGCAGGCGCAGGTGCTGGGCGCGCATGCGCAGCCGCTGGCGATCACCGCACTGGGCGGCAGCCCCGCCGGCAGCGCCGAGGGCGAGGTAGTGCGCTTCGACAGCCTGGAAGCACTGAAGGCCGCGCCGGCCGGCTCACTGGCCGGCAAGATCGCCTTCATCGACTACCAGATGACCCGCAGCCGCAGCGGCGAGGACTACGGCATCGGCGGCACGGTCCGCAGCCGCGGCCCCTCCGAGGCGATCCGCAAGGGCGCGATCGGCTACATCATGCGCTCGGCCGGCACCGATTCGCACCGCGTGCCGCATACCGGCATCACCCGCTTCGACGAAGGCCTGACCCCGGTGCCGTCGGCGGCGCTGTCGGTGCCCGATGCCGACCAGCTGGCGCGGCTGGTCGCGCGCGGCCCGACCCGCATCCGCATGGCCCTGGACTGCGGCTGGGACGGCAGCTACACCTCGCAGAACGTGATCGGGGAAATCACCGGCCGCGAACTGCCGAAGGAAGTGGTGGTGATCGGCGGCCACCTCGATTCCTGGGACCTGGGCACCGGCGCGGTCGACGATGGCGCCGGCATCGGCATCACCATGGCCGCCGGCCACCTGATCGGCCAGCTGCGGCAGGCGCCACGGCGCACCATCCGGGTGATCGCCTTCGCCAACGAAGAACAGGGCCTGCACGGCGGCTACGCCTATGCCGCCGCGCGGGCGAAGGCCGGGGAAATCCCGCTGCAGCACATCGCCGCCGAGAGCGACTTCGGAGCCGGCCGCATCTACGCGTTCAACACCGGCTCGGGCAACCCCGCCGGCTCGCGCGAGGCCACCGCGCAGATCGCCGGGGTGCTCGCGCCGCTGGGCATCGCGTACCGCCCGGACGAAGGCGGCCCCGGCCCGGACGTGGGGCCGCTGGCGGCCAAGGGCGGCGCCTGGGCGTGGCTGGCGCAGGACGGGACCGACTATTTCGACCTGCACCACACCGCCGACGACACCCTGGACAAGATCGACCCGAAGGCGCTGGCGCAGAACGTGGCCGCCTACACCGTGTTCGCCTACCTGGCCGCCGAGGCCGAAGGCAGCTTCGGCAGCGAGGCCCGCGACGTGGTGCCGCCCAAGGAATGACCCGCAGCGTCCGCCCGGCAACGGGCGGACGCCAGGGCGATGCCGCAACGCCCCCGCCGCCGGGGGCGTTGCCGTATCCGGGCATCGCCGACATCAGCGGGCGTCAACGGCACATCTGGGATAATGGCGTCCTGGTCCCACCCCGCGTCCGTCGTGGACGCCTGCAACGACAAGGCAGCCGACATCATGTCCCGATCCCTCCGCATCGCCCTGGCGCAGTACGACTTCCCGGTCGGCGACGTGGCCGGCAACAGCGCGCGCATCATCGAACTGGCGCAGATCGCCCGCGACGAGTACGGCGCCGACGTGGTGCTGTTCCCCGAACTGGCGGTCAGCGGTTATCCACCGGAAGACCTGCTGCTGCGCCCGTCGTTCCTGCGCGGGTGCGAGCAGGCGATCGCCCACATCGCCGCGCAGGTGCAGGGCATCGTCGCGGTGGTGGGCTGGCCGCAGAGCGCCGGCGCGGTGGTCTACAACGCCGCCAGCGTGCTGCGTGACGGCGCGGTCGCCGCCACCTACCGCAAGCGCGAGCTGCCGAACTACGCGGTGTTCGACGAGCGCCGCTATTTCGACGTCGATCCGGACGGCGGCAACTGCGTGTTCGAGGTCGGCGGGGTGACGCTGGGCCTGCTGGTCTGCGAGGACCTGTGGTTCGCCGAACCGCTGGCCGCGACCGTGGCCGAGGGCGCCGAACTGGTGCTGGTGGCCAATGCCTCGCCCTATGAGCGCGGCAAGCATGCCCAGCGCGACGCACTGCTGGCCGAACGCAGCCGCGACAGCGGCGCCGCCATCGCCTACGTCAACCTGGTCGGCGGCCAGGACGCGCTGGTGTTCGACGGCGCCTCGGTGGTGGCCGACGGCAGCGGTACGGTGCACCCGGCGGCGCTGGCCTTCGCCGAGGAAATGCTGGTGGTCGACTACGACGCCGATACGCGGTCGTTCCTGCCGATGCGCTGGATCGACGACGGCGACGAAAGCATGGACGCGCTGGCCTGGCGCGCGATCACCCGCGGCATCCAGGACTACTGCCGCAAGAACGGCTTCGACAAGGTATGGCTGGGCCTGTCCGGTGGCATCGATTCGGCTCTGGTGCTGGCGCTGGCGGTGGATGCCCTGGGCGCGGACAACGTCACCGCGGTGGCATTGCCGTCGCGCTACACCGCCGGGCTGTCCAACGACCTGGCCGCCGAGCAGTGCCGGGCGCTGGGGGTGAAGCTGGAAACGGTCCCGATAGAGCCGGCGTTCCAGGGGCTGATGCAGTCGCTGTCGGCGATGTTCCAGGGCAAGGACGCCGACGTGACCGAGGAGAACCTGCAGTCGCGCAGCCGTGGCGTGATCATGATGGCGCTGTCCAACAAGTTCGGCGGGCTGCTGCTGACCACCGGCAACAAGAGCGAGTACGCGGTCGGCTACGCCACCATCTACGGCGACATGTGCGGCGGCTATGCGCCGCTGAAGGACCTGTACAAGACCGAGGTGTATGGCCTGTCGAAGTGGCGCAACACGGTCGGCGGGGCGCCGGTGATCCCGCCGGCGGTGATCGCGCGCGCGCCTTCGGCCGAGCTGCGCGAGAACCAGACCGACCAGGATTCGCTGCCGGCCTACGACGTGCTCGACGGCATTCTGTACCGCTACATCGACCAGGAGCAGTCGCGCGAGGACATCATCGCCGCCGGCTATGCGCCGGAGGTGGTGGCCCAGGTGCTGCGGCTGGTGCGCACCAGCGAGTGGAAGCGGCACCAGGCCGCGCCCGGCCCGAAGATCTCACGCCGCGCGTTCGGCCGCGAGCGGCGCTACCCGATCAGCAACGGCTACCGCGGCTAGGCACGTGCCTGCCGCGGCGGCAGGGAAACGGCGGGATGCGTGCAGCGCTTTCCGGATCCGTGCCAGCAGAGTGAATAGAGCGCGGCCGTGGCTACGGGAGGTGGGCCAGCGGGGCATGCCAGCCAACCGCGCGCCCCATGCCCGGCGCGCCGCGGGTGCCCGGGCACGACCCGGTTGGCCTGCGGCGCAGCGGCGAACCGGGCTGTGGAAGGCGACGGCCACCACCGGGTGATCCGCGCAGGCACGGAGCCGACAAAGGCATCTCCACCTGCGCCTGATACACCGCACCGCTGGCGCGAGGCCGGCGGCGACGAGCCCCGCGCGGGCCTGTCCCTGGCAACCCGACCGCCTTGCGGCGGCGCCTGGCCGGGGTCGCCCGGGGTGGTCTCAGTCCCGGGCCTGGCGGCTGCGCCAGCCCGCCAGGAACACCGCGGTGGCGGCGGCGACGTTGAGGCTTTCCACCGCGCCGGTGCCGGGAATGGACAGGCGCAGGTCGCAGTGCTGCGCGAACTCGCGGTCCATGCCCTCGCCTTCGGCGCCCATCACGTAGACCATGCGCGGCGGCAGCGGCGTGGCGAACAGGTCCTGCCCGCCTTCCACCAGCGTCGCGGCCAGCGCGAAGCCGGCAGCGCGCAGCTGCGACAGCGCCTGCGGCAGCGCCGGCAGGCGCACCAGCGGCACCGCTTCGGCACCGCCCTCGGCGACGCGGGCGGCGGCGCCGGACAGGCTCAGCGTCGACTCGGCCGGCAGCAGGATGCCGGCCGCACCGAAGTGTGCGGCCGAGCGCAGGATCGCGCCGAAGTTGTGCGGGTTGCCCACGCCGTCCAGCCACAGCGCCAGCACCGGCCCGTCAGGCAGCGCCGCCAGCCAGGCGGCCAGCGGCTGCGGTTCGGCGCGCAGCACGTCGGCCACCACGCCCTCGTGGTGGGTGGTGGCGGCGAGCTTGTTGAGGTCGCCCTCGCCGACCACGCGATAACCGACGCGGTTGCCCACGCACCACTTCAGCAACGGCTGCAGCCGCGGGATCAGCGCTTCGGCCAGGTACAGCTTGCGCAGCGCCTGCGGGCGCCGCGCGTGCATCGCCAGTACCGCGTTGACGCCGTACAGGCGCAGTTCGTCGTTGCCGCGTACCGGGCCGGCGCCGTCACCGCGCGCGCCCGAAGGCGGCAGAGGCGTGGCGCGCGGCGGGCGCGCGGAAGGACGACGGTTGTTCCAGGGGCTGTTCACTGCCGTTGCACTCGCTTACTTGTTGCCGCGCCAGAAATCGGCGTTGCGGATGCCCAGCGCATCCGGGTCGAACACCGGGTCCAGGCCCTGCTTCTTCTGCCGCTCGTAGTCGGACAGCGCCAGCATCGCCGGCTTCTGCAGGATCAGGATGGCGATCACGTTGAGCCATGCCATCAGGCCGACGCCGATGTCGCCCAGCGCCCATGCCATCTTGGCGTTGTGGAAGGCGCCGAACACCACCATGCCCATGATGCCCAGGCGCAGCACCAAGGTCGCCGCCGGGTGGGTGCGGTTGCTGCCGGCCAGGTAGGTCAGGTTGGTCTCGGCCATGTAGTAGTAGGCCATGATCGTGGTGAAAGCGAAGAAGAACAGCGCCAGCGCCACGAAGCCCGCGCCCCAGCCCGGCAGCACCGACTCGACCGCGGCCTGGGTGAACAGCGCGCCCTCGGAGGGCGCCACGCCGGGCACGCCGCTGACGATCGCCTCCAGCTTCTGCACGCCGCCCTCGGTGACCTCGCGGAACACGTTGTACATGCCGGTGGACAGCAGCAGGAAAGCCGTGGAGGTGCACACCAGCATGGTGTCGAAATAGATCGCGAACGCCTGCACGTAGCCCTGCTTGGCCGGGTGCGAGACTTCGGCCGCGGCGGCCGCGTGCGGGCCGGTGCCCTGGCCGGCTTCGTTGGCGTAGATACCGCGCTTCACGCCCCAGGCAATGGCCTGGCCGATGATGCCGCCGAAGGCCGCATGCGCGCCGAAGGCGCTGGAGAAGATGTCGGCGAACATCGTCGGCACCTTGCCGGCATTGAGCATCATCACCACGATGGCCATCAGGATGAAGCCCAGCGCCATGAACGGCACGATCACCTCGGCGAAGCTGGCGATGCGCTTGACCCCGCCGAAGATGATCACACCCAGCAGCGCCGCGACCGCGACGCCGATCCACAGCTTCATGCTGGCCGCACCGCCCAGCGAAGCGCAGGCGTCGGCACCGGTGCACAGCACGTTGACCGCGCTGTCGGCGATGGCGTTGGCCTGCACGCCCGGCAGCAGGAAGCCGGCGGCGATGACCGTGGCCACCGCGAACACCGCCGCGTACCACTTCAGGCCCATGGCCTTTTCGATGTAGTAGGCCGGGCCGCCGCGGTAGCGGCCTTCGGCGTCCTTGGTCTTGTAGATCTGCGCCAGGGTCGACTCGACGTAGGAGGTGGAGGCGCCGAGGAAGCCCATCACCCACATCCAGAAGATCGCGCCCGGGCCGCCGTAGGCGATGGCGGTGGCCACGCCGGCGATGTTGCCGATGCCCATGCGCCCGGCCATCGACATGGCCAGCGCCTGGAACGAGGAGACGCCGGCATCGGACTTCTGCCCGCGCACGGTGAGCCGGCACATCTCGGCAAAGCCGCGGATCTGCATGACGCGGGTGCGCAGGGTGAACCACAGCCCTGCGCCCAGACACATGAAGATCAGCGCATTGCTCCAGATGATGCCATTTACGAATTCGACGATGGATTCCACACGATCTCCCCGGATGGCTGAAGGTAGGCGGGTGCCGGCTTCAGGAACCGGCGATTCTTCCACGATTGCAGGGCCCTGTGCAGGGCCGTCACGACCCCGGCGGCCACGCCCGCAGGCGGGCGAAGCAGCGCATGTCGTGCAGTACGCCATCCTTGAACACGGCCTGGCGCTCCAGGCCTTCCTCGATGAAACCGGTCTTGAGCAGCACCCGCGCCGAGGCGGGATTGCCGGCCATGACCTGTGCCGCGAGCCGGTACAGGCCCAGTTGTTCCATCACCCACGGCGCGAAACCGTCCACGACCGTGGTCATGATGCCCTGCCCCCAGTGGCGCCGCCCCAGCCAGTAGCCCAGGGTCGCGCCATGGCGGCGCTCGCCGCTGCCCTGCTGCACGCCGATGCCGCCGCAGGCCTCGCCGTCGATCTCCAGCGCGAACACCGGCCCGGACAGGTCCAGCACCTGCCCGGACAGGAACGCCTCGCCGTCGGCACGGGTGTAGGGATACGGGAAGCGCGTGCCCAGCCCGCGCGACACCGCCGCGTCATCGGCATGCCGCAGCAGCGACGCCAGGTCGTCCGCCCGCCAGTGGCGCAGCCGCACCGCGCCGATGGCGGGCGGCTCACGCATGCCCGCCCACCGATGGCGTGTCGCGTTCCTGCCTGGCCAGCTCGTTGGCCACCGTTTCCGGCGACTGCGTGTACGGCGCCAGCAGCGCGTAGAACGCCGGCACCACGAACAGCGACAGCAAGGTGGAAACGGCGACACCGAAGATCACCACGATGCCGATGGTGCCGCGGCTGGCCGAACCCGGGCCGCCGGCCAGCACCAGCGGCACCGCGCCGACCACGGTGGCGATGGAGGTCATCAGGATCGGACGCAGGCGCACCGTCGAGGCCTCGACGATGGCCTGGTGCACGTTGCGGCCCGCGTCGCGCAGCTGGTTGGCGAACTCCACGATCAGGATGCCGTTCTTCGCCGCCAGGCCGACCAGCATGACGATGCCGATCTGGCTGAACAGGTTGAGCGTGCCGCCGCTGACGTACAGGCCGACGAAGGCGCCGAGCACGCCCAGCGGCACGGTGAGCATGATCACCAGCGGGTGGATGAAGCTCTCGAACTGCGCGGCCAGCACCAGGTAGACCACCAGCAGCGCCATGGCGAAGGTCAGCAGCACCGCGCCGCCGGCGCTTTGGTACTCGCGCGACTCGCCCTTCCAGTCGATCTGCGCGTACTCGGGCAGCTCCTCGCGGGCCACCTGCTGCACCCAGGCGATGGTCTCGCCCAGGGTATGGCCGGGGGCCACGCTGGCGCTGATGGTGATCGAGCGCAGCCGGTTGAAGCGGTTCAGGGTGCCGGCCTCGGCCACCTCGCCGAGGCTGACCAGGTTGGACAGCGGCACCAGTTCGCCCGAACGCGCGCGCACCTGGATCGCGGCCAGGTCGGCCGGCGACGCACGGCCCTCGCGGCCGGCCTGCACCAGCACGTCGTATTCCTCGCCGTTGTCGACGAAGGTGGTGACGCGGCGCGAGCCCATCATGGTTTCCAGCGCGCGGCCGATGTCGGTCACGCTCACGCCCAGGTCGGCCGCACGCTGGCGGTCGATGTTGACCCGCATCTGCGGCCGGGTTTCCTTGTAGTCCGAATCGGCGCCGACCAGCCCCGGGTAGTCGGCCATGCGCGCCAGCAGGCGGTCGCGCCACTGCGCGATCTCCGCGTATTCCGGCCCGCCTAGCACCACCTGGAACGGCTGCCCGAAACTGCGCACCAGGCCGCCGCCGACCTGGGTGCGCACGCGCACGCCGCTGAGGCCGTCCAGTTCCTTCTGCAGCGCGCTGGCGACGTCGGCGGTGGCTTCCTGGCGTTCGCGCCAGGGCTGCAGGAACACGCTGATGCGGCCGGTGTGCATTTCCTCGCTGTTGCCCCAGCCGCCGGGCACGCGCGGGTTGGCGCGCACGATCGGCTCCTCGGGGCCGACGAAGCGGTCGACGATGCGCTCGACCTGCTGCACCTGGCCGACGGTGTAGTCGAAGCCGGCGCCCTCCGGGCCGTCGATGATGATCTGGAACGAGCCGCGGTCCTCGGCCGGCGCCAGCTCCGACGGCAGCAGCCGGAACAGGCCCCAGCTGGCGCCCAGCGCGGCCAGCATCACCAGGCCGAACACCCAGCTGCGCTGCACGTGGCGGTCCAGCACCCGGCCGTAGGCGGCCGCCACCCGCGCCAGCTGGCCGTCGATGAAACGGTTGATGCGGTTGGGCCGGCGCTCGCTGTGCGGCCTGAGCAGCTTGGACGCCATCATCGGCGTCAGGGTCAGCGCGACGAACGCCGACAGCGCCACCGCCGCGGCCAGCGCCACCGCCAGCTCGCGGAACAGGCGGCCGGTGTTGCCCTCCAGGAAGCCGACCGGCAGGAACACCGCCACCAGTACCGCGGTGGTGGCGATCACCGCGAACGCCACCTGCGCGGTGCCGCGGCGCGCGGCGACCAGCGGCGGTTCGCCCAGGTCGATGCGCCGCTGCACGTTCTCCACCACCACGATGGCGTCGTCCACCACCAGGCCGATGCACAGCACCAGCGCCAGCAGGGTGAACAGGTTGATCGAAAAACCGAAGGCGAACAGCGCGATGAACGCCGCCACCAGGCATACCGGCACCGTCACCGCCGGGATCAGCGCCGCGCGCAGGCTGCCCAGGAACAGCCAGATCACCACCAGCACCAGGAGCATCGCCTCCACCAGGGTGGCATAGACGCGCTCCACCGCCGCCTCGATGAAGGTGGTGTTGTCGAAGGCGACGAAGATCCGGGTACCGGCCGGCAGGGTCCTGGCGATGCGCTCGGCCTCGGCGCGGGTGGCGCGGGCCACGTCCAGCGCGTTGGCGGTGGAGGTCTTGACGATGCCCAGGCCGATGCCGGGCTCGCCGTTGCTGCGGTAATAGGCGCGGCGCTCGGCCGAGGCCAGCTCGACCTTGGCCACGTCGCCCAGCCGCACCACGTAGCCGTCGCTGCCCTTGCCCAGCGGGATGCTGGCGAAATCGGCCGGGGCCACGTAGCTGCGCTCCACGCGCAGGGTGAAATCGCGGTCGGCCGACTCGATGCGCCCGGCCGGCAGCTCCACGTTCTCGTTGCGCAGCGCCGATTCCACCTCGCCCACGGTCAGCCCGCGCGCGGCCAGCTGGTCGCGGTCCAGCCAGATGCGCATGGCATAGCGCTGGCGCCCGCCGATGCGTACCTGGGCTACGCCGTCGATGCTGGAGAAGCGGTCGACCACGTAGCGCTCGGCGTAATCGCTGAGCTCCAGCGTGTCCATCGTCGAGGAGCTCATGTTGAACCAGATGATCGGGTCGGCATCGCTTTCGACCTTGGCGATCTCCGGC
This sequence comes from Stenotrophomonas sp. Y6, assembly GCF_022436665.1. Lineage (NCBI taxonomy): Bacteria > Pseudomonadati > Pseudomonadota > Gammaproteobacteria > Lysobacterales > Lysobacteraceae > Stenotrophomonas > Stenotrophomonas sp. Y6. The sequence continues at coordinate 299,373 of NZ_JAKUKB010000004.1, forward strand.
GGGCGCGCTTCCTCGGGCATGCGGTCGGCGACCCGGCTGACCGCATCGCGCACGTCGTTGGCGGCGGCCTCGATGTCGCGGTTGGCGGTGAACTCGATGCTCACCGAGGCGCGGCCGTTGGTGCTGCGCGCATTGATGGTATCGATGCCCTCGATGCCGGCCAGCGCGTCTTCCAGCACCTGGGTGATGCGGCTTTCGATCACCGCCGCCGAGGCGCCGGTGTAGTCGACCGACACCGAGACGATGGGCGGGTCGATCGCCGGCAGCTCACGCAGGGTCAGGCGGCTGAAGGACATCAGCCCCAGCACCACCAGCAGCAGGCTCATCACCACGGCCAGCACCGGCCGCTTGATCGACAGGTCCGACAGCTTCATTCGGCGCTGGCCCCGGCGGCGGCCGGCGCGGCCTTGGCGTCGGCGATGCGCAGGCCCGGGCGCAGCTTGCCGGTACCGTCGACGACGATGCGCTGGCCGGCCTCCAGCCCTTCCACGATCTCCACCACGCCGGCGCGGCGGGTGCCGGTCCTGACGTCGGCGCGCTCGACCGTGGCGTCGTCGCGGACCCGGAACACGTAGGAGTCACGGCCGACCTGGACCACCGCGATCTCCGGGATCACCAGCGCCTGCCGCTCGGGGCGGAACACGCGCACGTCCAGCAGCATGCCCGGGCGCAGCGCATGGTCGGGATTGGCGAAATCGGCGCGCACGGTGACCGCGCGGCTGCCCGGGTCGACCCGCGCATCGACGGTGCTGACCTCGCCCTCGAAGCTGCGCCCCGGGTAGGCGATGCTGCTGCCGCTGACCTTGTCGCCGGGCTTGAGCGAGGCCAGCTCGGCTTCCGGCACCTGGAAATCGACATGCATCCGCGAAATGTCGTCGAGCGTGGCGATCACCGTGGTCGGGGTGACCAGCGAACCGGGGCTGACCTGGCGGATGCCGAGCACGCCGGCGAACGGCGCCCGCACCTGGCGGTCGGCCACGTCGGCGCGCATCTGCCGCACCCGCGCCTCGGCCGCGTCGCGGATCGCCTTCTGGGTATCAAGGGTGGAACTGGCGACCAGCTGCTGGGTGGCCAGCTCGCTCTGCCGGCGGTACAGGCGGTCGGCTTCGTCGAAGGTGGCCTGGGCCTGCGCCAGCGCCGCCTGCTGCGCGTCGATGCGCAGGGTCACCAGCGGTGCCCCGGCGGCCACTTCCTGGCCGCTGCGGAAATGCACCGCGTCGATGATCTCGCTGACCTTGGCGGTGACGGTCACCGACTCGCGCGCCCGGGTGGTGCCGATGGCCTGCAGGGTGTCGTTCCAGGCCGAACGCGCGACCACCTGGGTGGTGACCGGCACCGGCGCGCCCTGCGCACGCGGCGCATCGCCGCTCCCACGGCCGCAGGCGGCCATTCCCAGCGCCAAGACAATGCCACCGGCCAGGGTGGCCGAAAAACGCCACAACATACGTCGTTCCGTCCGCTACACGATCGCGCAGTCTAGCCGCCGCCAGTGAAGGGCCGGATGTGCCATTGGGTGGGGCCGGGCCATAACCTGGGCGGGGTCACCCATTGCCTGCCGCCATGGCTTCCGGCCGCGCCGGGGGGCGGGCGGCCGCGAGTGCCGGACCGCGCCCGGGGACGACCCTGGACGGCGCGGACGCGTACTTCGGCAAGCGCCCCTGCGACGGCGCAGGACGGCCGTGCATTCACCTTGCCGGCAGGCAAGCGGGCGCCCGCCCCGGGCGGCGGACGTGCGCCGCCCAGCGCCGCGCCGCCGGCCGGGGGGCGGGCAGCATCGGCCGCACGTGCAATGCGGCCGCAGTGCTCTGCGGCCCGCGCCTCAGCGCAATGCCAGCCGTACGACCTGGTCGGCCATCGCGTCCAGCGCCTCGCCGTCGGCGTACAGGTGCAGTTCCGGCGCTTGCGGCGGCTCGTAGGGCGAATCGATGCCGGTGAAGTTGGGAATCTGCCCGGCCCGCGCCTTGCGGTACAGGCCCTTCACGTCGCGCGATTCGGCGACCTCCAGCGGCACGTCGACAAAGATTTCGACGAACTCGCCCGGGGCGAAACGCTCGCGCGCCATCTGCCGCTCGGCACGGAACGGCGAGATGAAGCTGACCAGCACGATCAGCCCGGCGTCGACCATCAGCCGGGCCACCTCGGCCACGCGGCGGATGTTCTCCACCCGGTCCTCGTCGGTGAAGCCCAGGTCGCGGTTCAGGCCGTGGCGGACGTTGTCGCCGTCAAGCAGGAACGTGTGGCAGCCACGCGCGTGCAGGCGCTTCTCCACCTGGTTGGCGATGGTGGACTTGCCCGCGCCGGACAGGCCGGTGAACCACAGCACCCGCGGGGTCTGCCCCTTGATCCGCGCGCGCGCGGCCGGATCCACGTCCAGGTGCTGCCAGTGCACGTTGCCGGCACGGCGCAGGGCGAAGTCCAGGGTACCGGCGGCGACGGTGGCGTTGCTCTGGCGGTCGATCAGGATGAAGCCGCCCAGCGCGCGGTTGCGCGCATAGGGTTCGAAGGCGATGGGTTCGTCGAGGGACAGGTTGCAGTAGCCGACCTCGTTCAGCTCCAGCCGCTTGGCGGCCAGCTTGTCCTGCGTGTTCACGTCGATCCGGTGTTTGATCTCGCTGACGCTGGCGGCCACGCTGCGGCTGCCGATCTGCAGCCAGTACGGCCGCCCGGGCAGCAGCGCGGCATCGTCCATCCACAGCACGTGCGCGGCGAACTGGTCGGCCACTTCCGGCGGGTCGCCGGCGGCGGCGATCACGTCGCCGCGACTGACGTCGATCTCGTCGGCCAGGACCAGGGTCACCGCCTGGCCGGCGCGGGCGACGTCCAGCGGGCCATCCGGGCCGAGCACCTCGCGCACCGTCGAACGCCGCGCCGACGGCAGCACCACCACCGCGTCGCCGGCGCGCACCTGGCCGGCGGCGAGGGTGCCGGCGAAGCCGCGGAAATCCTGGTGCGGCCGGTTCACCCACTGCACCGGCAGGCGCAGGCCGCCGCCGCCGTCGTGGCCGGCGATGGCCACCGTGTCCAGGTGCTCGATCAGGGTGGGACCGTCGTACCACGGCATCAACGCCGAGCGCGTCGACAGGTTCTGCCCTTCCAGCGCCGACAGCGGGATCGCCTGCACGTGGGCGATGCCCATCTGCGCGGCCAGTGCCGCGTACTCGGCGGCGATGCGTTCGAACACCGCCGCGTCGTAGCCGACCAGGTCCATCTTGTTGACCGCCAGCACCACCTGGCCGATGCCCAGCAGCGAGATGATGTAGCTGTGGCGGCGGGTCTGCTGCAGCAGCCCCTTGCGCGCGTCCACCAGCACCACCGCCAGATCGGCGGTGGAGGCGCCGGTGGCCATGTTGCGGGTGTACTGCTCGTGGCCCGGGCAGTCGGCGACGATGTACTTGCGGCGATCGGTATCGAAATAGCGGTAGGCCACGTCGATGGTGATGCCCTGCTCGCGCTCGGCGGCCAGCCCGTCCAGCAGCAGCGCATAGTCGATGCGTTCGCCCTGGGTGCCATGGCGGCGGCTGTCGGCCTCCAGCGCGGCCAGCTGGTCGTCGAACAGGCGCTTGCTTTCGTACAGCAGCCGCCCGATCAGCGTGCTTTTGCCGTCATCGACGCTGCCGCAGGTGATGAAGCGCAGCAGCGGCTTGGATTCGTGCTGCTGCAGGTAGGTGGCGATATCGGAAGACGTTGCCGGTGCATTCATCAGAAATAGCCCTCCAGCTTCTTCTTCTCCATCGACGCGGACGGGTCGTGGTCGATCACCCGGCCCTGCCGCTCGGAACGGGTGGACACCAGCATTTCGGCGATGATCTTCTCCAGCGTGTCGGCCTGCGATTCGATGGCCCCGGTCAGCGGGTAGCAGCCCAGCGTGCGGAACCGCACCCGGCGCAGCTGCGGCACCTCGCCCGGACGCAGCGGCAGGCGCGCGTCGTCGACCATGATCAGGCTGCCGTCGCGCTCGACCACCGGGCGTTCGGCGGCGAAGTACAGCGGCACCACCGGGATCTTCTCGCGGTAGATGTAGAGCCAGATGTCCAGCTCGGTCCAGTTGGACAGCGGGAACACGCGCACGCTCTCGCCGGGGTGGATGCGCGCGTTGTACAGGTTCCACAGCTCCGGCCGCTGGTTCTTCGGGTCCCAGCGGTGGCGGTCGTTGCGGAACGAGAACACGCGCTCCTTGGCCCGGGATTTCTCCTCGTCGCGGCGCGCGCCGCCGATCGCCGCGTCGAACTTCCATTTATCCAGCGCCTGCTTCAGGCCCTGGGTCTTCATCACGTCGGTATGCACCGCGGCGCCGTGGCTGACCGGGCCGATGTCACGGGCGATGCCATCGGGATTGATGTGCACCCGCAGGTCCACGCCGGTTTCGGCCACGCGACGGTCGCGGAAGGCGATCATCTCGCGGAACTTCCAGCGCGTATCCACGTGCAGCAGCGGGATCGGCGGCACCCCGGGCGCGAACGCCTTGAGCAGCAGGTGCAGCAGCACCGAACTGTCCTTGCCGACCGAATACAGCAGCACCGGGTTGGCAAAGCCGGCCGCGACCTCGCGCAGGATGTGGATGCTCTCGGCTTCCAGCCGGTCCAGGTGCGACAGGGTCACGGTAGCGGTCATTGCGGCAGGTTCTGGGACGCTCTGGAAACGGGAGGGTAGCAGCGCGGGCCGGTACGCAACCCGGCAGGGCAGCGAGTGTGGGGTCCGCGCGCCCCGCGCAGAAATGAACGCAGGGCATGAACCGATAACCGCGCATCCTTTCCCGCGCCCCGCGCCGCTCCCTAGCATCGGTCACCCCATCCCCGACCGGACCGGACATGACCGCCGCCGCTGCCACCGTGCCCCCCAGCCCCCTGCCCGAGGACCGCAGGGCGCTGCTGGCGCGCCTGGTCGAGGGCCTGGACGGCAACAGCCTGTGGTGGCTGTCCGGCTTCGCCGCCGGGCTGGCCCAGGGCCATCCGCCGCCGTCGCTGGCGGTGATTCCCGGCGGCCAGCCGGCGGCGCCGGCCAGCGGCCGCCTGACCATCGTCTATGGCAGCCAGACCGGCAATGCCCGCCGCGCCGCCGAGCAGCTGGCCGCCGACGCCGAGGCCGCCGGGCTGGCGGTGCGGCTGCTCCGCGCCGACGCCTACCCCACCCGCGAACTGGCCGGCGAGCGCCTGCTGTACATCGTCATCAGTACCCAGGGCGAGGGCGACCCGCCGGACGACGCCATCGGCCTGGTCGAGTTCATCGCCGGCAGGCGCGCACCGAAGCTGCCGGAGCTCAGCTACGCCGTACTCGGCCTGGGCGATTCCAGCTACGCCGATTTCTGCGGCATCGGCCGCAGGCTGGACGCACGCCTAGCCGAACTGGGCGCGCGGCGCCTGCAGCCGCTGGGCGAGGCCGACCTCGACATTGACAGCGTCGCCACGCCGTGGCGCAGCCGTGCCCTGGCGGACGCACGCCAGGTGCTGGGCGAAGCCGCCGCGACGACCGCCAGCAACGTCACTCCGCTGCGCCACGGCCACGGCCACGGCACGGCATACAGCGCACAGCATCCATTCGCGGCCGAACTGCTGACGCGGCAACCGATCAGCGGCCGCGACTTCAAGGGCCCGGCCTTCGGCCACTACGGCCGCTTCGACAAGCGCGTGCACCACCTCGAACTGTCGCTGGAGGGCAGCGGCCTGCACTATGAGCCGGGCGACGCGCTGGGCATCGTCCACCGCAACCCGCCGCAGCTGGTCGATGCGATCCTCGCCGCCACCGGGCTGGACGGCGACACCGGCGTCAGCCATGGCGGCCATGAGCGCCCGCTGGCGCAATGGCTGGGCGAACACCGCGAACTGACCCGCATTTCGCGCCCGTTGCTGGCGACCGTGGCCGAACGCAGTGGCAGCGCCGACCTGGCCGGCCTGCTGGAGCCGGCCCGCAGCGGTGAACTGGCCGCCGTGTTCGCCGATCACCAGCTGGTCGACGTACTGCACCGCTGGCCGGCCGACTGGGACGCCGCCGCACTGGTCGCCGCGCTGCGCCCGGCCGCGCACCGGCTCTACTCCATCGCCTCCAGCCGCAGGCGCGTGGGCGAGGAGGTGCACCTGACCGTGGACGAACTGGCCTACGACGCGCACGGCCGCGGCCATGTCGGCGCCGCCAGCGGGTTCCTCGCCGCGCTGCAGGAAGGCGCGCAGGTGCCGGTGTTCGTCGAACCGAACGAACGCTTCCGGGTTCCCGCCGATGCCAGCCGCGACATCATCATGATCGGCCCCGGCACCGGCGTGGCGCCGTTCCGCGGCTTCGTGCAGGAACGCGCCGAGACCGGCGCCAGCGGCCGCAACTGGCTGTTCTTCGGTGCCCGCCACTTCAACAGCGATTTCCTCTACCAGGTCGAGTGGCAGGAGGCCCTGCAAAAGAAGGAACTGCATCGCCTCGACCTGGCCTTCTCCCGCGACCCTCTGAAATCCCCGCACACGGATGCGCGGGCGGGCTCGCAGCAACGCATCTACGTGCAGCAGCGCCTGCGCGAGCGCGGCCGCGACCTGTACGACTGGCTGCAGGGTGGCGCGCACCTGTACGTGTGCGGCGCCATCGCCATGGGCAGGGACGTGCATGCCGCGCTGCTGGACGTGGTGGCCGCGCACAACGGCGGCGATGCCGAGGCCGCCGCCGGGTACCTGTCCGCGCTGCAGCGCGAAGGCCGCTACGCCCGCGACGTGTACTGACGTGTTGCGCGCACCCACACCGCCATTGGACACACCATGAGCCACCCATCCGTCGAAACCATCAAGCGCGAAAGCCGGCGCCTGCGCGGCACCATCCACCAGGGCCTGGACGATGCCACCACCGGTTCGCTGGGCTTCGAGGACCAGCGCACCATCAAGTTCCATGGCAGCTACCAGCAGGACGACCGCGACCTGCGCGACGAGCGCCGGCGGCAGAAGCTTGAGCCCGCGCACCAGTTCATGATCCGCATCCGCGCGCCGGGCGGCGTGTTCACCCCGCAGCAGTGGCTCGGGCTCGACCGCATCGCCACCACCTGGGCCAACCACTCGCTGCGGGTCACCACGCGCCAGACCTTCCAGTTCCACGGCGTGATCAAGCGCGAGTTGAAGGCGACGATGCAGGCGATCAACGCCGCGGCGCTGGACACCGTCTCGGCCTGCGGCGACGTCAACCGCAACGTGCTGGGCGCCAGCAGCCCGCTGCTGTCGGGCCTGCATGCACAGGTGCACGCGTGGGCGCAGCAGCTGTCGCTGCGCTTCCTGCCGGCTACCCGCGCCTACTATGAGATCTGGCTGGACGAGGAAAAGGTCGCCGAAAGCGGGGTCGAGCACGAACCGCTGTATGGCGACACCTACCTGCCGCGCAAGTTCAAGATCGCCGTGGCGGTGCCGCCGTACAACGACGTCGATGTGTTCGCCAACGACCTCGGGCTGGTCGCCATCGTCGACGACGCCGGCAACCTGGCCGGCTTCAATGTCGCCATCGGCGGCGGCATGGGCGCCAGCCATGGCATCGCCGCGCATTACCCGCGGCTGGGCAACGTGATCGGCTTCGTGACCCCGGAACAGGTGTTCGCCATCGCCGAGGCCGCCATCACCGTGCAGCGCGACCTGGGCGACCGCGAGGAACGCAAGCACGCGCGCTTCAAGTACACCATCGACGACCACGGCACCGACGCCATCGTGGCGCTGATGCAGGAACGCGCCGGGGTGGTGCTGCAGCCGGCGCGGCCGTTCCGCTTCGAGCACAACGGCGACCGCTTCGGCTGGGTCGAGGGTGCGGACGACCTGTGGCACCTCACCCTGTCCCTGCCCAGCGGGCGCATCGCCGACACCCCGGGGCGGCCACTGCTGACCGGCATGCGCGAGATCGCGCGGGTGCATCACGGCGAGTTCCGCCTGACCGCCAACCAGAACCTGATCATCGCCGGCGTGCCCGCGGCACAGCGCGCGCGCATCGACGCACTGGTCGCGCAGCATGCGCTGGACCTGGAGAACAACGCGCCCACCGCCACCGCGCGTGGCGCGGTGGCGTGCGTGGCGCTGCCGACCTGCGCGCTGGCGATGGCCGAGGCCGAACGCTACCTGCCCGGCTTCCTCGCCGCGCTGGAACCGCTGCTGGCCCGGCACGGCCTGCGCGAGGTGCCGATCCTGCTGCGCATCTCCGGCTGCCCCAACGGCTGCTCGCGCCCGTACCTGGCCGAAATCGCCCTGGTCGGCAGGGCGCCGGGCCGCTACAACCTGTTCCTTGGCGGCGACCACCGCGGCCAGCGCCTGAACACGCTGTACCGCGACAACGTCACCGAGGCGCAGATCCTGCAGGCGCTGGAGCCGCTGCTGGCGCGCTATGCCGCCGAACGCGACGCGGACGAACGCTTCGGCGACTTCCTGCACCGCCGCGGGCTGATCGAACTGCCGCCCTACCCGACCCACCGCCAGATTGCCGTGGAACTGCACGCATGAGCGCTCTGCCCCTGTCTTCCCGCCACACCGGCAACACCGCGTCCCCCGAGGAAACCGCCGCGCTCGACGCGCGGCTCGAGGCGATGGACGCGACCGCGCGTGTGCGCTGGGCGCTGCAGCACCTGCCCGGCACCCACGTGCTGTCCTCCAGCTTCGGCGCGCAGTCGGCGGTGACCCTGCACCTGCTCAGCCGCGAGCGGCCGGACATCCCGGTGATCCTGATCGACACCGGCTACCTGTTCCCGGAAACCTACCGCTTCGCCGACACCCTCAGCGAGCGCCTGGGCCTGAACCTGAAGGTGTACCGGCCGCTGGTCAGCCGCGCCTGGATGGAGGCCCGCCACGGCCGCCTGTGGGAACAGGGCCTGGTCGGCATCGAGCAGTACAACAACCTGCGCAAGGTCGAGCCGATGAAGCGCGCGCTGGACGAGCTGCAGGCCGGCACCTGGTTCACCGGGCTGCGCCGCAGCCAGTCGAGCGGCCGCGCCGCCACGCCGGTGCTGCAGCGCCGCGACGCGCGCTGGAAGGTCAACCCGATCGCCGACTGGAGCGACCGCGACGTGTGGCAGTACCTCAAGCAACATGACCTGCCCTACCACCCGCTGTGGGAACAGGGCTATGTGTCCATCGGCGATTACCACACCACCCGCCGCTGGGAACCGGGCATGCGCGAGGAGGACACCCGCTTCTTCGGCCTCAAGCGCGAGTGCGGCCTGCACGAGGACATCTAGGGCGGCCAGCGTGCCGCGTTTGCGCGGCGGGCGCCTGCGCGGCAGGCGCCGCCCACCATGGACGATTCGTCGCACCCCGCAGTGCCGGGCTTGCCCGGCAGCAGCTTCCCGGGCGAGACCAGCGCAGCATGCGCGGCGCGATCAGCTGGCCACGGCTTCCTGCTGCTGCTCCCAGAACGCCAGCAGTCCACGCAGCCCCGGCGTGTCGCCGGCATGCGCCAGGTCCTCGCCCAGGTACCGCGCTTCCTGCCGCCACTGGCGGCTGCTCAGCTCGCGCAGCGCGCTGCCGTCGGTGCGGCTGCAGCCCATGTGCCACTGCGCGAAATACAGCTGTTCGACCGGGCCATCCTGCAGCTCTTGCAGCCCGACGTGCATGCGCGAATCGCGGATGCGCGCATAGATCTTCTCCACCCCGGCCGGCGGCCCTTCGAAATACTGGAAGAAGCGGTGGCCGTCGTGCAGCAGCACGCCGGTGACGCCTTCCATGCGGTTGTGTGCGCGCGCGTCGATCAGCAGGCGGTCGAGATCGGCCGGCGTCAGCCCGGCCACGGCGGTGCTGACATAGGCCACGGCCCGGTGCGTCATCTGCGGTTCCTGCTTCGTCCCTGGGTGCGCAAGCATGACACAGGCGTCCCGCCGCCGGTGGCCCGGCAGCGGGACCCGCCGCGTCAGTAGCGGTAATCCAGCTTCAGCCAGAGCGTGCGCCCGGGTTCGTTGATCCGCACCGGGTCGGCGGGGAAGCCGAAGTCGGCGCTGCCGGCCAGGTTCAGGTGTTCGGCATAGGCGCGGTCGAACACATTGTCCACGCCGGCACTGGCGCGAAGGCCGTCGCTGATGCGGTACGCGGCATTGAGCGAGAGCGTGGCGAAACCGGCGCTCGGCCCGAGATCGCGCGCCACCACGTTGCCTTCGTCCTGCGCCACCCGGTCCTGCCCGGCCACCACCCGCAACAGCGCGCCGGTGGACCATTGGCCACGCTCCCAGGAGGCGTTGAAACGGCCTTCCAGCGGCGGGATCTGCGGCAGCGGCCGCCGCTCATCGCGGTTCTCACCCCAGGCATAGGCAAGCGTGCTGCCCAGCTTCAGGCCCTGCACCGGGCGCCATTCCAGCCCGGCCTCGGCACCGGCGATGCGCGCATCGACATTGCCCGCACGCGTGCTGCTGCCCATCATGCCGCCGCTGCGGTAGGTGAACAGGATGTAGTCCTGCAGATGCCCGGCATAGGCCGACACCCAGGCATCGAGCGTGCGCCCGCGGAACTGCAGGCCGAGATCCAGCTGGGTGGTCTTTTCCGGCGTCACCCCGGCGAAGGCATTGGCGCTGCCGGCCGGGCCGGCGTCGGCCGAGAACAGCTCCCAGTAGTCGGGCATGCGCTCGCTGTGGCCGAGCCCGGCATACCAGGTCCAGGCCTGGCCGTGGTCGCGCTCATAGCGCAGGAAGCCGCTGCCCAGCGTTTCCTCGCGCGTCTGCCCGGCGGTCGGATTGGGCATGCCCATCATCCCGCTGGTCAGGCGCAGGTCCTTGGCCCGCGCCTTGTCCACGCGCAGGCCGCTGACCCAGCGCCGCGGCGTGTCCTCGCCGAAGGTCAGTTCGGCGAACGCGCCCGTGTTGCCGAGTTCGGCGTCGCGGGTCCACGGCATCTGCCGGAAGGTGCCGCGGCCCATGCCCTTGCGCTTGCGGTGACTGCTGTCCTGGGCGTCGATGCCGGCGACCACGGCCACGTCCTGCCAGCGCCATTCCGAAGCGATGCGGCCGCCGCGGGTGCGCCGCGCCACGTTCGACGCCATCGGCATCGGCATGCTGCCGTTCGGGTTGGGCGTGCGCAGCGTGTAGTTGTCCATCACGTGGTCGGCCTCGTTGTAGTACAGGTTGGCCTGCAGCCGGTCCCAGGCGCCGGGCAGGTTGCCGCGCTCGAAACGCAGGCCGTAGCTGCTGCGCTTGAACGCCGCCCCGTCCATGCCACGGCCGGCATAGCGCGCCAGGGCATCGCCGGTACCGGCATTGAGCTCGAGCACGGTGTCGGCATCGGGGGTCCAGCCGATCGCGGCGTCGGCGTTCCATTTGCGCCAGCGCGACGGCACCACCTCGCCGTTGCCGTCGCGGTAGTCGCCGGACTCGGAGCGGTTGCCATTCACCCGCACATAACCCGGGCGGCTGCCGAAGCTGGCATCGAGCATCTGGTCGTTGCGGTTGTTGGAGCCGCCCAGCGCGCTGGCCTGCAGCTCCATGCCCGGCGCATCGAAACGCGGCATGTCGCGCTCGAAGCGCACCGTGCCGGCCGAGGCACCGGCGCCCCAGCGCACGCTCTGCGGCCCCTTGACGACGGTCAGCCGGTCGTAGGTTTCCGGCGCGATGTAGGACAGCGGGTTGTCCATGCGCGAGGGACAGGCACCGATCAGGCTGCCGTCGTTGCTGAGGATGTTCAGCCGCGAACCGGACATGCCGCGCAGCACCGGGTCGCCATTGGTGCCGCCGTTGCGGATCGCGGAAAAGCCGGGGACGGTCTTGAGGTAATCGGCGCCATCGCTGGCGGGCACCGGCTGCCGCGGCAGGCGCGGATCGGTGACCCAGTTCAACGGCGAGGACGGCGCCGCGCTGGTCACCACCAGGGTGTCCAGGGTCTTGATCGACTCGGGCGCGTCGGCGTGCGCGAGCAGGGGAAACAGCGCCAGGCAGACACAGGCGGCCAGGCACGCCGGGGCGCCCGGCATACGGGAAACGGGATACATGGAATTCTCCGGTACGACATGCCACGTGCCGCACGAAGCGACAGGCAGCGGGAAAAAGGGAATCTGTCGTCAGGAGAACAACGGCGGCCCACGCGCCGGGTGCGCCGGCCAGCGCAGGCCGGCGCTGGACACGGTGGCGCGCGGCGCCTGCGGCGCAACGCGGTACAGCACCGGCGCGAGCACCAGCAGCAGCGCCAGCCAGGGCAGCAACCGCGACGCCATGGTGCAGTAGTCGCAGGCCTCGCCGTGCGCGGCATGCGGGTCTGGCGGGCGCGGTTTGTCAGTATCCGTGGCCGTGGCCGCACCCGTGTGCCCGACATGCCCGGCGTGCGCTGCATGTGCATCGGACATCGGCGGTACCGCCGGCGCCGAGGGGGCCATGGCCATCGGGGCCATCGCGTGCGCCATCGCCGTATGCGTCCCCGGCGCGGACTGGATCCAGCGGCTCACCACCGGTGCCAACGCCATCAGCAGCGCGGCCGCCAGCGCGAGCAGCAACATCCAGCGGTGCAGGAGCGGGGATCGGGTCACGCCCCGATTTTAAGACCGCGTCATCGCGGCCCATGTGCGACACATCGCCGCAGGGGAAAAAGCGGGCAACCCGCGGCGGGGAGCCCGCCACCACAACGGCCGGGAGCAGCGCGGACGGGCAAAGGCGATTGCGTCCGCCTTCCCGGGTTCCTGGTTCGCGTGCGCTGGTTCCTGCTTGTCAGTTGGTGATGGTCTGGGTCAGCGCTTCCCAGCTCGGTGGCACCGGCCAGTCGGCCTCCTGGTTGCCGTCCAGCACGCGCCGCAGGTCGCGCTTGTCGATCTGCGGCGCCAGCACGTGCACCAGTTCCAGCGCGTAGTCGCGCAGCACCCGGTCGCGCGGCAGTACCGCCCAGGCGGTGCATTCGGGGATCGCCGCCGGCGCCGGCCAGGCGCGCAGGTCGCTGTCGCCGGCGCTGACCGCCATTTCCGCCAGCAGGCCCACGCCCAGGCCGGTACGCACGTAGGTCTTGATCAGGTCGGCGTCGAGCGCGGTCAAGGCCAGGTCCGGTTCCAGCCCCTGCGCGGCGAAGGCGCGACGCAGCGAGGAACTGGGCCGGGTCGAGGATTCGTAGCTGATCAACGGGTGCGCCGCGAGCGCGGCCATGTCCGGCTGGCGCCCGGCGCGGTCCAGCGCGTGCCCACGCGGCACCAGCACCAGCCGCCGCCAGCGGTACAGCGGCACCGCGATGCCGGTGCTCGGTTCGCCGCCGGCGGTACTGACGATGGCGATGTCGGCGTCGCCCTGGCTGAGCAGGTCCAGCGCATCGCTCTCGGCCGCCTGCTGCAGGTGCACGCTGACCTGCGGGTAGGCCTGCTTGATCCGCGCCACCGCCGGCGGCAGCACGAAGCGCGCCTGGGTATGGGTGGTGGTCAGCACCAGCTGGCCGTGGCTCTCGCGGCGCTGGTTGGCGGCATAGGTGCGGATGTTGTTGGCTTCGGCCAGTACCAGCCGCGCCCGCGCGATCACTTCCCCGCCGGCCGGGGTCACCGACTCCAGGCTGCGCCCCTTGCGCACGAACAGCAGGAAACCCAGCTCGTCCTCCAACTGTTTGAGCTGCTTGGACAGCCCCGGCTGGGTGGCGTGCACCCGTGTGGCCGCCAGCGTGATGTTCAGCTCGGCGTCGGCGATTGCCACCAGGTAGCGCAGTTGGGTCAGGGTCATCGGGGGTCGGGACGATGGCTCGGCGGGGACCGACCCACTGTAGGGCAGATCGCAGGGGCTACTTATAACCGAAAGTAATCTGCAAGGCGGGGCATGTCATTTCCGGGCGGCCCGGGCCGGGACTACGGTCAGCATCCCTGCCACGACCGCCCCTTCCCCGCCTTGGACGCCCCCCTGTTCCCGCTGTTTGCCGATCTCAACGGCCGTGCCGTGCTGGTGGTCGGCGGTGGCGCGGTGGCCGGGCGCAAGGTCGAGGCACTGCTGCACGCCGGCGCGCGGCCGCGGGTCGGCGCACCGCACCTGTCGCCGCCGCTGCGGGAGCTGGCCGAGGCCGGCCGCATCGACTGGCTGCCCGGCCTGTTCGACACGCGCTGGCTGGCCGAAGACGTGTGGCTGGTGGTCGCCGCCACCGACACCGCCGCGGTCAACCAGGCGGTCGCGCGTGCGGCCGAAGCGCAGCGGTTGTTCGTGAACGTGGTCGACGACGCCCAGCTGTCGCGCTTCCACGTACCGGCGGTGGTCGAGCGCGGCGCGCTGCAGATCGCCGTTTCCAGCGGCGGCGCCGCGCCGATGGTGGCGCGGCATGTGCGCCGCCGGCTGGAGGAGCTGTTCGATGGCGCCTGGGGCCAGCTGACCGCACTGGCCGGGCGCCACCGCCCGGCGATCCGCGCACGCTTCCCTGACACCGCCGCGCGCCGCCGGTTCTTCGACCGCCTGCTCGATGGCCCGGTGCTGGAGCTGCTGCGCCGCCAGCGCCCCGCCGACGCCGAATCCGCGCTGCGCCAGGCCATGGCCGACGAACCGCCGGCAACGGCCGGCTCGGTGGTGCTGGTCGGCGCCGGTTCCGGCGACCCCGGCCTGCTCACCCTGGCCGCGCTGCGCGCGCTCAACCAGGCCGACGTGATCCTGCACGACCGGCTGGTCAGCGCCGACGTGCTGCAGCTGGCCCGCCGCGACGCCGACCGCATCGAAGTCGGCAAGTCCGCGCGCGGCCACAGCACCCGCCAGGAGCACATCCATGCGCTGATGCTGGAACACGCCCGCGCCGGCCGCCGCGTGGTCCGGCTCAAGGGCGGCGACGCGTTCGTGTTCGGCCGCGGCGGCGAGGAACTGCAGTTCCTGCGCGCGCACGGCATCGCCTACGAGGTGGTACCGGGCATCACCGCCGCGCTGGCCTGCGCCGCGCACGCCGGCATTCCGCTCACCCACCGCGACCACGCCCAGCAGCTGCGGCTGGTCACCGCGCATTGCCGCGAATCGCTGGACACGCTCGACTGGCATGCGCTGGCCGCGCCACGGCAGACCCTGGTGTTCTACATGGGCGTGGCCGCGCTGGCGCGGATCCAGGCGCAGCTGCTCGACGCCGGGCTGCCCGCCGCCACACCGTTCGCGCTGGTGGAAAACGGCTCGCGCCCCGGCCAGCGCGTGGTCAGCGGGCACCTGCGGCACCTGGCCGACGCCGCCGCCACGCATGCGGTGCAGTCGCCGGCACTGCTGGTCGTCGGCGAGGTGGCCGCGCTGGCGGACGAACTGCACTGGTTCGGCCAGGCGCCATTGCCGGCCACTCCGCACGCACCCTCACCTTCAGCAAAGGCGGCGTCGCCGACACTGGCCGACGCCGCCTGATTCCCTTCCAGGAGATCCCCATGGCCATCTACAACAGCATCCTCGACACCGTCGGCAACACCCCGGTGGTCAAGCTCAACCGCCTGGCGCCGGCCGGGGTGGACGTCTACGTCAAGGTCGAGTCGTTCAACCCCGGCGGCTCGGTCAAGGACCGCCTGGCACTGGCGATCGTGCTCGACGCCGAGAAGCGCGGCGTGCTCAAGCCCGGCGACACCATCGTCGAGGCCACCTCGGGCAACACCGGCGTCGCCCTGGCCATGGTCGCTGCCGCGCGCGGCTACAAGTTCGTCGCGGTGATGACCGAGACGTTCTCGGTGGAACGCCGCAAGGCGATGCGCGCCTACGGCGCCAAGGTGATCCTGACCCCGGCCGCGGCGCGCGGCACCGGCATGGTGGAGAAGGCGAAGGAACTGGCCGCCAAACACGGCTGGTTCCTGGCCAGCCAGTTCGCCAACCCGGCCAACCCGGCCTATCACCGCAACACCACCGCGGCCGAGATCCTGCGCGACTTCGCCGGCCGGCGCCTGGACTACTTCGTGAGCGGCTGGGGCACCGGCGGCACCCTCACCGGCGTCGGCGAGGTGTTGAAGCTGGCGCGCCCGGACACCCGCATCATCGCCACCGAGCCGGCCGGCGCCGCGCTGCTCAAGGGCGACGAGTGGAAGCCGCACAAGATCCAGGGCTGGACCCCGGATTTCCTGCCGGCGGTGCTCAACCGCAACGTCCACGACGCGCTGTATGCGGTGCAGGACGAGCGCGCGATCGAGACCTCGCGCCGGCTGGCCGCCGAGGAAGGCATTTTCGTCGGCATCTCGGCCGGCGCCACCGCCGCCACCGCGCTGGAAGTGGCCGCCACGGCACCGGCCGGCTCGGTGATCCTGGCCATGCTGCCCGACACCGGCGAGCGCTACTTCTCCACCCCGCTGTTCGCCGACATCAACGAAGGCAGCGACGACGACTGGCTGGCCGGCCTGCCGTAAGCCCGGCGCCCCGCCTCCCGCCCCCCGCACAAGGCCGCCCCCGGGCGGCCTTGCTGCTTGCGGGCGCCGCGTCGCAGCCGTGGAGACGGGCTTTCCTCAGACTTTGCCGCGGGCCGGCGCAAGCCGTGCACCCGTCACGTTTTGCTCATACATGGAAAGGGAAGATCGCGGGCATGAACATCGACATCTGGCACGGCGACATCACCACCCTGGACGTGGACGCCATCGTCAACGCGGCCAACGAGAGCCTGCTCGGCGGCGGCGGTGTCGACGGCGCGATCCACCGCGCGGCCGGGCCGGGCCTGCTGGCCGAATGCACGCGCCTGCCGGAGCTGCGCCCGGGCGTGCGCTGCCCGCCCGGCGAAGTCCGCGCCACCGGCGCCCATGCGCTGCCGGCGCGCCATGTGTTCCACGCCGTCGGCCCGGTCTGGCAGGGCGGCCAGCGCGACGAAGCCGCGCTGCTGGCCAACTGCTACTGGCAGTCGCTCAGGCTGGCCGAACAGATGCGGCTGGAATCGATCGCCTTCCCGGCAATCAGCTGCGGCGTCTACGGCTACCCCATGCACCAGGCCGCGGCCATCGCCGTCACCGAAACCGTGACCTGGCAGAAGAGCCACGCGCGGCCGGTGCGCATCGTGCTGGTGGCCTACAACACCGCCACCTTCAAGGCCTACCAGCAGGCGCTGGCGGTCGCGGCGCAGGCAGGGCCGGCGTTCCCGTCGATGGACGATCCGCTGCCGTCGTTCGCGCGCTGACCGGCCGCGGGATCGTTCCCATGCCATCGCCCGCCGCTGCAGTGCATTTCCTGGAGAGCGAGGCAACGCCCCGCCGGACCTTTCCGGCAACGCCACCGCGGGCGATCCCCAACGTTGCGGAACCTTGCAACCGCGTGTGGTAGATGCGGGGCTTGCCCCGCATGGAGCCTTCCCTGCGAAGGCCCGCTGGGCGTTGCCTGGCGCTACGGCGCCCCGCGGAGACGTGGGCGGGTGCGCCGCTGGCGCATGGCCGCAGAAGCTGCGCCATCGGCACACCGCCGAATCGGTCATGTCTGGCCCTGGACCTGCGCGCAAAGGAAAACGCCGGCGCAGGGCCGGCGTTTCCACGTCCATCAGCGTCAGGCGGCGATCAGCCTTCCCACTTGCCCAGCGCGGCCAGGCCGTTCTCGCGGGCGCGCTCGTAAACGGTCTTCTGCGCGGCGGCGTAGTTGCCCTGCATGTCCTGGGCCCACAGCTTCAGCGCGGCCTGCTGCATGGCGCGGCCGTAGGAGAAGCTCAGCGGCCACGGCAGCTTGTCGAGCTGGTTCATCGCGTTCAGGTGCGCGGTCGACTGTTCGTCGCTCTGGCCGCCGGACAGGAACACCACGCCCGGCAGGATCGCCGGCACGGTGCTCTTCAGGCACATCACGGTGGCTTCGGCCACTTCCTCGACGTCGGCCTGCTCGTCGCAGTCCTTGCCGGAGATGACCATCGAAGCCTTCAGGATGGTGCCTTCCAGCAGCACGTTCTGCTGGTACAGCGCGTCGAACAGCGAGCGCAGGGTGGCTTCGGTGACTTCGTAGCAGGTCTCGATGTCGTGGTCGCCGTCCATGATCACTTCCGGCTCGACCATCGGCACCAGGCCGCATTCCTGGCACAGCGCGGCATAGCGGGCCAGCGCGTGCGCGTTGGACTCGATGCAGGTGCCCGACGGGATACTCTCGCCGATGTTGATGACCGCGCGCCACTTGGCGAAGCGGGCGCCGAGCTTGTAGTACTCCTGCAGGCGCTCGCGCAGGCCGTCCAGGCCTTCGGTGACCAGCTCGCCCGGGCAGCCGGCCAGCGGGTGCGCGCCCTTGTCGACCTTGATGCCCGGGATCATGCCGTGGTCGGCCATGTACTTGGCGAACGGCACGCCGTCGCGGGTGCTCTGGCGGATGGTTTCGTCGTACAGGATCGCGCCGGAAATATGTTCGTTGAGCTTCGGCGTGGTCAGCAGCAGCTCGCGGTAGGCACGGCGGTTCTCTTCGGTGTTCTCGATGCCGACGCTGGCGAAGCGCTTGGCGATCGTGCCGGTGGATTCGTCGATGGCGATGATGCCCTTGCCCGGGGCGACCATGGCCTGGGCGGTTTCAGCCAGCAGTTCGATGCTCATGAAGTTCCTGTGACGGGGTGCGGGAAAACCCGGATTATAGCCCGCGGCCGTCGTTGCCCGGCCGTGAGGACGCGCTGGAACCGGTTTCAATCCGTCCGCCAGGACAAATCCTGTCCACTGCAGTCATGCACGGGCCATCGCGGTGGCCCGTGCACGCAGATCCGTCAGAGCTCGCCCAGCCCGCTGGCGCGGCCGTCGCTGCCCACTTCGAGCAGGCGCAGGGTATTGGTGGCGCCATGGGTTTCCATGTGCTCGCCGCTGGTGAACACCACGCGGTCGCCGGCCTGCAGCAGGCCGGCCTCGACCAGCAGGCGGATGCTGCCGCGCGCCGCCTCGCGCGGGGTAAAGCCGCGGCTGTCGAAATTGATCGGGAACACATCGCGCATCAGCGCCATCTGCCGGCGCGCACCGTCATGCCGGGTGACCGCATAGATCGGTGCCTTGGCCCGGAACCGCGACAGGTAGCGCGCGGTGCCGCCGGACTCGGTCATCGCCACGATCGCGCGCACGCCCACGTGCTGGGACAGGAACATGGTGGCCATGGCGATGGCCTGGTCGGCGCGCTCCAGGTTGCGCGGCGAGGCATTGAAATCGGTCTCGGTCTGGAACTGGCGCTCGGCGCCCAGGCAGATGCGCGCCATCGCCTCGACCGCCTTGACCGGGTAGGCGCCGGCCGCGGTCTCGGCCGACAGCATCACCGCGTCGGTGCCGTCGATGACCGAGTTGGCCACGTCCAGCACTTCGGCACGGGTCGGGATCGGGCTTTCGACCATGGACTGCAGCATCTGCGTCGCGGTGATCACCACCTTGTTCTGCGCCAGCGCGGCCTTGATGATCTTCTTCTGCAGGCCGGGCAGTTCGGCATCGCCGATCTCCACGCCCAGGTCGCCGCGGGCGACCATCACCACGTCGCTGGCCTCGACGATCTCCTCCAGGTTCTCGATCGCCTCGGTACGTTCGATCTTGGACACCAGCGCCGCGTCGCAGCCGTGCTGGCGGGCGATCGCGCGGGCGTCGTTCATGTCCTGCGCGTTGCGGCAGAACGAGACAGCGATGAAGTCCACGCCGATCTTCGCCACGATGCCGATCAGTTCCTTGTCGCGCTCGGTGAGCGCACCCAGCGACAGGCCGCCGCCCTGCTTGTTCAGGCCCTTGCGGTCGGACAGCACGCCGTCGTTGAGCACGCTGGTGACGATGCGCTCGCCCTGCACTTCCACCACCTGCAGCTGCATCAGGCCGTCGTCCAGCAGCAGCACGTCGCCGGGGCCCACGTCCTGCGGCAGGCCGAGGTAGCTCACGCCGACCTGGGTGGCGTCGCCGGGCGCCGCGTCGGCCCTGGCGATGAGGTCGAAGCGGTCGCCCACCTTGAGCTGCACCCTGCCCTCGGCGAAGCGCTCGATGCGGATCTTCGGGCCCGGCAGGTCGGCGAGGATGCCGACTTCCACGCCGACCCGGTTGGCGGCGGCGCGCACTTCGGCGGCACGCTTGGCCTGGCCGGACGGATCGCCATGCGAGAAGTTCAGGCGGACCACGTTGACACCGGCGCGGAACAGATCGTCGAGCACGCCCGGCGCATCGGTGGCCGGTCCGAGGGTGGCGAGGATCTTGGTGCGGCGCTGGCGTTCGATCATGGTGCGAAAACTCCCTGAAAGGCCGCCGAAATTAGCATATCCAGTGCATGACAACGATGTCGCATACGATTTCAGAAGACACTTTCAACGCTGTCCCGCAGACAGGGCGGACAGCATGTCCGGACATCGCCCGCGCGTTGCCCGGCGCTGTCCGCCCGCCCATGCACAAGCGGACATGGATCGGTCGCGGACTGTCAGCAAGGGACAGCCTGGTGGCCAGCCAGGACAACGCGCCGGCAACCACCGGCACCTGCGACGCGCAGCCCGTGGACCGCGCCCAGCGCAACGCGTGCGCGGCGCGCGCGGGTTCAACGCACGCCGCGCGGCCTGCATCGCCGCCATCGCATCAGCGCGACAGCAGCTGCTCCAGTTCGGCCGGCGTGCCGGCCAGTGAACCGGCACCGGCCGCGGTCAGTTCCTCGCGGCCACCGAAGCCCCACAGCACGCCGATGTTGCGCATGCCATGGTGGCGCGCGCCTTCGATATCCATGCGCCGGTCGCCGATCATCCAGCACCGCGCCGGCGCCAGCGACAGCCGCCGCAGCGCTTCGCCGATCAGTTCCGGCTTGTGGCTGCGCGCGCCGTCGGCGGTGGCGCCGATCACCTCCTCGAAGCAGCCACCGAACGGCAGGTGCTCGACGATCCGCCGCGCGTGCGGCTCGTTCTTGGCGGTGACCACCGCCAGCCGATGGCCGGCGGCATGCAGCCCCTGCACCACCCCGCCGATGCCGGCGTAGACGTCATGCTCCTGCCAGCCGTGCAGTTCGAAGCGTTCGCGGTACAGCGCCACCGCCTGTTCGACCCGCTGCGCGTCGCCGAACAGCGGGGCGAAGCTGGTGCGCAGCGCCGGGCCGATCCAGCGGCGCAGCTCGGCCGGCGGCGGTACCGGCTGCTGCATCCGCTCCAGCGCGTAGGCCACGCAGCGGGTGATGCCGACGGCCGAATCGATCAGCGTGCCGTCGAGATCGAAGAACAGCACATCGCGGCTCACGCCCCGCGGGCCTCCAGCGCGGCCACGGCCGGCAGGGTCTTGCCCTCGAGGAATTCCAGGAACGCGCCGCCGCCGGTGGAGATGTAGCTGACCTTGTCGGCGATGCCGTACTTGTCCACCGCGGCCAGGGTGTCGCCACCGCCGGCGATGGAGAACGCGTCGGATGCGGCGATGGCGCGGGCCAGCGCTTCGGTGCCCTTGCCGAAGGCATCGAACTCGAACACGCCGACCGGGCCGTTCCATACCACCGTGCCGGCCCTGGCGATCAGCGCGGCGTAGTGCGCGGCGGTCTGCGGGCCGATATCCAGGATCATGTCGTCGGCGCCCACCGCATCGACCGCCTTGACCGTTGCCGGCGCGTCGGCGGCAAAGGCCGGCGCCACCACCACGTCGACCGGCAGCGGGATCTCGGCGCCGCGCGCCTTGGCCGCGGCGTCGATGCCGCGCGCCGTTTCCAGCAGGTCGTTCTCCACCAGCGACTTGCCCACGCCGTGGCCTTCGGCGGCGATGAAGGTATTGGCGATGCCACCGCCGACGATCAGCTGGTCCACCTTGCCGACCAGGCTGGAGAGCAGTTCGAGCTTGGTCGAGACCTTGGAGCCGGCGACGATCGCCAGCAGCGGCCGCGCCGGGTTGGCCAGGGCCTTGTCCAGCGCATCCAGCTCGGCCATGAGCAGCGGCCCGCCGGCGGCGACCGGGGCGAAGCGGATCACGCCATGGGTCGAGGCCTGCGCGCGGTGCGCGGTGCCGAACGCGTCCATCACGAACACGTCGCACAGCGCGGCGTACTTCTTCGACAGGGCTTCATCGTCCTTGCCCTCGCCCACGTTCATGCGGCAGTTCTCCAGCAGCACGAGGCTGCCCGGGGCCACCTCCACGCCGTCCACCCAGTCCCTGACCAGCGGCACGTCCACGCCCAGCAGTTCGGACAGGCGCGCGGCCACCGGCGCCAGCGAATCGGCCTGGCTCCACGTGCCTTCCTTCGGCCGCCCCAGGTGCGAGGTGACCATCACCGCCGCGCCCTGGGCCAGTGCCCGCTTCAGCGTCGGCAACGAGGCGGTGATGCGCTGTTCGGACGTGATCCTGCCGTTCTCGTCGATCGGCACGTTCAGATCCTGGCGGATCAGCACGCGCTTGCCGGCGAGGTCGAGGTCGGTCATGCGGACGATGGACATGGCGGGGTCGGCTCCGGAAGACTGTGGGGAAACCGCAATTCTCGCCCGCCCCCGCAGGCGGGGCAAACCCGAGGTGCACCGCATGCCGCCCCACGTGCCACAACCCGAGCTGTGCAGCCCCCGGCTGCGCCTGCGCGAAGTGCGCGCGGACGATGCGCCCGCGCTGTTCGCCATCCACAGCGACCGGCGGGTGATGCGCTACTGGAGCTACCCGGCGTGGACCGAGCTGGCCCAGGCCGAACGCAAGGTGGCCGACATCCAGCGCCAGCGCCGCGAGCAGGAGATGCTGGTCTGGGCGATCGCCGACGCGCACGACGACCGGCTGATCGGCACCAGCGCGGTGTTCGCGATGCAGCGTGGGCAGGGCCGCGCGGAGATCGGCTACAGCCTGCACCCGGACTGGCAGGGGCGCGGGCTGGCCAGCGAGGCGCTGCGCCTGATCCTGCGCCACCTGTTCGACGGCCTGGGACTGCGCCGGATCGAAGCGGACATCGACCCGCGCAACCAGGCCTCGTGCCGGCTGGTCGAAAGGCTCGGCTTCGTCCGTGAAGGCGTGCTGCGCGAACGCTGGGACGTGAACGGCGAGCTCGCCGACAGCGCGCTGTACGGGCTGCTGCGCCGCGATTTCATCGACCCGCCGTAGCCGCGCAGCGGCCTGCGCAACGGGGCGCACCGGCCTGCCCGCGGCCGCGCGCGGGCCGGCTGCGCCCAGCCACTCCCATCGCCGCCACCGGCGCCACCGCCATGCAACGGCGTCAGTCGCCCGCCGGACGCTGGCCGCGCAGCAGGCTGAGCGCGAAGCCGGCCACGGCCAGCGCGCCGGCCACCAGCACCGCCCACAGCAGGAGGCTCTTCCAGTCGCGCGCCGGTGCCGCCGGCACGTAGGCCGCGTCGCCCGCGCGTACGCTCGGCTCCCCGAGGGCGGCCGCCGCCGGCTGCCACTGCGCGCCGTTGCGCGCGCGCAGCGCGGCCAGCATCGGTTCCAGGTGGCTTTCGCGGGCGGTCGCGCGTGCATTGCCGGCCACCAGCCGGTACGGCGCCCGGCCCTGGGCGAGGAACACCACGCTGCCCGGCCGATAGCCCAGTTTCAGGACCGGCGCCGGCGTGCCGGCCACGGCCGGTTCGGCCTGCAGCTGCCATTCGCGGTCGGCGCTTTCCTGGCCGAGTTCCAGCGGCGCCGACGCCTGCCTGCGCCCGCCTTCCTGCAGCGTCCACGTGTTCCAGCCGGTGGCGCGCACCTGCCAGGCCGGCTCCGCGGCGTCCGCCTTGCGGTCGTCGTCGCGGCTGGACACGGTCCAGGCCACCGCGGTGTTGGGCGGCATCGCCACGTCCACCCGCTGCACCGGGAAGCGGCCCTGCAGCCGGTAACGGAAACGGGCCGGCGCGGCGTTGTCGGGCGTCGAGGCGGCCAGTTCGAGCCACTGCCAGTCGTCCGCCGCCGCGTCGCCGGCCAGCTCGCCGCGCAGCGCGCGCAGCGGCGGCGCGCCTTCGCGCTGCAGTGGTACCAGCCGCAGGTAGCGCAGCGACGTGGACAGCGCCACGCGGTCGCTGTCCAGCTGCCGGCCCTGGTTGCGCAGCCGTACCAGCCGCACTTCCGGGTCGAGCACCTGCCAGCGGCGCAGGTCATCGCTGCCTTCCAGCCGATAGCCCAGGTCCAGCGGCTGTGGCTGGTCGTCCCATTCCACGCGCAGCGCCTGCACCTGCCCTGCCCGCCGGCCCAGGTCCACCAGCCACGACGGATCGCCGGCGGACACGCCGGCAGCGCCCGTCGCGCTGCGCACCGACACCACGTTGCCGCCGGCGTCGCGCTGCACCACCACGCTCAGGTCGCCGCCCGCCGTGGTGGCCGTGGCGGCGGGCATGGCGAACCAGTCCAGCTGCACCTGCCGCGCCGGCGCGGCGATCGGGATGGCCGCGGCCTGCAGGGCGCTGGCCATCGGCTTGCCGTCGGCGTCGAGCACCTGCACGTCGCGCAGATCGCGCCAGTAAGCGGCGCGGTAGACGCCCGCATCCAACGTAACCCGATAGGCGCCGGCATCGGCCTGGGCCGGCTGCAGCGGCCACTGCAGGGCGAAATCGTCGGCCGCCTGCGCCGCCAGCGGCAGCAGCGCCATCCACCACAAACGCCTGATCATGCGGATGCTTCCTCTGGTTGCGGTTCGTTGCCGCGACCACGCGGCGGTGCCGGCGCCAGCCAGCCGACCAGCGTGCACAGCAGTCCGTAGGCAATGAAGGCGCCGATGCCGAGCAGATCGCCCAGGTTGCCGCGGTCGATCAACAGCAGCTTGGCCAGCACCACGCCCATCAGGATCGCGCCGGCCAGCCACACGCCCCATTGCCCGCGGCGCGAGCCGCTGACCCAGCCGATCACGCCCAGCAGGCTCCAGGCCACGGTCAGGCTGGTCTGCGCCAGGCTGGTACCGATCAGGCGCCCGTTCCAGTCGACGCCGCCCCAGTGATGCACCCCGCGCAGGGTGATGACGCTGACCAGCAGCAGCCCCGCCAGTGGCAGCAGGCCGCGGCGCAGTCCGGCCGCGCGCGGCCCCGCCGGCTCGGACCACAACAACATCGCCGCCAGCACCAGCACCGCCCACTGCGCCAGGTCCAGCGGATTGAACAGCGCGATCCATGGCAACGGCGCCGACGCGCCGGCACTGCCCAGCGACACCAGCCACCACAGGCCCAGCACCGCGAAGATCGCCGCCTGCAGCGGCGTGCGGTAGCGGTCGAACGCGGTACCCAGCGGCTGCGCCAGCCAGTGCCAGCGGCGGATCGACAGCGCCGCCAGCAGCAGCCACGGCAGCGCCAACAGCATGCCGACCCAGCCGCCGGCCAGTTCGAAACGCGTACCCAGGTGCCAGGACAACAGCGACAGCACCGTCGGCCACAGCAGCCACCAGGCAAACTGCGCCGCACCGGCGATGGCGTCGCCCGCCGCGCGCAGGCACAGCAGGCTGCGCAGGCCCAGCGCGGCGAACAGCGGCCAGGCCCAGGCGCCATGGCCGGCGAACGGCTGGCCATACGCGCCGAGCTGCAGGAACGCCAACGGGAACGCCAGTACCAGGCAGCCGAGCGTGGTCAGCGACAGTGACAGCGCGGGGCGGCGCCGGTGCACCTCGGCCGCCAGCCAGCCGCTGATGCCCAGCAGCAGCAACAGGCCATGCAGCACGCTGCGCGGCTCGACGAAGCGCGCGACCTCGGTCCCGATGTTGCCCATCCACCAGACCAGGCCCCAGGCATAGGCGATCGCCGCCAACAGCCGGTTGCCGGCGTCACGCAACAGCCAGGCGCTGGCGAAGGCGGCCAATGCGATCAGCAGCGCGCCCATGAAGGCGGCGTTGGCGACCGCCGATGCCGCGGCGTCGCGCACGCCGTGGGCGCCGTCGATGCCCACCGCCAGCGCGAACGCCGCCGCCAGCTGCAGGCCGATGCCGGTCCAGCGCGCCAGCCGGCGCTGCTGCATCAGGCCCAGCCAGAGCAGGCCGGCGCCTTCCAGCGCGAACACCGAGGCGGTGGCCTTGGCCGACAACGCCAGCGGTACCGCCAGCGTGGCGAAACCCACCGCCAGGATGGCATGGCCCTGCGCCAGCAGTTGCAGCCGCTCGCGATGCCACGACGCACGCGCCAGCAGTGCATAGACCGCCGCCACGCCGAGCGCGCACAGGGCCAGCGGCATGCGCTCGCCCTGCAACAGGCCGGCCTGCAGCGAGAAGGCCACCAGCGGCGTGCCGAACAGCAGGCAGCCGTCGATGCGCGCGCCGCCCGGCGTCGCCGCCCGGCGCGCATACAGCAGCGGCAGCAGCAGGTAGAACGCGAAGAACAGCACCAGGAACGGCTCGGTGCTGGCGAACTTGGCCGGCGTGTAGTCCAGCACGCCCCAGAGCGTGCCGATGCCCCAGGTGAAAGCGAAGCCGAGCAGGTTGAGGATGCGCCACGGCCGCACCCAGGCGATGGCGAAGATGCCGGCATTGAGCAGCGCGTAGTACGAGAACAGGCCGACATGGTTGCCGCTGCCGTCGGACAGCCAGATCGGCGCCATGAACCCGGCCAGCACGCCGAGGATGGCCAGCGTGCGCGATTCCTGCAGCACCGCCATCACGCACAGCCCGGCGATCAGCACCACGCTGATCGCGAACGCCGGCAGCGCGTCGATCAGGCCGTGGTTCTTGAACGCGGCGAACACCACCAGCAGCAGCACGCCTATCGCGCCGCCCTGCAGGGCCAGCGCGAACGCGCGGTGGCTGGTGCGCTTGCGCCAGGCGAACACCAGCCCGGCCAATGCCACCAGGCTGATGCTGGCCAGGCGCAACGCGGGCGGGAAACTGAACCAGCCGGCGTCGCTGCCGTACTTGAGCAGCGCCGCCACGCCGGCCAGCAGCACCAGCATGCCGACCTTGACCGGCACGTTGCCGCGGGTGAACCACTGTTTGATGCGCGCGACGCCGCGCTCGATGAGGTTCGGCCCGGGCGCTGCCGTCGCTTCCGGCACGGGCGCTGGACCGGGCGCGCTGCGGACCTGCCGCGGCGCGACGGGTTCACGCAGCGGCGGCAACGGTGGCGTAACCATGGGCGGTGGGGGCTGCGGCGCATCCATCACCGGTTCCGGCACCGGTTCGACCGGCGCGGGCGGGAGCTCCCACGCCTGCGGCAGCCCATGCCGCGCGTCGCCCGGATCGGCGGCGCGGCCGGCTTCGCCGACCTGCCCGCGCGCCAGCGCGTCCTCGAGCGCGGCCACGCGCCGCTTCAGCGAGGCCACCGATACCAGCGCCATGACCAGCAGCACCGGCACCGCCAGCACCACCGCCAGCAGCAGCAACCCCAACAACACGATCTCGTCGTCCATTCGCCGTCCCTGTCACCGGAAGGTGCCGCACCACCTTCATCCACGCCCCGTCGAAACGCAAGCCGCACAACCGCCACGGCGGCGCCCTGCGCCCTGCCGCATCCGTGCCGCCGCAGGCAAAAAGAAGGGCGCCCGCGGCGCCCTTCCTTCATACCCCCGCGGTGCGGATCAGGCCGCGACCACGCGCACCATCTCCAGGCACTTGTTGGAGTAGCCCCACTCGTTGTCGTACCAGCTGACCAGCTTGACGAAGGTGGAGTCCAGCGCGATGCCGGCTTCGGCGTCGAACACCGAGGTGTGGGTCTCGCCGCGGAAATCGGTGGCCACGACCTTGTCCTCGGTGTAGCCCAGCACGCCCTTCAGCGGGCCCTCGCTCTGGGCCTTCACTTCGGCGCAGATCTCGGCGTAGGTGGCCGGCTTCTCCAGCTCGACGGTCAGGTCGACCACCGACACGTCCGAGGTCGGCACGCGGAAGCTCATGCCGGTGAGCTTCTTGTTGAGTTCCGGGATCACCACGCCCACGGCCTTGGCCGCGCCGGTGGACGAGGGAATGATGTTCTCGAGGATGCCGCGGCCGCCGCGCCAGTCCTTGTTGGACGGGCCGTCGACGGTCTTCTGGGTGGCGGTGGCGGCGTGCACGGTGGTCATCAGGCCGCGCTTGATGCCCCACTTGTCGTTGATGACCTTGGCCAGCGGCGCCAGGCAGTTGGTGGTGCACGAGGCGTTGGAGATGATCGCCTGGCCGGCATAGGTCTTGTCGTTGACGCCGAACACGAACATCGGCGTGTCGTCCTTGGACGGCGCCGACATGATCACCTTCTTCGCGCCGGCATCGATGTGCTTCTGCGCGGCTTCCTTAGTCAGGAACAGGCCGGTGGATTCGATCACCACGTCCACGCCCGCCTCGTCCCACTTCAGGTTGGCCGGGTCGCGCTCCTGGGTCAGGCGGATCTTCTTGCCGTTGACCAGCAGGTGGCCGCCTTCGATGGCGACATCGGCCTTGAAGCGGCCGTGCACGGAGTCGTACTTGAGCATGTAGGCCAGGTAATCCGGCTCCAGCAGATCGTTGATGGCCACGACCTCGATGTCGTTGCCGAAGTTCAACACTGCCGAGCGCAGCACGTTGCGCCCGATGCGACCGAAACCGTTGATGCCGACCTTGATTGCCATGTTCACGAACTCCTGCGGCCGCAGACCGCTGCGGCGGGGGTGGAAAGGGGGCTCATTGTAGCAGCCGGGCCCCGCCCGCTGGCCGCGGCGGCCCGCGCCCGCACCGCCGGCGGCACCGGTGCGCGGCAGCACGCATCGTGAACGCGCCATGAGCGCGGACACGGGTTTGATCCGGATCAAGGCGGGCATGCGCCGCCGCGCGGAGACTGGCGCCATCCTCACCAAGCAAATGGAAACGCACCATGCGCAAGACCCCCGCCCTGCTGCTGTCCGGCCTCGCCGCCGCCCTGGCCCTGTCCGCCGCCCCCGCCATGGCGCAGTCCAAGGGCGACTGGACCCTGGGCGTCGGCGTCCACAACGTCGATCCGAAGTCCAACGCCGGCGACCTCAACGGCTCGGCCCTGGGCCTGGGCGCGCTGCCGACCAAGGTCGACAGCAGCGTGCGCCCGACCGTGACGTTCGAGTACTTCGTGGCCAACAACGTCGGCGTTGAAGTGCTGGCCGCGCTGCCGTTCCAGCACGACATCAGCATCGACGGCGTCGGCACCGTGGGCCGCACCAAGCAGCTGCCGCCGGTGGTCTCGCTGCAGTACCACTTCGCCAACAGCAGCAAGGTCACCCCGTTCGTCGGCCTGGGCGTGAACTACACCAAGTTCTTCAGCACCGACAGCAAGGGCGCGCTGACCGGCACCCGGCTCAAGCTGGAAGACTCGTGGGGCCTGGCCGCGCATGCCGGCCTGGACTTCGCGCTGACCAAGAAGGACGCGCTGCGCGTCGACCTGCGCTGGGCCGACATCGACACCAAGGTCAAGGTCAACGGCAACAAGCTCGGCACCGCCAACATCGACCCGCTGGTGTACGGCGTGGCCTACGTCCGCTCGTTCTGATCCCGCCCTCCCCCGGTACCGAGGGGGAAGGACGTTCCCAGGGCCTGTTCATGGCCCGCCGCGAGCCAAGCGCGGTGGGGTCGTGGACAGGCCCGCCACTTTCGGCACACGTCCGCCGCCGATGCGCCGCTAGAATGCGGCGGATGAAAATCCGCGCCCGCATTCCCCTGCTTTTCTCCGGCGTCGCCCTGGCCGCCTGCTCCCTGGTCTCCACACCCGCCTTCGCCTGGGGCGCGCAGGGCCACCGCCTGGTCGCGCGCATCGCCGAAACCCGCCTGGACCCGGCCGCGGCAGCGGAAGTGCAGCGCCTGCTCGCCACCGAGCCCGGCGCCACCCTGGCCAGCATCGCACCGTGGGCCGACCAGCTGCGGGCAGGCGACCCGGACCTGGGCAAGCGCTCGGCCGGCTGGCACTACATCAACATGGCCGAGGACGGCTGCACCTACGATCCGCCCAAACACTGCCGCGACGGCGACTGCGTGGTCGAGGCTCTGAAGGCGCAGAGCGCACGCCTGGCCGACCGCAGCCTCAGCGACGCCGAGCGCCTGCAGGCGCTCAAGTTCGTCGTGCACCTGGCCGGCGACCTGCACCAGCCGATGCACGCCGGCTACGGCCACGACAAGGGCGGCAACACCTACCAGCTGCAGTTCAACGAGCGCGGCACCAACCTGCACTCGCTGTGGGACAGCGGCATGTTCTACGCCCTGCAGCTGGACGACGAGCACTACCTGCAGCGCCTGCAGGCACTGCCCGCGCCGACGGACGTCGGCGCACCGCAGCTGCAGCGCGATGCCACCGGCTGGGCCGAACAGAGCTGCGCCATCGCCACCCGCCCGGGCATCTACCCCAGCAACCGCAAGGTCGGCGACGCCTACGCCTCCACCTGGCGCCCGGTGGCCGAGGCGCAGCTGCGCCTGGCCGGCGAGCGGCTGGCGGCGCTGTTGAACGAACTGCTGGATTAAGGCGCCACAGCCACATGGAGCGGCCTGCGGTGCGGCGTGTCGTGAGAGCCGTGCCGGGCAAGCCCGGCACCTACGGGGGCCGCCGCAGTCGCCTTTCGTAGATGCGGGGCTTGCCCCGCATTGGGGTCCGCCGGGAACGCGTGTGCCGGGCGAGCCCGGCACCTACAGGAGACGCCGCAGCCGCCTTCCGGGGATGCGGGACTTACCCCGCATTGGGGGCGTCGGGAAAGCGCGTGCCGGGCAAGCCCGGCACCTACGGGGCCGCCGCAGCCGCCTTTCGTCGATGCGGGGCTTGCCCCGCATTGGGGGCGTCGGGAAAGCGTGTGCCGGGCGAGCCCGGCACCTACGGGGGCCGCCGCAGCCGCCTTTCGTCGATGGGGGGGGTTGCCCGCAGGGCGGGGGCCGGGAAAGCGTGTGCCGGGCGAGCCCGGCACCTACGGCTGCGGCGGCTGGCCCAGCCGCACGCGCGCCTGCCCCTGCACGATCTCGAAGGTGAACGCATAGGGCAGCGTCACCGGCACCGCCTCCACCTGCGCCGCGCCGGTGCAGTCGTCCGGCGCAACCGGCGCCGTGCCGGGGGCGAAACCGCAGATCGCCGCGGGCGCGAAGCGCCATTGCCGCACGGCATCGTCGGCGGCCTGCAGCAGATGGCCATTCTCCGCGTCGTTGCCGGCGCCGCACTGGCTGTGCGTCAACAGCGGGAAACTCCGCTGCACCTGCCCATGCGCATCAAGGACGACATTCAGGCACACCGTCACCGGCGGCACTGATCGCCGCGCTGGCATATCGGGCAGTTCCGGCAATGGCGCATGCAGCGGCCGGGGCATGCGGAACACCTCGCGCCCGGACAGCGTGTACGGCTGCACGTCCCCGGCCTGCCCGCCCGCCGGCTCCGGCAGCAGCAGGCGCTGGCCGATGCTGTAGCTGCTGTCCGCCACGTCTTCGCTGGCGGCCGGTCGCGTCGCGCAACCGGCCAGGGCCAGCAGCACCGATCCCGCCGACACGACGCCGACACGCATGCACCACATCACTGCACGCCTCCCTTGCCGGCTGCGCGGCCCGCGCCCCGGTCGAAAAGAACCGGAACGCGCACCGTGCCGGCCACCGGCTTGCCGTCCTTGCGGACCGGCAGGAATCGCCATCCGCGCGCGGCTTCCACCGCCGCTTCGTCGAGGTCGGCGTGCCCCG
Source organism: Stenotrophomonas sp. Y6 (assembly GCF_022436665.1). Taxonomy (NCBI): domain Bacteria; kingdom Pseudomonadati; phylum Pseudomonadota; class Gammaproteobacteria; order Lysobacterales; family Lysobacteraceae; genus Stenotrophomonas; species Stenotrophomonas sp. Y6. The sequence goes on from NZ_JAKUKB010000004.1 coordinate 330,547, forward strand.
AACCACGTTCGATCCTGACGTCGGTGGCGGTGCCGTCGGCCGCCACGTCGATCTGCAGCAGCAGCCTGCCGGCATGCGTGCCTGGCGGATAGCGCGGAGGCGACCGGCGGGCGAACGCGATGTTGTCGGCCGGGACCCCGGTCGGTTCCGTGTCACCGCGCGGCGGTGCCGCCAACGCAGGCGCGGCGCTTGTGGCGAGCGCGTCGCTCGGCGCCGGTTGTGCGGCCCAGGCCGCAAAACCCAGCGCAAGGGACACCCCCGCCGCCAACAGCAGCATGCCGAACCATTGTCCCTTGCCGGGTACCGGACGCTTCAACATGGCGATGCGCTCCTTGAGCGGATGGCGGTCCTGCCAGTGGCAGCCCAGCGGCAACGACGACAGCGCCAGCCCGGTCTTGAGCATGGCGTTGCCATAGCTGCGGCGCGCGCCGTCGCTGCGCGCGATGACACGTTCGTCGCAGGAAAACTCCTGGTCCTCGCGGCAGCGACGCAGCGCCAGCGGCAGCAGCGGGTTGAACCAATACACGCACTGCAGGGCCGCCAGCAGCGCATTGACGGCGATGTCGCCGCGACGCAGGTGCACCTGCTCGTGCAGCAACACCAGCCGCTGCTCCTGCGCGGTGTAGCGGCGTTCGAAATCCGCCGGCAGCACGATGCGCGGCGGCCACAGGCCGAGCACGGCGGGCAGCCCGGCCGTTGCCTGCGCCTGCCACAGGCCATCGTCGCGTCGGCGCAGCGTCCCCAACCCACGGACGAACCGCCGTTGCTGGCGCAGCAATCCGGCCATCGCCAGCAGCGCGCCGGCCAGCCAGGCGCCGCCCAGCGTCGAGGTCCAGGGCAGCGACAGCGTCGATGAATGCTCCAGGACGGTGCGGGCGGCCGGCAGCACCGCGTCGATAGCGTGCACCGGCAGTACCGCCACGCGCGGTGCCGGCAGCAGCACGGCAACCATGGCCACCGGTACCGCCAGCCACAGCAGGTAGGCCGCGCTGGCGCCCAGCCGGCGCCGCACCATGCCACGCAGCGCCAGCACCGCCACCATCGCCACGCTGCCGGCCAGCGCGGTGGCCAGTAAGGCCCGCAACCCTTCAAGACTGATCATCGTCGAGCTCCTCCAGCAGCCTGCGCAGTTCGGCCACGTCGTCGCGGCTCAATTTCCGGTGCTGGCTGAAATGCGCCACCAGCGGCGCCACGCGCCCGTCGAACAGGCGCTCGAGCAGGCTGCTGCTTTCCTCCAGCAGCCACGCCTCGCGCGCCACCTGCGGTGCATACAGATAGCGCCGCCCCTCTTTCGTCGCGCTGATCGCGCCCTTGTTGAGCAGGCGGTTGAGCAGGGTCTTGACGGTGGCCTCGGCCCAGCCGTTGCGACCGCCCAGGCGGGCGACCACGTCCTCGGCGGAAAGCGGGTGCGACTCCCACAGGGCCTCCATCACCACCGCTTCGGCCTCGCTGATCCGAATCATCGTTTACGCCTGTAATTTTTATCGATTACACGAGTAAACGCATGCCCTGTCAAGCAGGCCGACCACGGGTTCATCGCGCCGATGCTGTAATGCGGCTCCCCCCTGACGGCGCCCCGCCATGCCCCACCAAGTGACCGACCCCGATGCCGCCGCGGCGTGGTTGCTGGCCCGCGTCGAAGGGCCGCTGCGCATCGCCGCGCCGCTGGCGCTGGGCAAGCCGCACCGACTGCTCAACGCACTCTACGCGCGCGTCGGGGTGGACCCGTCGCGCCCATTGCAGCTGTACACCGCGCTCTCGCTCGATCCGCCGCATGCCGCCGGCGACGGACTGGAGGCACGCTTCCTGCGCCCGTTCGTGGCGCGTCATTTCGGCGCGGACTTCCCGCGCCTGGCCTATGCACGCGACATGGCGCGTGATGCGCTGCCCGCGCATGTGCAGGTGGAAGAGTTCTACATGCAGTCCGGGGCGCTGCTGGGTTCATCGCAGGCACAACGTGCCTACACCAGCCTCAACTACACCCACGTCGCCGCCGCCCTGGCCCAGCGCGCACCGCATGCCATCGTGCAGAAGGTCGCGCGGCGCGAGGGCAGCACCCGGCTGTCGCTGTCGTGCAACAACGATCTCACCCAGGACACGATCGACGCGGTCATCGCGCGTGGCCTGCCGCGTCCGCTGCTGATCGCCGAGATCGACCCCGAGCTGCCCTGGCTGGGCGGCAGCGCCACGGTCGACGCGGCGTTCTTCGACCTGGTGCTGACCCCGCCCGGGCCCTACCCGAAACTGTTCGGCCTGCCGCGGCAGCCGGTCAACGATGCCGAGTACGCCATCGGCCTGTATGCCAGCACGCTGGTGCGCGACGGCGGCACCCTGCAGATCGGCATCGGCGCGCTGGCCGACGCGCTCAGTCACGCGCTGGTGCTGCGCCACACCGACAACGCCCGCTACCGACGGGTGCTGCACGCGCTCGATCCGACGCTGGCGGAGCATCCGCTGGTGCGCGAGATCGGCGGGCTGGAGCCGTTCGAAACCGGCCTGTACGGGTGCAGCGAGATGCTCAACGAGGGCTTCCGCAAGCTGGTGCAGAGCGGCGTGATCCGGCGCAAGGTGCACGACGACCTGGCGCTGATGCAGCGCATGGCCAACGGCAGCGCCTACACCGCCGACCACGCCCGGCTGGCCGAGGAAGGCGAGTATCTCCACGGCGCGTTCTATCTGGGCTCGCCGGAGTTTTACGACTGGCTGCGGCACCTGCCCGCCGACGCATGCCGGGCCATCGGCATGCGCCGCATCAGCGAGATCAACCAGCTCTATGGCGGCGACGAAACCCTGCAGCGGCTGCAGCGCCGACAGGCGCGCTTCTTCAACTCCTGCATGATGGCCACCGCGCTCGGCGCGGCGGTGTCCGATGCGCTGGAGGATGGCCGCGTGGTGTCCGGTGTCGGCGGCCAGTACAACTTCGTGGCCATGGCGCACGCGCTGCCCGATGCGCGCAGTGTGTTGATGTTCCGCGCCGTGCGCGATGATGCGGGGATTGCCCGGTGCAACGTGCGCTGGAACTACGGCCACACCACCATCCCGCGGCACCTGCGCGACATTTTCATCAACGAGTACGGCATCGCCGACCTGCGCGGCATCACCGACGAGGACTGCGTGGTCGCGATGGCCGGCATCACCGACGCCGCCTTCCAGGCGCCCCTGCTGCAACAGGCGAAGCGGGCGAAGAAGCTGGCGGCCGGTTTCGTCGCGCCCGCGCACTGGCAGCGCAATCGCGCCGCTGTCCTGTCCGCGGCGCTGGCGCCGTTCCGCCGCGACGGCAGCCTGCCCGACTACCCGCTGGGCAGCGATTTCACCCCGGTCGAGCAGGACCTGCTGCGCGCCCTGCAGTGGTTGAAGGGCAACACCGGCAGCACCGGTGGCAAGCTGCGCACCGTGCTTGCGGCCCTGCGCCAGCGACGCGGCGACAACGATGCCATGTACCTGCAGCGCATGGGACTTGAGCGGCCGGACGGTCCGGCCAGCTGGCTGGACACGCGCCTGCTGCGGCTGGCGCTGGCGCGCACCGCACGGGCCTGACCACCGCGCATCGCGCTCAGGCATCCGCGGCGGTCGTTGGGTGCCGCGGGGATGTTCACCCGCTTGCCAGACGGATCACGTACGACGAACCGGCGCATGTCCCGGGGTTCGCGCGACGGCGCTTGTTCAAGGGCGATGCCGGTGGCACGGGTGCCGCGCAGCGCCTCGTCCAGGTCATCGGTTTGCACCGGCGCCCCCGATCCGCCTTCGATGGCGAAGCTCTGCCGCGTGGCCATGCGCGATGCCGCCGCCCAGGTGCGGATCCAGCCGTGGTCCATGACCGGCCCCCGCACTGGAACCGCGCGGCAGCACGCGTCGGCGGCGTCCAGCGGAGCACTGCGCAGGTGGCGACGCCAGGGGCCGCCTGCCTCGGCTTGTCCGCGACGCGCTACTGCCCCGCCGGCGGCTCCCACAGTTCGACCTTGTTGCCCTCCGGGTCGATGACCCAGCCGAACTTGCCCTGCTCGGAGACTTCGGTCCTGTCGACGACATCGCAGCCCTCGGCACGCAACGCCGGCAGCAGCGCGTCCAGGTCGGCGACGCGGAAGTTGACCATGAAGGAAGCCGTGCCTGGCGCCATATAGGCCGTGTCGGCCGCGAACGGGCTCCAGATCGTCATGCCCGGCGCACTGCCCTCGCCGCCCCACGGGAAGACCGCACCGTTCCAGTCCCCGACATCGAGCCCGAGGTGGTCGCGGTACCAGGCTGCCAGCGCGGCCGGGTCCCTGGCCTTGAAGAAGATGCCGCCGATACCGGTCACGCGCTTCATGGTGCTTCTCCGGAGGCCACCCGCGACGGGGCGCACGCGCCGATGCTCGCATGCCGGTGGCGCCGCATCCAGGGGGCTCCCGACAACGCCGCGCGACCATCGCACCCACGTGCTGACCCAGGCGGCGGCGAAGTACGGGGCCACCGCCGCACGGGGTGGCGCGCAAAAGAAAAGGCCGGGAAATCCCGGCCTTTTCTCACTGCCCGGCGATGCGACGCATCAGTGCGCCAGCTGCGCCCGGGCCGCGGCGACCACCGCCTCGGTGGTGATGCCGAAGTGCTGGTACAGCTTGTCGGCCGGGGCCGAGGCACCGAAGCTGTCCAGCCCGACCACCGCGCCATCCAGGCCCACGTACTGGCGCCAGAAACCGGTGACGCCGGCTTCCACCGCCACGCGTGCGCGCACCGCGTGCGGCAGCACCGACTCGCGGTAGGCCGCGTCCTGGCGGTCGAACACGTTGGTCGACGGCATCGACACCACGCGGGTCTTGATGCCGGCCGCGTCCAGCTCGGCCTTGGCGGCCATGGCCAGGCCCACTTCCGAGCCGGTGCCGATCAGGATCACGTCCGGCGTGCCGGCGGCATCGGCCAGCACGTAGCCGCCGCGTTCGATCAGCTTGACCTGCTCGGCGCTGCGCGGCTGCGGGGCCAGGTTCTGGCGGCTGAAGATCAGGCAGCTGGGGTTGTCACGGCGCACGATCGCCGCCTTCCAGCTCACCGCCGATTCAGTGGCGTCGCACGGGCGCCAGACGTCGTTGTTGGGGATGTAGCGCAACGAGGCGATGTGCTCGACCGGCTGGTGGGTCGGGCCGTCCTCGCCGAGGCCGATCGAGTCGTGGGTGAACACGTGGATGACCTGCGCCGGGATCAGCGCGCTCATGCGCAGCGCGTTGCGGGCGTAGTCGCTGAACACCAGGAAGGTGGCGTCGAACGGCAGGAAGCCGCCGTGCAGCGCCAGGCCGTTGGCGATCGCGCTCATGCCGAACTCACGCACGCCGTAGTGCACGTAGTTGGCCTGCGGGTCCTCGCCGACCACGGTATGCGCGCCCTTCCACAGGGTCAGGTTGGAGCCGGCCAGGTCGGCCGAGCCGCCGACGATTTCCGGCAGCAGCGGCGCGAACGCCTGGATCGCGTTCTGCGAGGCCTTGCGCGAGGCGATGGTCGGCGCCTCGGCCTGCACCTGGGCGATGTAGGCATCGGCGCGGGCGATGAAGTCGGCCGGCAGCTCGCCATGCGAGCGGCGGGTCAGCTCCTCGGCCTCGGCCGGGAACTGCGCCGCGTACTTGTCGAACAGCTGCTCCCATTCGGCCTGGCGCAGGGTGCCGGTGCCGCCCGCGCGCCAGCCGGCGTAGATCTCCTCGGGAATCTCGAACGGGCCATACGGCCAGTCCAGCGCCTTGCGGGTGGCGTCCAGCTCGTCCTTGCCCAGCGGCGCGCCGTGGCTGGATTCCTGGCCGGCCTTGTTCGGCGAACCAAACCCGATGGTGGTCTTGCAGCAGATCAGGGTCGGCCTGTCGAACTGCGACAGCGCCGCGTCGATGCCCGCCTTGATGCTCTCCGGGTCGTGGCCGTCGACGCCACGCACCACGTTCCAGCCGTAGGACTCGAAGCGCGCCGGGGTGTCGTCGGTGAACCAGCCTTCCACTTCGCCGTCGATGGAGATGTTGTTGTCGTCCCAGAAGCAGACCAGCTTGCCCAGGCCCCAGGTGCCGGCCAGCGAGGCGGCTTCGTGCGAGATGCCTTCCATCAGGCAGCCGTCGCCCATGAACACCCAGGTGCGGTGGTCGACGACTTCGAATTCCGGGCGGTTGTAGCGCTGCGCCAGCAGCTTTTCGGCGAGCGCGAAGCCCACGGCATTGGCGAAGCCCTGGCCCAGCGGGCCGGTGGTGGTTTCCACGCCCGGGGTTTCATGGCGCTCCGGGTGGCCGGCGGTCCTGCTGCCGAGCTGGCGGAAGGCCTTGAGCTGCTCGATCGGCAGGTCGTAGCCGCTCAGGTGCAGCAGCGCGTACTGCAGCATCGAGCCGTGGCCGTTGGACAGCACGAAGCGGTCGCGGTTGAACCACTTCGGGTTGTTCGGGTTGTGCCGGAGGTAGTCGTTCCAGAGCACTTCGGCGATGTCGGCCATGCCCATCGGCATGCCGGGGTGGCCGGAGTTGGCGGCTTGCACCGCATCGGCGGCGAGGAAACGGATGGCGTTCGCCAACTGGCGGCGGGTGGGCTGCGTCATGGTTCGTCGGGTCGGGAGGCTCCCGCGGAGCTGCGGGCGGCCTATTGTCCCACAGAGCACCGAGCAGGTCAGGCCGGCGGCGGCACGGCGCGGGGCACGCGCAAGGCCCCGGGCGGCATGCCGGTGCCGGCGGCGGGCGCCGGCTTGCGGCAGGCGGGGAAAAACGCGAAGGCCGCCCTTGGGCGGCCTTCGTGGCATCCGTTTCGCCGGCGGCTCAGTGGCGGCCGGCGTTGTCCGCCACTTCCGGCACTTCCTCGTCGGTCACGCCACTGCGGTGCGAGACCACCACCGCGGTGGCGAGGTCGCCGGTGACGTTGAGCGAGGTGCGGCACATGTCCAGGAAGGTGTTGACGCCCAGGATGATGCCGATGCCCTCGGGCTTGATGCCGATGATGCCGCAGATCATCGCGATCACCGGCAGCGAACCGGACGGGATGCCGGCGGTACCGATGCCGCCGAGGATGCACAGCAGCAGTACCATCAGCTGCTGCGGCATGCCCAGGTGCAGGCCGTAGACCTGCGCCAGGAACAGCACGGTGATGCCTTCGAACAGCGCGGTGCCGTGGTGGTTGGCGGAGGCGCCGACGGTCAGCACGAAGCGCGAGACCTTGCGCGGCAGCTTCAGGTTCTCCTCGGCCACGCGCAGGGTCACCGGCAGCGTGGCCGACGAGGAGGCGGTGGCGAAGGCGGTCAGCGTGGCTTCCTGGGTGCCGCGGAAGAAGCTGCGCGCCGACATGCCGCCCAGCAGCCGTACCCACAGCGGCAGCACGATGAAGCCATGGATGGCGATCGCCAGCAGCACGGTCACCACGAACCACATCAGGCTCTGGATCACGTCCCAGCCGAGCCGCGCGGTCAGGTTGAACATGAAGGCCGCCACCGCGAACGGCGCCAGCTTGATGAACATGCCGATCAGGTGCATGCACACCTCGAACAGGCCCTGCACGGCGTTCTTGAACGCGGTGGTGCCCGCGGTCGGCTTCATCACCAGGCCGATGCCGATCATCAGCGCGAAGAACACGATGCCCAGCTTCTTGCTGTCGTCGCCCATCGCGTTGACGATGTTGTGCGGCACGATGTTGACCAGCAGGTCCATCAGCCGCAGTTCGTTGCCCTTGCTGACGATCTCACCGGTCTTGGCGCTGCTCATGGCCTGTTCGACCAGGGCCGGCTCCATGTGCGTGCCGGGCTGCAGCAGGTTGACGCACAACAGGCCGATGCCGACCGCCAGCGCGGTCACCACCGCGGTGTAGTTCAGGGTTTTCCAGCCCAGCCGGCCCAGCGAGGCGATGTCGCCCAGCTCGGCCACGCCCAGCACCAGCGCCGAGAACATCAGCGGCACCACCAGCATGAACAGCAGGTTGAGGAAGATCTGCCCGAACGGCTGGGTGACGTAATCGATGGTGGTGTTCACCCACGCCGCATCGGCGGAAGTGGCGTGCGCCACCAGGCCCACGATGGTGCCCAACATGAACCCCAGCAGCACTTTGATGTGCAACGGCATGGAGGGCTTGCTTGACGCGTGGGCGTGGGGCATGCGGCGGTACTCGCGGGCGAAAGATCGCGTAGCTTAACAAAAGCTGCACAGCCGCCAACCCTGCCATTTGGCCCGGTCCCGGGGGTACCGGGACGAGGCGTCGGGGCGCCTCCGCAGCCGTCCCGGCGGCGTCCCGGCGCCGGCGCCACGGCCGCGATCCGCCCGACCGATCAGCCGGCTCCCTGCCCCGGATAGAGCGGCGGCAGCGGTGATGGCGGGGCATCGGCCCGCGCCCGCCATGCCGGCCCGTTGGCGAACGCGGCGCGCAGCGCGGTGCGTGCCGCGGACCCGCTGCCACCGGCCCAGCGGGCGCGGCGCAGGGCTTCCAGTGCCTCGCGTTGTGCCGCGCTGTCCAGGCGCGCGGCCAGCACATCCAGGTCGACGACCGGCGGCCGGGCAAGGCCGCGCAGCGCCTGCTCGACGTCATCCAGGTCGCCGGTGTCCAGCGCGCGCCTGAAATCGGCCAGCGAATGCGTGCCCACGCCGGCATCGCCCTGCCCGCTGTCGCCTGGCCTCCGCGGGCCCTGGCTGGGCGGCGGGCGCCGCCGGGTCAGTGCCCAGACCAGGGTCAGCAGCCACAGCAGCGCGAACCCCGCCGCCAGCAGCGGCCACGGCGACGCGCGCAGCAGCCGGGCGCCGGCCACCGCGATGGCACGCTCGCCGGTGGGCGCCGGCGGCGCGACCGTGGCGGCAGGCGCATCCGGCGCCGGCACCGCGGCTGCCGCGCCGGTCCCCGGCGCCACCTCCAGGCCCAAGTCGGGCAGTGCCGCGGTTCTGGCCTCGGCGGCGCCCACGTCCCACCAGCCCAGGCGCAGGCCCGGTACCTGCAGCGGGCCCGGCCGCTGCGGCACGATGGAGTAGCGCCGCGTCAGCTTCAGCCGCGGGCTCCCGCCATCGAAGGTTTCGTCGTACTGCGGCGGCTCGGCGAACACCTGCGCGGCGTCGCCCAGGGCCGGCACCGGCAATTCCGGGAACTGCGCACGCGTCGCGCCGACCGCGGTGGCCTCCACCTGCAGCGTGAACGCCTGCCCGACCTGCGCCGACTGCGGCGCGGCGGTGTAGCGCAGGCGCAGGTCCTTCAATGGCAGCCACGGCTGCGGTGCGGCATCGGGCACCGCGCGCACCTGCAGGGTCTGGTCGGCCGCGCGGGCACTGAGCGCGCCGGTACCACGGCCAAGCAGATCGTCGAACAGGCCGCCGGCGCCGCGACCGCTGAAGCGCGCGCCCTGCAGCCGCAGCGGGCCGCTGCGTTCGGGAATCAGCAGGAAGCGCCGCTCGACCACGTTGTAGCGGCGGCCACCGACGTCATGCGACGAGGTGCGGTCCTCGCCGACCCGCTGCAACGAGGCCGAAGCCGGCGTGGCCAGGTCCAGCTCGCCGGACGCCAGCTGGGTCGCGAAGAACAGCCGGACCACCACGCCCACGCTCTGCTGCACGTACGGCTGTGGATCGTCGACCTCGGTTTCCACGAAGGCCACCGCGTCGCCGGCGCCGGCCACCGGGGCGGGATCGACCCGCAGTTGCAGCGGCGCCGTCCGCGCCGCGCCGACGCGCAGGGCCGGCACCTGCAGCGCGCCGCTGCGCCGTGGCGTAAGCACCACGCCGAACAGCGCGGCAGTGCTGACGCTGCCATTGGCCAGCCGCGTCTGCCGGCCGCTGGTACGCCCGCCCAACGCGAAATCGGCCTGCAGCGGCGCGTAGTCCGGTGCCGCGCCGGGCTGGTCGGTCTCGATGTTGAGGGTGACCACGTCGCCTTCGCCGATGCGGTCACGGTCCAGCCATGCGCGGGTCTGCGCCTGCACGCTGGCGGCGCAGGCCAGCAACACCCACAACCCCACCTTCAGGAGAACGCTTCGCCGCTTCATTGCCCTTCCCGCCTGCGCCGCTCGTATTCGAGCTGGAACTTCGCCTTCAACAGATCGCCCGGCGCATCGGGCACGCGCTGCATCCATGCCTCGATCGCCTGCCGTCGCTCGCGCTCCTCCGGGCTCATCGCCGCCTGCGCCGCGCGCTTTCCGGGGTCGCCGTCGCCGCCCGTCTGCCGGCGCAGCGCCTCGGCCACGCGCTCGCGCTGGGCCCGGTCGGCCTGCTGCTGGCCGCGGGCATCTTCCGCCTGCGGCGCCTTCGGCGCCGTATCGGCCGCGGCCTGGCCCTGTCCCGGCCGCGGCGGCGCGTGCTTCGGCTGCGACGGTGCCTGCGATGGCGGCGGCTGCGACTTGCCGTCCTGCGACTGGCCATCCTGTGACTGGCCGGGCGATGACTTGCCCTGCTGCGTATCGGGTGTGTTCTGCTGGCCGCCCCCCTGCGGGCCTGGCGGTGGCTTGCGCCTGCGCGCGGCATCGACCGCGGCGCGGTTGGCCTTTGCGTCGTCCATGCCCGGCCGCAGTGCCAATGCGCGGTCGTAGGCGGCGATCGCCTCGTCGTAGCGACCCTGCCGCGCCAGCGCGTTGCCCAGGTTGTACCAGCCCTGTTCGCTGTCGACACCCTCGAAGCGGCGCTGGGCGGTGGCGAAATCGCCCTTGCGGTACGCCTCGACGCCTTCGGCCAGGCGCTGGTGCTGGCGCTGGTCCGGGCGCTGCCACCAGCCGCCGGGTTCGGCCGCATGTGCCGGCATGGCCAGCGGCAGCCACAGGCACAGCGCCAGCGCCGCCAACGCCTGCCGGCGCCGCCGGAACGCCAACAGCGCGACCAGCAGCAGCGGCGGCAGCAGCCAGTAGCCTTCGTCCTGCCAGGCGGTGTCGGTGCGGCCGGCACGCTCGCCGGCGGCGGCCTGCGGCTGCAGCACCGCCAGCGCCTGCAGGTCGGCGTCGCCGGCGGAAAGCCGCGCGTAGCGACCGCCGCCGGCGAGCGCCAGCGCACGCAACGACGGTTCGTCCAGCCGGGCATGGCCGATGCGTCCCTCGCGGTCGCGATAGGCAGCCCCCGCTGGCGTACCCAGCCCCAGCGCCGATACCGGGTAGCCGGCCGCGCGCAGGCGTGCGGCTTCGGCGGCGGCGCCGGCATCGGCGCGGTCGCTCACCAGCAGGACCGCGCCGTCGCGCGCACCGGCCTGGCGCAGCAGGCTGCCGGCCCATTCCAGCGCCTTGCCGGCGTCCTGCCCGTCCACCGGCATGACCTCCGGCGCCAGTGCGTCGAGGAACAGCGCGACGTTGGCCGCGTCATCGGTCAATGGCGCCACGGTGAACGGCTCGTCGGCATACGCGACCAGCGCCACTTCGCCACCGCGGCGCTCGCGCAGCAGCAGCGCCAGCTTCGCGCGCACCTGCAGCAGGCGGCTCGGCGGCAGGTCGGCCGCGCCGGTATGGCTGGACAGGTCCAGCACCACGACCAACGGCGTCTTCGATTCCCACAGCGGCTGCTCCACCTGGCGCCAGCTCGGCCCGGCCAGGGCCAGCACCGCCAGCAACAGGGCGACCGGTACGGCCAGCCATCTGCCGCGGGCGCGGCGGCCGCCATCCGCCAGCAGGTGCGGCAGCAGGTGCGCGTCCACCACGCTGCGCCAATCGCCACGCCGGCGCCGCCGGTACCAGCCGCCCAGCAACACGGCCGGCAGCAGCAGCAGCAGCGCCCACAGCCAATCCGGGCGGATGAAATGCAGGCTGTTCCAGAACGCGATCACCGGCGCCGCTCCGGCCAGGCCAGCGCCAGCAGGCCCAGCAGCAGGGCCGCCGCCAACGGCCACGCATACCGTTCCAGGCGCGGACGCAGCGCCGGTCCGGCGCTGCGCACCGGCTCCAGGCGATCCAGTTCGGCATAGATGCCGACCAGCTCGCCGGTATCGCGCGCGCGGAAGAAGCGCCCGCCGGTGTCCCGGGCAATGCGCGCCAGCGTGTCCTCGTCGATCGGGTCCTCCGCGCCCGGCAGCCGCATGCCGAACAGCGATACCCCGCCGTTGCCGCCGAACGCGATGGTATGCACGCGCACGCCCTCGGCCCTGGCCAGCTCGGCCGCCTTCAGCGGGTCGATTACGCCGGCGGTGTTGACGCCGTCGGTGAGCAGGATCAGCACGCGTTGGCCTTCGGGTTGCCCGCGCAACCGCTTGACCGCCAGCGCGATGGCATCGCCCAGCGCGGTCTCGCGCCCGGCCAGCCCGACCACGCTGTCGCGCAGCTGTTCGCGCACGCTGGCGCGGTCGCGGGTCAGCGGGGTCAGCGCGTAGGCGCGCTGGCCGAACACCAGCAGGCCTATGCTGTCGCCCTCGCGGCGGTCGAGGAAGTCGGCCAGTACCGCCTTGGCGGCCGTGAGCCGGTCCACCACGCGGCCGCCGAGCAGCATGTCGCCCTCGCTCATGCTGCCGGACAGGTCCACGGCCAGCATCATCTGCCGCGTCTGCCGCGGCGGTTCGACCGCATCCCCCAGTTGCTGCGGTCGCGCGGCGGCCGCGCACAGGCACAGCCACGCCAGCCACAGCAGCAGGGTGCGCGGCCACGGCCCGTGCCGGTGCGCCGCCGTTGCCTGCAACCGCGCCGGCGGCCAGGGCACCCGCAGCGCCGGCCCATTGCCGGCCGGCCGTGGCCACAAAGCCATCAGCAGCGGCAGCGGCACCGCCAGCCACAGCCAAGGCCAGGCGAACTCCGGCAGGCCGCCCAGCAGCGCGTGCAGGCGCTCCATCACCGGCGCCGCTCCATCAGGTCGACGAAACGCCCGCGCGCCAGCGCGCAGGCGCGCGCGGCCTGGGGCTCGTCGACCTGGCGGCGGAAGCCGCCGTCGAGCAGCAGTCGACCCTCGCCCTGGCTGAAATCGCGGCGCGCCGGCCCGTCGAGGAACCGCAGCCAGTCCTCGCCCTGCAACAGCGCGGCCGACGGGTCGCAGCGACGTGCCGCGCGCCGCAGCAGGTCCGAGGCACGGCCGACGCGCGCGGCCGGAGCGGATGCCGCCGCCAGCGCCGCATCGAACAGCGATTGCCAGCGCAGCCGCCGGTGCCGGCGACGCAGCCGCAGTGCCACGAACACGGCAAGCCCGAGCAGCAGGACGCCCAGCAGCAGCCACCAGCCTGGCGCCGGCGGCCACACGCCGGGCGCGGCCGGCAGGTGCACGTCGCGCAGCGGCAGCGTGGTGGCGATCACCGGCCACTCCGCGCCGCGGCAGGCGCCAGCCAGGCGTCGCTGGCGTCGTCCGATGCCAGCACCTGCACCTGGATCCTGCGCCCGGGCAATGACCGGCACAGCGCTTCCACCGGGGCGACGAACGCCGCGTGCCAGGCATCGCGCGTCGCGCCGGTGGCCAGGTCCAGCTCCATGCGCGCGCCCGGCGCCAGCACCGGCAACATGCAGTGGGGCGGCCGCATCTCCAGCGGATCGACCAGCAGCAGCAGGCGTACGTCCACGTGCATCGACAGCGCCGACCAGGTGGCCGGGGCCACGGCAAGGGCGCTGCCCGGGTCGGCCAGCACCAGCACCCGCGCGCCCGGGTGCAGCAGGCGCGCCGCACGCTCGAGTGCCGGCTGCAGGCCTGCGTCATCCACAGCCGGCGCGCCGTACCAGCGCACCAGCGCATCGAGTACGCGCAGGACCCCGCGCATGCCCCCGGCCGGCGGCACCAGCGCGGCCCCTCCGCCCGCGCACAGCGCCGCCACGCGGTCGCCGTCGCGCAATGCCGACCAGGCCGCGACCGCGCCGGCGCGCGCGGCCTGCACCGACTTGAACCGCACCCGGGTGCCGAAGTACAGCGCCGGTGCGGTATCGGCCACCAGCAGGGTCAGCCGTTCGCGCTCGGCCTGGAAGGTCTTGGTGTGGGTGAAGCCGGTGCGCGCACTGAGTTTCCAGTCGATGTGGCGGGCATCGTCGCCGGCCACGTATTCGCGCGACTCGGCATATTCCATGCCGCGCCCACGCTGCGCGGAGAGCGCGCGCGCGGACGCGCCGCGCCGGCCGCGACGCGGGCCACGCGCCGGCATCGCCGCACGCCGCAGCGCGATCAGCTCGGCCAGCGAAGGGGCGATGCCCTCGGACGCAGGGAGCCGGGAACCGGGGGCCGCGACGGCGTCTCCGCCAGCGGCCGACCGGGCGGGCGATACCGCCGTCGGTTTGTCCCCGTTCCCCGCAACCGGCTTGATCACGGCAACGGTACGCGGTCGAGCAGCGCCGCGACCAGGCGCTCGCCGTCCCAGCCCTCGGCGGCCGCCTCATAGCTGGGCAGGACCCGGTGGCGCAACACGTCCGGCGCCACCGCACGCACGTCGTCCGGGGTCACGTAGTCGCGCCCGGCCAGCCACGCCTTGGCCCGCGCGCAGCGCTCCAGGGCAATGGACCCGCGCGGACTGGCCCCCCAGGCGATGCGGCGGGCCAGCGAGACGTCGTAGGCCGAGGCGTCGCGCGAGGCCAGCACCAGCTCCACCAGATAGCGTTCCAGCTGCGGCGCCATGTGCAGTTCCAGCACCGCCCGTCGTGCCTGTTCGACCTGTTCCAGCGAGAGCTTCCGCACCTGCACTGGCGTCGCATCCATCTCGCGCAGCGCGCGCTCGCGGGCCAGCCGCAGGATGTCGACCTCCGCCGCGGCATCGGGATAGCCGATGCGCACGTGCATCAGGAAACGGTCCAGCTGCGCCTCGGGCAGCGGGAACGTGCCTTCCTGTTCGATCGGGTTCTGGGTGGCCATGACCAGGAACACCGGCGGCAACGGATAGGTCGTCCGCCCTACCGTCACCTGGCGCTCGCCCATCGCTTCCAGCAGCGCCGACTGCACCTTGGCCGGCGCGCGGTTGATCTCGTCGGCCAGCAGGATCGGATGGAACACCGGGCCCGGCTGGAACTCGAAGCGGCCTTCCTGCGGGCGCCAGATGTCGGTGCCGGTCAGGTCGGCCGGCAGCAGGTCGGGAGTGAACTGGATACGCGCGAAGCGCGCGTCGATGCGCGCGGCCAGCGCGCGGATCGCGGTGGTCTTGGCCAGCCCGGGCGCGCCTTCCACCAGCAGGTGGCCATCGGCCAGCAACGCGACCAACAGGCGTTCGACCAGGACCGACTGGCCGACGATCTCGCCGGCCAGGGCGTCGCGCAGGGCGATGAAAGCGGCATGCAGGGCGGCGGCGTCGGCCGGCGGCGGGGGCAGGTGCGGGGTGTGGTCCATAGGCGCAGTTTGACCGATCCACGCAGGAATGGTTCACCGGCACGCCGGTGGCCGGAGAGCAAACGAAGAGGCCGCCCTGCGGCGGCCTCCCGTGCTCTTGCGGATGGACCCGGTTCAGTGCGGCTTGGCGACGCGCAGGATCTTCGGCGTCACGAACACCAGCAGCTCGGCCTTGTCCTTGGCGCGGCCGCGCTTCTTGAACAGATTGCCCAGGAACGGCACGTCGCCCAGGAACGGCACCTTGGCCACGCTGCTGCGGTCGTTGAACTCGTACACGCCGCCGATCACCACCGTCTGGCCATCGTCCACCAGCACCGCGGTATTGATCTCGCGGCGGTTGATGATCGGCACGGTGCCGAAGTCGGTCACGTCAAGGAATCGGTCGATCTCGTCCTTCTTCACATTCATGTTGAGGAACACGCGGTTGTCCTGGGTGATGGTCGGGGTGACCTTCAGTTCCAGCAGCGCTTCCTTGAACTGCACGTTGGCCGTGGGCGCACCGCCGGCACCACCACCGCCGGAGATGGTGACGTAGCCGATCTCCTTGCCCTGCTTGATCACGCCTTCGCGCTGGTTGGCGGTGACGATGCGCGGATTGGAGACCACCTCGCCGCGGCCCTCCTCCTGCATCGCCGACAACTCGACGTCCAGGGCGAAGTTGGCACCCAGCAGGGTATAGGCGATCGCGCCGGCCGGGCTTTCGGTATAGCTCTTCGCGGGCAGATTCACGTTTAGCCCTTCGTTGCTCACTATGCCGTTGTTGATGATGCTGCTGTTGCCGCCCAGCGAACCGCTGATGGCCTGGGTGCGGTCACCGATGCGACGCCCCTGGATGCCGAACTTGGCGCCCAGGTCTCGTGCGAAGGTGTCCGAGGCGATGACGATGCGGCCTTCGATCAGCACCTGGTCGACCGGCCGGTCGATCACCGCGATCAGTTCGCGCATCTGCGCGATCTTCTTCGGGATGTCGCTGATCATCAGCGTGTTGGTGCGCTCGTCGGCGACGATCATGCCGCGCTTGGACAGGAAGCCGTTCTCGTGCTGCGAGCCGCCGCCGGTGCCACCACCGCCGGCGCCGGCGTTGCCGATGCCCTTGGCTTCGGTCAGGGCTTTGAAGATCGCCTCGGCGCTGTGGTAGTTGATCTGGATGTAATCGGTGGCCAGGTTCTCGCGCTCTTCGATCGCGATGCGGGCGTCCTCCTTGTCCTGCTCGAACTTGGCCAGCTCCGGCTGCGGCGCCACCCAGATCACCCCGCCGTCGCGGCGCTTGTCCAGGCCCTTGGCGCGCAGGACGATGTCCAGCGCCTGGTCCCACGGCACGTTGACCAGGCGCAGGGTCACGTTGCCCTGCACGGTGTCCGAAGCGACCACGTTGAGGTTGGATTCCTCGGCGATCAGCTGCAGCACGGTGCGTACCGGCACGTCCTGGAAGTTGAACGTCACCGGGCGGCCGCTGTAGCCGCGCGCGGCCACGGTGGCCGCGGCCTGGGCCACGGTCTGCGCCGTCACCGCACCGGTCGCCGACGGCGCCTGGCGTGGCGAGATCTCCACCACGTACTCGTTGCCGGACTGGTAGGCCAGCGACTCGAACGCCCCCTGGGTGCTCAGCACCAGCTGCGAGCCATGGCCCGACGGGCGGGCGTCGATGCGTTGCACCGGCGTGGCGAAATCGACCACGTTCAGCGGCCGCTGCAGCGCGGCCGGCAGGGTCGCATTGCCCATGTCGACCACGATGTCATTGCCCTGGGTCCTCAGGTCCGGGCTGGCGCCCTGGCCGTCGAACTGCAGGATCAGGCGGCCGGCGCCGTCATCGCCGCGCTTGAAGTCGACCTTGGTGACCGCGACGGTAGCCGCGGGCTGTGCGGCGGCCGGCGGAGCGAGGTCGGCGGCGAAGGCCACCAACGGAGAGCCGCAGGCCAGTGCCAGCGCAACTCCCAGTGCGCGGGCATGGACCATCGCATGGCGCCGGGCGGGACGCAGGCTCAGGGCTTTGGAAAAAGTCATCGTGCTATCCCCAATAATCATTCATCGATCGTCAAGCGCCAGCGAGGCCGGGCGTTCCAGCCAGCCGCCAGCACCATCGGGCACCAGTTCAATCAGCTCAATGCCGTCCTCGCGCACACTGGTGACGCGGCCATCGCTCTGCCCCAGGTACACCCCCGGACGGACGCGGTAGGTCACCTTGTCCGGCCCCATCACCAGCGCGACCATGGCCGCGCCCTTGCCGATCGTCCCGACCATGTCCAGGCTGTCGAGCGGGAAGGCCTCCAGCGGCTCCTTGCGCCGGTTTGGGTCCGGGCGCAGGGCGCTGTTGCCGTCGGCGCTGGCCCAGGCATCGCTGAACGGATCGCGCAGCCCCTGTGCGGAGTATTCGAAGGTCTCGAACTGCTGCATCACCGGCAGCGGCTCCAGTGGCGTGGCCGGGCGCGCACGTACGTCCGCCACCCACTTCTCGAGATTGGGCGCGTCGCCCGGGGTGCTGGTGATGCCGCGCGAACAGCCGCTCGCGGCCACCACCAGCAGCACCGCGCAGAGCGCCCGGATGCGGAGGGAACCTTTCATCACTTGCCCCCCTTCTTGCGCGCCGCTTCTTCGTCGGCGGCCTTCTTTTCCTGGTCCGCCAGCTCGTTGTCGTCCAGGTAGCGGTAGGTCTTGACCGTGCCCGACAGCTCCAGCGCACCGCTGCGTGCGGAAATGCCGGCCTTGGGATCCTTCGGCTTCAGGTTGATGTCGTGCATGGTCAGGATCACCACGCGCGGCAGCGAGGCCACGCCGCTGACGAAGGCGCCGAACTGGTGGTAGCTGCCCACCAGGCGCAGCGCGATCGGCTTCTCCGCGTAGAACTCCTTGAGCTGCTCGTCGCCCGGCTTGAACAGTTCGTTGTTCAGCCCGCTGGACAGCGCGGTCTGCGACACATCGATGATCAGGTCGGGCATCTCGGTCTTGCTCGGCAGCTGGCGCAGCATCTGCTGCAGCACCTGCTCCATCTGCACGAGCTGCTGCTTGAGCGGCTCGAGGTTGACCGCGCGCTGCTGCTCCTTCTCGAAGCTGGCGCGCAGTTCCACTTCCCTGGCTTCCAGCCCTTCCAGCTCCTCGGCCGTGCCGCGGATCACCAGCAGGTAGGACAGGCCCAGGATCAGCAGCGCCAGCAGCGCGCAGAACACCAGTTTGGGACCCTGCGGCCAGTTGCCGATGTTGTTGAGGTCCAGGTTGTTGAAACTGCTCTTCTTCTGGCTCACGGGCGGGCCTCCTTCTGCGCCGTGTCGGCCGCCGGGGCCGGCGCGGCGGGGGCCGGCGCTGCCGGGTCGGCGGCCGCTGCCGGCGTGGCGGCGGGCGCTGCGGCGGCGGCGGCATCCGGCACCGCGTTACCCTGCGCCGCGTTCTCACCCGGCGCCGGCAGTTTCACCTTCAGGGTAAAGACGTACGGCAGCGACTTGATGTCCACCGCCGAGCCCGACGCCTCCTGCGCCTTGGCCTCGATCACCGACAGCTCCGGATTGGACATCCAGCCCGAGCTTTCCAGGTTGCGCATGTAGGTACTGACCCGCGCGTTGGACTGGGTGCGGCCTTCCAGCGTCAGCGTCTCGCCTTCCTGCTTGAGCGCGGTCAGCACCACGCCATCGGGAATGGTGCGCACCAGCGCGTCGAACAGGTGCACCATCTGCGAGCGCTTGCCCTGCAGTTCCTCGATGACCTGCTTGCGGTCGAGCAGACGCTTCTTCTGGCTGTCGAGCCGGTCGATCTCCTTGTTCTGCTCCTTGACCTTGGCGATCTCAGCCTCGAGGTAGGCATTGCGCTCGTTCTGGCCGCTGACCTGGCCGTCGTAGTAGAAGTACAGCAGCAGCGACATCAGCACGCCGGCGACGGCGGCCAGGCCGAGCATGGTGTAGAACTCGCGCTGGCGCTGTTTGCGCCGTTCGGCGCGCCATGGCAATAGATTGATGCGTGCCATCAGTCGAACCCCCGCAGGGCCAGGCCGGTGGCGATCATCAGCGCCGGGGCGTCCTGGGCAAGCGCATGCGCCTGCACCTTCTGCCCCAGCGTCATCTGCGCCAGCGGATTGGCCACCGACGTACTCACTCCCAGCTGTTCCTCGACCATCACCGGCAGCCCCGGCAGCGACGCGCAGCCGCCGGCCAGCACGATGTGGTCGACGCGATTGAACTCGCTGCCGGCATAGAAGAACTGCAGCAGGCGGCCGATCTGCTGGACCGTGGCCTCCTTGAACGGCTCCAGCACTTCCACCTCGTAGCTCTCGGGCAACCCGCCCTGGCGCTTGGCCAGCCCGGCTTCCTCGTAGCTCAGGCCGTAGCGGCGCATCACCTCGTCGGTGAGCTGCTTGCCGCCGAACACCTGTTCGCGGCTGTACAGGCTGCGACCGCCACGCAGGACGTTGAGCGTGGTCATGGTGGCGCCGATGTCCACCAGCGCGACGACACCGTCGCTGGCCACCGGCAGCTCGCTGGCCACCAGCGCGAAGGCGTTCTCGATGGCGAACGCTTCCACGTCCATGACCTTGGCCACCAGCCCGCCGAGCTCCAGCGCCGACTGGCGCAGTTCGACGTTCTCCGAGCGCGAGGCCGCCAGCAGCACCTGGACCATTTCCGGGTTGTTGGGCACCGGCCCGAGCACCTCGAAGTCCAGGCTCACTTCCTCGATCGGGTACGGGATGTAGTTCACCGCCTCCAGCTCGACCTGGGCTTCCATGTCGGCCTCGTCCAGGTCCGCCGGCATCGGGATCACCTTGGTGATCACCGCCGAGCCGGCGACCGCGGCGGCCGCGCCCTTGGCGCGGGTTCCCGAGCGGGCCACCGCACGGCGTATGGCTTCGCCAACCGCCTCGACCTCGACGATGTTCTTTTCCACCACCGCATTGGGCGGAAGCGGTTCCACGGCGTAGTGTTCCACGCGAAAACGATTGCCGCTGCGGGCAAGCTGAAGCAGCTTCACCGCAGTCGAGCTGATGTCAACACCGATGATCGGTGGTTGACTCTTTGGGATAAGCCCCACGGTTTCTCCCCTGCCGACGGGCACTTGGACGCACTTGTTGCGCCCGCGCATTAATAATGAATTTCTGGTGATTGGCAACCGCTCCGCGCGCAGGCCGAGAAATCCGTCACGCCATCAGAGCCATCCCCGACCCCCATCTCCCCAGGGGACGGCCCCAGCCGTTCCCCCGCGTACTCTATACTCTGCGGCCACGAAATCCGCAATCGGGATCCTGCTTGATGCCCCGTTTCCGTCGCTGGCTGCGCTGGCTGCTGGCACTGTGCGTTGCCCTTG
This sequence comes from Stenotrophomonas sp. Y6, assembly GCF_022436665.1. Classification (NCBI taxonomy): domain Bacteria; kingdom Pseudomonadati; phylum Pseudomonadota; class Gammaproteobacteria; order Lysobacterales; family Lysobacteraceae; genus Stenotrophomonas; species Stenotrophomonas sp. Y6. Next base: position 350,964 of record NZ_JAKUKB010000004.1, read on the forward strand.
CCCTGGTCGGCGCCATCGCCGCGGGCGCCCTCTATTACGTGGTTTCCTCGAAGCTGCCCGACGTGCAGGCCCTGCGCGAGGTGGAGCTGCAGGAGCCGATGTACGTCCATGCCAGCGACGGCAAGCTGATGGCCGTGTTCGGCGAGACCCGGCGCTATCCGGTCGAGATGAAGGACGTGCCCGAGCGCCTGAAGCAGGCGTTCCTGGCCACCGAGGACGCGCGCTTCTATGAACATGGCGGAGTCGACTACAAGGGCATCGCCCGCGCGGTCTGGCTGCTGGCCACCACCAGCGACAGGCGCGTGCCGGGTGGCTCGACCATCACCCAGCAGGTGGCCCGCCAGTTCTTCCTCAGTTCCGAGTACAGCTACACCCGCAAGCTGGCCGAGATCCTGCTCGCGCGCAGGATCGAGAGCGAGCTGAGCAAGGACGAGATCTTCGAGCTGTACCTGAACAAGAGTTTCTTCGGCAACCGCGCCTATGGCATCGGCGCCGCCGCCGAGTACTACTACGGCAAGAAGCTGGGCGAACTGGACCTGGACGAGATGGCCTCGCTGGCCGGCATTCCCAAGTTCCCGTCCAGCGGCAACCCGATCAGCAATCCCGAGCGCGCCCGCCAGCGCCGCGACAACTACGTGCTGCAGCGCATGGCCGACCTGGGCTTCATCAGCCAGGCCGAGGCCGACGCGGCCAAGGCGGTGCCGATGCATGCCAGCCCGCACGAACCGCCGATCGAGGTCAACGCGCCCTACGTGGCGGAAATGGTCCGCCAGGAAATGATCGCCCTGCATGGCGGCGACGTGCTCAACAAGGGCTACCGGGTCACCACCACCATCGACAGCCAGGCGCAGGAAGCGGCCAACATCGCCGTCCGCGATGGTCTGCTGCTGTACGACCACCGTCACGGCTGGCGCGGCCCGGAACAGCATTTCGACGTCGCCGCGGATGCCGATGCCGCCGCGCTGGCGCGCCACCTCGCCGCGATCCCCGCGCAGTCCGGGCTGCTGCCGGCGATCGTGTCGGCGGTCCACGCCGATGGCGGCATCAGCGTGGTGCTGGCCGACCGCACCGAACTGGTCCTGCCGGTGGCCGCCAGCCGCTGGACCACACGCGCGCCGGCCAAGCTGGCCGCGCGCGGCGACGTCATCCGCGTGCGTGCCGGCGACAAGGAGGGCGAGTGGCTGATCGAACAGCTGCCGCTCGGCCAGGCCGCGCTGGTCTCGCTCGACGCCGGCAACGGCGCCCTGCGTGCCCTGGTCGGCGGCTTCAGCTTCGCCGGCAACAAGTTCAACCGCGCCACCCAGGCCCGGCGCCAGCCCGGCTCCAGCTTCAAGCCGTTCCTGTACGCGGCCGCGTTCGACAAGGGCTTCAACCCGGCCTCGATCGTGCTCGACGCGCCGGTGGTGTTCCGCGACCGCCGCGGCAAGACCTGGGAGCCGAAGAACGACGGCGGCGGCTTCCGCGGGCCGATGCGCCTGCGCGAGGCACTGGTGCAGTCGCGCAACCTGGTGTCGGTCCGCCTGCTGGACAGCATCGGCGTGGATTTCGCACGCAAGTACATCAGCGAGTTCGGCTTCCAGGAAGCCGAATTGCCGCCGAACCTGTCCATGTCGCTGGGCACCGCCTCGCTGACGCCGCTGTCGGTCGCGCGCGGCTATGCGGTGTTCGCCAACGGCGGCTCGCGGGTCGACACCTGGACCATCGACGAGGTCAAGGACCGCGACGGCAACGTGGTGTTCAAGGCCAATCCGGCGCTGGCCTGCCGCGGCTGCGCCGCCGCCGCCGGTGGCACGGCGCCGGCCAGCCAGGTGGTGGACGGCTTCAACTTCGGTGCCGAAGCCGCGCCCGCACCGGCCAGCGCCGATGCCGGCACCGGCACCCAGGCCGAACCGGTGGCGCCCAATCCCGACGCCCGCACCGCGCCGCGCGCGATCGACGAGCGCACCGCCTACCAGTTGGTGTCGATGATGCGCGACGTGGTCCAGCGCGGCACCGGGACCGCGGCCAAGGTGCTGGGGCGTGAGGACGTGGGCGGCAAGACCGGCTCGACCAACGACCACCGCGATGCGTGGTTCTCCGGCTTCGGTGGCCCCCTGGCCACCACGGTGTGGGTCGGCCGCGACGACTTCCGCTCGCTGGGCTACCGCGAGTACGGTGGCCGCGCCGCGCTGCCGATCTGGATCGACTACATGCGCGTAGCGCTGAAGGATGCGCCGATCGCACGCAACGACCCGCCCTCGGGCATGGTCCAGGCGACCCTCAACGGCGCCACCGAATGGATCAAGGTCGAGGACCTGGACCGGATGCAGGAATTCGATTTCGACCAGCACGACCCGCAGGCCGACGACGCCGCGTTCGATATCTTCTGACCCACCCCGGAAAGGCGGCGGGCCGCCTTTCCGCACCGGCCCGCGATCCGGCGGGCCGCCGACAAGGGGAGAACCGCGATGCCACGCCCGGCACCCAACGCGCAGCGCGGCAGCCGCGAGCGGCAGCTGATCGCCCAGGAGGCGGCCCGCCTGGTCCGCGAGAGCGGCATCCACGATCTCGACCAGGCGCGGCGCAAGGCGGCCAGCCGCCTGGGCATCCACGACGAAGCGCTGTGGCCGCGCCAGGCCCAGGTGGAAGAAGTGCTGCGCGAGCAGCAGCGGCTGTTCGACGCGCACGCGCAGCCGACGGCGCTGCGCCAGCGCCGCGAATCGGCCGTGCAGGCCATGCAGTTCCTGCAGGCCTTCCAGCCACGCCTGGGCGGGGCCGTATTGGCCGGCACCGCCGATGCGTCCACGCCGGTGGTCCTGCACCTGCACTGCGACGACCCCGATGCGGTGCAGCGCTTCCTGCACGACCAGCGCATTCCCGCCGAGGCGAGCACGTCGCTGCTGCAACTGGCTGGGCACGCCTCGCGGCAACCCTATCCGCGCTGGGAATTCGCCGCCGACGGCATCGCCTTCGAATTGATCGTGCTGCCCGAAGACGCACTGCGCCACCCGCCGGTTTCCAGCGACGACGGCAAGCCGCTGCCGCGGGCGACACTCGCGCAGCTGCGGCAATTGCTGGCCGGCGGACAGGGGCAACCGGCGCCCTGAGCTGCGGCGGCGGCCCGCCCGCGCACTTTCCCTGCGCCCGGACGCGCCTGGCGCCGGGGACGTCTGTTGCCCCCGGGCATGAGCATCGACGGGCGATGCCGGAAACCGCTCCTGGCGGTTTTGGTTCCCGCCCTCCATGGCGGCAACCCTTCGGGCCATCGACAGGCGATGTCAAAAACCGCTCCTGGCGGTTTTTGGTTCCCGCCGTCCATGGTGGGAACCCTTCGGGCCATCGACAGGCGATGTCAAAAACCGCTCCTGGCGGTTTTTTCACCATGCTTCGCCGAGGCCCGCCACGCAAGGCGGCGCCGGCGTTATCCACAACTTCTGCCGGAAGTGCCGCACAGACCTTGTGGAGAAGTGGCGTGCGCGGGGGCTGCTGCTGGCGCCGCTACCCGCGTCCGGATACCGGTCGCCGCGTGCGATACGGGCCATCGCCCTGCCGCGCGCAAAGCCGCATGCCTGGAACCACGAAAACGAAAAAGCCCCGCCGGAGCGGGGCTTTGCTCGCGCGGGCGGCGCATCGCTGCGCCGATGCGCGCAGGCTCAGGTGTAGTCGCGCACGGCGTGGCCGGTGTAGACCTGGCGCGGACGGCCGATCTTCATTTCCGGATCGACCTGCTGCTCCAGCCAGTGCGATACCCAGCCGGCGGTGCGGCCGAGGGCGAACATGACGGTGAACATCTCGGTCGGGATCTGCAGCGCCTTGTAGATGATGCCGCTGTAGAAATCCACGTTCGGGTACAGCTTGCGGGCGACGAAGTAGTCGTCCTGCAGCGCGGCCTGCTCCAGCTTGATGGCGACATCGAGCAGCGGGTCGGTCACGCCCAGCTGGCCCAGCACCTGCTTGGTCATCTCGCCGATGACCTTGGCGCGCGGGTCGAAGTTCTTGTAGACGCGGTGGCCGAAGCCCATCAGGCGGAAGCCGGAGGTCTTGTCCTTGGCCTTGAGCACCGCGGACTCGACGTTGTCGGCGCTGCCGATCTCTTCCAGCATCTTCAGCACGGCTTCGTTGGCGCCGCCATGCGCCGGACCCCACAGCGCGGTGACGCCGGCGGCGACCGAGGCGTACGGGTTGGCACCGGTCGAGCCGACCAGGCGCACGGTCGAGGTCGAGGCGTTCTGCTCGTGGTCGGCGTGCAGGATGAACAGCAGGTCCAGCGCCTTCACCACGTGCGGGTTGAGTTCGTACTGGCCGTCGGCCGACTCGAAGGTCTGCTTCAGGAAGCGGCTGACGTAATCCAGCGAGGTGTCCGGGGTGTTGGCCGGCAGGCCCTTGCCATGGCGGTAGATCAGCGACGACAGGGTCGGCACCTTGGCGATCAGGCGCACGGCGGCCTTGCGGCGCTGCTCGGCATCGGCCAGGTCCAGCGAATCGTGGTATTTGGCGGAGAGCTGCGCGATCGCCGCGGCGAGGATCGCCATCGGGTGCGCATCTTTGGCGAAGCTGCCGATCAGGGTGTTGATCGACGCGTCGACACCGGCTTCCTCTGCCAGCTCGGCCTCGAAGGCCTTCAGCTGCGCGGCGTCCGGGCGCTCGCCGTTGACCAGCATGTAGGCAACCTCGACGAAGCTGGACTTCTCGGCCAGCTGCTCGATCGGGTAACCGCGGTACAGCAGCACGCCCTTGTCGCCATCGATGTAGGTGATGGCCGACTTGCAGCTGGCGGTGGCGGTGTAACCGGAGTCGTAGGTGAAGAGACCGGTTTCCTTGGTCAGCTTCGAGATATCGACACAGTCGTTGCCCAGGACGGGCTTGACTACAGGCAGAACGACCGACGTGTCGCCGGCGTTGAGCGTGACCTGATCAAGATCGGACACAGTGTGCGCTCCTCAAGTGGATGGCGCCGGCCCCGACGAGGAATGACGGGCAGGCACGTGAAGGAAGTTCCACGGTTTTGCACCGCGGTTCAGGCCATTATCGCACAGCAGCATTTGCCGGTTGCGCAGACTAAAGTCCTATGGACGGCGCACGCGCGCGACACAGCGTCGCGCACGCACCGGCCGGCATTGCGCCGGGATTCAGCCGTGGCGCGCGCCACGCTGACGGCACGCCCGGCGTCCCCGGCGGGGGCGCAGCGGACAGCCGCCCGGCATGGCACGCAGGGGCTGGCGCAGCTGCCAGCACGACAAAACAACGGCCGCGCAGGGCGCGGCCGTTGTCCGGGCGGAACGACAGTTGCGATCAGCGCGCGTAGCGCTTCTGGAACTTGTCGATGCGGCCGCTGGTGTCGATGACCTTGTGCTTGCCCGTGTAGAACGGGTGCGAGGCCGAGGAAATTTCGACCTTGATCAGCGGGTACTCTTCGCCGTCCTCCCACTTGACCGTTTCCTTGGAGGACATGGTCGAACGGGTGAGGAACTTGAAATCGGAGGTGACGTCGTGGAACACGACGTTGTGGTAATCGGGATGAATGTCGGCCTTCATGGGCTCACACCGTGTGGGCTGGTGGTCAAGAGCGGCATTATAGTCCCGGCCGGCCCGTCGGGGCAAGCCGGGATTGAAGGGAATCAGGAATCCAGCCCCAGCGCCCGCTGCACCTGGCGTTCGAAGCGGGCCTGGTCGTAGCCGATCAGCAGGGTGGTGTTGTCCGCCGCGCCGGTCTGCCGGTTCCAGTCCACCACGGTGGCGCCGCGGGTGCGGCCGCCGGCCATCTCGATCGCCAGCGGGCGCTGTTCCAGCCGGGTCGCGCCTTCCGGTTGCAGCGCCCAGGCCATCGCCAGCGCGTCGGCCGCGTACCAGTACTCGCCGCGGCTGTCCTCGGACCACAGCCGGGTCTGGCGCGAGATCAGCTCGTAGAAACGCGCCTTGTCGGTATCGGCGGCCAGCCACTGCTCCACGTTCCGGTGCAGCAGGCCATGGGCGACGGTGGCTTCCCAGTCGGCCACTTCGACATGCGGGAACGCGGTGAACACGATGTGCGCCGCCTCCGGGTCGAAGGCGATGTTGAACTCCGCCACCGGGGTGATGTTGCCGTGGCCGGTGATCGCCCCGCCCATCACCAGGAAGCGTTTCACCCGCTGCGGCAGGGTCGGGTCGAGCTTCAGCGCCAGCGCGATGTTGGTCAGCGGCCCCAGCGCGACCAGCAGCAGCTCGCCGGCATACTGGTGCGACAGGCGCAGGATCGCCAGCGCGGCGTGCTCGTCCTCGACCGCGCGCGCGGCGGCGGGCAGGTCGACGTCGCCGAAGCCGTCGCGGCCATGCACATGGGCCGCGTCCTCGGCCGGATACACCAGCGGATCGGGGGCACCGGCGAACACCGGCACGTCGCCGCGCCCGGCAACCTCGCACAGCTTCAACGCGTTGCGCACGGTGTAGCCCAGGCCGACATTGCCCGCCGCCACCGTCAACCCGACCACGTCGTGGCGCGCGTCGGCAAAGGCCATCAACAGCGCCAGCGCATCGTCCACGCCCGGGTCGGTATCAATCAGCAGCGGAATCTTCTTGCTCATCTCATGCTTGCCTTCTGGTCGGCCATGGAGTCTGGCACCTGGGCCCTGACAGGGGAAGTGCGCGCTCAGGCCGAGGCGTAACGGGCCGCGCCGCCCACCCAGCGCGCCACGACGCGGTCGGCCACCGCCGGCGCGTCGGCCAGCAGCCGTTCGGCCAGGGCATGCACGCCCGGCAGCAGCCCCGCGTCGCGCGCCAGGTCGGCCACCCGGAACGCGGCCAGACCGGTCTGGCGGGTGCCGAGCAGTTCGCCGGGGCCGCGCAGCTCCAGATCCTTTTCCGCGATCACGAAGCCGTCGCTGGTCTGGCGCATGGTCTCCAGCCGCTGCCGCGCCATCGCCGACAGCGGCCCCTGGTACATCAGCACGCAGCTGGACGCGGCCGCGCCGCGCCCCACCCGGCCGCGCAGCTGGTGCAGCTGCGCCAGGCCCAGGCGCTCGGCGTTCTCGATGATCATCAACGAGGCATTGGGCACGTCCACGCCCACTTCGATCACCGTGGTGGCGACCAGCAGGCCGGTCTCGCCTGCCTTGAAGGCGCGCATCGCGGCCTGCTTCTCGGCGGCCTTCATGCGCCCGTGCACCAGCCCGACGCGCACGCCCGGCAACTGCGCGGACAGCGCCTCGAAGGTGGCCTGGGCGGCCACGGCCTCCATGCGCCCGGCGTTGGCCGCGGGGCCGCCGCCATCGTCCCCGCTCTCGTCGATCAGGGTGCATACCCAATACGCCTGGCGCCCCTGCGCGCACGCGGCGCGGATGCGTTCGACCAGTTCCGGCCGGCGCTCGGCGCTGATGACGATGGTCTGCACCGGGGTGCGGCCGGGCGGCAGCTCGTCGATCGCCGACACGTCCAGGTCGGAATAGGCGGCCATCGCCAGCGTGCGCGGGATCGGCGTGGCGGTCATCACCAGCTGGTGCGGCACGCTGCGGCCATCGGCGCCCTTGTCGCGCAGTGCCAGCCGCTGGTGCACGCCGAAGCGGTGCTGCTCGTCGACGATGGCCAGCGCCAGGTCGTGGAACACCACGCTGTCCTGCATCAGCGCGTGGGTACCGACCACCACCTGCGCACGCCCCGAGGCGATGTCCTCCAGCGCCCGCGCGCGCGCCTTGCCGGTGACCTTGCCGGCCAGCCACGCCACCTGCACGCCCAGCGGCTCGAGCCAGCCGCGCAGGTTGGCCAGGTGCTGCTCGGCCAGCAGTTCGGTCGGCGCCGCCAGCGCCACCTGCTTGCCCTGCTCCACCGCCAGCATCGCCGCCAGCGCGGCCACCACGGTCTTGCCGGAGCCGACGTCACCCTGCACCAGGCGCAGCATCGGGTGCGGCCGCGCCAGGTCCTGGCGGATCTGCGCGAACACGCGCTGCTGCGCACCGGTAAGACGGAACGGCAGCGACTGGCGCAGTTGCCGCACGCGCTTGTCGCCCCCCTTCAGCGCCGGGGCGTGATGCTGCTGCAGGGCGATGCGCTGGCGGCGCAGGCTCAGGTGGTGGGCCAGCAGTTCTTCCATGGCCAGCCGCCGCTGCGCCGGGTGGGTGCCGGCGGCGAGCGCGGCGACATCGGCATCGGCGGGCGGCCGATGCATGGTCAACAGCGCCTGCCGCAGCGACGGCAACGCCAGGCCGTCCAGCAGGGCGGCCGGCAGCAACTCCAGCGCGGCCTCGCCGGGCAACCGCTCCAACGCCTGGCCGATCAACTTGCGCAGGGTCGCCGGGCCGATCCCCTCGACCACCGGATAGACCGGATCCAAGGCGTCGCCCAGGCCGGCCTCCTCGCCGTCACCGAGCATGCGGTAGCTGGGGTGCACGATCTCCAGCCCGTGCTGGCCCGGGCGCGGGGTGCCGTAGCAGCGCAGGCGCGCGCCGACCGCGAACTGCGCCACCTGCGCGGCGCGGAAGTGGAAGAAGCGCAGCACCAGGGTGCCGCGCGAGTCGTCTTCCAGCGCCACCCGCAGCACCGGCCGGTAGCGGAAGCCGCGCTCCACCGCGACCACCCGCCCTTCCACCTGCGCGGCGCTGCCCGGCAACAGCGTGGCGATGGCGCTGAGCCGGGTCCGGTCCTCGTAGCGCAGCGGCAGGTGCAGCCACAGGTCCTGCAGGCTGCCGATGCCGCGCGCCTGCAGCTTGGCGGCCACCGCCAGGCCGACGCCCGGCAGCGCCGTCACCGGGGTTTCGCCGCTGGCCGCCAGCGCGGGGGCCGCCGCACGGGTACGCGCCATGCCGGTGGATCAGTCGAGGATCATCACCGCATCGACTTCGAACGCCGCGCCCTTGGGCAGGCCGGACACTTCGATGGTGGAGCGGGCGGGGAACGGCGCCTGGAAGTACTCCTGCATCACCGCATTGACCTTGGCAAACTCGCCCAGGTCGGTCAGGTACAGGCCCAGGCGCACGATCTGGTCGAGCGAACCGCCGGCTTCGGTGGCCACCGCCTTGAGGTTGTCGAAGGCGCGGCGCGCCTGTGCGGCGACGTCGCCGGCGACGATCTCGCCGGTGGCCGGGTCCAGCGGGATCTGGCCGGAGAAATACACGGTGTTGCCGGCACGCACGGCCTGCGAGTACGGGCCGATGGCGGCCGGCGCGTTGGCGGTGTTGATGATCTGGCGGGACATGGGGGACTCCGGTTGGGATATGGCCCGGCATTGTAGCGTCCGCCCCGGGCATGCCGGCCCGCCGGCGCCGCGGCCATCGTGGACATTTTTTCACCACCCGCGGCGAAGGCACGCCCGGCAAGGCGCATGGGCGCTTATCCACAGGTTGTCGGCATGCCGTTGCACACCGGCTGTGGAGAAAGCGCGGCGGCGGCGGATGACGGTTGTTCCGCAGCGGGTGCGGACAGGGTCGATAGGGCCCCAGCGCTACGGTGCCCCGCGCTACAGGGGTCGGCGCTGGCGTCCATGGCGCAGGGCTGCGCCCGGTGGGGCGTTCCGGTGAAGCTCCATGCGGGGCAAGCCCCGCAGCTACCCGTTCGCAGCGCTCACTGGCGACGTACCGACTGCACCACGCTCAGGCGCCGCAACCGGCGCATCACCTCGGCCAGGTGGGTACGGTCGCGCACCTGGATGTTGAAGCACAGCACCGCGGCATTGAAGTCGCGGTCCAGGTAGTCCACCCGCTCGATGTTGGACTGGCTCTGGGCGATGGCCGCGGCCAGCTGCGCCAGTACCCCGGTGCCGTTCTCCACTTCCACCACCAGCGCGGTGTCGTAGTCGCCGACCACGCTGCTGTCCCAGCCGATCGGCACCCAGCGCTCGGGCGACTTGCGCAGCTCGGCCAGGTTCGGGCAGTCCATGCGATGCACCACGATGCCCTTGCCGGCGGTGTGGTAGCCCATGATCTCGTCGCCCGGGATCGGCTGGCAGCAGCCGGCGAAGCTGACCACGCCGCGCTCGCTGCCGTTGATCAGGATCTTCTCCTGCGCCCGCTGCGTGGTACCGCCGGCGCGCGGCTCGCCATGCGCCATCAGCGCCTGCGCGGCCTGGGTGGGCATCCAGTTGCCAAGCGCGACGTCGGCCAGGAACGCTTCCAGGCGCGGGTAGCGGTGCTCGCCCAGGAAGGCATCCAGCCGCCCCTTGGGCAGGCGCTCGATCGAGCTGTCCATCGCTTCCAGCGCGCGGTCGAGCATGCGGTGGCCCAGCTGCACGGCGTCCTCGTGCTCGAGCTGCTTGAGCTGGTGGCGGATGGCGGTACGCGCCTTGGAGCTGACCACGAACTCCAGCCATTGCGGTTTGGGCGTGGCCGAGCGCGCAGTGATCACTTCCACCGTCTGCCCGCTGGCCAGCTTGGTGCGCAGCGGCACCAGCTTCTTGTCCACGCGCGAAGCCACCGCGCGGTTGCCGATGTCGGTGTGCACCGCATAGGCGAAGTCGAGCGCGGTGGAGTTGCGCGGCAACGCCAGGATCTTGCCCTTGGGCGTGAACAGGTAGACCTCGTCCGGGAACAGGTCGACCTTGACGTTGTCCAGGAACTCCAGCGACGAACCGGCCGAGCGCTGCGAATCGATCAGCTCGACGATCCACGCGTGCGCGCGGCTCTGCGCGCTGTTGGGCGAATCGCCGCCGAACTTGTAGGTCCAGTGCGCGGCCACGCCGCGCTCGGCGATCAGGTCCATCTCCTCGGTGCGGATCTGCACCTCGATCGGCGAGCCGTAGGGCCCGAACAGCACCGTGTGCAGCGACTGGTAACCGTTGGCCTTGGGGATGGCGATGAAATCGCGGAAGCGCCCGTCCAGCGGCTTGAACGCGGCGTGCACCGCGCCCAGCGCGTGGTAGCAGCTGGGCACCGAGCGCATCACCAGGCGGAAGCCGAACACGTCCATCACCTGGTCGAAGGTTTTGTTCTCCTCGCGCATCTTGGTGTAGATGCTCCAGGGCGTCTTGATGCGGCTGACCAGGCGGTGTTCCAGCCCTTCGCGCGCCAGCCGCTGCGACAACTGCACCTCGACCTGCGCCATCGCCTCGCGGCGCACCACCGGCTGGCTGCGGATGTGCTTTTCCAGGATGGCGTGGCGCCACGGGTACAGCGCCTTGAAACCCAGGTTCTGCAGCTCGGACTTGATCAGGCTCATGCCCAGGCGCTGGGCGATGGGGGCGTAGATATCCAGCGTTTCCATCGCGATGCGGCGCCGCGCCTCGGCGCTCTGCGCGCCCAGCGTGCGCATGTTGTGCAGGCGGTCGGCCAGCTTGATCATGATCACGCGCAGGTCGCGCGACATGGCCAGCAGCATCTTGCGGAAGCTCTCGGCCGCCGCTTCCTGGCGGTCGCGGAAGCGCAGCTTGTCCAGCTTGGTGACGCCTTCGACAAGCTCGGCGACGGTCTGCCCGAACTCGCCGGCCAGCTCGTCGTAGGTCAGCGGGGTGTCTTCGATGGTGTCGTGCAGGATCGCCGCGACCAGCGCCTCCACGTCCAGCCCGAGCTCGGCCAGGATGCCGGCCACCGCCACCGGATGGGTGATGTAGGGCTCACCGGACTTGCGGGTCTGGCCCGCATGCGCGGACGCGCCCACTTCCCAGGCACGGCGCAGCATCGGCAGCTGCTCGGCGGGCAGGTAACTGGCTGCGCGTTCGAGTTGGAGTACGTAGTCCGGCACCGCGCCACCCGCGGGCGCAGCGACCTGGGCAGAGGGTCCTGGGTTCATGGCTGGGAAGATATGCCAGCAGCACCCACACGGCAACGCCAAAGACGCGGCATCGCGCTGGCGCCGCCGCCCCACGGCCTGCATTGCGGGCGGCGGGCCCCGTCCTGTTCATCGCCGCGCCGCTTCGCAGCGCCGACTGGCACACGAAGGCTTTCCTGCAGACGCGTCCGGGGCATGGAATGCAGGGTGCCGGGCGCCCATAACGCAGACAGCCCGCACGTGGCGGGCTGTCGATGCACAGCGATGACCCGGCGGATCAGTCGTCGTTCTTGGACATATCCTCGTCGGCGACGACTTCGGCGGCGGCCCATTCCAGCGCCTCGCGCTCGGCGCGCTCGCGCTCGGCCTTCTCGACTTCCTCGATCAGCGCGTTGTCGATCTTGCGCGCGGCGATCTCGCGCAGCGCCAGCACGGTCGGCTTGTCCTCGGTCTCGCTGTTGTCGAGGGTGGCCTGCACGCCGTTGGCCAGCTGGCGGGCGCGCTTGGACGCCATCATGACCAGCTCGAAACGGTTGTTAACGACTTCCAGGCAATCTTCTACGGTAATGCGGGCCATGCGAGCTCCCGGCGACCAGCAGCGGCCGCTCGATCGGATGAGGGAAAGGTCGGGGATTGTACAGGCCGACGCCCCGGGATACAAATCGCCGCTGCCCCGGGTCCTTTGGAATCAATCAGTTGCCTGCCCGGCCGGCACCGGCGGCCGCCCCATGGCGGCCGCGACACCCGGCCCGGGCCGCCGCGGCTCAGTCCAGCAGCGAGCGGATCAGGCCGCCATGGCGGGCCTGCTGCTGCGCCCGGCGCAGGCGGCTGGCGGTGAAGATGGCGCACATCTCGTCCACGGCGGTGTCGAACACCTCGTTGACGATCACATAGTCGAATTCGTCGTAATGCAGCATTTCCTCGCGCGCGGCCGCCAGCCGCTGCGCCATCACCGCCTCGCTGTCCTGGCCGCGCTTGCGCATGCGGTCGTCCAGCGCCTGCTTGGAGGGCGGCAGGATGAATACGCTGACCGCGTCGGGCACCTTTTCGCGCACCTGGCGCGCGCCCTGCCAGTCGATCTCCAGCAGCACGTCCTTGCCGGCGGCCAGCTGCGGCTCCACCGACTGCCGCGCGGTGCCCTTCCAGTCGCCGTGCACGCGGGCGTACTCGAAGAAATCGCCGGCGGCGATCATGCGCTCGAACTCCGCGGCGCTGACGAAATGGTAGTGGCGACCGTTCTCTTCGCCCGGGCGCATCGCCCGCGAGGTGAAGGAAATGGACAGCGCGATCTGCGCATCGCGCGCCAGGGTGGCGTTGACGAGGCTGCTTTTGCCGGCACCGGAGGGAGCCGCGACGATGAAGAGGGTGCCACGCATCGCGCGGATCTCCGGGTCGATGGTTCGGGCGGCGCACGATAACCAGCCCGGGCCGTCGCTGCAAATGCCGGGGGCCGGGGCCGGGCATTTGCAGCCGCGGCCCGGTCAGAGGTCGAAGGCGAGCATGTCGCGCCCGGTGGCCGCGCGCACGATGCGCTGGTAGACCCCGGTGCCGCCACCGCCGCTGGTCATCACCACCAGCCCGCGCCCGTGCCGCGGGTCGCCGACCGCGAAGGTCTTGTAGCGGCCGGCATTGGCGCCGCCATGGAAGAACCAGCGCGTATCCGCGTCGATCCGTTCCAGGTTCCAGCCCAGGCCCTTGTCCAGCCAGCCCGGCCGCACCGCCAGCTGCGGGGTGAGCATCGCCTGCCGGGTCGCCTCGCCGATCTCCCAGTCCTGCCGCACCGGGCGCCGCATGATGTGGGCGATGAAGCGCGCGTAGTCCTGCACCGGGCCGCGCAGGCTGGCGGCGGCATTGGCCAGCAGGTCGCCGGGCCATACGAACATGCCCGTCGGCGCGGCGGCCTGCGCCTGCGGCAGCGCGCGCACCGCGTCGTCCCAGGTCCAGGCGGCCAGTGGCTTGCCGCTGGCCTCGGCCAGCGGCTGCAGCAGCGGCCATTGCGCGCGGAAGGTCTGCACCACCGGACGGGCGCCCGGCGCGGGCACGCCGGTCACCGAGTGGCGCGCGGCGTGCGCATTCCAGGTGTAGGTGCTGCCGTGCATGCCGGCGGGCCCGAACAGGTGCTGCTGCGCCCATTGGTCCAGGGCCTGGCCGGTGACCGTCTCCACCACCCGCTGTAGCCAGAAAAACGCCTCGCCCGAATAATCCACCCGCTGTCCGGGCTCGGCGATCGTGCGCAGTGGATCGCGGTCGGGGTGCGCGCGCCAGCCCGGCAGGCCGCTGCTGTGGCGCAGGACGTCGCGCACGGTGATCCGCGCCAGCTGCGGGTCGTCATCGGCCAGGAAATCGGGCCGGTGGTAGTCCACCAGCGGGCGGTCGAGCGCTAGCGCCCCGGCATCCACCAGCTGCAGCACCAGGTAGGCGAACACCGGCTTGCTCAGCGAGGCGCACTCGAACACGCTGTGGGCGTCGACCGGCGCACCGCTGTCCACGTCGGCCACGCCGAACCCGCGGTGCCACGCCAGCTCGCCCTGGTCCACCACGGCGATGGCGACGCCGGGCACGCCGAAGGCACGCATCCATTCCGGCAACGTGGCCAGGAAGGCATCGGACGGGATCCAGCGCGGATCGTCGCGCATGCGGGCCGCCGCACGCCCCGCCGCCGGCAGCAGGGCAGTGCCGCGCCGCCCGCGGCGGCCGCCAGGAAGCGGCGTCGATGGATCGGATCGGCAACCGTCGCGTGCATGCCCACACCTCTGCGCCAGGGAACGGACTGCATAGCAGCCGCGGCCCGTGGCGGCAAGCGCGGCCGGCCGGTGCGCGGCAGGCGCACACGCCGCGCGGCGGCATCGGGTGAGGCCGCCACCACGGCAATGGCCGCGCCGACGCACCGCCCGGTCCCGGACGTGGCCCGGCACCTGCAGGCCAGCCCGCGCACGGCAACACGCGGCCCGGCGCAGGGATGCGGCGACCCGCTCCGGAAACACAACGCACGGCGCGACGGCGCCGGCGGGGGTTACTCCAGGTTCTGCACCTGCTCGCGGATCTGGTCGATCAGCACCTTCAGTTCGACCGCGGCGTTGGAGGTGCGGCTGTCCACCGACTTGGAGCCCAGGGTGTTGGCCTCGCGGTTGAACTCCTGCAGCAGGAAATCCAGGCGCCGGCCGACCGGTTCGCGCTCGCGCAGCACGCGGCGGATCTCGCCGATGTGGCTGCCCAGGCGGTCCAGTTCCTCGTCGACATCGAGCTTCTGCAGCCACAGCACCAGTTCCTGCTCGGCACGGCCCGGGTCGACCGGGTGCGGCAGGTCAGCCAGGCGCGCGGCCAGCTTGGCGCGCTGGCCCTCACGGATGGCGGGGATCAGCCCGCGCACCTCGCCGGCGATGCGTTCGATCGCGTCCACCCGCTCGCTGATCGCCGCGCTCAGCTTGGCGCCCTCGCGCTCGCGCGCGGCGACGAAGCCGTCGAGGGTCTCGTCCAGCAGTGCCAGCGCCTCGGCCTGCAGTGCCGCCGCATCGACCGCCTCGCCGCGCAGCACGCCCGGATACGCCAGCAGTTCGGTGAAGCCGATGCGCATGTCCGGGAACCGCGAGTGCAGGCGCCGCGCCAGGCCGCCCAGCTGCTCGACCAGCGCCTCGTCCACCGCCAGCGTGGGCGCCGCGTCCGGCGCGCGCAGGCGCATGACCAGGTCCAGCTTGCCGCGGCTGATGCGCGCGGCCACGCGCTCGCGCAGCTGCGGCTCCAGCGCGCGCAGTTCCTCCGGCAACCGCACCCCCACTTCGAGGAAACGGTGGTTGACCGAGCGCAGCTCGCAGCCGAGGGTGCCCCAGCGCGTGCCGCGTTCGCCGCCGGCATAGGCGGTCATGCTTCGGATCATGTGGATTTCCGGTGCGTTGCAAAGGGCGAATGGTACCCTAGGCGTCCCCGGATGCCGGCCCCGCAGGCCGCCCGGGCGCCCCCATGCCGCTCCATCGCCACCCGGATTTTCCATGACCTTTTCCCGTCCCAGCGGCCGCCAGGCCGACCAGCTGCGCAGCGTCACCCTCGAACGCGGCTTCACCCGCCATGCCGAGGGCTCGGTGCTGGTGAGCTTCGGCCACACCCGCGTGCTGTGCACCGCCAGCGTCGAGAACCGCGTGCCCGGGTTCCTGCGCGGCAAGGGCGAAGGCTGGGTCACCGCCGAGTACGGCATGCTGCCGCGCTCCACCCATACCCGTTCCGACCGCGAGGCCGCGCGCGGCAAGCAGGGCGGGCGCACGCTGGAGATCCAGCGCCTGATCGGCCGCACCCTGCGCGCGTGCATCGACCGCAACGCGCTGGGCGAACGCACCATCACCCTGGACTGCGACGTGCTGCAGGCCGACGGCGGCACCCGCACCGCGGCCATCACCGGCGCCTACGTGGCGCTGGTGGATGCGGTGAACACCCTGCTCAAGCGCGGCGAAATCAAGCGCAACCCGGTGTTCGGCGCGGTCGCCGCGGTATCGGTCGGGGTCTACAAGGGCGTGCCGGTGCTGGACCTGGACTACGCCGAGGACAGCGACTGCGACACCGACATGAACGTCGTCATGAACGATGGCGGCGGCTTCATCGAACTGCAGGGCACCGCCGAAGGCCATGCCTTCCGCCGCGACGAGCTCGATGCGCTGCTGGCGCTGGCCGAGAAGGGCATCGGCGAACTGTTCGCCGCCCAGCAGGCCGCCCTGGCGCAGGCATGAACCGGCGCATCGCCCTGGTCACCGTGGTGGTGGCCGATTACGACGAGGCGATTGCCTGGTACACCGGCAAGCTCGGTTTCCAGCTGCTGCAGGACGTCGACCAGGGCCACAAGCGCTGGGTCGTGGTCGGACAGGCCGAGGGGAGCGGCGCCGCGCTGCTGCTGGCACGCGCCAGCGACGAGGCGCAGCGCAGCCGCATCGGCGACCAGACCGGCGGCCGGGTCGGCTTCTTCCTGCACACCGACGATTTCCACCGCGACCACGCGGCCATGCGTGCGGCCGGCGTGCAGTTCCTGGAAGCGCCGCGCGAAGAACCCTATGCCACGGTCGCGGTGTTCCGTGACCTGTACGGCAACACCTGGGACCTGCTGGAGCCCCGCCAATGAAGACCCTGGTACTGGCCAGCCACAATGCCGGCAAGCTGGCGGAAATGCGCGAGATCCTCGCCGACCTGCCGCTGCAGGTCACCTCGGCCGCCGAACTGGGCCTGGGCGATGTCGAGGAGACCGGCCTGACCTTCGTCGAGAACGCGCTGCTCAAGGCCCGCGCGGCCTGCCAGGCCACCGGCCTGCCGGCGCTGGCCGATGACTCGGGCCTGATCGTCGACGCCCTGGGCGGCGCGCCCGGCCTGTACAGCGCGCGCTACGCCGGCGTCCCGGGCAACGCCGCCGCCAACAACGCCAAGCTGCTCGAGGCGATGGCCGGCATTCCCGACGGCGAGCGCGGCGCCCGCTTCTACGCGGTGATCGTGCTGCTGCGCCATGCCACCGATCCGCAGCCGCTGATCTGCGAGGGCCGCTGGGAGGGACGCATCACCCATGCGCCGCGCGGCACCCACGGCTTCGGCTACAACCCGGTGTTCCTGGACGAACGCCATGGCCTGACCGCCGCGGAGATGGAGCCGGCGCTGAAGAACGCCATCAGCCACCGCGCGCTCGCCCTGCAGCAGCTCAAGCGGCAGCTCGCCGCCTGGCACTGACCGCCCTGTCCGCGACGCCCTGCCCGCCCATGCCGCACACCCACGACCATTGCGACCACCTGCCCGGCGAGGCCTGCAGCGCAGATCACGCACCGGTGCGGCTGGTGCCGCCGCCCTTGTCGCTGTACGTGCACCTGCCCTGGTGCGTGCGCAAATGCCCGTACTGCGATTTCAACTCGCATGCCGGCAAGGGCGCGCTGCCGTTCGACGCCTATGTCGACGCGCTGGTCCGCGACCTGGACCAGGACCTGCCGCTGGTCTGGGGCCGGGTGGTCAGCAGCGTGTTCTTCGGCGGCGGCACCCCCAGCCTGTTCCCACCCGAGGCGATCGACCGCTTCCTGCAGCAGGCCAGCGCGCGGCTGCGGTTCGCGCCGAACCTGGAAGTGACGCTGGAGACCAACCCCGGCACCGCCGAGCACGGCCGCTTCGACCGCTACCGCGCGGCCGGGGTGAACCGCATCAGCTTTGGCATCCAGACCTTCGACGACGACGCGCTCAGGCGCCTGGGCCGCATCCACGACAGCCGCGAAGCCGAGCGCGCGGTGAAGCTGGCCCGGGATGCCGGCTACGACAACTTCAACATCGACCTGATGTACGCGCTGCCGGAACAGACCCTGGCCCAGGCCGAACATGACCTGGAGCGCGCGTTCGCGCTGGCGCCCACGCACATCTCGCACTACCAGCTCACCCTGGAGCCGAACACGGTGTTCTTCGCGCGGCCGCCGCGCGGCATTCCCGACGAGGACAGCGCCTGGGACATGCAGGAACATTGCCAGGCGCTGCTGGCGCAGGCCGGCTACGGCCAGTACGAGGTCAGCGCCTATGCGCGCGACGGCTGGCAGTGCGCGCACAACCTCAACTACTGGCGTTTCGGCGACTACCTGGGCATCGGCGCCGGCGCGCACGGCAAGATCAGCTCCGGCGCGCAGCAGCAGGTGCTGCGCCGCTGGAAGCACAAGCACCCGCAGGCGTTCATGGAGGCCGCCGGTACCCCGGCGGCGATCGGCGGCGACGACGTGATCGACGCCGCGCGGCTGCCGTTCGAATACATGCTCAACCTGTTGCGCCTGCACGAAGGCTTCGGCCTGCGCGACTTCGAGTCGCGCACCGGGCTGGACCGCGCCGTGCTGCAGCCGGCATTGGCCAGCGCCGTCGAACGCGGCTGGCTGCACCACGACGGCGTCCGCGTCGTCCCCACCGAACTGGGGCGGCGCTTCACCAACGACGTGGTCGAGCTGTTCCTGCCCTGAACAGGGCATTGGGCTGCGCAAGTAGCGGCAGCACCGGCGAAGTGATAGAAATCGCCCACCAGGGGCGGAACGTACAGCGGATGTCAGGCACCACAGCACCCTTTTCCAGCCAGGCGGCGGCGCGGCTTGCCGGCGCGCCGGCCCCCGAACGCGTCCGCCAGCTGCTCCAGGCCGTCCACGGCATTGCCGCCCAGGTGCTGGCCTCGCCGCTGCAGCTGACCATGGTGCAGTTGGAGCGCGAACTGTTCGGCCTCGCCGAGAAGGCGCGCAACAGCCAGGTCCAGGCCGATGTCTATGCGCAGATCCGCCAGCTGGGCGCGCAGGCCGCCGAGTTCCCGGGCTGGTTCCTGGACGCACTGGCCGAGGACCTGGCGCGGCTGCGCCGGCCGTCCACGGCAGGCAACGCCCCGGCGTCGACACCCGCACCGGCGATACCGGCGATGAGCCTGGTCACCGATACCGACATCGACCGCGACATCGTGCTGCACGAGATGGCGCGGCGCGAGAGCTACCGCGCGCAATCGCACCTGCAGCTGCTCGGGCAGCGCTTCGGCGTGCTCGCCGCGCAACCGGCGTTCGATGCCGAGAGCCTGCCGGTGGGGCCATATGCGCTGTGCCGGATACTGCGCGCCTGCGGCGAGCGGCTGGGCCTGAACCTGGAAGCGCAGCGGCAGCTCTACCATGTGTTCGAACGGCAGGCGATGGAGCGGCACGTCGAGCTGCTGGACCGCCTGAACATGCTGCTGGCGCGCGAAGGCGTGCTGCCTGGGCTGGTGTACATCCCCTACCTGCCACGGCCGGCAGGCCAGCGCCGCACCGCCGGCGGGCCCGCCGCGGCCACGCGCGAGAGCCCGTCCGCGGCGGCGCCGCGGCCACTGACCCAATGGCAGGGACAGGCGCCGGCGGCGTCATGGGCGGAGGCCGCGATGGGCGCCATGTCCATGCCCGCGGCCGCCGCGCCGGGGCCGGCCCCCGCCACGCCGAACACGACCACGACCACGACTACGACGGCGGCCAGCATGGCCTCGCTGCACGAGCTGCTCGATGCCGCGCGCCAGCTGCTGGCGCAGCAGCTGCAGGCCGGCAGCGGCGGCGCTGCGGGTGCGGGTGCGGGTGCGGGTGCGGGTGCGGGTGCGGGTGCCAGTGCGGGTGCGGGCAGCGGCGGCGGTGGCATGGCCATTCCCCCCGACCTCCTTCCGCAGTTGGCCGCCCTGGGTGGCCAACTGCGTTCCGCCACGCCCGCGCCGGGCGTTGCACTGGCCGACCTGGCGGGCATGGCGCCGCCGGCACACCCGGCCGCCGCGCCGGCGCGCGCGGTGCCCAGCGAGGCGGTGATGGACGTGCTCGCGCGGCTGCAGCCACAGGGCGCGGCCCCCGGCGCGCGCCGCAGTTTCGGCGACATCCAGAAGGCGCTGCTGTCGCAGGTGCGCGCCGAACACGGCGAAAGCGCCACGCTGTCGTCCCGCGACAGCAACACGCTCGACCTGCTGGGCATGCTCTACGGGCAGATCCAGCGCGAAGTACGCAGCAATGGCCCGGCCACCGACCTGCTCAATCGCCTGCAGGTGCCGCTGGCGCGTGCCGCCGTCGGCGACGAGGCGTTCTTCATCCGCGACCAGCACCCGGCGCGCGAACTGCTCAACACCGTGGCCGAGTCGGGCGCGGTATGGCTGGGAGACGACGACGGCGACCCGGCGCTGCTGCAGAAGCTCGGCGAAGCGGTGGACCGGGTCGTCGCCGAGTACCAGGGCGACGAGTCCGTGTTCGCCGCCGCCAACCGCCAGGTGCAGTCGCACCTGCAGGCGGCGGTACGCAAGGCCGAGGTCACCGAACGCCGGCAGATCGAGGCCGCGCGCGGCAAGGAACGGCTGGAAGCGGCCAAGCAGCTGGCTGGCCGCACCATCGGCCAGCTGTGCCGCGCGGCCAACCCGCCCAGGTTCGTGCAGACCCTGCTGCACGAGGCCTGGAGCGACGTGCTGACCCTGACCCTGCTGCGCCAGGGCGAGGACTCGGACGAATGGCGCCAGCGCCAGGAAGCGACGGCGCGCATCGGCCGGATCACCGCCAGCGCCGACGGCGCGGCCGATCCGGCGCTGTGCGGGCAGATCGAGGAATCGCTGCTGCAGGTCGGTTACCACGAGGATGAGGCCGGGGCCATCGCCCGCCGCCTGTCCACGCCCGGCGGCGAGGATGAAATCACCTCGCGCACCGAACTGGCCGCGCGGCTCAAGGCCCGCGCCCGGCTCGGCGGCGACAGCAGCAACGGCGCGGACCCGCAGGCACCGCCGCCTGCCGAACGCACCCCGGCCGAGGAAGGCTTCTACCGGCAATTGCGCACGCTGCCGTTCGGCACCTGGTTCGAGTTCACCATCAACCAGCAGGGCGACGCCCGCCGCCTGCGCCTGTCCTGGTACAGCCTGGTCACCGACAACGCGCTGTTCGTGAACCAGCGCGGGCAGAAGATGGCCGAACATTCGCTCGATGCGCTGGCGCGGCTGATGGCACGCGACCAGCTGCGCGTGGTCACCGAGGACCGCGGCCGGCTGATCGACCGCGCCTGGCAGGCCACCCTGCGCGCCCTGCGCGCGCTTGCCGGCGGCAGCGCCGCACCGGAGTCCGCATGATCCCCGATACCCGGCGCGCCCCGCGCCTGCAGGTGCCTGCGCTGGTGCCGGTCACCGACACCATGACCGCCGGCGTGATCGGCCGGCTCGGCAACGTGTCCGAAACCGGCATGCTGCTGATCGCCTCCGAACCGCTCAACGAGGATGCGCTCTACCAGCTGCGTTTCCCGGTGCCCGACGGTCGCGGCGGCGAGGCACCGATCGACGTCGGCGTGCACCTGCTGTGGCGCGAAGCGGCACAGGCGCCGGGCCACTTCTGGGCCGGCTTCCGCTTCCTGACCCTGGAAAAAGGCCACCGCGAACGCCTGCGGCAGTGGATCGAATCCAGCCTTCCGGCATCCTGAGCGACGGAACCGGCACAGCGGCGCGGCGCCGATTGCGGCACAATTCCGGTTCGATTCCCGCCCTGCCGCGAGCCTGTCCATGAACCTGCCCGATCCCGGCCGCCTGTACGCCGACCACCTGGATGTCCTCGTCCGCCGCGCCGACGAAGCGCTGGCCCGTGGCGGCTTCGATCACCTGGTCGCGCCCAGCGGCCGCCTGCATTACCAGGCCTTCGACGACCGCGACTATCCGTATGCGGTCAACCCGCAGTTCAAGGCCTGGCTGCCGCTGACCCGCGTGCCCGACAGCTGGCTGATCCACACCCCCGGCCGCCGCCCGCAGCTGGTCTACCACCAGCCGCACGATTACTGGCACGCGGTGCCGGCCGCGCCCGATGGCTGGTGGGTCGAGCATTTCGACATCCACGTCATCCGCACCCCGGAACAGGCGCTGGCGCTGCTGCCCAAGGATCCGGCGCGCTGCGCGATTCTCGGCGAAGCGCAGAGCACGCTGGGTGGTTTCGCGCCCAACAACCCGCAGCCGGTCATCGACTACCTGGACTACCACCGCGCGTTCAAGACGCCGTACGAGATCGCGCTGATGCGCCAGGCGCAGGTGCATGCGGTGCGCGGCCACCGCGCCGCCGCGGCCGCGTTCCATGCCGGTGCCAGCGAGTTCGCCATCCACATGGCCTACTGCAGCGCCGTGGGCCAGGACTGCAACGAACTGCCCTACGGCAACATCATCGCGCTCAACGAGCATGCGGCGGTGTTGCACTACACCGATCTCGGTCACGCCGCGCCGCAGCCGGCGCGCAGCTTCCTGATCGACGCCGGTGCGTCGGCGTGCGGCTACGCCAGCGACATCACCCGCACCCATGCCGCCGCCGGCCATGACGAGTTCCAGGCGCTGATCGACGCGGTCGACGCCGCGCAGCGGGGCATGTGCGCGGCGGTGCGCAGCGGCTTCGACTACAAGCAGCTGCACGTCGATGCGCACCTGGCACTGATGGGCATCCTCAAGGACTTCGGCGTGATCACCGTGTCGCCGGAAGCGGCGCTGGCCAGCGGCGTCAGCGCGGCGTTCTTCCCGCACGGCATCGGCCACCTGATCGGTGCGCAGGTACACGACGTGGCCGGTTTCGCCGCCAGCGACCGCGGCGGCCGCATCGAGCGCCCGGCCGGCCACCCCTACCTGCGCATGACCCGGGTGCTGGAGCCGGGCATGGTGGTCACCATCGAACCGGGCGTGTACTTCATCGACATGCTGCTGGACGAAGTGAAGAAGGCCGGCAACGCCGCCAGCGTGAACTGGGCGCGGGTCGACTTCTTCCGTCCCTACGGCGGCATCCGCATCGAGGACGAGGTGCTGTGCACCGACGGCGAGGCCGACAACCTGACCCGTCCGGTATTCGCCGCGCAGGACTGACCGCATCCGCCGCCGCGCGCATGCATGAGCGGGCCCGGCCGCGCAACGCGGCCGGGGGTTTGATCCGCGCGCGCCCTGGCCGCCGGCGCGCCCACGGTACCGCCGGCTTCCGCGCTGGCGCCCCGGCGGGGGACTGGCCGGCCCGCCGGCAGCGCCGCGGCCGCCGGCAGGGATCCTGCCGGTGCGACGGGCGCGACGCCTGCCGTTTTCGATGCGACCGGAAGGTCGTGCCGCAGGATCCCGGCGGCGGACTTGACCACGCGGGCACGCGGGCGAAGTGCGCGATGGCAGGGCCCGCCCGACCCGCCATGGGAGCTTCTGGAAGGCATGTCTGCGGCGTGCCTTCTGCTTGCACGTACGGGGAAACGCAGGCCGCTGCGGGAAGGCGCGCGGACACCGCTGCCGTTGCCCTGGGCCTTGCTGCCCTGGGCAAGGGCGGACGCCGAGATCAAAGGCGGTCACTCCTGCTCCGCGGCAGCGGGCCGCTTCATCCTTGCGCGCGCACCGAGAAGCAACCCGAAGACAGCACCACGGAGGCGATCCGCCAAACGGCATGCCCGCGCTCCCGGCGACAGCGACGGCCACGCGCAACCCGCCCCGCCCGGACACGCGCGCCTCTGCGCCGCGCGTTCCGCCGCGGTGCCCGGCCTGCTCCCGGGCAAGGAAAAGCACGATGCACGAGTACGGCAGCGCAAGCACGGGTAACGGCAACCGCAACGACAACGACAACGGCAGAAAAAGCCACGGCGCTGGCATCGCCACTGCGCGTTTGCGTCTCCCTTCCCGCGCCGTGCGCGGCAACACCCAAGCGTGGGCGCCTCAGCGCCCGGCCATGAATGCCTCGATCTGGTCCGCGCTGCGTTCCAGCGCGCCGGTCAGCACGCGGTGGCCCTCGGCGGTGATCAGCACATCGTCCTCGATGCGGATGCCGATGCCGCGCCAGCGCGGCGCCACGCTGGTGTCGTCCGGCGACACGTACAGCCCCGGCTCGATGGTGAACACCATGCCGGCCTCCAGCAGCCGCGATTCGCCGGCGAGCTTGTAATCGCCCACGTCGTGCACGTCCAGGCCCAGCCAGTGCCCGGTCTTGTGCCGGTAGAAGCGCTTGTAGTGGCCCTCGATCAGGTTCTCCTCCAGGTCGCCCTTGAGCAGCCCGAGCCGCAGCAGGCCCTCGGTGAGCACCTCGACCGCGGCCAGGTGGCCTTCCTCGTAGGCAATGCCCGGCTGCGCCTGTTCCAGCGCCGCGGCCTGCGCCGCCAGTACCAGGTCGTGCAGCGCGCGCTGTTCGCGGCTGAAGCGGCCGCTGACCGGGAAGGTGCGGGTGATGTCGCTGGCGTAGCCGCGGTATTCGGCGCCGGCATCGACCAGCACCAGGTCGCCGTCGCCGCTGCCGCCATTGTTGGCGCGGTAATGCAGCACGCAGGCATTGGCGCCGGCGCCGACGATGCTGTTGTAGGCCGGGCAGGCATCGTGGCGGCGGAACTCGCGTTCCAGCTCGGCCTGCAGTTCGTACTCGGCGATGCCGGCGCGCGCGATCCGCATCGCCGTGCGGTGCGCCCGCACGCTGATGTCGGCGGCGTGCTGCATCAAAGCGATCTCGGCCGGCGACTTGAACAGCCGCTGCTCATGCAGCAGGTGGCCCAGCTCCAGGAATTCGTGCGGCGGCTGCGCGCCATGCCGCACCTGCGACCGCACCCGGTTCACCCAGCCGATCAGCTTGAGGTCGAAATCGGCGTCGCGACCGAAGTGGTAATAGACCCGCGAACGCCCTTCCAGCAGGCCCGGCAGGATGTCGTCCAGGTCTTCGATCGGGTAGGCGTCGTCCATGCCATAGCGCGCCACCGCGCCTTCCTGGCCTTCGCGCGGGCCGTCCCAGGCCTCGCGCTCGGGATCGCGCTCGCGGCAGAACAGGATCGTCTCGCCGTGGCGGCGGCCGGGGATCAGCACCAGCACCGCTTCCGGCTCCGGGAAGCCGCACAGGTACCAGAAGTCCGAATCCTGCCGGTACGGGTAATGGGTGTCGTTGCTGCGCACCCGCTCGGGCGCGGCCGGCAACACCAGGATGGCGTCGTCACCGGCCGCTTCCATCAGCTGGCGGCGGCGGTGCGCATACTCGGCGGCAGCGATGCCGGTCAGCGTGTGCATGGCCGCCTCAGTTCAGGCGCTGGCGGTGGCGCGCGCCCATCACGCAGTCGCCGTGCAGCAGCAGCACCGCCACGCGCACGAATTCCTCGATCTCGGCCAGCGCGTCCTCGTCCTCGTCGGCGCTGTCGAATTCCTCGCTGGAGGCCTGCGCCAGCCGCGCCAGGTCCTGCAGCGCCTCCTCGCCCTCCTCGCTCAGCGCCGGACGCTTGCCGGACGCCAGGCCGAATCCGCCGAGGAACGCACGGCACCAGTCGAACAGCGCGTCGGTGCGCGCCTGCAGCGACGCCGCCGGCGCGGCCAGCACCAGCTCGAAGGCGAAATCGCGGTCTTCCAGCTGCGCCACCACCGCTTCGCGCAGGCGGTCGAGCACGCTGCCCGGCTCCGGCGTGGGCAGGTTGTCGTCGGCCAGCACCGTGGCCGGCCACGCCTGCAGGTCGGCGCCGCCGGCGGCCAGCCAGCCGCACAGTCCACCGTGGAGTTCGGCCGGGGTGGCCCCGAGGTCCAGCGCCTGGCTGGCCTGGAGGATGTCGTTGACGGCGGGAAGATCGGTCATGTCACCTGGGTCTGCGGAAAGCGGGAAAGGCCGCCGCGCGCGGCGCGGCAGCGGCCGCACAGTGTAGCAACGGCAGGGCATCGGCCATCTTGACCACCGCCGAGGCGCATGCCTATCGTGCCGGGCATGGATTCCTTCGACCCCGCCGCCCAGCTGCAGGCCCTGGCCGCCCGCCTCGAACTGCTGTTCGAGCGCAACCAGCGCCTGGCCGACGAGAACCGCAGCCTGCGCCAGCAGCAGGAGCAGCTGTTGGCCGAGCGCGCGCAGCTGCTGGCCAAGAACGAGCAGGCCCGCTCGCGGGTGGAAGCGATGATCACCCGCCTCAAGTCGCTGGAGCAGCACACGTGAGCCAGAACGAGCCGGTCAGCGTCCGCATCCTCGATCGCGAGTACACCGTCGGCGTGGAGCCGGCCGAGCGCGACAGCCTCACCGCCGCCGCGCGCATGCTCGACGCGCGCATGCGTGAGATCCGCGGCAACAACCGCATGGCCGCGGTGGACCGGGTGGCGGTACTGGCCGCGCTCAACCTGGCCCATGAACTGCACCTGATGCGCGATGAACTGGCGCAGCAGCAGCAGCGCTTCCAGCACGCGATGAACGACCTCAACCGGCGCCTGGACAGCGCGATCGACGAAGGCCGTTGAGGCCGTCGCATTCATCCGACGGGCGGTTCATTTTTTGCCGCGCGCAACCGCTGCCATCCGCCTGCAACACGGCTATACTGGCGTCGCGTTCTCTGCCGTGAACGACGGCGTGTGCAAACATTCGCCTTGTCCCTTAATGACGACCACGGGGGCGCGACGGCACCGGGTGTGCAGGTCCGCCTTGCAGCGGGAAGCCCGATGGTTCCCCAGCGTCCCCACTTGAACCCCGGGTTCAAGGTCGTTTCGCATGCATCGTCATGGCGGAGAATGCAATTATTCCGGAACGGCGCCGCAAGGCGCCGTTCTTCTTTGCAGGTCCGTGCACCGGCCGGCAGACCGGCCGATAATGCCGCCAGGCCCCGACCCACGCCGCCGATGACTGCCGACGACCGCCAGGCCCTGCGCCGACAACTGCGCCAGCGCCGCCGCGACATCCCCGCCGCCGAGCACATCGCGGCCGCCGATGCGCTGGCCGCACACCTGCTGGCCCTGCCCTTCGCCGATGTCGACGGCCCGGTGGCCGGGTACTGGGCGATGGATGGCGAGATCGCCCTGTACCGCTGGCAGCTGCAGTTGCCCGCGCACCAGACCTACTGCCTGCCGGTGCTGCACGGCACGCTGCTGCGCTTCGCGCCGTGGCGCCCCGGGCAGCCGCTGCGCGCCAACCGCTACGGCATCCCGGAACCGGACATCGATCCGGCGCGCGCGCTGCCGGCGCAGGACATGGCCCTGGTGGTGGCGCCGCTGGTCGGCTTCGACGCACGCGGCCGGCGGCTGGGCATGGGCGGCGGCTGGTATGATCGCAGCTTCGCTTTCCGCCAGCAGCGCAGCGCACCGCCCTGGCTGGTCGGCGCCGGCTTCGCCGCCCAGCAGGTCCCGCTGCTGCCGGCCGCGGACTGGGACGTGGCGGTGGACGCCATCTGCACCGAGCAAGCCATTCTCTACCCGGAACCGTTGCCCGCATGACCGCCCGCAAGCGCTATTGGCTGATGAAGTCCGAACCGGACGCCTTTTCCATCGACGACCTGCAGCGCGTGGGCACCGAACCGTGGAACGGCGTGCGCAACTACCAGGCGCGCAATTTCATGCGCGACGGCATGAAGGTCGGCGACGGCATCCTGTTCTACCACTCCAACACCAAGGTGCCGGGCATCGTCGGCATCGCCACGGTGGCCAGCGACGCCTACCCGGACGACACCCAGTTCGATCCGCGCTCCGACTACTACGACCCCAAGGCCAGCCGCGAACAGCCGCGCTGGTACCTGGTGGACGTGGCTTTCGAACGCAAGCTGGCGCAGGTGATCGCGCTGGACCAGATCAAGCGCCACGCCGACGCGCTCGGCGAAGGCTTCCCGCTGACCGCCAAGGGCAACCGCCTGTCGGTGTTCCCGGTCACCGGCGCGCAGTGGAAGCTGCTGCTGTCGCTGGAAAACAAGCCGCAGGCCTGATCCCGCCGCCGCGGCCGCCACGGGCGCTGCCGGGCAGCGCCGGATCCGCCGCCGCGCCTGTTCCCTCTCCTCCAACGCCATCGAGTCCACCATGTCCGAAGCCAAGCGCCTGGCCGCCGAAAAAGCCATCGAGTACGTGCAGAAGGGAATGATCGTCGGGGTCGGCACCGGCTCCACGGTCGCCTACTTCATCGACGCGCTGGCGCGCATCAAGGACCAGATCGAAGGCGCCGTCTCCAGCTCCGAGCAGAGCACCGCCCAGCTCCGCGGCCACGGCATCGAGGTGCTGGACCTGAACCACACCGGCGGCCTGTCGCTGTACGTGGATGGCGCCGACGAATGCGATCCGCACAAGCACCTGATCAAGGGCGGCGGCGCCGCGCTGACCCGCGAGAAGATCATCGCCGAGGCCAGCAAGCAGTTCGTGTGCATCATCGACCCGAGCAAGCAGGTACCGGTGCTGGGCCGGTTCCCGCTGCCGGTGGAAGTGATCCCGATGGCGCGCAGCCTGGTGGCGCGCGAGATCCTGGCCCTGACCGGCGGCCAGCCGGTATGGCGCGACGGCGTGGTCACCGACAACGGCAACCTGATCCTGGACGTGCACAACCTGTCCATCACCGACCCGGTGAAGCTGGAGCAGCAGCTCAACCAGATCCCGGGCGTGGTCACCGTCGGCCTGTTCGCGCGCCGCCCGGCCGACGTGGTCATCGTCGGCGGGCAGCCGCCGCAGGTGCTGTAAGCGCGGGCAGGCGGCGCTGGCCGCGGCCGTGCCTCAGCGCGGCGCGGCCTGCAGCCAGGCCTGCCACTGGCGGTCGAGCGCGGGCAGCGTGGCCGGCAACCCGAAGCCCGGGCCGGTGTCGGCCAGCCAGTCCTCGAAACTGCCGCCGGCGGCGATCCGCGCGCTGATGCTGCCGAGCACGCCGGCGCGGGTGGCCGCGGTGGCCTGCACCAGGAAATCGGCCCAGCCCTGGACCAGCGCGTAGTAGCGCGCGCCGGCCGCCGCGTCGCCGGCCTCGGCCGGGCTGCGATAGACCAGGCTGACGCCCTTGGCGGCCGGCGCGGCCTGGTCCCGCGGGCGCGCCGGATTGGCCATGGCCAGGAAATCGGCCAGCGCCGGCAGCGGCTGCGCCGGATCGGTGCCCATGCCGTGCAGCAGGCGCCGCCGATGCGCCGCCAGGTCGTCGGCCTCCAGCACCATCGCCGCCGCCTCGTTGAGCCAGTCCGGGCTGCGCGCGTGGCCATGCCCGGCGGTCCGGCCCAGGTCCGGCCAGTAGGTCAGGTTGAAGCGCACGTGGCCCAGTTCGTGGCGGGTCAGGTTGCGCCAGATCGCCTGGCCGATGGCCGGGTTGGCGGCCAGCAGCCGGCGGGCCGGATCGTCGGCCGGCTGGCTGGCCTCGCGGGCGGCCTGGAAGGCCTGCATGCCGGGCCAGTCGAGCACCTGCACGGCGCCCGCGGCGGCCAGCCGCGCGCGCGCATCGGCAGCGATGCCCTCCGGCGCGTCCAGCAGCACCGCCAGGCGCAGCGGCGCACGCGCGAACAGGCGCTCGAACGCCGCGGCGCTGGCGGCCAGGTCATCGCCGAGCAGGCGCACCTGCGCCGCGTCGGGGCCGTAGACCCAGCCATGCGCACCGGCGGCGCAGTAATCCAGGCCCGGCAGCGGCGGGCAGCCGGTATCGGCCCGTGCGGCGCCGGCCACCAGCAGCAGCAGCGGCACCAGGACGGGGGCGGGGGAACGGGAACGGGCCATGCGCGCATCTCCGGTTGGGATGCTTCCCTGACGCATGCACGCGGCAAATGTGTCCAGCCGGGCGCGGGCCCGGCGACGGCGTCAGCGTGCCGGACGCCGGCCGTTCTGCGCCAGCACCGCCACCAGCTCGCCGACCAGTTCGCGCTGCCGCGCCGGCAGGCCGAGGAAGGTATCGATCACCGCGCGCTCGCGCGCGCCCACCGCATGCCATTCGCCACGGGCCTCGGCGACCCGCGCCGGCTCGCCGAAGCGCAGGGTCTGCGGCGACACCCCGAACAGGTCGGCCAGCACCTGCAGCTTGTCCTGCTCGGGGATGGAGCGGCCGGACAGCCAGCGCGACGCACTCTGGAAACTCACCGAACGCCCGGTGTAGCGCGCGTTGAACAGGCGGAAGAGGATCGCCGGCCGCGGTTCGTACCCAGCCGCGCTCATCGCCTGCCCCAAGCGGCGGGAAAATTCGAAGCGTTCGTCGCTCATGGCCGGAAACGTTACGGACCACGCCTGCGACGGGATCACCTGTTACTTTCATTTTAATTAACTAATTGCTTTCATTGGCCATGGACCCATGCGCGACGCCCGTGCGGCGCCCGCCCCCTGCCAAGGAGAAGCACCATGCACAGCGCCCCCGCCGCCGGTGCGGCACCGGAGCACTTCATCCGCCACTACCTGGACGTGGACTACCGCGGCCGCTACGCCGGCGTGCTGCGGCGGCACCCGGCGCCATCGGAAGCCA
Organism: Stenotrophomonas sp. Y6; assembly: GCF_022436665.1. Lineage (NCBI taxonomy): Bacteria > Pseudomonadati > Pseudomonadota > Gammaproteobacteria > Lysobacterales > Lysobacteraceae > Stenotrophomonas > Stenotrophomonas sp. Y6. The sequence goes on from NZ_JAKUKB010000004.1 coordinate 381,200, forward strand.
TCGCCGAACTGTGCCTGTTCCGCTTCTGGCTGGCCTGCCGCGCCTATGCGCATTCGGGCGCGGCGCCGGCACCGGTGCCGCCGCTTTACCTGCCGCCGCACTGGGCACCGCCGCGGCAGGCCGCCGGCGTGGACATCAGCCACGCGCTGGACGCCTGGTACGGGCACCTGCTGGAAAGCCGCTTCAACCTGTATGACCGCTTCTTCCACCTGGGCCGCAACCGCGACGATCCGCTGGGGCTGGACGCGGTGGCGCTGGCGCTGTCGTGCCAGCTGTTCGTGCAGCCCTGCGCGGCCATGCGCACGTGCCTGCGGCATGAGGTGCACAGCCTGTTTTCCGCGGTGCATGCCGCCTTCGCCCCGCCATCGCCCGCGCCGCAGCCGCCCCGCGGCGGCGCTTGACGCCACGCCACGCATCCGTGAAGGTGCGCAGCGCCTCCTTTCGCTTCGTGGATCACGCCATGTCCCTGCCGCGCCATGCCGCCTGCCTGTCCGTCTTGCTGTTGCTGGGCGGTTGCGCCAGCGCCGGCGGGCACTGGGTGGAACTGGGCGGCACGCGCTACCACGTGGAGCTGGCGCAGGACGACGCCAGCCGCGCGCGCGGGCTGATGTTCCGCGACCACATGGACGCGGACCGCGGCATGCTGTTCATCCATGACCGCGTGGAACCGCAGGCGTACTGGATGAAGAACACCCACATCCCGCTGGACATCCTCTACTTCGACGACGCCCGCCGGCTGGTCAGCCAGCAGCGCGACGTACCGCCGTGCTCGGCCGGCGACGCCTGCCCGCCGTACCCCAGCTTCAAGCCGGCGCGCTATGTGCTGGAACTCAATGCCGGCCAGGCCGCGCGGCTGAAACTGGAGGACGGCACCGAACTGGTGCTCGGGCCCGGCATCCCCAGCGGCAAGTGAGCGCGCGCGGCGCGTCGGGTTGATCGCGCCGTTCGGCCGGGTGCCTTGAACGCGCCGTTCGGCCGGGTGCCTTGAACCGGCCACGCTTTGCCGCCAGTCTTGGGGCATGTCCGATACCCGCCTGACCCTGCCGCAGTGGGATGCGCTGGCCGACCTGGCCGACGACGCATTGCCGCTGCTGCCGACCGCGCTGCTGATCGCGCGCGATGAATACCCGCAGCTGGACCCGGGCCGCTACGACCGCCTGCTGCAGGCGCATGCCGACCACCTGCGGGTGGAAGTGGCGGCCATCGCCGAATGGCCGCTGAAAGTGGCGGCGATCAACCACCACCTGTTCAACGAACTGGGCTACAGCGGCAACCACGACGCCTACTACGACCCGCGCAACAGCTATCTCAACGAGGTGGTCACGCGCCGGCTCGGCAACCCGATCTCGCTGGCGCTGGTGCAGATGGAAGTCTGCCGCCGGCTCGGCCTGCCGCTGGAGGGCATTTCCTTTCCCGGCCATTTCCTGGTGCGGCTGCCGGTGGAGGAAGGCGTGCTGGTGATGGACCCGTTCAACGGCGGCCGCCCGCTGGGCGTGGACGAACTGCGCGAGCGCGCGCGCAACAACCTGGGCGGGGAGGCCCCCGATGACCAGGTGCTGGCGCAGATCCTGGACCCGGCGCCGGCACGCGCGATCCTGATGCGCATGCTGCGCAACCTGTATGGCGTGTACGCCGAGCGCGAGGAATGGGACCGCGCCGCGCGCAGCGCGGACCGTATCCTGAAACTGGCCCCGGAACAGAGCGAGGCGCTGCGCGACCGCGGCCTGGCCTACCTGCGCCTGGACCACCGGGCCGGCGCGCGCGCGGACCTGTCGCTGTACCTGCGGCGCGAACCCGATGCCGCCGACGCGGCGCAGGTGCGCGAACAGCTGATCGACCTCGGCGGCGAACGGCCGCAGCTGCACTGACCTTCGCACGCGGGCGCTGCCCGCACGCTGCCTCGACCTGTGATGCGGGCCCTGACCCGCGCTGCATTGACCTGTGGATGCGGGGCTTGCCGCGCATGCGGCTTCACCGGGAACGCGCATGCGGGGCAAGCCCCGCACCTACGGCATCCCGGCGCCGGCTGGACTCAGTCCAGCACCACCATCTCGAAATCGTCCTTGGTGGTGCCGCAATCCGGGCAGGTCCAGGTCTCAGGCACGTCTTCCCAGCGCGTGCCCGCGGCGATGCCCTCTTCGGGCAGGCCTTCGGCTTCGTTGTAGATGAAACCGCAGACGACGCACATCCAGGTGCGCAAGGTGGAGGCGGAAGCGTCGGACATCGGATAATCACGGCAACACGAGGGCGGTCGCAGATTGTCCCATTCCCGCCGCCGTACAGGTAGCCATCCATGTCCCAGCCCATCCGTGCCGCCCGCGGCGTCTATCTGATCACCCCCGACGAGGCCGACACCGCGCGCCTGCTCGAACGCGTGCAGCCGCTGCTCGCCGCCGGCGCCACCTGGCTGCAGTACCGCAACAAGAGCGCCGACGCCGGCACCCGGCATGAGCAGGCGCGGGCGCTGCAGGCGCTGTGCGCGGCCAGCAGCGTGCCGCTGATCATCAACGACGATGCCGCCCTGGCCGCCGCCGTCGGCGCGGCCGGCGTGCATCTGGGCGAGGACGACGGCGACATCGCCGCCGCGCGCACGCTGCTCGGCCCCGGTGCCATCATCGGCGCGTCCTGCTACGACCAGCTGGCGCTGGCGCAGCGGGCCGTGGCCGCCGGCGCCAGCTACGTGGCGTTTGGTGCGTTCTTTCCCAGCCGCAGCAAGGCCACCACCCGGCGCGCGCATCCGCGGCTGCTGCACGAGGCCGCGGCGCTGGGCGTGCCGCGGGTGGCGATCGGCGGCCTGGCCGCGGACAACGCGGCGCCGCTGGTCGCGGCCGGCGCCGACCTGCTGGCGGTCATCAGCAGCGTGTTCACCGCCGACGACCCGGTGGCCGCGCTGCGCGGCTACCAGGCCTGCTTCGCCACCGCCTGAGCAGCGGCGGGGCGCGGCTTCGGCCTTGCCACCAGGCGGACAACGCATCTGCAAGGCCCGGCCTCGCGCAGCGCCGGCCCGGGGCTACGCCGGGGCGCCGGGCGCACACGACCACGGGAACCTGTACCGGACGATGCCCCCGCAAAGCCCCGCTACGCGGCCAGGCTTCCGCAGCGCCGGCCCAGGGTCACGCTGGGGGCGCCGGGCGCGCACGACCACGGGAACCTGTAACGGACGACGTCCCCCGCAAGGCCCGGCTACGCGGCCAGGCCTCCGCAGCGCCGGCCCAGGGTCACGCTGGGGCGCCGGACGCGCACGACCACGGGACCCTGCAACGGACGACATCCTCCGCAAGGCCCAGCTACGCGGCCAGGCCCCCACAGCGCCGGCCCAAGGCCAGCCGGGGCGCCGGGCGCACACGACCACGGGAGCCTGTGGCGGGCGGCGACGCCGGGCGCCGCGGGTTGGGTCGCGCGCCCCTGCCCTGCTTCCCCGCGCGGCGGGCTTGTCGGTTCGACGGGGCTGTGCGGCTGCACGGCGGCGTGCTGCGGGGGATCGCCGCAGGCAGCAGCCCCCGGCAAACCCGGGCAGCGGCGACGGAAGCGCCGCGGCGGCGGCGCATGCCCCCGGCCCGCCCCCCCTTCCCGTGGGGAGCGGGGCTTGAACGGCGCGCTTACTCCAGCGCCGCCTTGACCGCCGCCGGGTCGGCCAGGGCCTGCACCTGGCGGATCAGGCGCACGGTGTTGCCGCCGAGGATGGCGCTGATCTGGCGCTCGTCGTAGCCGGCGTCGAGCAGCGCCTGCACCACCTTGGGCAGTGCGGCGATGTCCTCGTAACCGTCCACGCCACCGCCGCCGTCCCAGTCCGCGCCCAGGCCGACGTGCTCCCAGCCGGCCACCTTGATGATGTGCAGCAGGTGGCGCATGTAATCGTCGAAATCGGCCTTGCGGATGTTGTACTTCGCGTCCAGCGCGGCCAGCTGCGCCTTGAGCTGCGCGCGCTCGGCCGCGCCCAGGTCGGCGCGGTCGCCGAACGCGTCGTAGAGCTTGCGCCGCTCGGCGCGGTATTCCGGGGTGGCGCCGGTGTCGACCAGGTAACCGCCCAGCGAGTTCACCTGGATCACGCCGCCCTTCTTCGCCAGCGCGCGGATGCGCGCGTCGTCGATGTTGCGCGAATGCGCGAACACGTCGTAGGCGCCACTGTGGGAGAGGATGATCGGCGCCTTGCTCAGCGCCAGCATCTGGTCGAACACCGTGTTGGACGCGTGCGACTGGTCGATAATGATGCCCAGCCGGTTGGCCTGCGCGATCAGCGCCTTGCCCTTCTCGCTGAGGCCGCCGTGCTCGCCCTCCGGGGCCACGCCCATGCCGGCCGAATCGGCGAAGTCGTTGTGGCTGATGTGCGCCAGCGAAATCATCCGCAGGCCCTGCTTGTAGTAGAAGCTGAGCAGGCTGGGATCGGCCTCCAGCGGGTAGGCGTTCTCCATGCTGATGTAGACCGACTTCCTGCCGGCGGCCTTGATCCGCGCCGCATCGTCGGCAGTGGTGGCCAGCTCGAACTTGTCCGGGTTGGCCGCGACCATCTCGCGGATCTCGGACAGGCGCCTGAGCCCGGCGTCGCGCGCCTTCAGGTTGCCCCCGGCATCGCGCTCGCCCTGGCTGGTGAACACCACCCAGAAGCCGCCATCGAGCCCGCCTTCGACCATGCGCGGGTAATCGACCTGCGAACCATCGTCCTGGAAGTCGTGGCGGTCGGTGATCCTCCAGCCGGGCCGCGAGAACAGCGCCGGCGTGTCCAGATGGGTGTCCAGGTTGATCGCCCGGGCCTGGATGGCGCGCGCGCGTTCGGAGATCTTCGCCGGGCCGGTGCCGGCCTGGGCGGTGGTGGCGACAGCCAGCAGCAGCGCGGCCGACAGCGCACCGGCCTTGAACGTCATGTCGAACTTCATGGCTCTCCCTTGGGGACGGATCGTGGCGCATTCTTGCATGCGCCCGCCGCGCCCCTGCGGGCCATTGGTCATGGCGGCGGCGGCGCGTGGCAGCGCCCGGCGCGAAAGCGGACAATGGGCGCATTCTTTCGTCACTCCCGTGCCTGCCATGTCCCTGAACCACGACCAGTCCCACGCCCTGTTCACCCGCGCGCAGCAGCTGCTGCCCGGCGGCGTCAACTCGCCGGTGCGCGCGTTCAAGTCGGTCGGCGGCGAACCGTTCTTCGTGCAGCATGCCGACGGCGCCTACCTGCATGACGTGGACGGCAACCGCTACATCGACTACGTCGGCTCGTGGGGCCCGATGATCGTCGGCCACAACCACCCGGCGGTGCGCGAGGCGGTGCAGCGGGCCATCGGCAATGGTCTGTCGTTCGGCGCGCCCTGCCCGGCCGAGGTGACCATGGCCGAAACCATCACCCGCCTGGTGCCGTCGTGCGAGATGGTGCGCATGGTCAACTCCGGCACCGAGGCGACGCTGTCGGCGATCCGCCTGGCGCGCGGTGCCACCGGCCGCAGCAGGATCGTCAAGTTCGAAGGCTGCTACCACGGCCATGGCGACTCGTTCCTGGTCAAGGCCGGCAGCGGCATGCTGACCCTGGGCGTGCCGACCTCGCCGGGCGTGCCGGCCGGGCTCAGCGAGCTGACCCTCACCCTGCCCTACAACGATTTCGAAGCCGCCACCGCGCTGTTCGAGGCGCAGGGTAGCGAGATTGCCGGGCTGATCATCGAACCGGTGGTCGGCAACGCCAACTGCATCCCGCCGCGCGACGGCTACCTGCAGCACCTGCGCGAGCTGTGCACCCGGCATGGCGCGCTGCTGATCTTCGACGAAGTGATGACCGGCTTCCGCGTGGCGCTGGGCGGCGCACAGGCGCACTACGGCATCACCCCGGACCTGACCACCTTCGGCAAGATCATCGGCGGTGGCATGCCGGTGGGCGCCTACGGCGGCCGCCGCGACCTGATGCAGCAGATCGCCCCGGCCGGCCCGATCTACCAGGCTGGCACGCTGAGTGGCAACCCGGTGGCGATGGCCGCCGGCCTGGCGATGCTGGAGCTGATCCAGGCGCCCGGCTTCCACGCCGACCTGGCCGCACGCACCGCGCGCCTGTGCGAGGGCCTGGAGGCGGCCGCGCGCGAGGCTGGCGTCGCCGTCACCACCACCTGCGTCGGCGCGATGTTCGGGCTGTTCTTCACCGACCAGAAGGTGGAGACCTACGCCCAGGCCACCGCCTGCGACATCGCCGCGTTCAACCGCTTCTTCCACGCGATGCTGGAGCGCGGCGTGTTCCTGGCGCCGTCGGCCTACGAGGCCGGGTTCCTGTCCAGCGCGCACGACGACGCGGTGATCGACGCCACCCTGGCCGCCGCGCGCGAAGCGTTCAAGGTGGTCGCCGCCTGAGGCCCGGGTAGATGCGGGGCCTGCCCCGCATCGGCCTTCCGCACACAGCCCCCGTGCCGGGCAAGGCCCGGCACCCGCGCTGCGTGCATGAAAACGGCATCGCGCGCCGAAGTGCGCTCCTGCAGAAGGCTGCCTGCATGATCCAGACGCTGCTGCTCGATTTCGACGGCCTGCTGGCCGACTACGACCATTCCCGCCACCTCCAGTACCTGGCGGCGCAGGCCGGCTGCGCGCCGGCCATGGTCGACGCGGCGCTGCGCGGCGAGCACCTGGAACGGGCGCACGCGCGCGGCGACCTGGATGGCGAGGCATTGCTGCAGGCGTTGAACACACGCCTCGGCAGCCGCCTGTCCGCCGCCGACTGGTTCGCCGCACGTACCGCGGCCAGTGCCCTGCGCCGCGACACGCTCGCCCTGCTGCGGCAGCTGCGCCCGGCGGTCCGCGTCGCCGTGCTGACCAACAACGGCCCGCTGAGCGAGGCCGCGATCACCGCGCTGCTGCCCGGCATCGAGGTGCTGTGCAGCGCCACGCTGGGCGTGCGCAAGCCCGACCCGCGGATCTACCTGGCCGCGACCGCACGGCTCGACGGCGTACCGGCCCGCACCCTGTTCGTCGATCACCTGTTCCGCAACGTGCAGGGCGCGCGCAGCGCCGGCCTGCACGCGGACACCGCGCACCACACCCAGTCGCTGCGCCGCGTGCTGCGCCGCTACCGCCTTCTCTGAGTGCCCGGCGGACGCGGGCCGCGCCGCCAGCCCGCCGTATCCTGCATCCCCCCGCGCGACAGCCACCACGACGCGGCGGTGGCGTCTTGCCGTGTGCACGCCTGCACCGAACCGCGCCGGCCGTGGCCGGCGCGGTCGCCCGTACTCAGGGCCGGGTGTCCCCCGGCGCCGTGCCCGGCGCAGCGCAGCGCGGTGCCGGCCCGCGGCAGCGGCGGCGGCTGTCGCCGGTCATGTCCGCGTTGAACGCATCGCCGTTCTCGCCATACACCGGCGCCTGTGCGCCCTGCTGCCCGTAGCGCACCTGCAGGCCGATGCTGGTGCTGTGCATCGCGTTGCGGCCCTGCTCGCGGCCCAGCAGCAGCGAGAACAGCCAGCCGCTGTCCAACTGCAGGTCCATGCCCGCGCCCAGCGACAGCATGTCGTCGTTGTAGCTGCGCATCGCCAGCACGTAGTCGGCGTCGCGCGGGCGCTGCTGGTAGTTCACCGCCACGTCGCCGCGGTTTTCCAGCGCACCGCGGTATTCGATGCGCCAGTGCGGGCGCCAGCTCAGCCGTTCGCGCTGGAACAGCATGCTGCCCTCCAGGCCCAGCGCCAGCGCGCTGTTGTCCACCCGCTGCCGGCCATAGGCCAGGTCATAGGCGCCCAGCCCGGTTTCGCGGTAGCCGTCCAGCGTCGCCCGGTGCCCGTCATAGCGGCCATAGCCGGTCAGGCTCAGCCCGGAGGCACTGCGGTGTTCGTAGCCGAAGGTCAGCGCGCCGAACCACTGGTCGCCGCTGCGCGTGGCCTGGGCGCTGGCGTTGGCCAGCTCGCTCCAGCGGACCAGGTCGAAGTCCAGCCGGCCGTTGGCCAGCAGGCCGTCCACGAACAGGTGCTCGCCCAGCCGCCACAGGCCGTAGACCGCCAGCGAGCGCTGGTCGGCATCGACCTTGGACGGGGTGTCGTCGAAGTCGGTGCCTTGCCGGCCCCAGCTGCCGGCCAGGCCGAGCAGCAGGTTCCCGCCCAGCGCGCGGTCCGCGCCCAGGGTCAGGCCGCCGGTGTTGAAGTCGAAGCCGCCGCCGGCGCGGCCGTTGCGCCCGGTCTTGCCGAAGCCCGCGGTACCGGCCAGCCACAGGCCCCAGCCTTCCGGCAGCGCCGGCAATGCCGCCTCGGCCACGCGGCCCACCGGCATCGACAGCCCCGGCACGCCCTGGCTGCCGGCATAGGCCAGCGCCATGTTGACGCTGCTGGCGTTGTGCCCGCCGCGCACCTGCCGCAGGCGGTCGCGGATGTTGTCGCCCTGCACCTGCGCAAAGCGCACGCTGGCGTCGACCTGCGCCTGGATGCCAGCGCTGACCTGCGCGTCCAGGGTCGGGTCCGGACGGGGGCTGACCACCAGCGTGACCGACACCGTGCCGGTGAGGTAGTTGGGGGTCGCCGCCTGGGTGGCGGTCAGCGTGGTCGTGCCTTCGCCCACCAGGGTGACGGTGCGGCCGTTGACCGTGGCCACCGCCGGGTTGCTGCTGGCGAAGGTGAAGGCACCGGGGCTGTTGCTCTGCGGCAGCGGCAGCTCGAAATCGGCCTGGCCGTACATCTTCTGCAGGTCGCCGATCCAGCCCAGCTCCGGCGCGGCGACCAGTTCGCTGGCGCTGTCGGCCTGGCCTTCGCCGGCCAGGTTGTAGGCGGCCACGGTGAACACGTAGTCCACCCCGCCGGCCAGCCCCTGCACCAGGATCGGCGAGCCGCTGCCGGTGGCCGTGACCACGCCCGGCGTGGCCGCCGCGCGCAGGCCCATGCCGCGGGCGGCCGCTGCCACGCGGGTCTGCGGCGTGGCGGTGACCCGGTACCCGTCGATGGGCGCACCACCGGTGAACCCCGGCGGCACGAACGCCACGCTCACCTGCCCGGGGCCGACGGGCGTCAGCGTCTGGATCTCCGGCACGCCCGGCGGCACCGGATCGATCCGGAACGTGCGCGTGGCCGAGGCCGGGCGATGGGTGGCATCGCCGGCCTGGGTGGCCACCACGGTGCAGTTGCCGGCCTGCACGAAGGCCAGCAGGCCGTCGCTGGTGACCGTGCATACGTCCTGCGTCGGCGAGGCGAAAGTCACCGGCAGCCCGGAGTCGGCGCGGGCGGACAGCACCGGCACCTGGTCGAAGCGCTGCGTGCCCACCTCGTCGAAGAGCACCGCCTGCAGCACCTGCGGCACCACCGGCGCCGAGGGCGCCGACGGCGCGCTGGTGCCGGCCGCGGCCGCGGCGGTGATGGTGAAGGTGTAGCTCACCCCGTCGGTCAGCCCGCGCACGGTGATCGGCGAGGCCGTGCCGCTGGCGGTGATGCCGCCGGGCTGCGCGGTGACCGTGTAGGTCACCGGCTGGCCGGTGGGCGCCGACGGCGTGAATGCCACGTCCACCTCGCCCGAGCCGCGTACGCTCACTTCGACCACCACCGGCGTCTGCGGCACCAGCGCGGTGACGTTGAACGATTGCGTCAGCGACGCTGCCAGGTGGCTGGCATCACCGTCCTGGTGCACCGTCACCGTGCAGGTGCCGGCGCTGGCAAAGGCCAGCACGCCGGCGGCGGTGACCGTGCATACCGCCGGGGTGGAGGAAACAAAGCGCAGTGGCAGGCCGGAGTCGACCGAGGCCACCAGCGTCGGCGTGGTGCCGAACGCCTGCGCGCCCGGGTTGGCGAAGGTGATGACCTGGGTCACCGCCGTGGTCACTGCATTGGAGGCGGCCGACGAGGTACCGGTGCCCACGCTGTTGCTGGCGGTCACGGTGAAGGTGTACGCGGTGCCTGTGTCGAGCCCGTTGACCGTGATCGGCGAGCCGCTGCCAGTAGTCGGACCGCCGGCCACTGCCGGGCTGGGCGTCACCGTGTAGCCGGTGATCGCGGTGCCGCCATTGGACGCCGGTGCGCTGAAGCTCACCGACACCCGGCCGGGGCCGGTCACCGTGGCGGTACCGATGGTCGGTGCGCCCGGGACCACCGCGTCGACGGTGAACGAACGGGTGACCTGGGTCGCGGCCAGATAGCTGCCGTTGCCGGCCTGGTCGGCGTTGATGGTGCAGGTGCCGGCACTGAGGAAGGTCAGCGCGCCGCCGGCGGTGATGGTGCACACCGCGGTCGTGGACGAGGTGAAGGTCGGGGACAGCCCCGAATCGGAGGTCGCGCTCAGCGTCGGCGTGGTGCCGAAGGTCTGCGCACCCGGGTTGGCGAAGGTGATGGTCTGGGCCGCCTTGGGGGTGATGCTGTTGGACACGGCCGACGCCGCGCCGGTGCCCGCGCTGTTGTCCGCGGTGACGGTGAAGGTATAGGCCTGGCCGTTGGTCAGGCCGGTGACCACGATCGGCGAGCTGGCACCGTTGACCGGTGCCACATCTGCCGGCGACACCGTCACGGTATAGCCCAGCACGGGGCTGCCGCCGGTATTGGCCGGCGCAGTGAACGCCACGCTGGCCTGGGTGTCGCCGGCGACGGCGGTGCCGATGGTTGGTGCGCCCGGCACCACCGGATTGACCGTGAACGAGCGGGAGACCTGCGGTGCCGGCAGGTAACTACTGCTCCCTGCCTGATTGGCGTTGATGGTGCAGGTACCGGCAGTGATGAACGTCAGAACGCCGCCGGAGGTGATGGTGCACACGCCGGTGGTGGACGAGGAGAACGCCACCGCCAGGCTGGAGGTGGCCGTGGCCGACAACGTCGGCGACGTCCCGAAATTCTGCGCACCCGGATTGGCGAAGGTGATGACCTGCGGCGAGGCCGGGGTGATGCTGTTGGATGCCGCCGACGCCGAGCCGGTGCCCACACTGTTGGTGGCGGTCACGGTGAAGGTGTAAGGCACCCCGTTGGTCAGGCCGGTCACCGTGATCGGCGAGCCGGCGCCGGTGCCGGTGAGGCCACCCGGGTTGGAGGTCACCGTGTATGCGGTGATCGCCGCGCCACCGGTGCTGGCCGGCGCGGTGAACGCCACGTCCGCCTGGGCATTGCCGGCCGTGGCCGTGCCGATGGTCGGCGCGCCCGGGACAACGGCATTGACCGCGAACGTCTGCGACACCGTCGGCGCGGCATGGGTGGCGGCATTGCCGGCCTGGTCGGCGTCGATGGTGCAGCTGCCTGCGCTGACGAAGGTCAGCGCGCCGCCGGCGGTGATGGTGCATACCGCCGGGGTGGACGAGGAGAACGTCACCACCAGCCCGGAGCTGGCCGTGGCCGCCAACGTCGGCGACGTGCCGAAGTTCTGCGCCGGGGGCGGGTCGAAGGTGATGGTCTGGCTGGCCTTCGGTGTGGCCGGGTTGCTGGCGCTGGAAGCGGTGCTGGTGCCGACGGCGTTGGTCGCCGTCACCGTGAAGGTATAGGCGGTGCCGTTGCTCAGGCCGGTCACGGTAATCGGCGAGGTGGTGAATCCGTTGCCGCCGGCGGTGATCCCGCCGGGATTGGAGGTGACCGTATACCCGGTGATGGCCGAACCGCCGTTGTTGACCGGCGCGGTGAAGGCCACCGACACCTGCCCGTCGGCGGCCGTGGCCGTGCCGATGGTCGGCGCACCCGGCGCGGTGGGGATGGCCACGGTATGGGTCGTGCCCACGGTGAACGCGGCCGGCGGGCCATTGCCGGCGCCGTCGACGATGTTGGTGGACGCGTTGAGGTTGACCTTCAGCGTGCCATTGCCGGTGATGCCGTCGACGACAACGGTGTAGCTGCTGCCGCTGCCGGACACGCTGGTGATGGTGCCCGCGGCGGTACCGGTGCTGGCTAGGGCGAAATCGTCGGTGGACACGCCACTCACCGGCTCGCTGAAGGTGACGCTGAAGCTCACCGAGGTATCCGTCGAGGCCGCGCCGCCGGCAGGCGCGATGGCGCTCACCACCGGCGCGGCGCCATCGATGACCAGGGCCTTGTTCGCGCCAAGCGAGTTGGCCGCGCCCGGCACGGGCAGGGTCAGGGTGGCAGTGTTGCCGGCCGCGTCCTTGATGGTGCCGCCGTTGAGGGCCAGCGCGGTGGTGGAAACGTAATCCAGGTCGGCGCTGGTGTCGCCGGCCTGCACCGTGTAGTTGAACGTCAGCGTGCTGGTGCCGCTGCCACTGGCGTAGTTGACCGCGCGGTCGGTGGCGCCGGTTTCCAGGGCCAGCTGCGGGGTGCCGGTGACTGTCACCGCCTCGCTGAAATCGACCTGGATCGAAACAACCTCGCCGGCCTTGTAGGTGCCGTTGGCGGTACTGGAGGTCACCCCGGAAACCGTGGGCGCCACGCCGTCGATGACGAGGTTCCTGTTCGCGCCCAGCGAGCCGGCCGCGCCCGGCGCCGGCAGCGTCAGCAGCGCATTGTTGCCCGCCAGGTCCTTGATGGTGCCGCCGTTGAGGGCCAGGGCGCTGGTGGACACGTAGTCCAGATCGGCGCTGGTATCGCCGGCCTGCACGGTGTAGCTGAAAGTCAGGGTGCTGCTGTTGGAACCGCTGGTGTAGTTGATGACGCGGTCGGTGGTGCCGGTTTCCAGGGTCAACTGCGGCGTGCCGGTGACCAGGACGGTCTCGCTGAAACCGATCTGGACATTGATGACATCACCCACCTTGTACGTGCCATTGGCGCTGCCCGAGGTTACGTTGGCCACCGTTGGCGGCGTGGTGTCGGGCGACCGCACATTGCTGACATCGATGTTGTCGATGGCGAAGAAATAGACAGGCCTTCCACCGGCCAAGGTGATGCGGAACTCGTCGATGCCGACAAACGATGGGCTCACCGTGCCCAGCGGCCAGTTGGCGCTACCGGCATCGGTGAGCGAGAACGCCTGGCTGGCGCCGGGAACCGGGTTGCCATTGATGTAGCCGGTGACGAAGAAGTTGACCGTGTTCCCTGCACCCGACGTGTCGTCGGTCGCCGAGAACTGGAAGCTGGATAGGTCGAACAGGCTGCCGTCGCTGGAAGCGACCCGGAACGAGCTCAGCGGCTCGCCGTCAGAGGCTGAATCGCTGTAGTAGATGCCATCGTCGGTCCCGTGGTAGAGATCGCCCGCCGCGATATGGATCTGGTTGCTCGTGAGCGTATAGACGGTCACGTCCCATCCGCTGTTGCGGACATTGCTGGCCTTCACGCCGGCGCTGCCAGTACCCGCCGCCAGTGGCGCGTCATAGCCTCCCGAGCCGAAACCCGTCAATCCGTTGGACGGGGTAGCCGCCAAGGCCGGGGCGCTCCAGGCCAGCGCAGCCAGAAACGCCACGACCGGTACGGCCCTTGCCAGCAAAGCAGACGCCTGTCGCCGCCATGCCCGGAACCTGGCCGCGGAAAAAACTGCGTGGATGACGGTCGACATGCGTTTCCCCTGAACCCCATAGGCAAAGGGGCGGCCCGCCCACCGGCGACCCGCCCACGAATGAATCTCTCAATATCCCCTACCGCAGAAAGCAGCCGGATCCGATCACGCCCCCTCTCACCGGGTCTGGCGGATCATCGACAACCCTCACCCCCGCTCGCGCGGGCGTGGCGAATCTAACAGCCGGGACGGGGCTTCCGGAAGGGGCTCCGGGGCCGGGACGGGGCCATGCCGCGGCGTCCCGGCGGGGTTGCTCCCGGGCCGGGCCGTCAGCGCGCGGCGACGTAGGCGGCGATCGCCTCGCGCACCCGCTTGAGGCCCTCGGCCAGTTCCTCGTCGGTAATGTTCAGCGGCGGCACGAAGCGCAGCACGCTGGTGCCGGCCTGCAGGATCAGCACCTGCTTTTCGGCGGCCAGGTCGAGCAGCGCGCCGATATCGGCCACGTACTCCGGCTTGAGCACCGCGCCGATCATCAGGCCCATGCCGCGCACCTGCTCGAACACGCCGAACTCGGCGCCGATCGCCTCCAGCCCGGCCTTGAGCGCGGCCGACTGCCGGGCCACGTTGGCCTTGATTCCCTCCGAGGCCAGGGTGCGCAGCGCCACCCGCGCCACCGCCGCGGCCAGCGGGTTGCCGCCGAAGGTGGTGCCGTGGGCGCCGACGCCCATGACCTCGGCGACCTTCGGCCCGGCCAGCATGGCGCCGACCGGGAAGCCGCCGCCCAGCGCCTTGGCCAGGCTGACGATGTCCGGGGTCACGCCCCAGTTCCAGTGCGCGAACAGCTCGCCGGTGCGGCCCATGCCCACCTGGATCTCGTCCAGCACCAGCAGCGCGTCGTGCTGGTCGCACAGCTCGCGGGCGCGGCGCATGAACTCGGCCGAGGCCGGCATCACCCCGCCCTCGCCCTGTACCGGCTCGAACATCACCGCGGCCACGTCGCCGCCGGCCATGGCCGCTTCCAGCTGTGCCACGTCGTTGAAATCGGCATAGCGGAAGCCACCGGGCAGCGGCTCGTAGCCCTCCTGGTACTTGGGCTGGGCGGTGGCGGTCACCGTGGCCAGGGTGCGGCCATGGAAGCTGCCGCGGAAGGTGACGATGACCCGCTTCTCCGGCGGCCGGCCCTGCGCCGCGGCCCACTTGCGCACCAGCTTGATCGCCACCTCGTTGGCCTCGGCGCCGGAGTTGCACAGGAACACGCGGCTGGCGAAGCGCGAGGCCTGCACCAGCTCCTGCGCCAGGTGCAGCGGCGGCTCGCTGTAGAACATGTTGCTGGTGTGCCAGAGCTTGTCGGCCTGGGCCAGCAGCGCGGCCTTCAGTTCCGGGTTGTTGTGGCCGAGGCTGCACACCGCGATGCCGGCCGCCAGGTCGATGAACTCGCGCCCCTGCGTATCCCAGAGCCGCGCCCCCTGGCCACGCTCGAGCACGAGCTGGCGGGGCCGGTACACCGGCAGGTAGTACTGCGACAGGGACAACAGCGGCTCGGCGACAGCGGTCATGGCGTTCCGGTAGTGGTAGTGGTGGGCGAAAGCCGCATTCTCCCCCATTACCCGGGCTGCGGCACAATAGCGCCATGCGACTGTTCTCCACCCCGCAGCTGAACCCCGCGTCCGAGACGGGCTGGCGCCGCCGCTGGTTCGACATCATCCACCGGCGCGACACCCGGCCCTCGCGCAACTTCGACCTGCTGCTGGTCTACGCCATCGTCGCCAGCGTCACGGTGGTGATGTTCGACAGCGTGCAGCACATCCACGCCGCCTGGGCATCGTGGTTCTACGTGGTCGAATGGGGGTTCACCCTGCTGTTCACCGCCGAATACGTGCTGCGGCTGCTGGTGGTGCGGCGGCCGCTGCGCTATGCGCTCAGCATCTGGGGGGTGATCGACCTGCTGGCGATCCTGCCCACCTATATCTCGCTGCTGCTGCCGGGCGCGCAGTCGCTGCTGGTGGTGCGCGCGCTGCGCATCCTGCGCGTGTTCCGCATCCTCAAACTGACCCGCTACATCGAGGAAAGCGGCATCCTGATGCAGGCGCTGTGGCGCAGCCGCCGCAAGATCCTGCTGTTCCTGTCGATGGTGGTCACCATCGCGATCATCGCCGGCTCGCTGATGTATGTGATCGAGGGCCCGAGCCACGGCTTCAGCAGCATCCCGGCCAGCATGTACTGGGCGGTGGTGACCATGGCCACGGTCGGTTTCGGCGACATCGTGCCGCAGACCACGCTGGGGCGCTTCGTCACCTCGGTGCTGATCCTGATCGGCTACAGCATCATCGCCGTGCCCACCGGCATCTACACCGCCGAACTGGCCAACGGCATGCGCCAGGCCGAAGCCTGGCGCCGCCGCCGCGACGACCGCGGCTGCATCGTCTGCGGCCACGAGGGCCACGAGCAGGAGGCCCGCTACTGCAACCGCTGCGGGCATGAACTGCCCGAGCCGCTGGAACCGTGACCGGCATGGCCGCGGGCACGCGCCCACGGCCACTGCGGCGTTTCAGTCCAGGAACAGATCGGGCAGCAGCGCCCGCGCGGGATCGACCGCGTAGCCGGACAGGTCGCTGACCCCGGCCTGCGCCAGCACCTCGTCGTCGATCAGGAACTGGCCGCTGAAGCCGGCCGCTTTGCGCACCAGCACCGCGTGCGCGGCATCGGCCATGATCTCCGGGCGGCGGCAACCGGCCACATCGACCCCGGGAATCATGTTGATCGCGTCGGTGGCGATGACCGTGCGCGGCCACAGTGCATTGACCGCCACGCCCTGCGGGCCGAACTCGGCGGCCAGGCCCAGGGTCACGAAGCTCATGCCCATCTTGGCCAGGGTATAGCCGGTATGCGGCCGCCACCATTTCGGGTCCAGGCTCGGCGGCGGCGCCAGGGTCAGGATGTGCGGGTTCGGCGCCTGCAGCAGGTGCGGCAGGCACGCCTGCGCGCACAGGAAACTACCGCGCGCATTGACCTGCTGCATCAGGTCGAAGCGTTTCATCGGCGTGTCCAGCGTGCCCCGCAGCCAGATCGCCGAGGCGTTGTTGACCAGGATGTCGATGCCGCCGAAGGTGTCGACCGTGGCCGCCACCGCCGCGCGTACCTGGTCTTCCTCGCGGATGTCGCACTTCAGCGCCAGGCCGCGGCCACCGGCCGCGTTGACCGCCTCCACGGCGCTGTGGATGGTGCCGGGCAGCTTGGGGTTGGGCACCGCCGACTTGGCGGCGATGGCGACGTTGGCGCCGTCGCGTGCGGCGCGCAGCGCGATCGCCAGGCCGATGCCGCGCGAGGCGCCGGTGATGAAAAGGGTCTTGCCTTGCAGGGTGCTCATGCGCGACTCCGCGATACCGATGGAAGCGGAGCGCATTATGCGCCACCGGCGCGACCGCCCCTGCCGGTGCCGCGCGAACACCTGCGGTTAATCCGCGATGTCGATACTGGCGCCCTTCCACAGCCGTCGTGCGTTGCCATGAAATCCCTGCCTGTCGTCGTTTCCCTGCTGCTCGCCTTGTCCCTGCCCGCCTGCCAGGAGCGCACCGCGCCGCCCGGCGAGGCGACGCACCCGCGCGACATCGCCGGGCAGACCACCGGCTTGGGCAACGGCGATGCCACGCCGGTGCGGATCGATGCCAGCGCGGTATGGAGCGGCGCGACCGACGGCTGCCGCCAGGCGGCCGCGCCCGGTGGCAACCACTGCGTGGTCGAAGCCATGCGCGGCGCCGGCGCGACACCGGCCGCGATCGCCGCCGCGCAGCGCCTGGCGGCACAGGGCGAATCCGGTTATGTCAGCGCCTGGGACGACCAGTCCGGGGTGGGCGTGGCGACCCTGGAATTCCCGCTGCGCGCCAACACCAACCAGGGCACCTGGCTGGTGGATGCCAACGGACGCACCATCGACGTGGATGCGGATGTGCTGCCGGACAGTGCCCGCACCGGGGCGCAGGCCCGCGCATTCTTCGACAGGCACCCGGAGGCGGTACCGTTCGCACCGGCGCAAGCCGCCGGCACCGCGCCGCTGGCCGACGGCGGCGTGCGCCTGCTGTACGCCACGCCGCTGCGCGGCTGCCATGCCTGCGCCGACGACGGCATGCTCACCCTGGGCTACGACTTCGACGCCCAGCGCCGCTACATCGGCAGGCAGGTGGTGGAGGTGCGCTGAGCCATGAGGTCGCCCTGTCCGGTCGACGCAGGCCAGCCCCACAACGCCGCCCCCCCTCCAGCGAACCCACCGTAGAACGGGCCCTGCCCCGCTGTGGATTTCCCGGCAGACCCCAGCGGGGCACGCCCATCTCCACGCGCATTGCCAATGTGATGGCGCCAAGCCCTCCTTTGTATCAAGGGGGGCGCGCCAAAGGCGCGGGGGATAGGCCGGCAAGGCGTCGGGGCCCAACGTTCTGCCGTGCGGAACTTTGGGGACGCAGCCCGCTGCGCGGGTTGGGTCACATCTTCGGGCCCTGCCCCTCGTTGTCTTCCCAGTGCAGGATGCGCCGGGTCACGAAGCGGTACACCGGCTTGCCGGTGGCGAACCACAGTTCGCGCACCCACGAATGGCGCTTGAGCAGGCGCAGTTCCACCGGGGTCAGCGCCTGCCGGCAGTACATGCGCTTGTGCTTGAGCAGATGGCGCAGGTCCTCGCGCGCAAGCAGGCGCATCCAGCGCGAGCGCGGGGCGCCGCAGACCGCGAGCTGGAAGTCGATCAGCGCCGGCGAGCCGTCGGCGCGCACCAGCCAGTTGGCTTCCTTGGCCAGGTCATTGTGGGCGATGCCCTGGCGGTGCACCTGCTGCAGCAGGCGACGCGCGGCATGGAACCAGGCCACGTCGCCACGCGGCGGGCGCAGGTGCATGGCCGCGCCCTCCATGTAGCTGCGGTCCAGCCAGCGCCCGTCCCAGCGCAGCAGCCGCGGGGTCGCCTCCATTCCGCCCAGCCTGGCCAGCGCGCGCGCCTCGCGCCGCGCCAGCCACCATGCCGGCAGCCGCAGCCACCACGGGGTGGCGCCCAGATCGCGGCGCACGAAGCGGCGGCCGCCCTCGCACACCACCAGGATGCGGCCGAAGCTGTCGGATTTGAGGATCTGGACGCCGTCGTCGTGGGAAATGGCCATCAGCGCCATTCTAGCCGCTGGCACCCGCCGCCCAGGCGCGCGGCGACGCGACGTCGCATTACCTGCATGGCCGCTGTCCGGAACCCCGGCGCAGGGCAGCGGTCAGACCCCCACGCCCTTTTATAATCCCGCGATGCAACCTTCCTGGATCGACTCCCTCCTGGCCTGGATCGCCGCACACCCGGTGCTGGCCGGCGGCGCCGTCTTCGCCATCGCCTTCTGCGACGCGGTGATCATCCTCGGCGCGATCGTGCCGGCATTGCCGCTGATGATCGCCGTCGGCGTGCTGATCGGCATGGGCGAGATCTCCGGCCCGTATGCGGTGGCCTGCGCCGCGCTGGGGGCGTTCTGCGGCGACGGCCTGAGCTACTGGGTCGGCCGCCGCTGGGGCGACCGCCTGCGCGGGGTATGGCCGTTCAGCCGCTACCCGCAGCTGCTGGAACGCGGCGAACTGCTGTTCAGGCGCAACGCCTTCAAGAGCATCCTGGTGGCGCGCTACGTCGGCGCGATCCGCCCGTTCGTGCCGGCCATCGCCGGCATGGCGAAGATGCCGCTGGCGCGCTACGCGCAGCCCAGCGCGGTGGCCAGCCTGTCGTGGGCGGTGCTGTTCCTGCTGCCGGGCTGGGCGCTGGGCCAGGCCTACGACGCGGTGGCCGCGGTCGCCGGCCGGCTGTTCGTGGTGGTGGCGCTGCTCGGGGTGATGCTGGGGCTGGTGTGGGCGATCGTGCTGTACGGCTACCGCTGGTCGGCCGCGCGCATGGACGGCTGGCTGGCGCGGCTGCTGCGCTGGTCGCAGCGCCATCCGCACCTGCTCGGCCGCTACTGGAACGACCTGTTCGACCCGCGCCGGCGCGAGTCGGTGCCGCTGGCGATGCTGGCGCTGATGCTGCTGTTGCTGGGCTGGGGCTGGTTCGTGCTGCTGATGGTGGTGGTCGGCCATGGCGAGCCGCTGTCGCTGGACCTGGCGGTGCACCAGCTGATGCTGGCGCTGCGCAACCCGCTGGCCGACTACCCGATGGCGGCGCTGGCCTCGCTGGGCGACTGGCAGGTGCTGTTGCCGGCGATCGCCGCCGGCATGGGCTACCTGTGCTGGCGCCGGCGCTGGATGGCTGCCGCGCACTGGCTGGCGGCGCTGGCCTTCGGCCTGGCGCTGACCAAGCTGCTGGGCACCACCGTGGACGTGGTGCGGCCACCGGCCGCCAGCAGCGGCTTCGGCTTCCCGTCGGTGTCGGTGACCATGGCCACCATCACCTTCGGTTTCTTCGCGGTGCTGATCAGCCGCGAGCTGCCCGGACGCACCCGGGTGTGGCCATACCTGGTATCGGGCATCGTGGTCACGATCATTGGTTTTGCCCGCCTGTACCTGGGCGCACACTGGCTGAGCGATGTCATCGGCGGCATGTTGTTCGGCATTTTCTGGCTGCTGGTGCTGGGCATCGCCTACCGCCGCCGCTTCAACCGCTCGTTCTGGGTCAAGCCGGTGACGTGGCTGTTCTATGGCGTCTTCCTGCTGGCCGGGTTCTGGTACGCGCCGCGCAACGTGGCGGCCAAACTGGCCAAGTTCGAACCGGCGGCCGAGGCACCGCGGACGATGGACATGGCGGTGTGGTGGCAGGACGGCTGGCGCGAGCTGCCGGCACGCCGCAACGAATTCGACGACGACCAGCGCTGGCCGCTGGACGTGCAGGTGGCCGGGCCGCTGGCGCCGCTGCAGGCGCAACTGGAACGCCACGGCTGGCGGCTGCAGCCGCAGGCCGGCTGGCAGCAGGCTCTGACCATGCTGGACAGCAAGGCCACGCCGGACCAGGTACCGGTGCTGCCGGCGACGCTGGACACCCATGTCGAATCGCTGCTGATGCTGCGCCGGGGCGCGCGCCCGGACGAACTGCATGCGCTGCGCCTGTGGCCGGCGCCGGTACGGCTGCAGCCGGGCCAGGCGCCGCTGTGGCTGGGCAGCGCGCAGACCCTGCGGTTCCAGCGCCACTTCAAACTGTTCGGGCTGTGGCTGCCGCTGCGCGGGGTGGACCCGGCGCTGGCGGCGGTGACGCAATCGCTGGACGGCATGCAGACCCGTACCCAGGCCATGCCCGAAAACGGGATGCAGTTGCTGATGATCCGCAGCGAACCGCAACCGTAGCGGCGGCCGTTGTCCCTCCCGCACTGCGTAGATGCAGGGCTTGCCCTGCATGAAGCCTCCCCGGTAAAGCCCCGTGCCGGGCAAGCCCGGCACCTACGCGTACCGGTGCAATTCCCGCCCTCCGTAGATGCAGGGCTTGCCCTGCATGAAGCCTCCCGGTGAAGCCCGTGCCGGGCGAGCCCGGCACCTACGCGCACCGCCTCAATTCCCGCACTCCGTAGATGCAGGGCTTGCCCTGCATCAAGCCTTCCCGGTAAAGCCCCGTGCCGGGCAAGCCCGGCACCTACGCGCACCGCCGCAATTCCCGCTCTGCGTAGATGCAGGGCTTGCCCTGCATGAAGCCTTCCCGGTGAAGCCCCGTGCCGGGAGAGCCCGGCACTACGCGCACCGCCGCAATTTGCGCCCTCCGTAGATGCAGGGCTTGCCCTGCATGAAGCCTCCCGGTAAAGCCCCGTGCCGGGCGAGCCCGGCACCTACGCGCAGCGGTGCAATTCCCGCTCTCCGTAGATGCAGGGCTTGCCCTGCATGAAGCCTTCCCGGTAAAGCCCCGTGCCGGGCGAGCGCGGCACCTACGCGCACCGCCGCAATTCCCGCACTCCGTAGATGCAGGGCTTGCCCTGCATGAAGCCTCCCGGTAAAGCCCCGTGCCGGGCGAGCCCGGCACCTACGCGCAGCGGTGCAATTCGCGCCCTCCGTAGATGCAGGGCTTGCCCTGCATGAAGTCTTCCCGGTGAAGCCCCGTGCCGGGCAAGCCCGGCACCTACGCGCACCGCCGCAATTCGCGCTCTCCGTAGAGGCAGGGCTTGCCCTGCATGAAGCCTTCCCGGTAAAGCCCCGTGCCGGGCGAGCCCGGCACCTACATGCACCGGTGTAATTCCCGCCCTCCGTAGATGCAGGGCTTGCCCTGCATGAAGCCTTCCCGGTAAAGCCCCGTGCCGGGCAAGCCCGGCACCTACGCGCACCGGTGCAATTCGCGCTCTCCGTAGATGCAGGGCTTGCCCCGCCTCTACAGGTCGGATTCCGGCGGCGGCTCGAAATCGGGGATCCAGGTGAGCAGTTGTTCCAGCCGCCGGTGCGGGTCGTCTTCCTGCAGCAGCACCAGCCGCTGCGCTTCGTCCAGCGGCAGCAGTTCGGCCAGCCGCCAGCCCACCCATGCCGCCTGGTCCAGCTGCGCCGGGCCGGCGCCGGCGAACTCGCCCCCGGCCTGCTCCAGGATGCGTTCCAGCAGCAGGCCCAGCAGCGCATGCTCCGGGCGCAGCTCGTCGTCGTGGTCCGGCTCGCGCCAGTGGATATCGCCCACCACCAGGCCGTTGTCGCGCACCCGCGTGCGCGCGACGTGGAAACGGCGGCCGCCGCGCAGGCGCAGTTGCAGCACGCCGTCGGCGCCGACATCGAAATCCTCGACCAGCGCCTCCACGCCCCAGGCCGCGGGCGTGGCCGGCGCACCGACTTCTTCGCCGTCCAGGATCAGGCAGATGCCGAAGGTGCTGCCGTGGCGGCCACATTCGCGCAGCAGGTCCAGGTAGCGCGGCTCGAACACGCGCAGGCCGAGCGCGGCGCCGGGCAGCAGTACGGCATGCAGCGGGAACAGGGACAGGGTCTGCGTGTCGGTCATCGGCCGGGCCAGGCTCCGGAAACGGGGGAATCGCGGACGAGGGTAGCGCATGACCGTCGCGCCCCCCGCGCCGCGACGGGTCGCGGCATCAGCCCTGCAACTGCGCCAGGAAGCGGCGCGGCGCGCCGTCGAAGCCGCCGTTGGACATGAACACCACATGGTCGCCGTCGCGTACCGCTTCGCCCAGCCGCGCCAGCAGCGCATCGGTATCGGCCACCGCCTGCGCCTGGCCGCGTACCGCCGCGATCACCGCGGCCGCATCCCACGGCAGCTCCGGGCGGGCCAGGAACACCACCGCGTCGGCGATGTCCAGCGATGGCGCCAGTGCCGCGGCATGCGCGCCCAGCCGCATCGAATTGCTGCGCGGCTCCATCGCCACCACGATCCGCGCCGCCCCGACCTTCGCGCGCAGGCCTTGCAGCGTGGTGTGGATGGCGGTGGGATGGTGCGCGAAATCGTCGTAGACGGTCACGCCGCGCGCCTGCCCGATCACCTCCAGGCGGCGCTTGACGCTGTGGAAGCCGGCCAGCGCCGGTGCCACCGCGGCCACGTCCACGCCCACCGCATGCGCGGCGGCCAGCGCGGCCAGGCCGTTGAGCACGTTGTGCCGCCCCAGCAGCGGCCAGCGCACCTGCGCCACGTCCACGCCCTGGTGCAGCACCGCGAACGCGCTGCCGTCCGGTTCGACCAGGCGCGCGCTCCATTCCAGCGCGGGATCGAACCCGAAGCGCTCCACCGGCGTCCAGCAGCCCATTGCCAGCACCTCGGCCAGGCGCGCGTCCTCGCCGTTGACGATCAGCCGGCCGCGCCCGGGCACGGTGCGCACCAGGTGGTGGAACTGGCGCTGGATCGCGGCCACGTCGGGGAAGATGTCGGCGTGGTCGTATTCCAGGTTGTTGAGGATCGCCACCAGCGGCCGGTAGTGGACGAACTTGCTGCGCTTGTCGAAAAACGCGGTGTCGTACTCGTCGGCCTCGACCACGAACTCGCGGCCGCTGCCCAGCCGCGCCGACACGCCGAAATCCTCGGCCACGCCACCGATCAGGAAGCCCGGCTCGCGCCCGGCGGCCTGCAGCAGGAAGGCCAGGATGGTGGTCGTCGTGGTCTTGCCGTGGGTACCGGCCACGGCCAGCGTGTCACGGCCCGGCAGTACGTTTTCGGCCAGCCACTGCGCGCCGCTGGTGTAGCGCCGGCCGGCGTCCAGCACCGCCTCCACCGCGGGGTTGCCGCGCGACAGCGCGTTGCCGATCACGACCTCGTCGCAGTCGGCGCCGATGTTGCCGGGCAGGTAGCCCTGGGCCAGGCTGATGCCCAGCGTTTCCAGTTGGGTGGACATGGGCGGGTACACCGCCTGGTCGCTGCCTTCGACCGTGTGGCCGAGTTCGCGGGCCAGGGCGGCCACGCCGCCCATGAAAGTACCGGCGATGCCGAGGATATGGAGCTTGCTCATGCGCCGATTGTCGCCGATGCGCCGGCGCGCGGGTATGTCACCCCGGCATTACCCTTACCGACGTGTAGGGAAAACTCCTATACCACCCGGGGGCATTCATACCGAGAATGCACGGGCCAGCCGCAGTATCCCTCAGGTCCTACTCCCCAAGAGGCCATCCCCAGGGAGCTCATGCTGCGGGGCTCTGAGCACGCCCACCTGCTGGCCCCTGCAACGACGAACGCCCCGGACCAGCCAATGGCCCGGGGCGTTCTTCATGCGCCCGCTCCGGCGCAGGTCCGGAGCGGAAAGCCGGGCATCAGCGCTTGATCGCCGCCAGGATGCGGGCCAGCACCTCGTCCAGCGCGCCGACGCCGTCGACCCGGGCCAGGGTGCCCTTGCCGGCGTAGAAGTCGATCACCGGCGCGGTGGAATCGTTGTAGACCTGCAGGCGCTGGCGCACCGATTCGGGGTTGTCGTCGGCGCGGCCCTGCTCCTTGGCGCGGCCGGCGATGCGCTCGACCAGCAGTTCGGTCGGCACGTCCAGCTGCACGATCGCGTCCAGCGGCTGCTGCAGGCGCGCCAGCAGTTCGCCCAGCGCGTTGGCCTGGGCCACGTTGCGCGGGTAACCGTCGAGGATGAAGCCGTTGGCGACGTCGGCCTGCGCCAGGCGCGCTTCGAGCATGCCCAGCAGGATGTCGTCGGACACCAGGTTGCCGGCGTCCATCACCGCCTTGGCCTGCTTGCCCAGCTCGGTGCCGGCGGCCACTTCGGCGCGCAGCAGGTCGCCGGTGGAGATGTGCGGAATCCCCAGCTCTTCCTTCAGGCGGGTCGCCTGCGTGCCCTTGCCCGAACCGGGCGGTCCCAACAGAACCAATCGCATTCCTGACTCCCTTGTATGTAGAGGACGTTTCTTTCAGGGACGGACAGCGGCGTTAGACTCATGGGCCGATTCACGCTGCACCGCAATAACGCAGCTTACCGCATCCGGCCAATGTCCCGGAAATGTCCCCCGCCCAGAGAACCCCGCCCATGTCCAAAGGTACCCTGCTCTACGCCCAGTCCGGTGGCGTGACCGCCGTCATCAACGCCACCGCCTCGGCGGTCATCGCCGAAGCCAGGGCGAAGAAAATCAAGGTGTTGGCGGCACGCAACGGCATCCTGGGCGCGCTGCGCGAGGACCTGGTCGACACCTCCCGCGAGTCGGCCGCGAGCATCGCCGCGCTGGCCCACACCCCAGGCGGCGCGTTCGGCTCGTGCCGCTACAAGCTCAAGTCGCTGGAAGCGGACCGGGCCCGCTACGAGCGCCTGCTGGACGTGTTGCGGGCGCACGACGTGCGCTGGTTCCTCTACAACGGCGGCAACGATTCGGCCGACACCGCGCTCAAGGTCTCGCAGCTGGCCCGCGAGTTCGGCTACCCGCTGACCTGCGTGGGCGTGCCCAAGACCATCGACAACGACCTGGCGGTCACCGATACCTGCCCCGGCTTCGGCTCGGCGGCCAAGTACACCGCGGTGTCGGTGCGCGAGGCGGCGCTGGACGTGGCGGCGATGGCCGAGACCTCCACCCGGGTCTTCATCTACGAGGCGATGGGCCGCCATGCCGGCTGGCTGGCCGCCGCGGCCGGGCTGGCCGGGGAGAATCCCGACGAGGCACCGCAGATCATCCTGCTGCCCGAACGCGCCTACGACGAAGCCGCCTTCCTGGCGAAAGTGAAGCAGGTGGTGGCGAAGGTGGGCTGGTGCGTGGTGGTCGCCAGCGAGGGCATACAGGACGCCGACGGCCGCTTCGTCGCCGACGCCGGCGGCGCCACCGACTCCTTCGGACATACCCAGCTCGGCGGCGTGGCCTCCTACCTGGCCGGCCGGGTCAAGGCCGAACTGGGCTACAAGGTGCACTGGACCCTGCCGGACTATCTGCAGCGCTCGGCCCGCCACGTCGCCTCGAAGACCGACTGGGAGCAGGCGCAGGCGGTGGGCAGGGCGGCGGTGCGGTTCGCGCTGGAAGGCCGCAATTCGGTGATGCCGGTGATCGTGCGTACCGGCGACACGCCGTACCGCTGGAAGATCGAGGCCGCGCCGCTGTCCAGGGTGGCCAACCACGAGAAGAAGATGCCGGCCGGCTTCATCCGCCGGGACGGCTTCGGCATTACCGACAAGGCGCGCCGCTACCTGCAGCCGCTGATCCGCGGCGAAGCGCCGCTGCCATGGGGCCGCGACGGTCTGCCGAAGTACGTGACCCTGAAGAACGTGGCGGTCGCCAGGAAACTGCCGGTCTGGGAGGGCTGAGCCGGCAGCGCCCTGGCGTGCGTCGCGGTGACTTCAGGCAGGTGCGCGGCGGCACGCGCGGCGGCATCGTGGCGCCGTGTTTCCCGCACAGGCACGACGCCATGACCCGCAGGATATTGATCGGCATGCTCGGCTTCCTTCTGGCCTGCCTGATCGGCGCCGCAGGCTATCGCCTGGGCCAGCACCTGGCCGGGCACGACGCGGGCCCCGCGCAGGCGGCGGCCTGAGTGGGCAACCGCGGGCGCGGCGACGCATCCGCCTCAGCGGCAGGGCGTGCCCTGCAGGGTCATCCGCACCGCGAACGCGGGCAGTGACGCGAGTTTGCCGGCATCGGCCTGCTGCCGCGCTTCGCCCAGGTACACGCGCACCTGGCCCTGCCCGTCGCGGACCAGCGGTTGCTCGACCGGGCGCCGCCAGACTTCGACCACCGCCTGCTGGCCGGGACAGGCCGCGGCCGGTATGCGGATGCGGTCGTTGAGCCGCCACCCGTCCTCGCCGGGCCGCACCCGGGCGAAGTCCAGCAGCGCCGCGCGCGGCTGGCAGCGCGCGTCGGTGCGTACCGGCTGCATGGCGTAGGGTGCGTCGGCCTGGCCGGTGAAGCGGCCTTCGATGCGCACGCAGGCCTCGGGGATCTGGCGCACGGTATGCACCGCGCCCACCGCCTGCGGCGTGCCCGGCGGGCGCTGGATTTCCGGTTGCGTGGCCGCCGGCGCCTGCGCGCCCGCGGCCAGCGGCAACAGCGCCAGCAACGGTATCGACCACTTTCCACGCCGCACTTTCATCGGCCCGCCTCGCGTCAGGGAAAGCCGCACGGTGCCAGCGCGGCGCTGAACGGCAGGGCAAGCGCGCCGGCCCGTGACAGTGAACGGCAGCTGACCCATACTCGCCGCAGCTCCAGGAAACGTTGAACACCGCGACACGTACCACGGCCGCTGCATGGCTCCGGGTCTGTTCCAGTGCTTCATCCCCGGCGTGTCCCGCGTTCAGCGCTGCTGGACGACATCCACCTGTGCTGGAGGGGTTCATGCTGGAACACTACGGTCTCGTCTTCGCGCTGGCCTGCGCGGTCATCGCCATCGCCTATGGTCTGTTCGCCGCCCGCTGGATATTGCGCCAGCCGGCCGGCAACGCACGCATGCAGGAAATCGCCTCGGCGATCCAGGAAGGCGCGCGCGCCTACCTCAACCGCCAGTACCTGACCATCGCCATCGCCGGCGTGGTGCTGTTCGTGCTGGTGGGCGTGTTCCTGAGCTGGTACACCGCGGTCGGCTTCGCGGTCGGCGCGGTGCTGTCCGGCGTGGCCGGCTACATCGGCATGAATGTCTCGGTGCGCGCCAACGTGCGCACCGCCGAGGCCGCGCGCAACGGCATGGGCGCGGCGATGGACGTGGCCTTCAAGGGCGGCGCGATCACCGGCATGCTGGTGGTGGGGCTGGGCCTGCTGGGCGTGGCCGGCTACTACTTCGTGCTGCAGCAGCTGGGCCTGGCGCAGGCCGACAACCTGCACGCGCTGGTCGGGCTGGCGTTCGGCTCGTCGCTGATCTCGATCTTCGCGCGACTGGGCGGCGGCATCTTCACCAAGGGCGCGGACGTGGGCGCCGACCTGGTGGGCAAGGTCGAAGCCGGCATTCCCGAGGACGACCCGCGCAACCCCGCGGTCATCGCCGACAACGTCGGCGACAACGTCGGCGACTGCGCCGGCATGGCCGCCGACCTGTTCGAAACCTACGCGGTGACGGTGATCGCCACCATGCTGCTGGGCGGCATGATGATGGTGCCGGGCTCGGCCGACTTCGCTGGCAGGAACGCGGTGCTGTATCCGCTGGTACTGGGCGGCGTATCGATCCTCGCCTCGATCATCGGCGCGATGTTCGTCAAGGTCTCCGGCAGCAAGCCCAACATCATGGGCGCGCTGTACAAGGGCGTGATCGTCTCCGGCGTGCTGGCGGCGATCGCGTTCTACCCGATCACCACCGCGCTGATGGGCGACAACGCCCACGGCGCGATGAACCTCTACATCTGTGCCCTGATCGGCCTGCTGCTGACCGGGCTGATCGTGTGGATCACCGAGTACTACACCGGCACCCAGTACAAGCCGGTGCAGCACGTGGCCAAGGCCTCCACCACCGGCCATGGCACCAACATCATCGCCGGGCTGGGCGTGTCGATGAAGTCCACCGCGCTGCCGGTGGTGGCGGTGTGCGCGGCGATCTGGTTCGCATACCTGCACGGCGGCCTGTACGGCATCGCCATCGCCGCCACCGCGATGCTGTCGATGGCCGGCATGATCGTCGCGCTCGACGCCTACGGGCCGATCACCGACAACGCCGGCGGCATCGCCGAGATGGCCGAGCTGCCGCCGGAGATCCGCGACATCACCGACCCGCTCGATGCGGTGGGCAACACCACCAAGGCGGTGACCAAGGGCTATGCGATCGGCTCGGCGGCGCTGGCCGCGCTGGTGCTGTTCGCCGACTACACCCACAACCTGCAGGCGGCACACCCGGGCAGGGCGTTCCTGTTCGACCTGTCCGACCACCGGGTGATCATCGGCCTGCTGGTCGGCGGCCTGATCCCCTACCTGTTCGGCGCGATGGCGATGGAGGCGGTGGGCCGCGCCGCCGGCGCGGTGGTCGAGGAAGTGCGCCGCCAGTTCCGCGAGATCGCCGGGATCATGGACGGCAGCGGCAAGCCGCAGTACGACAAGGCGGTGGACATGCTGACCCGCTCGGCCATCCGGGAAATGATCGTGCCGTCGCTGCTGCCGGTGGCGGTGCCGATCGTGGTCGGCCTGCTGCTCGGGCCCGAAGCGCTGGGCGGGCTGCTGATCGGCACCATCGTCACCGGCATCTTCGTGGCGATCTCGATGACCACCGGCGGCGGTGCCTGGGACAACGCCAAGAAATACATCGAGGACGGCCACTTCGGCGGCAAGGGCAGCGAGGCGCACAAGGCCGCGGTGACCGGCGACACCGTCGGCGACCCCTACAAGGACACGGCCGGCCCGGCGATCAACCCGCTGATCAAGATCATCAACATCGTGGCGCTGCTGCTGGTGCCGCTGCTGTAACCGGCGCCCGCTTCCCGCGCTGCGCTGCGCTTCCCCCGTCCGCGGGGAAGGGCAGCGCAGCCGGGCGCTGGCCCCGCAGCCGCGGCCAGGACATCGCCGCCTGCTGCCGGTGCCACGCCGGGGCACGCCCCGGATCAGGCCGCGGCCCGCGGCACGGGGTGCGCCGCAGCGGCCCGACGCACGCGGTTCAGCGCGCGCGTGGCCGCTTTACCGCATGCACCCGCCCGCTGCGGCCGCCGCCGCAATAGAACAGGTCGCCGCCGTCGGCCTCCAGGCCGCTGACGCTGATGCCCGGCGGCATGCGCAGGCGTTCCAGTACGGTGCCGTCCTGCGGATCGACACGGCGGATGTCGCTCTCCTCGCCCTCGCCGGTGCCGTGCCACAGCTGGCCGTCCACCCAGGTGACGCCGGTGACGAAGCGATCCGATTCGATGGTGCGCAGGACCGTGCCGTCGGCCGGATCGATCTGGTGGATCCGGCGCTGGCGGTACTGCCCCACCCACAGGCTGCCCTCGGCCCAGGCCATGCCGGAATCGGCGCCGGCGCCGGGCGCGGGGATCGAGGACAGCACCCGCCCGCTGCGCGGGTCGATCTTGTCGATGCGCGCTTCGGCGATCTGGTACAGGTGGGTGCCGTCGAAGGCGGTGCCGGCATCGCATGGCAGGGCCAGGGTGCGGACCAGCGCGCCATCGCGCGGGTCGAAGGCCACCAGCGCCGCGCCGGTGGCGGCCCACACGTTGTGGCCGTCGAAGCTCACGCCGTGGATGCAATCGGCGTCGGCGAACGGGCCATAGTCGCGTACCACTTCGGCCGGGCGGACCGGGGTGGCGGCCACGCCGGGGACAGGGTTTCCTGTGCTCATTGCTGCGTTCTCCTGGCACATCGGGGATTCGGTGCCTGCCGGTGACCCTAGTCAACCGGCAGCGCGGCGGGGAGTAACAAGATCGTCGTGAATCCACCGGGCGGCAGCGACCACCAGCGCTGCGCGCGGCCGCGTCCGCGCGAGCGCACGCGCCCGGCTGCCTCCAGCTCAACCAGCGCCCTCTGCACGTTGCGCTGGCTGCCGCCCAGTGCCAGGGCCAGCGCCGAGGTGGACCAGCCGGCGCCATCGGCGAGCAGCGCCACGAGCGCGGCCTGGGCGCCCTCGAACGGCGGCGCCAGCACCCTCACCGTATCCGTGGCATGCGGCACCAGCCGGAATCCGCCAGGCGTGGCTTCGATGCCGGCCACCGCCGCGACGAGCGCGCGCAGGCGGCCGATTTCCACCCGCAGCCGCGCGCGCAGGCTGTCGTCGCGGTGGCGCATGCCGAATACGCGGGCGACCAGCGCGTCGCGCTCGACATCGCCCGGCCATGCTTCGGCCAGCGCACGGGCCAGGGCGAGCAGTACCGGGCGCCGCACCAGCGAGTGCCAGCGGCCGTCCTGCCGCACGCCCCGGCGGCAGCCATCCACGACCAGCGCGCCGGACGCCAGCAGGGCCTGCACCTGCCCGATCCGCAGCGGCACGTCCACGCCGCCGCCGAGGCAACGCGCGGCGGGCTGCTCCAGTTCCGCGCGGGCGGCGGCGACTTCCGCCTGCAGCGCGGCAATGCCGGCCACACCCGCGGCCACGTCCGCGGCCTCGAGCGCCGCGCGCGCCTCGGCCACCCGCAGCGCACGCAGCGCCAGCGCCGCGGCGGTCAGCCCGGCCATCGCCGCCAGCGCCGGCGGCATCCGCTGGCCGTCCAGGCGCGACAGCGCCTCGGCAGCCTGCGGCAGCCTGCCGAGCAGCAGCCAGCGGCGCGCCAGGATCAACCAGGCCTGCAGTGCATTGCCCTGGTCGCCGTGCGCCTGCAGCTGCGCCGCGAGCGCGCGCAGCGGCGCCGGCGAACCGCCGAGCTCGCGCATCGCCAGCGCCACCTCCGCGTCGGCCAGCGCGCAGCGCGCCCGCGACAGCCCCTCGTGCGTGCCGAAGCCGCGCCGCGCCCGGCGCAGCAGCCCGCGCGCGCGCGCCAGTTCGCCGAGCCGGGCCATGGCGATCCCGCGCAGGGCCAGCGCCGCCGGGTCCTCGCGCAGCGCCACGTGGTTGAGCGCGGCCAGGACATCGCCGCTGGCCAGGGCGCGCGCGGAGGCGGCGATCAGCGAATCCATGCCGGCAGGCTACCCGTCCGTGCCCCGGCCTGCACCCGGCCGGCCCCGGGGGACCGGCGCCGGTGGCCGCGCCGCCCGGCGGGCTTTGGTGCGCCGCACCAGCGGCAGGCGTAGAATGCCGCCTTTCTGTCAAACGCACGATTCGGAGCAGCGCATGGGTCTGGAACTCGTTTCCGCGGGCAAGAACCCCCCGGAAGAAATCAACGTCATCATCGAGATCCCGAAGGATTCGGAGCCGGTGAAGTACGAAGTGGACAAGGAATCGGGCGCGATCTTCGTCGACCGCATCCTCTCCACGCCGATGCGCTATCCCTGCAACTACGGCTATGTCCCCAGCACCCTGTGCGGCGACGGCGACCCGGCCGACGTGCTGGTGGTGCTGCCGCTGCCGCTGGTGCCCGGTTCGGTGGTGCGCTGCCGCCCGGTGGGCGTGCTGAAGATGAGCGACGAAGCCGGCAGCGACGAGAAGATCCTGGCCGTGCCGGTGGCGAAGATCTTCAGCGGCTATGGCCACGTCGAGGACATCGCCCAGGTATCCAGCCACTGGCTGGAGCGCATCGGCCACTTCTTCGAGCACTACAAGGACCTGGAAAAGGGCAAGTGGGTCAAGATCGAAGGCTGGGGCGACGCCGCCGAGGCCAAGCGCATCCTGGTCCAGGCGCACGAGACCTTCGTGGCCAAGCAGGGCTGAGCCACGCCGGCGGCGGCGCCATGCCGCCGCCAGCGACGAGCATCACGTTTCATCCGCCCGGTGCATGACCGCGGCCGGGTGTTCCGCTACATTGACAGGCCGGGTTACCGGCCTGTTCCAGTTCGGCCGGACGGTTCCATTGGGGGAAATGTCTTGCGTATCCTGCTAGTCGGCGACGAAGCCAGCCTGTCGGCCGATCTCCTCGAGTACATCACCGACCTGGGCGAGGACTGGCAGGTCCAGAGCGCCCCGGACGGCAATGCCGCCATCGCCACGGTGGCGTCGAGCACGATCGACGCGGTGATCGTCGCCCCGGCGCTGCCCGACCTCACGCCTGCCACCCTGCTCGGCCAGATCCGCACCCTGCGCCCGGAAACGATCCGCATCGCGCTGATCGAAGCCGCGCAGAGCCAGCGCGCGCCCTCGGCGCGCATCATCGGCGTGGCGCATCGGTTCCTGCCGCTGCCGCTGTCGCCGGAAGTGCTGCTGGAAGCGCTGACCAGCCTGGAGGAACTGCGCGACCTGCTGGACAGCCCGCGGCTGCGCGCCGCCATCGGCCGCATCGAGAAGCTGCCGTCGCCGCCGCACCTGTACCTGAGCCTGATGCACGCGCTGGAAGAGGACGAGAACAGCGACGCCAGCGACATCGCCAAGCTGGTCTCGGCCGACCCGGCGATCGCCGCCAAGGTGCTGCAGCTGTCCAATTCCGCGTTCTTCAACAGCGGCCGGGCGATTTCCGACCTGCGCGGCGCGGTGACCCGGCTGGGCCTGTCCACGCTGCGCGACCTGGTGCTGGCCAGCGAGGTGTTCTCGGTGCCGTCGTTGTCCCCGGCCGAGCGCAACGCGCTGCAGGCCCGCGCCCTGGCCGCCTCGCGGCTGGCGGCGAAAATGCTGCCGTCCTCCAGCGCCGAGCTGGGTTCGACCGCGGCGTTGCTGGCCGACATCGGCCTGCTGCTGCCGGGCGTGCGCGACGCGCGCGAACCGGCGGCCGAGGGCGACGACCGGCCCGGCCACGACGAGGCCGGTGCCTACCTGCTGGGGCTGTGGGGGCTGCCGATGCCGATCATCGAGGCGGTGGCGTTTCACCTGCAGCCGCAGCGCTCGAACGTGCGCAGTTTCTGGGTCACCGGCGCGGTGCACGTGGCCACGGCCCTGGCCAGCGGCAATCCGGTGGACGAAGACTACCTGCAGCGCACCGCGGTGTTGCCGCGGCTGGAGGGCTGGCGCGAGATGGCCAGCGACCTCGCCGGGCTGTCCGCCATCGCCTGAGGCGGCCCCCGCCCTGCATACCCCGGAACGGCCGCATCTCCTGCGGCCGTTTCCGTTTCCGTTTCCGTTTCCGCGTCCGGCCTCCCGCTTCCGCACCTGTACGTACGGAAATTGCGGTCAAGGCGGCACTGGTAGCGTGCGACAGCGGCAACGGGCGCACGCGCGCATCCGCGCCAGCGCGGGCGGGCCGCGGACGCGTACGCTGCCTGCTGCCAACGGACTCCCCCGGTATGCGCAGGCGGCGCGCGCAAAGAAGAAGGGCGGGCCTTGCGGCCCGCCCTTCGTCGTGTTGCACAGGACTTCGATGGATCAGAAGCGCTGGGTGTACTTCATGTAGATGTAGCGACCGATGTCGAAGCCGCCGTAGTAGGCGAAATCGCTGTTCGGCGCCGAGTACTGCAGCGAACCACGGTGGTTGAACACGTTGTTCGCACCCAGGGCGATGGTGGCATCCCACGGCGCCTTGTAGCTGACCTGCAGGTCGTGGAAGGTGTTGGAACCGGTGCTGCGCAGCGGCTCCCACTCGCCATTGGCGTAACGGTCGGCCAGGTCGCACCAGCCGTCGGCCAGGCTGACGCAGCCTTCCTTCATGCCCGAGTAGTAGCGCGCGGTGTAGTTGGCACCGAAGTTGCCGTACTCCCAGTTCACGCCCAGGTTCGAACGCACGCGGAAGATGCCCGGGCTGCCGACGTTGCCGATGATGATGGTGTCGCCGGCCTTGTTCTGGCCGACTTCATCGTACTTGGCGGTGTAGGTGGTCTGCCAATCCAGCGAGATCTGGCCGATGGCCAGCTCCGGCAGGCGGTACTTGACACCCAGGTCATAGCCTTCGGTTTCCATCTGGCCCAGGTTGGCCAGGCCGTAGAACATCTCGCTGATGTGACCATCGGCGGCGCGCACGATGCCGGCGCAACGGCTGCTGTTGCCCAGCACGTAGCAGTCGCGCAGGATGCGGTCGACGCTGTCGGAGATGATCATGTCCTTGATCTGGTAGTTGTACCAGTCAAGCGAGATGTCCAGGCCCTGCACCCAGCGCGGGCTCCACACCAGACCCACGGTCTTGCTGGTGGAGGTTTCCGGCTTCAGGTTCGGGTTGGAACCGGAGATGAACTGATCCGGGGTGGCGCACGGCCAGGTGGTGCACGGAATCAGGCCCTGACCCAGCTGCTTGTAGTCCGGTGCGACGCCCGCGGCGGTGCAGGCGGCATTGCCGGCGACGCTGCCGGCCACGCCGACCGAGCACGGATCGGTGTACTTCTCGAAGCTCGAACCCAGGCCGCCGTACATGTTGTCGACTGACGGTGCGCGGAAGCCTTCGGCGTAGGTGCCGCGGACCAGCAGCTCATCCATCGGCCGCCAGGTCACGCCGAACTTGCCGTTCACGGTGCCACCGAAGTTGCTGTAGTCCGAGTAACGGCCGGCCACGTTGACGGTCAGTTCCTTGGCGAAGGCCATGTCGGCCAGCACCGGCACGTTCAGCTCGAGGTAGACCTCGTCCAGCTCGTACTTGCCGTTGGTGGTGGTCTGGCCCAGGCC
Source organism: Stenotrophomonas sp. Y6 (assembly GCF_022436665.1). Lineage (NCBI taxonomy): Bacteria > Pseudomonadati > Pseudomonadota > Gammaproteobacteria > Lysobacterales > Lysobacteraceae > Stenotrophomonas > Stenotrophomonas sp. Y6. The sequence continues at coordinate 415,776 of NZ_JAKUKB010000004.1, forward strand.
GGTGTATTCGCCCGACTGCATGAAGGCGTCCGGCACGAAGCGGCCTTCTTCCTCGCGGTGCTCGACGCCGATGGCGAAGCCCAGGTCGCCTGCCGGCAGGGTCATGATCGAACCGGCCAGGTCAGCGGTGAACGACGTGGTCTTGGTCACGCCGGTGGTGGTGAAGGACGGGAACAGGAAGTTCTGCAGGTCCTTGTCGGCCAGCGAGCCCGGGCCGGCCACGCCGGCCGGCAGCAGCGGGTTCCACGCATAGCAGCCTTCGATCGGCTTGGCCGCGGTACCGCAGCGGGCAACGCCGTTGGCATCGATGAACGACGGGCCCAGGGCCTGGCGCGCGGCGATCAGGCTCATGTCGCCGTGGTTGGTCTTGGTCGACTCGTTGCGGTTGAACAGCGCACCGACGTTCCAGTCGAACGACTTGTCGGCGAACTCGAAGAAGCCGCTGATGGTCGGCGCGAAGCGCAGGGTCTTCAGCTTGCTTTCGGTGGTGCGCGGCATTTCCCACAGGCGGCGGCGGAACTCGACGTCCTGGCCGATCGGGTTGAACGCGCTGTCAGCCGACAGCGGGGTGCCGAACGACTGCGACTGGTACGGGTAACCGGCGATCTGCTGATCGGTGGTGCGCTCGTTGTACAGGATGTCGGCGTTGAACGACACGCTGTCGGTGAAATCGTAGTTGCCGTTGACGTAGACCGACTTACGCTCGATGCCGGTCTGCAGCATCATCTGCTGGTTGGCGTTGGCGTATTCGGCCGGGGTGATCGGGTGGTAGTCGTTCGGGTTGGTCGGATCGCCGCCCGGATTCAGCGTCTGCCAGATCGGGCTCTTGTCCTTGGTCGGCTTGCAGTCGCCGAACACGCGCGGATCGCACCACACGCCGTTCGGGCCGATCGGGCTCAGGTCACCGGCGGTGGTGTTGGGGCCCTTGCCGCCGTCACGGGAGAACCAGCGGTCCTTGGCCATCACCGGGTCCTGCTTGGAGTACTCGGCGGACAGGGTGATGCCACCGCGCTCGCCTTCCGAGCCCATGGTGAAGGAGTACTGGTTGGTTTCGCCGTCGCCCTCGCCGTACTGGCCCAGGTAGACCTGCGCTTCGGCGCCGTCGAAGCGCTTGCGGGTGATCACGTTGACCACGCCGGCGATGGCGTCCGAACCGTAGATGGCCGAGGCGCCGTCCTTCAGGACTTCGATGCGCTCGATGGCCGACATCGGGATCTGGCTCAGGTCCTGGTAGCCGCCCGTGGTGGCGCCCAGGCGCTTGCCGTTCATCAGCACCAGGGTGCGGTTGGCGCCCAGGTTGCGGATGTCGATGTAGTAGCCGCCCACGTTCTCACCGGAGGCCAGGGCCTCGGAACGGGAGATGGCCGGCGAGCCGGCCGAGGTCATGTTCTGCAGTACGTCGGCGACCGAGGTGAAGCCCTGCTTTTCCAGGTTCTCGCGGCTCAGGGTCAGGATCGGCTGCTGCGTCTCCATGTTGGCGCCGCGGATGCGCGAGCCGGTGACTTCCAGGCGGTCCAGCGTGGTGGCGCCGGCAGCGGCGTCCTGCGCGGAGGCGAAAGCGGGGGTCAGCGCAATGGCGATGCCGGCCGGGAGCAGGCCCAGCCGCACTGCGGGAGTACGAAACTTCATGAATCTCTCCGGTTACGTTAGTGGTGTGTTAAACACCCCTGAACGTTACGTTCGTACCGAAGCCATGGGTTTGCGCGAAGCAGTCGCAAACTTTGCCGAATATGGCGGGAGGCTGGCGCACGCCGCTTCGCGGTAGCGGCTGGCAGGAACCCCGAAACGCGCGCGGAAGGCACGGGCGAAACTGCAGCAGTTGTCGAAGCCACTGGCCGCGGCGACCTCGCTGATCATCATGTCGGTATCGCGCAGCAGCTGGGCCGCGCGCTCCAGGCGCAGGCGCGCGGACAGCGACTGCGGGCTTTCCTCGTACAGGCTCTGGAAGGTCTTGGACAGGTACCAGCTGGAGAAGTTGGTCAGCTCGGCCAGCTCGCCGATGCGCACCACGCGGTGGCTGTTGCCCTCCAGGTACATGCGCGCGCGCTGCATGCGGCCGAACACCTGGCGCTTGCGCAGGCGCGAGCGCCCCGGGCAGCGCTGCACGCCCTCGGAAAAGTCGCGCTGCAGCGAGGCCACGTGCAGCAGCAACGGGCGCAGCACGTGGGAACCGGGCTCGCGTGCCTGGGCCTCGCGCCACAGGCCCAGCGCGGTGCGCGCCTCGGCCCGGCTCATCACGCCGTGGCCGGCATACAGGCCGCTGTCGGCCAGATCACCCAGGGTGCGCAGCGCAGCGGCGTCCAGCGCCACGCCGATGCACAGCCCGTCGCGGCTGGCCTGGATCAGCGGGCGCGAGTCCTTCTCGAATGCGATCCACTCGCGCTGGCGCAGGCGGAAGCGGCCTTCCCTGGATTCCACCCAGGCACTGCCGCGCAGTTGCATCCACACCGTGAACACCGTGCCCGATGTCTGCAGGCTGCCCAAGCGGGCGACGCCCACGCAGTTCGGGCGCGGACCGTCCTCCGGCTGCTTCTCGAACGAAACCGACTGGCCGCGATCGACCCAGGCCACCTGTCGCATGACTCACCATCATTTGCCTTCAATGGCCGATGGTTTTGCCAACTCTGGCGGCAGTCGTCAGGAAGTTGCGACGAGAACCTTCCGAATTCTTCCGGAACCGCGAACGAAGAAATCACGAATCCGGTTTTCCCAACAGGGGCAACCACTTGAGCACGCCCAGCGAGGGTCGCGAGGGTGCTTCGGGGACCGGCATGATGCCGATGTCGGTGCCATCGGACACCGCCAGCGGCACGTATACCGCGGCGCCATCGGGCGCCACGCTGAACCCGTTGGTGGCGGCCGCGGCGCGTGCCTCGAGGCAGCGCGGCGGTTGTGTCTGGTCGAGCCGGCTCAGCTGCACCGAGCATCCGTCATCCTGGCGCAGGTACGCGACCGCGCCATCGCCGCCCAGGGCCCAGGTGCGGAAGCGCCAGCGGGTCGGCACCTCCCCGCTGAGCTCATGGAAACTGCCCGGCGCCAGCGCGGCATCGGCCGACCACAGCCCGCCTTCGGCCAGCCGCGTGAACAACACCCGCTGCGTCGCGCGGTCGTAGCGCACCTGCGACACGCCGGCCACCTGCGCGACCCGCCGCCACTGGCCGCCGCCGCGGTCGAACAGGGACAACGTGGCCGGGCCGTCGCCCTCGCTGCCGATCACGAACACCAGATGCGGGGCGGGGCCATAGACGGCCTGCAGCGGTTCGGCAACCGGCACCGGCAGCCGCTTCCATTGCCCCTGCTCGGGCACGACTTCGTAGATGCCGGGCCGGCCGTCGTCGTCACGGCCGCTGACCAGCACCTGGCGGCTGTCGGGCGACCAGTCCGGTGACTGCCGCGCTTCGGGGCGGAAGCCGTCCACCGGGCGCAGGGAATCGGACTGCCCCAGCCGCGCCCACCACAGCGCGAACGCACCGGAGCGGTTGGAGGTGAACACCAGTTGCTGGCCGTCGGGCGCGATCATCGGCTGGGCATCGCGCCCGGACGACGCGAACAGCCGTTCCTTGCGTCCGGGATCGTCCAGCGGGACCCGGAACAGGCCGAACTGCGGCGCGCGGTGCATGAAGGCGAGCAGCGCGCCCATGCCGGCCACGCTGGGACTCTGCGCGTCATCCACGCCCAGGTCCTTGAGCAGGCCCGAACGCAGGTCCACCTGGTACAACCGCGATTCGCTGTCTATGCGCCGCCCAAACACGATGGCGTGCTCGCCCAGCCAGGCCCAGCCGCGCATCTCCGCGCTGCCGCTGGTGACGCGGCGGGCGTCGCCGCCATTGGCGTCCATCACCCACACCGCGCCCAGCTGCGGGTTGCGGGTGAATCCAAGCTGGCGGCCGTCGGGCGAGTAGCGCGGCGCGTAATCGAAGTCGCCTTCGCCCCGCGCGTAATCCAGCACCGTCCAGCGTCCCGTTGCCAGGTCCAGGGTGCGGATGCCGGGCGCACCGTGGGGGCCGGTCATCGAGCCGAACACCAGCCCGCGCCCATCCGGCGTCCAGCTGAAGCTGAGCATCTCGGCGCCATCGCAGGCGGTGGCGCGGCGCGCACTGCCGCCGGTGGCGCCGACCACCAGCACCTCGCAGCTGCCGCCGGCGGCGAACCGTGCGAACGCGATCTCGCGCCCATCCGGCGACCATGCCGGGAACCGGTCCATGGCACCCGCGGGCGCCTTCACCAGCGTCGCCGAGGTGGTGCTGCCGGTGCTCTGCACCTTGAGCGTCGAACCGCCATCGCTTTCGTCGGCAAAGGCGACCAGCGCGCCATCGGGCGACAACGCCGGGAACGTGCCGAATCCCTGGCTGGCGGTGATCAGGCGGTACGGACGCTGCGGACTGCCGATCACGCCGGTACCGTCGGCCGTGACCGCGTCCGGCGCGCGCGCGGCGACCGGGCGCTGCCACAGCAGCCAGGCCATCGTCAGCGAGCTGCACAACAGCAGCAGGCCCACCACCAGCAGCAGGCGACGCCGTGCGCGGCGCCAGAATCCGGCGGCCCTGGCTGCATCCGGTAGCGCCGCGGCGCCCGCCGCATCTGCCGCATCCACCGGCTGCGCCAGCGCGTCGGCGGCCGGCGAAGACGCTTCTTCCTGTTCCTGCGCCCACGCCACCGGCGCGCGCAGCCGATAGCCGGTCTTGGCGATCGTTTCGATGTACTCCTGTCCCTGCGGGAACGCGCCACCGGCGGACAACGCCTTGCGCAGCTGGGTGACCGCCTGGGTCAGTACGTCGTTGGTCGGCAGGGTGTCGGGCCACACCTGCGCGAACAGTTCATCGCGGGTCACCACATTGCCGGCGCCACGCGCCAGCACCAGCAGCACGCCGATCGCCTTGGGCGTGAGCCGCACGCTGCGACGGGCGCCAGGCGCATGCACCTCGCGCGATGGCAGGACGACCAGGCAGTCGCCGATATGCAGGCGTTCAGGGGGGGAAAGAGCGCTGTTGATGGGTTCCATGCCGGTCAGGGATTGAATCGCTGGAGGGCATCGTCCTGTGCCCGCCCCCTGGTGGTGTTGCCGCCAGTGAACCGCCAAATTCCGCAAATGGCGTCAACGCAAAGAGCAAATGTTTCAAGGCGCGCGGATATTAGCCTATGGCAGTTACCCGTGTACCCATGCGGGACGACACCAGGCTCTCTCTCGCCGACGCAATCCACATAATCCGTTTCAGAATTCGCGCCCCAGGGCGCGATTTTTTTATCTGCCGTTCATTCTTTTGCAAACACCGTAGCACGCTGCAATCACGCAAACCCGCGTGATTGCAGCGTGCGCGGCCAATACGCGCCGCCGCACCGTTGTCACCGGCGCGGGCAATTCAACAAGCTGAAGAAAACATAAAGACAGATTCACGCCACTGCGCCCGTCCGCCGCGTGCGGGCGGGCGCGGCGGCGATCACCGCCGTGCCCGCGCGGGCACCGGCGCATCACTCGGCGCGGTACACCTGCGCACCCTGCGCGCGGAATGCCCTGGACTTCTCCTCCATTCCGGCCGCCAGCGCGCCGGCGGCGTCCAACCCGCGTTCGGCCGCGTAGTCGCGCACGTCCTGGGTGATCTTCATCGAGCAGAAATGCGGGCCGCACATCGAACAGAAGTGGGCGAGCTTGTGCGCCTCCTTCGGCAGCGTCTCATCGTGGAACTCCCTGGCCTTGTCCGGATCCAGGCCAAGGTGGAACTGGTCCTCCCAGCGGAACTCGAAGCGCGCCTTGCTCAGCGCGTTGTCGCGCACCTGCGCACCGGGATGGCCCTTGGCCAGGTCCGCCGCGTGCGCGGCGATCTTGTAGGCCATGATGCCGTCGCGCACGTCCTGGCGATTGGGCAGGCCCAGGTGTTCCTTCGGCGTGACGTAGCAGAGCATCGCGGTGCCGTACCAGCCGATCATCGCCGCGCCGATCGCGCTGGTGATGTGGTCGTAGCCCGGCGCGATGTCGGTGGTCAGCGGCCCGAGCGTGTAGAACGGCGCCTCGCCGCACTCGCGCAGCTGCTTGTCCATGTTCTCCCTGATCAACTGCATCGGCACGTGGCCCGGGCCTTCGATCATGGTCTGCACGTCGTGCTTCCACGCGATCTTCGTCAGCTCGCCCAGCGTCTCCAGTTCGCCGAACTGGGCCGCGTCGTTGGCGTCGGCGATGCAGCCCGGGCGCAGGCCGTCGCCGAGCGAGAAGGCCACGTCATAGGCCTTCATGATCTCGCAAATGTCCTCGAAGTGGGTGTAGAGGAAATTCTCCTTGTGGTGCGCCAGGCACCACTTCGCCATGATCGAACCGCCGCGGGAGACGATCCCGGTCGTGCGCTTCGCGGTCAGCGGCACGTAGCGCAGCAGCACGCCGGCGTGGATGGTGAAGTAGTCGACGCCCTGCTCCGCCTGCTCGATCAGCGTGTCGCGGAAGATTTCCCAGGTCAGCGCCTCGGCGCGGCCGTCGACCTTCTCCAGCGCCTGGTAGATCGGCACGGTGCCGATCGGCACCGGCGAATTGCGGATGATCCATTCGCGGGTTTCGTGGATGTGCTTGCCAGTGGACAGGTCCATCACCGTGTCGGCGCCCCAGCGGATCGCCCAGACCAGCTTCTCCACTTCCTCGGCGATGCCGGAGGACACCGCGCTGTTGCCGATGTTGGCGTTGATCTTGGTGAGGAAGTTGCGGCCGATGATCATCGGCTCGCATTCCGGATGATTGATGTTGCACGGCAGGATCGCGCGACCGCGGGCGATTTCGTCGCGCACGAACTCGGCGGTGATGCGGGGCGGGAGAGCGGCGCCGAAGTGCTCGCCCGGGTGTTGCTTCAGCAGCTGCGCGTCGCGCACCTCGTCCAGCCGCTGGTTCTCGCGGATCGCGACGAACTCCATTTCCGGGGTGACGATGCCACGCCGCGCGTAGTGCATCTGGGTGACGCTGGCACCGGCGCGCGCACGCCGCGGCAAGCTGCGCGCGGGGAAGCGCACCGCCTCCAGCGCCGGGTCGCGCGCGCGGCCACGGCCGAACGTCGAACCCAGCTGGGCCAGGCATTCGCTGTCGCCGCGTTCCTCGATCCATGCGCGGCGCAATGCCGGCAACCCGGCGCACAGGTCGATGCGCGCGTCCGGGTCGGTGTAGGGGCCGGACGTGTCGTAGACCGTGACCGGCGGGTTGTGCTCGCCCCCGAACAGGGTCGGCGTGCGGGTCAGCGCGATCTCGCGCATCGGCACCCGCAGGTCCGGGCGCGAGCCGGGTACGTGGATCCTGCGCGAGCCGGGGATCGGCTGCGTGACCGATCCGGAGAGTTGCTGTGCCTGCTGCTGCAGGGCGGAAAGCGGTGCATTCATCGGGCGTCGTCCTGTTGGAGGCCCACGCGGATGCACGGGCCGGACGAAGCGAAGGCGCGCCGCCACCGGCGCATGGACGCAGCCTGGGCAGGCGTCCACGCACGGCAACATTGCGAAGCTTCCCTACGCCGGTATCAACCGGATCAGGTTCCAAGGGACTGTCTCAACCGTGGCGCCAACGCCGCGGTACCCCCGCTTCGGGCGGCATTAGAACACGAAGCGGCCAGCCGGGTGGAACGCGCGGCCGGCACGCCACCGGCGCGGGCCGCGTGGCGGCGACGCGGCGGGCACTAACGGATTCGTGACGTCGGGTTCAGTAGGATGCGCCGCTGCCGCCGCCAGGCGGCCCCGTGCCGCCATGCCGACCTCCCTCCTTCCGTGTCCGCGGGCAACCGGTTACGCCATGACCGGCGCCGCGGCGACCGGTTCCGCTGCAAGCCCTGGCTCGCTCCCCATCCCCAGATCGGAGAAGCTCCTCCATGGTGTTTCGTGTTTCCATCGCGCTGGTCGCCGCCCTGGTGCTGCTGGCCGGCATCGCCCCCGGCCCCTTCAACGACGTGGTGCAGGCCGTGCTGGTCGACGTCGTGCGCAGCGTCGGCTGGCTGTACCTGCTGATCGTGTTCCTGACGCTGACCTTCCTGCTGTACCTGGCGTTCGGTCGTTTCGGCAACCTGCGCATCGGCGGCGAGGACGCCGAGCCGGACTTCTCGCGCGCCAGCTGGCTGGCGATGCTGTTCGCCACCGGCATGGGCATCGGCCTGGTGTTCTGGGGCGCGGCCGAGCCGATCTCGCATTTCTCCAAGCCGCCCGAGGGGCTGCCGCCGCAGAGCGTGGACGCGGCGCGCGCGGCGATGCGCTACGCCTTCTTCCACTGGGGCCTGCACCCGTGGGCGATCTACGCCCTGATCGGGCTGGCGATGGCATGGTTCCAGTACAACCGCAACGGCCGCGGCCTGATCAGCGACATGCTGCAGCCGCTGATCGGACGCCACCACCGCGGTGCCATCGGCCACGCGGTCAACATCGCCGCGGTGGTGGCCACCGCGATCGGCGTGGCCACCACGCTGGGCTTCGGCACCATCCAGATCGCCGCCGGACTGCAGCGCGTGTTCGGCCTTACCGCCAGCGTGTCGGTGCAGCTGGGCATCATCGCCATCGCCTTCGTGCTGTACATGGCCTCGACCCTGAGCGGCGTGGACCGTGGCATCAAGTGGCTGTCCAACTGCAACCTGTTGCTGGCCGCGCTGCTGCTGGCCGCGGTGCTGGTGCTGGGGCCGACCGGCTTCATCTTCGACACCTTCACCACCACCCTCGGCGCCTACCTCAACCAGCTGGTGACCATGAGCCTGCGCATGTCGCCGTTCTCGGGCAGCACGTGGGTGGCGGACTGGACGATCTTCTACTGGGCCTGGTGGATCGCCTGGGCGCCGTTCGTGGGCGCGTTCATCGCCCGTGTGTCGCGCGGCCGCAGCGTGCGCGAGTTCGTGGTCGGCGTGGTGCTGGCGCCGACGCTGCTTGGTTTCGTGTGGTTCTCGGTGTTCGGCGGCAGTGCGCTGTGGGCGCAGATCAGCGGCCACGCCGACCTGCTGCAGGCGCTGGGCAACGGCTATGAGACGGTGCTGTTCGCGCTGTTCGACAGCCTGCCCGGCGGCTTGCTGCTGTCGGGCATCGCGCTGGTGCTGCTGGTGATCTTCTTCGTCACCTCGGCCGATTCGGCGGTGCTGGTGCTGGCCAGCATGTCCACCGACGAAGCCGGCGATCCGCCGCCGGCGCGCAAGGCGGTATGGGGCGTGGCGGTGGCGCTGATCGCCGCGGCCCTGCTGCTGGCCGGCGGGCTGGACGCGCTGCAGGGCATGATCACCATCGCCGCGTTGCCGTTCGCGCTGCTGATGGTGATGGTGATGGTATGCCTGTACCGCGTGCTGGACCTGGAGTACCAGCTGGAACGGCGCCGCGCGCAGCGCGCGCGGCATGCCGTGCAGGCGTGGATCGAACGCGAGATGGCCGCGCAGGAAGAGGCTGGAGAGCAGAAGTGAGCGGGGCGGCGGAGTGAGTTAAAGCCAAGGAGTGAGTGAACAGGAGTGAGAAAAGGCAACAGCGGCTCCGCGGTTGCCTGCCATCTCCGCATCATTCCGTCATTGCCGCGCTGGCGGGAAGCGCCTTCCAACGAACGCATGCCTGGTAATGACGGTATCCAGGCCTTTTCTCACTCCTCACTCCTCTTCACTCACTCCCGGCCTCATCAATAGCCCGCGGCCTGGCCGTCCTTGCGGCTCTCCGACGCACCGTAGTACACGCCGGTGGCGGGATCGCGCATGATCGCCTGGTAGCCACCGTAGGGGCCGTCGGCGAACACCACGCGATGGCCCTTGCGCATCAACGCGCGGATGGTCTCGTAGGGGAAGCCGGTTTCCAGGTTGACCTCGCCGCCGTCGCGCATCGCCGTGCCCTGCCCGGTCGGTTCGGTCGAGCCCTCGTGCTGGATGCGCGGCGCGTCGCCGGCTTCCTGCAGGTTCATGCCGAAGTCCACCAGGTTCATCACGATCTGCGCGTGGCCCTGCGGCTGCATCGCCCCGCCCATCACCCCGAAACTGGCAAACGGCTTGCCGTCCCTGGTGATGAACGCCGGGATGATGGTCTGGAACGGGCGCTTGCCCGGCGCGTAGCCGTTGGGATGGCCATCCTGCAGCACGAACATCTCACCCCGGTCCTGCAGGATGAAGCCCAGCCCCGGCGGCGCCATGCCACTGCCCATGCCGCGGTAATTGGACTGGATCAGCGAGACCATCATGCCGTCGGCATCGGCCACGGTCATGTAGATGGTGTCGCCCTCCTCCAGTTGCCTGGGCGTGCCCGGCTGCGCCTCCTTCAGCGCCGTATCCATGGAGATCAGCGCGCGCCGCTGCGCCGCGTAGTCCTTGGACACCAGCCGCTGCACCGGCGCCGGCGAGAAAGCCGGGTCGGCATAGAAACGCGCACGGTCGGCGAAGGCCAGCTTCTTGGCCTCGACGAACAGGTGCACGTGCTCGGGCGAGCCGAACGCGATCTTCGTAAAGTCGTAGCCTTCCAGGATGTTGAGGATCTGCAGCGCGGCGATGCCCTGGCTGTTGGGCGGCAGTTCCCACACGTCGTAGCCGCGGTAATTGCTGCTTACCGGTTCGACCCATTCGCCCTGGTGGCCGGCCAGGTCCGCATACGACAGGAAACCGCCGTTGGCCTTGAAATAGGCGTCGATGGTGCGCGCGATGTCGCCCTTGTAGAACGCGTCGCGGCCGCCGTCGGCGATCTTCTGCAGGGTGTCGGCCAGGTTCGGGTTGCGCCACAGCTCGCCCTTGCGCGGGGCGCGGCCATCGACGGTGAACTGTTCCTTGAAGCCGGGGTACGGCGACAGCCGCGGCACCGAACGGTCCCAGTAGTAGGCGATCACCTCGGCCACCGGGTGGCCGTCGCGCGCGTAGCGGATCGCCGGGGCCAGGTTGTCGGCCATGGGCTTGCGCCCGAAGCGCGCGTGCAGCGCGAACCAGCCATCGACCGCGCCCGGCACCGACACCGGCAGCGGCCCGGTGGCGGGAATCTCCTTCAGCCCGCGGCGCTGCAATTCGGCCAGGGTCAGCGACTTCGGCGAGCGGCCCGAGCCGTTGTAGCCATACAGCTTCTGCGTCTTCGGGTCCCAGACGATGGCGAACAGGTCGCCGCCGATGCCGTTGCCGGTCGGCTCCATCAGCCCGAGCGCGGCGTTGGCGGCGATCGCCGCATCCACCGCCGAACCGCCGGACTTCATCACGTCCAGCGCGATCTGCGTGGCCAGCGGCTGCGAGGTCGCGGCCATCGCGTGCGGCGCGATCACCTCCGAGCGGGTGGCGAAGCCCGGCCCGGTGATGCGGTCGGCGGCATGCAGGGCAGGAACGGCGAGGCAGGACAACAGCAGCAGCGGCAGGCGTTTCATCGGCGGGACCGGCAACGGGACGAAGCCCGACGATAACCGCCGCAGCGGTGCCCGCGCATGTGCCGCCATCCAGGCCGCCATGTGCCGCGCGCCCAGCGCGCCGCGCGGCGCGGGCGGCACGCTCTTACGTTCCTCTTACGTCCGTGCTCTATCACGTTGCCCCGAAACAACACACGCCCGCCGGAACGTCCGTTCCCGGTGGGCAGCGCAGGTTTCCATCAAAGGGGCAATCCAATGCAAATGTCTTCCCAGCGCCGCCAGGGCGGCTTCACCCTTGTCGAGATGGCCGTGGTGCTGGTCATCATCGGCGTGATCATCGGTGCGGTGATGATCGGCCGCGACGTGCAGCGCAACGCCGAGTACACCCGCATCAAGCAGAAGTTCGTCGACCAGTGGGTGGTCACCTACAACAGCTACCACCAGCGCTACGGCGCGCCGATCGGCGACAACCAGTCCGCCCCGCAGCTGATGGTCAACGGCACCCACTTCACCGGCTTCTCCGGTGGCGACATGAGCCAGAACGCCACCGAGCCGGCGCTGATCTGCTCCGGCACCGATGCGCTGCCGACCAGCAACGGCCTGACCCGTACCCGCGAAGGCGACACCGGCTTCGACCTGCGCGACCTGGTGCGCAAGGCCGGCATCACCCTGCCGCCGGGCCGCGGCGAGGGCAAGGAAGACCGCTACGCCTACCTGGACACCAACGGCAACCCGCAGGAAATCCGCGTGTGCTTCGGCTGGAACCGGCCCGGCACGCTGTGGGGCTCGGGCAACGCGATGATCATCACCGGGCTGACCCCGGACCTGGCGCGCGCGCTGGACCAGATGATCGACGGCAAGCCCGACGCCAGCAACGGCGCCTTCCGCCAGGTCGGCATCCAGGCCCGTACCGCCACCGCCTCCGGCGGCGCGACCTCGGCCAACGCCATCGGCACCGAATGGGGCGGCAACAACACCGGTTCGATGTCCGCGGCCGTCACCGACGGCCAGACCTTCGGCACCGGCACCGACGACGACCAGGTCATGACCGTCGTCGCCAGCTACAAGATGAACCAGTAAGCCGATGCGCCGGCCCTCCCTGCTCGCACGCCTGCGTCAATCGCGCCGCACCTCGCTGTTGCTGTTCGCCGCCACCCTGGCTTCACTGGTGGTGGCGGCGGTGTGGTTCATCAAGGAACGCTCGGCCCTGGCCGATGCCTACCAGCGCCTGGGCGACCGCAACCAGTTGCTGTCCGAGGCCAAGGTGCGCGAGCAGGAGACGCGGCTGCGCGTGGAGCACGCCAATTCCGCGCGCCAGCTGCTGGCCAGCGCCCAGGCCAACGGGCTGCTGCCCGGCGCCTGGGGCGAACGCCTGATCAACCTGCGCCAGAGCCAGATGCACCGCGAGGAAGCGCTGCCGCTGCTGGCCACCGTGCAGCGTTCGCCGGACCACCTGTTCGGCGCCGAATCCTTCGAGATCGCCGTCACCCATCCGGACGAGGGGCTGTTCGACCCGCCCGGCAGCGTCGACCGCCGGCCCGCGCCGCTGTCGCTGACCCTGCGCGGCAGCCTGCTGTTCCAGACCGCCGACGACACCGGCACCCACGGGAATCCCCTGCCATGAGCCTGCTCCACGTCATCCAGCAACAGGGCCACTGGCTGCTGTTCGACGGTGCCACCGTGACCCGCAGCGACAGCCGCCCGCGGTTGGCCGGTGCGGCCGTGGTGGTCAGCGATTTCGAGAATGCGGTCAGCAACGTCATCTCGCTCGAAGGCAGCCCCGCGCACGCGGTCGCGCTGATCGAACGGCGCCTGCGTTCGGACGGCATGATCGACGGCGAAAGCAAGATCCTGATCCACCGCACGCGCAGCATCGGCGCCGGCTACCAGACCCTGTTCACCGCGGTTCCGCTGGACCTGTGGCAGCAGACCTACGCCTGGGCGGAGGCGCAGCCGGACCATTGCCTGCTGATCCCGTTCACCTCGCTGCTGTTCAAGTCGCTGCGGCCGGGCCTCGGCCTGGTGCTGCAGTCCGGCCGCCAGGTCAGCGTGCTGGCGGTGCTCAAGCACGACATGATCTACCGCACCGCGCTGGCCTACAGCGAGGATCCGTCGGACATGGCGATGACCGTCGGCGCGCTCGCCGAACAATTCGCCGAGGACCTGGGCAGCGGCGAGGACAGCCTCGAGCCATTGGCCCTGCACTGGTGCCCGGTGCTGGTGCCGCGCCCGGATGCGGGGCAGCCGTGGAGCGACGATGCGCTGCGCGAGGTGTTTGCCGTGCGCAGCGGCCTGCGGGTGGACAGCGTGCCGCTGCGGGTGGTGCGTGACGAGCAGGGCAACGAGTACCGCAGCGGCATCGGCTGGATCCAGTCCCAGGCCCGGCCCGGGATCGCCATCAATCCGCTGGCCAGCCGCCTGGCGTGGAGCGCCGAGTCGCTGTTGCCGGTGGCCAGTGCCGCGTCGCTGGTGTTCGCGCTGATCCTTGCCGCCCTGGGCGCCCGCTGGGCGCTGACCGGCAGCGAGGCCAGCGCACGCGCCGACGAAGTGGGCAGCGAGATCGAAGCGATCGAGCAGCGGATCGCGGCGATGCAGGCGCAGCAGGCCATGCCCGAAGGCTTCGCCGGCGTGCAGGCCTTCATCGAACGCGCCACGCGCCTGCACGACGGCGCCGACCCCAGCGCCAGCCTGGCCCAGGTGCGGGATGCCGCCGCCGGGCAGGTACGCATCCTGCGGGTGAAGCTGGAAGAGCCGCCAGTCGCACCGCGTAATCCCGGCATGCCCGCCGCACCCACCCCGCCGCCGGGCGACTACACGCTGCGCGTGGACGGCGTGGCCGACCCGTGGCGCGGTACCCCGGGCATGCAGGTACCGGCCTTCGTCGAGGGCCTGCGCCGGGCCGGCTTCGATCCACAGCCGGTCGATCCGCAGGGCGGTGGCATGAACACCCGTTCGGCCGGCGGCTTCTTCTCCTATCTGCTCAAGCGCCCGCCGGCTGCGGCGGCAGAGGTCCGTCCATGAAGATCAAGTTCATCGCCGCCATCGCGCTCGTGGTGTGGCTGGCGGTCACCGGCTGGCTGGCGACGATGGTCGTGGTCAAGCCCGCGGTGCTGCAACTGGGCAACGACGCCGACGAAACCGCCGCCATGGTGGAGCTGCGCAGCGCCATCGCCCACAACCAGAAGATGCAGGCGCAGGTCGAACGGCTGCGCCGCAGCGTACCCATCGGAGATGGCCAGCCGCTGCTGGCGTTGCCGCTGGCCACCCCGCCCGCCAGCGAAGGCGGCCCGTCGTCCGCCCTCGCTGGCGGCGCGGAAACCCAGGCCGCGCACAGCGTCTCGCTGGTGCTGGTGGCCAATGGCCGGCACAGCGCGGTGGTCGACGGGCAGCGCGTACAGCGCGGCTCGCGCCTGGCCAGCGGTGCGCGCGTGGATGCCATTGGCCCGGACTGGGTACGCATCCGCAACGCGGCCGGCGAACTGGCCACGCTGCCGGTGCCCTCGCCGTACACCCACGCCGCGGGGGAACAGCGATGAACCCGCGCTACAGGAAGCCCCTGCTGTGGGGCACCGGCCTGATCGCCGGCGGTGCCCTGGCGATACTGGCGGTGCGGCATTCCGGCGATGCGGGCGCGCCCGCCGCCCCGCCGGCGGCCGCGGCGCAGGCCCAAGCCGCCGCCGAACCGCAGGCCACGCCCGCGGGTACGGACACGCCACCGTGGCTGCAGGCCGACGCCCCGGCCGGCGGCAGCGCCACGCAGCGCGCGGTGGTCGCGGCGCCGCCCCCGGCAGCGGCCACGGCAACGGACATCGGCCGCTCGCTGGCCGACATCCGCCTGAAGTCCGGCAACAACATGCGCATGGCCGACGACCTGCTGGCCCAGCTCGACCAGCTCGAGAAATCCGGCAAGGCGCCTGCCGACGTGCGCCTGGACGCACTGCGCAACAACCTGCTGATCGCCAAGCGCGCGCAGGCGCTGGCGGTGGAACTGGCCGAGTCCACGCAGAAGCCGGACAGCCCGGCACAGCGCCAGCGCAACGCCGCCATCCTGGCCGAACTGCAGCAGCTGCAGGGCCAGCTGCGCTACGACGTGGCGCCGGCCAACCTGCCCGCGGCACCGGGCCGGGCGCAGTGACATGCGGCCACGCCACCACCCCGCACGGCTCGGCCCCGGCACCCGCAGCGGCTTTTCGCTGGTGGAGCTGGCCGTGGTCGTCGGCGTGCTCGGGCTGCTGACCATGACCGCACTGTCCGCCTTCGACAACCTCGGCCAGGCACGCCGCCACAATGCCGCCCGCGCCCATGCCGAGACCGCGCGGCAGGCGCTGCATGCGTTCGCGCTGCGCAACAAGCGCCTGCCGTGCCCCGACCTGTCGGGCACCGGCGACAGTGGCTTCGAGGGCAGCAACGGCGCCTGCAGCGCCACCGGCAACGTCGGCTGGCTGCCCTATGCCAGCCTCGGCCTGGAGCTGCCGGTACGCGGCGAGCGCCTGCGCTACGGCGTATACCGCGGCACCGCCAACACCGACCTGGTCGCCCCGGCGCGCGAATCGGCCGACCAGCCGGACCTGGAGTACATCGGCGGCTTCGGTTCGGCGCTGTCGCGCATCGTCGCCAACACCACCACCGCGCCGCAGGCCAGCCAGCCGCACTACATCAGTGGCGGCACCCCCACGCAGTGCGGCAGCGGTGGCACCGGCACGCGCATGGTCAACCCCGCGTTCGTGCTGGTGGCCCCGGTCGCCGCGCGCGACGGCGGCGGCGGCGACGGCGGCTTCGATGGCGCCAACAACCGCGCCTTTGCCCAGGGCAACGGTACCTGCGTCACCCCGCCCGACTACCCCGGCGACGAGCGCTACGACGATCTCGTCGTCGCCGAAAGCGCCACCGCCCTGCTTGGCTGGCTGATGGCCAACACGCGCTGACCGCCGATGCCCTTCCCTCTGCCTCCCACCGCATCCTTCCAAGGTACAGAACCGATGAATCCCAACGCCCGCACCGCCCGCGTCCCACACCGCCCCACGGTCAGAACGCTCGTCAGCGCGATCGGCGCGTTGACCCTGGCCGCCTGCAGCAACATGCCGCCGCGCAGCGTGCAGGAACTGCCGCCGACCGAGTACAAGGCGCTGGAGCGCAGCGGCACGGCCATCGTCGAGGAATCGAAGAAGCTGGCCGCCCAGCAGGACCGCATGCGCGAACAGGTCGAGCAGCGCATGCAACAGCAGGCCGAGGCCGCCGCGCCGGTGGCGCCGGCCTACGACCCGCTGGAAAACACCGTGGTCAGCATCAGCATGTTCAACGCCGACGTCGGCCAGCTGCTGTGGGCGCTGGCCGACGAGCTGAAGATGAACCTGATCGTCGACCCGCAGGTGCTGGAACAGCGCCAGCGCACCAGCCTGCACCTGCGCAACGTCAGCGCGCGCGAGGTCTACAACCACATCCTGGGCGCGTTCGACCTGCACGGCGAGATCCGCGGCGGCGCGCTGGTGGTCGGGCAGATGCGCGAACGCATCTTCAACGTGGACCTGCTGAACGCCAGCACGTCCTTCGACCTGTCCACCGGCGGCGACGTGTTCGGCGCCGGCATCCAGAGCGCCGGCGGCGGCGGCCAGTCGCTGCGCGGCACGCTCACCATGAGCGGCAGCGTCGGCAAGGAAAGCGACCCCTACAAGCAACTGGATGCCGCGCTCAAGGTGATCCTGGGCAGCGACGAGCAGGCCGCCACCGCGCGTGGCCCGGACGCGCCGCCGGCGCCGGAGAAGAGCCGTTACAGCCTGGACCCCAGCTCCGGCACGCTATTCGTGCGCGCCCGCCCGTCGCAGATCCGCGCGGTGGAGGAGCTGGTCGGCCACACCACGACCAAGATGCGCCGCCAGGTGCTGGTGGAGGCGCAGATCCTGGACGTCTCGCTCAACGACAACTTCCAGTACGGCGTGGACTGGAACCTGCTGCGCAACCGCGTGGCCGGCATCTACGGCGACAGCCCGGCCACCATCGCACCGCTGCCCGGCACCCCCGCCAATCCCGATCTCGGCATCCCGGAAAATCCCAACCTGCTGCCCTACCAGCGCTATGGCCGCTATGGCGACCAGGCGCGCAACATCATCTTCCCCAACCAGACGCTGGGCTCGGTGGCCGGGCGCGGGCTGGGCATCAGCTACCTGACGGACACGTTCTCGGCCGCGCTCAACGCGCTGCGCACCTTCGGCAACGTCAAGGTGCTGTCCAACCCCAGCGTACGCGTGCGCAACGGCAGCCCGGCCTACCTGAGCGTGGGCTCCAACATCCGCTACGTCACCAAATCCACCAGCAATTTCTCCAACACCGGCGGTGGCACCGCGTACAACCAGTCCACCGACATCCAGACCGATTCGCTGTTCTCCGGGGTGGTGATCGGCGTGGCGCCGATCGTGCACGACAACGGTGGCGTCGAACTGCTGGTGCACCCGATGCAGACCGAAGTGGTGCCCGGCAGCCTGGAGCTGCAGAAGTTCCCCAACGGCAACGCGGTCACCCTGCCGGTGGTCAACGTCAAGGGCATCACCACCACGCTCAACCTGCGCGATGGCGACACCGTGCTGCTCGGCGGGCTGATCGACCAGAAGGCCAACCTAAACGACAGCGGCATCCCCGGCCTGTCCGACGTGCCGGCGTTCGGCAAGCTGTTCGGTTCGCGCGCCAAGCAACAGAGCACACGCGAGCTGGTGCTGGTGCTGCGGGTGAAGGTGATATGAGCCTGATCCACGACGCGCTGCGGGAACACGACGCGCCGGCGCTGCCGGTGCGGCCGGCGCCGCGCGCGTCCTGGTGGGCACGGCAGGCGCCGTCCGCCCGCGGTCCCCTGTTGTTCGCGGCAGCCGGCCTGGGCGGCTTCGTGCTGGCCGGCGCGGTGCTGCTGGGCGTGGGCGCGCGCGGCACCGCCGCGCCGTCGGCAGTCGCCGGCAGCGGCGCCCCCCCGGCCCGCGCGGGCGCGGGGGCCGCTC